>JAUVWW010000002.1 GCA_030603885.1 bacterium
AAGTGGAAGAAGAAGAGACTAAAAAAGGACTAGGTTTGGCTGTCTTGAGACTTTTTGACAAGAGATACGGAAGACTCCTTCTAACTCAAGTCACCCCAGCTAATGGAAAATATGGATTTTTGATAGGGAAAGAAAACTATATCTTAACCTGTGAAAGAGAAGGATACAGCTGGCCAGAAAAACAAACAGAGATTTTAGGAACAAAGGAAGGGATAGTGAGGAAGGATGTGGAGATGAGAAGGAAGTAAAGGCTTGCATTATTTTAATTTATTGTCTACAATACTTAGACTGAGTAGTTAATACAAAACCATGCCCAAAAAAGTCAAAGAACAAGAAAAAATTTCTCCTAAGACTGAAGCCATGCAGGCTGCTTTAGATCAAATAAAACAGAGATTTGGAGAAGGAGCAATCATGAAGCTAGGAGATATGAAGACTCAAGATATACCAGCTATTTCTACTGGCTCTATCTCTTTGGATATTGCTTTAGGAGTGGGGGGAGTGCCCAGGGGAAGAGTAATTGAGATATTTGGTCCTGAGGCTTCAGGAAAGACAACCCTGGCTCAGCATATTGTAGCTAATGTGCAAAAAAAAGGAGGCACTGCTGCCTATGTTGATGCTGAGCATGCCCTTGATCCTGATTATTCCAGAAAAATTGGGGTAGATATAAAAAATTTACTCTTATCTCAGCCAGAAACTGGAGAACAAGCTTTGGATATTGTAGAGACTTTAGTTCGATCCAATGCCTGTGACGTGATTGTGATAGATTCAGTAGCTGCTCTAACTCCCAAAGCAGAAATCGAAGGAGAGATGGGAGCAAGTCATATGGGTCTGCATGCTAGACTAATGTCTCAGGCTTTAAGAAAGCTATCCGGAGCTATATCTAAGTCTAAAACTTGCGTTATCTTTCTCAATCAGATCAGAATGAAAATTGGAGTTATGTTTGGCAACCCAGAGACAACTACTGGTGGACTGGCTCTTAAGTTTTATTCCTCGGTGAGAATTGATTTAAGGAGAGCAGCTCAAATCAAGATGGGAGACAAAATTATTGGCAATAGAGTCCGTGTTAAAGTGGCAAAAAACAAAGTAGCCCCTCCTTTTCAAAGAGCTGAATTTGATATTATGTACAATGAAGGCATATCCAAAGTTGGGGATTTACTAGATACCGGAGCTTTATATAATGTAGTAGAGAAAAGTGGCTCTTGGTTTACTTATGGAGGAACCAGACTAGGTCAAGGTCGAGAAGCAGCCAAGGCTTATCTAAGAGAGAATCCAAAGCTGGCTTTAGAAATTGAAAAAGAGATTTGGAAGGCGGTAAAAGAAGAAAGAGCCCAGGGATAAACTCCTAACCAACAACTATAGCTATAACAAAAAGCACCGCTTTGGCGGCTGCTTTTTATATTTTACATTCTGGATTTTAACTTACTCTTTCTACATAACTTCCATCTCTAGTATCCACTTTAATCACCTCTCCTTCTTTAATAAATAAAGGCACTTGGACCTTAAGACCTGTCTCAAGCTCAACTTCTTTTGTTCCGGCTTGAGCAGTATCTCCTCTAACACCTGGTGGAGCTTTAATTACTTTCAAGTTTATTTTAATAGGTAGTTCTACATTAATAGGTTTTCCTTTATAATTGAGAATATTCACCTTTGTATTTTCTACTAAATACTGACTTGCTTGACCAATTTGCCGTTTGGTAAGCGAAAACTGTTCAAAAGTTTTTGAATCCATAAAATAGTAATTTTCTTTATCTTTATACATAAACTGAGTCTTGGTTTGAGATAATTCTGGCTTTTCAAACTTGTCCCCTTCTCTAAAAGTTTGATCCTGAACATTTTCAGTAATTAAATTTTTTATCTTACAACGCAAAAGAGCCCCTCCTCTTCCCAGTTTAAAATGTTGAGCCTCGAGGATTTCCCAAGGCTCATTTTTATATTCTATTTTTGTTCCCACTTTAAGATCAGTAATAGTCAACATTCTTCATTTCAAATTTTAAATTTTAGTATGTCTCCATCCTCTACTATGTAATCTTTCCCTTCAGTTTTTATTAATCCAAGCTCTCTAGCTTTTGCTTCTGATCCAGCTTTGACAAAGTCAGAATAAGGAATAACCTCTGCTTTTTTAAAATTTTTGGCAAAATCAGTATGAACCAATCCTGCTGCCTCAATTACTTTTAATCCTCTTTTCAAAGTCCAAGCTCTAGCTTCTTTATCGTCTACACAAGTGTAAAAAGTAATAAGATCTAAAAGTCGATAGGACTCTCTAATTAAGACATCTAGGTAAGATTCTTCAATGCCTGTTTCTGAAAGATATTCTTTCCTTTCCTTCTCAGGTAAATCTTGGAGTTCAAATTCTAATTTAACTGACATGGGAATAACGGGGCTAACTGGAAGAGAAGGAGGATTATCTAGCTGAGTATCATTAACATTAGCTACGTATAGGACTGGCTTTAGAGTTAAAAATGAAAGTTCTAAAATTGCATCGACCTCTTCTTTTGAAAGTTCTGTCTTGGAGGCTGGTTTTCCTTCTTCTAGCACTTTTTTGATTTTTTCTAGAACTTCTTTAGTTTGAGCCAGTTTTTTGTCATCTTTAACTTTCTTTTTTATTTTTTCTAAATATTTATCTAAAGTAGCCAGATCTGCTAAAATCAGCTCTAGATTGATAATTTGGATATCATGGACAGGCTTAATGGGACCTGGGGGATGAGCTACATTTGGGTCTTCAAAGACACGAATAAGATGTAAAATAGCATCCACTTCTCTAATATGAGCTAGAAATTGGTTTCCTAGACCTTCTCCTTTGTGAGCTCCTTTAACTAGACCAGCAATATCAATAAACTCAATAATGGTAGGAATTTTCTTTTCTGGTTTTACTAACTTGGCTAAGGTGTCTAATCGTTTATCTGGCACTTGGACTATTCCCACATTAGGATCAATAGTACAAAAAGGATAAGCAGAGATATCTACTTTTTTTCTAGTTAGAGCAGAAAATAGGGTAGATTTTCCTATGTTGGGGAGGCCAACAATACCAATAGAAAATGACATGGATTTAGTTTTTATTATATAAATAGTATAGCATATCTTTGAATTCTAGATAAGGTTGGGGATAAGTTGATTTGCATTATTTTTTTATTATGATAGACTACTTTTACCATAAGTCTACCTGCTCTATAAGGTTAAATAGAGCCAAAGTTTTAGGCTTTTGTCCAAAGGTAGTCCCGCAAGCGGGATAGGAGGAAAGCTTATGGATTTTAATTAGACTAAAATATGAACTACGAACTTGTCTATATTTTGACCCCAAAGCTTTCAGAAGAGGAAGTCAAAAGCAAAGCCAAAGTAATCTCAGAATTACTAAGGAAAGAAGAGACCAAAGTTATAAAAGAAGATTTTTGGGGAAAAAAAGAATTGGCTTACCCAATTAAACATTTTGATGAAGGTTGGTATGTTTTGTGCGAATTTTCGGCTGAGCCAGGAGAAGTAGAAAAGATTGATAAGGCTTTAAAATTACAAGAAGATATCATTAGATTTTTGATTGTCAAGAAAGAAGCAAAAAAAGCAGTCAAAGAAGAGAAAATAAGTAAAAAACCAAAGGAAATAAAAAAGATAGAAAAGGAAGTAAAAAAGATAGAAAAACCAAAACTTATTTCCAGAGAGAAAAAAGTGAAATTAGAAGGGCTAGATAAAGAGTTAGAGAAAATTTTAGGTGAAGAAACAGAAATTTAACTGGTCGACTAATTAACCAATTAATTAACTAATACATCCATGGATCTAAATAAGGTCATGATTATCGGGAGATTAACCCGAGATCCAGAAGCAAGAACTACATCCACCGGACATAATGTTACCTCTTTTGGGGTAGCTACTAACAGGGTCTGGAAAGATAAGGAAGGAAACAGACAGGAGAAAGTAGAGTATCATAATGTGGTTACTTGGGGAAAATTGGCTGACATCTGTAGTCAATATCTCCATAAAGGAAGCAAGCTCTATCTAGAAGGAAGGCTTCAGACTAGACAATGGGAGGGACAAGATGGAATAAAGAGATATAGAACAGAGATTATTGCTGGAAACATGATTATGTTGGATACCAAGGCTGCTGCTCCACAAACTGTGGCAGCACCCCCTGAGCCAACCCCAGAGCCTGAAAAGGAAACCCCTCAGGAAGAAAGTCCAGAAAAGGAAGAGGTCAAGGTAGAGGATATACCATTCTAAGTTAGAATTTAAAAGTTTATGATTAAAAATACTACTCAAAAGAGTTGTGCTTTTTGTGCTGAAAAAGTTAAAGAGATTGATTATAAAGATGTGGAGACACTTAAGAATTATGTTTCTCCTCATGGAAGGATTTTACCTAAGAAAAGAACAGGAGTATGTGCCAAGCATCAAAGGCAGCTAGCTAGAGCTATTAAACAGGCGCGTCATTTAGCCCTTTTGCCGTTTATAAGACGTTAAAAAACCCCCAAAAATTCGTGCTCACTCGCTTCGCTCGCTGCGCACCTAATTTTTGGGGACCCCTTACTGATACTATGAAAATAGATTCATCTATATTTAAAGCCTACGATATTAGAGGAATTTATCCTGATCAATTGAATGAAGAGGTAGCTTATAAATTAGGCAAAGCCTTAGTTGCTTTTCTAGGGGCTGAAGTGTTGGTGGTAGGACGAGATATGAGACTTTCCTCTGATTCTTTATTTGAAGCCTTATCTAAAGGAATTATGGAGCAGGGAGCAGATGTAGTTGATATTGGGCTTACTTCAAGTCCAATTTTTAATTTTTCTGTGGCTGAATATGAACATCATGATGGAGGAATAATGATTACTGCAAGTCATAATCCCAAAGAATACAATGGTTTTAAACTCTCAGACTTTCAAGCAGTGCCCATTAGCTCTATCTATGGCTTGCCTCGTGTCCAAAAGCTAATAGAGGAAGGAAGATTTGTCAAGAAAAAAGAAGGGGTAGTTATTGAGACTTATATGTTGAGACCTTATTTAGATAAAGTCTTAGGAATGGTAGATAGAGAGAAGATCAAAGGTTTGAAAGTAGTAATAGATTGTGGTAATGGCATGGGTGGAGTATCCATCCCACCCATTTTCAGAAGACTAAAAGATTGCAAACTGATCAAATTATATTTTGAGCCTGATGGAACTTTTCCTCATCACGAACCAAATCCTCTAAAAGAGGAGACTTTAGAAGATTTAAAAAAGAAGGTTGTAGAGACAAAAGCTGATTTTGGGGTAGCTTTAGACGGGGATGGAGATAGAATTGGATTTATCGATGAGAAAGGAGAAGTTATTCCTGGAGATCTGATTACAACGCTTGTAGCTTGCGAAATGTTAAAACAAAATCCGGGTGAGAAAGTTATTTATGATTTAAGATCTTCTTGGGTAGTTAAAGAAGAAATAGAAAAAGCAGGTGGAGTGCCCATTATGTGGAAAGTAGGTCATGCTTTGATTAAAAAGAAGATGAGAGAGGAAAATGTTTTGTTTGCTGGAGAACTTTCTAATCATTTTTATTTTAGAGATTTTTATTTTGTTGAATGTGCTGATTTAGTTTTACTTAAAATTATGGAAGTATTGTTTCGAGAGAAAAAGCCTTTGTCTAAGTTAGTAGAGCCACTTAGGCGATATTATGTTTCCGGCGAGATAAACTCTGATGTGAAAGATAAAGAAGCAAAGATGAAAGAGTTGGCCAAAAAATATAAAGATGCAAAGAAGATTTATTGGCTAGATGGGGTCAGTGTAGAATACAAAGACTGGTGGTTTAATGTTAGACCTTCACAGACAGAGCCTTTGTTACGTTTAAATTTGGAAGCCAAGACTAAGAAATTAATGGAAGAAAAAAGAAATGAGGCGTTAAAGATAATCCGAGAATAAAAAAGAGCATGGATCCATGCTCTCTTAGTTTGTTTTTTCTAATTTCTTTACAAGAGTCCTATTTTTTTCTTAACTTCTTTAATTGTCTCTTGAGCAGTCTTTCTTGCTTTTTTTGCTCCCTCTTCTAAAATTTTCTTGATATAGCTAGGTTTCTTAGCTAGCTCAAGCCGTCTTTTTCTAAAAGGCTCAAAAGCTTTAGCAATATCGCAAGCTAGAGCTTTTTTCATTTCGGAATATCTTATAGTGCCTTTTTTATATTTTGCTTTAAAGTAAGATAAAGTTTTACTATCTGAAAATTCTTGCATTAAAGTAAACAGATTGGCTGTTCCAGGACTCATTTTTGCTCCTTTTCGAGGCCCAACATCGGTGACCGCTTTAGCAATTTTAGCTTCGATAACTTTAAGAGAATCAGCTAGGGCAATATAACTTTGAGGACCCAGGCTCTTTGACATTTTTTGTTCAGGATCAGTCAAACTCATTATTCTGGCTCCTCTGGTTAGAAGAGCTTTTGGTTCAGGGAAGACCTTACCAAAAGTTCGATTGAACTTTCGAGCTATCTCTCGGCTAAATTCAATATGAGGAAGCTGATCTTTTCCTACAGGGACAAAATTCGATTTATAGATTAAGATATCAGCTGCCATTAAAACTGGATAAGAAAGCATTCCTAGATTGACATATGCTGGATGTAATTTTACCTTTTCCTTAAAAGTGGGCAAGTGCTGTAATTTAGCTAGAGAAGTAACAGAACCCAAAATCCAGGCCAGCTCAAGGTGTTCTGGTAAATGAGACTGGATAATCAGAGAACATTTCTTGGGATTAAGACCCAAGGCTAAATAATCTAAGACTACATTCAAGATATTTTGCTGCATTTTTTGGGGATCAAAAGGAGTAGTAATACCATGGTAGTCAACCACTGCATAGATACAATCATATTTATCCTGGAGCTTGAGCCATTGTTTAACGGCTCCTAGGTAGTTTCCAAGATGAAGTTTTCCGGTTGGTCTTATACCAGAAAAAACTCTTTTTTTCATATTTCTAAATTAAAAGTTATACCTCGATAACCACTGGCAATATCATCGGTCTGCGTTCTGTCTTAGAAAAGAGAAACTGTCCGATATCATTTCTGATCTTATTTTTAATATAAGCATAGTTTGCAGCACGTTTGGTAGTATTCTTTGTTTTTAGAATCTTTTTTACTTTGGCTCGTGTATTCTCAATTAGTTTTTTTTCTTCTTTCATATAAACAAAACCTCTGGATATTATGTCGGGATTGGTTACTAACTTTCCAGTTTTTCCTTCAATGGTAACAATAATAACAAACATACCATCAGCCGCAAGCATCTTTCTATCTCGAAGAACAATATTTTTTGAGTCGATCGTTCCTAGCCCATCAACCATGACATAGTCAGCTGGAATATGTTTTTTAGTTAGCACACCTTTTCCATCAGCAAATTCTATAATCTGGCCATTGTCAGCTACCAAATTATTCTGGGGTTTAACTCCTGCGCTTTCTGCTAGCTTAGCATGAGCTTTAAGAAAAGAATAATGTCCCTCGACAGGAATAAAATATCTTGGCTTTAGCAGTTGGATTAATTCCTTTAGATCTTCCCCCAGAGCATGGCCTCCAGTATGCACATCCATCATATCATAATCGATTATGTCTGCTCCTTGTCTAGCCAGACTATCTTTAAGTCTTTGAACAGTCCGTTCGTTGCCCGGAACCACCGATGAAGAAAAAATTACAGTATCTTCTTTTTCTATCTCAATTTGTCTATGTTCTCGGTTAGCAATTCGCATCAGGACTGCTCTTTCTTCACCTTGAGCTCCAGTACAGAGGATGATTACTTTGTTATCTGGTAATTTTTTAGCTTGCCTAATCATAATCAAGGTTCCTTTTTTAATCTTTAGATAACCTAGTTTTTTAGCAATCTCAACATTGGTTTTCATAGAATAGCCATCAAGGGCAATTTTTCGACCTAGTTTTTCTGCAATCCAGACAATTTGTTGGACCCTAGAGAGAAGAGAAGCGAATGAGCCTATGATTACTCTTGCTTTAGCCTCTTTTACTATTTTTTCTAAGGTTTCTCCGATGACTTTTTCTGAAATCTGATAACCTTTTTCTTCAGCTCTAGTACTATCCGAACATAGAGCTAATACTCCCTGTTTTTCTAATTTAGTTAATTGAGATTTATCCATGGGTTCCTCACCAACGGGGTAGGCATCGAATTTGAAATCACCAATATGGACTATAATTCCTTGTGGGGTATGAATAACTACCCCAATAGCATCTGGAATATTATGGTTGACGCGAAAAAATTCGACTTTAAAACATCCTAACTTGAGAATGTCTGAAGGAGAAATGGTATAAATATTTAGTTTTTCTTTGCTTTTGAAATCTTCCTGTCTTTTTTCAATAATGCCTCGGGTCAGTTTCATAGTAAAAATAGTGGGATTGCCTAGCCGAGGGATCAGATGAGGAATGGCCCCGATGTGATCATAATGGCCGTGGGTAATAATTACTCCTCTAATGTAATTTTCCTTTCCTCGAAGATAGGAAATATTGGGAATAATATAGTCAATCCCAGGCATATCCTCTTCTGGAAATTGAAGGCCCATATCAACAATGACAATATCTCGGTCGCATTCGATAAGCATCATGTTCCGACCTACCTCTTCCTGGCCTCCCAGAGGGATGATTCTTAGTTTGGGTTGTTTTTTCTTTAGCATAGTTTAAATGGTGCCGCGGGGGAGAGTCGAACTCCCAAGAGCTCTCGCTCACTGACTCCTGAAGCCAGCGCGTCTACCAATTCCGCCACCGCGGCTTATTTTGTAATTTTTATTTTTATCTTTTTATTTCCAGGCTCTTTTTGTCTTCACATACCACATGTTTATCTCAGCAAATCTGTCAGAAGGAAAAGTAATTCGATCTAGCTTTATTCCTTTTATTTTTTTGTCCACTCCATATAGATAGGTAGGACTATAAAGAAAGATAGCTGGTATTTCCTCGGCTAAAATATTTTGAAAATGGAGATATTTTTTTGCTCTCTCGTCCTGATCAAGAGTGTGTCTTGCCTCACCTAGAAGATCATCTACTGCTTCATCTTTAAAGGAAGTAAGATTTAGACCTGGATCCAGACGCTGGCTTGAATGCCAAAAAGGCCAAGGATCAGGATCATGCATCATAAGTTCTCCATAAAGTAAAACCTCATAATTTCTAGGTTTGATATATTCAACTTGAAGTTTTGCTGGATCATAGAGTTTGATATGCACCTTTATTCCTATATTTTCCCAGGCCTCTTTTATTATATCTAAAACTTGAGGAAAGGGAGGTTGATCCACAGAGGTAATAATTATCTCAAGCGGCTGGCCTTCTTTTAATCTATTTCCTTCTTCATCTGTATCTTTCCAACCTGCCTTATTGAGTAATTCCAAAGCCCTCTTTTGGTTGTATTCGTATTTTTTAATTTCTGGATTGTGACCCAAAAATCCGGGTAGAATAGGAGTATGAGCAGGCACTGCTTGTCCATTCAAGGCTTTATCAATAATTTCTTGTTTATCAATAGCATAGGCCAAGGCTTTGCGTACTTCTTTATTCTTAAGGTGTTCATTTTTAGGTTGATTAAAGAAAAGAGCATAGAATTTGGGTAGGCTGACGGAATAGAAATTTATTCCTTCTTTTTCTAAGTCTTTTTTATATTCAGCAGGAATATAACTTACACCAGTTATTTCTTTATCTTGGAAAGCCTGAATCAGATCTGCCTCATCTTCAAAGAACAAAAAAGTAATTTTTTCTAAAAAGGGCTTGTCTAGGTGATAATTTTCATTTAAAACCAAGACATAGGAATTTATATTTCCTTGTTTGTCTTTCTTATATTCTTCAAACTGATAAGGTCCGGTGCCAATTGGTCTTAGATTATATTCGGCTAGAGCAAAATTTTCGGGAAGTACGTTTTCCCAAATATGTTTAGGTAAAATTCCAAAAATAGTCTGCTCATAAAGAAAGGGAGAAAAGGGTTCGTCTAGAACAAATTTTAAAGTGAAGTCATCTACTTTCTCTATAGCCACTCCTTGAAAATTGGGATAAAGAGGGCTTTTGTATTCTGGATTTTTAATCAGTTCTACAGTGAATATCACATCATCGGCTGTTAGCTTAAAATCATCGTGCCATTTTATATTCCGTCGTAGGTGAAAGATGTAGTTTTTGCCATCTTCTGATATCTCATATCCTTCTGCCAAATCAGGAATTAACTCACCTGAAGAATTGTATTTGATTAGGCCAGAATAAATCAGCATTGAAAGATCCATATCTACATCATTGGTCTGGCATAAAATAGGATTAACTAACTTAGGTTGTCCTACTGTACCTTCTGTAAAATATCCGCCGTGACGAGGAACTTCTTGGGTAAGTCCTTTGTAGTATCTTACACCAAGAAAGAAAAAAGAGATTACAATGGCCAACAGAAGTAAAATCAGAACACCCCTTTCTTTTTTAGAAAGAACATAGGGAAGATACTTTAGTAGTTTTACTCTTGATATTTTAGATCTTATATTGATCTTTTTTTCCGCCCGAGGCGGACCCGCCTTTGGCGGGGATCCTTCGATTTCTTCCAGGATAGGTTTTTGTTTTTTATTTTTTTCTGTATGGTGATACTCTCTTTGGTTATCAATAAACATATTTAAAGTCTAGATAAGTCCTGTTTAGGAATTATTAGATAAGCAGGTTAACAAAAGCTATCCCTAAAAATAACACAGCAAGAATGATAGTGGTAGTGAATAGAAGTTTTTCTGCTCCTCGTTTTACTCGATAGACGCCTCCTTCACCACCAAAAGCAGAAGATAATCCTACTCCCCTTTGTTGAAGAAGAATGACTACCACAAGCAAACAAGCAACTACAATTTGAACAATGTTAAAAATGTTTCGCATGGATAATTATAGCTTAATATAGCCTTAAGTTAATAAAAATACCTATCTAAAGGTTATCATAAGGTAAGATAGCATGGAAAGAAAAGTTTGTAAAGGGGTAGTAGATTTTATTTTTTCTTTTTGGATATTTTAGCTTTTTTCTTAATAATTTTTCTTAGTTCAAAAACGCCTCTGCCTGAGATTTTCATTTTCGGCTTTTTCTTTTTCTCCCGTCTTTTAGCTTTCTTCTCTAATTCTTTTTCTAATTTTTCAAGATTTCTTTTAAGATTTTTTTTCATTTATAGACGTTTTTTAATAGTCTTAGCTAATTTTTTTCCTACTGCACAAGCCAGTTCTTCAAAACTTGCTTTTTTAATATTCTCTGTTGTTCCAAACTTTGAAAGTAGAACCTTTTTCTTTTTAGGACCAAGGCCTGGCATTTCATCTAAAATAGATTCTACAGCCTTTTTACCCCTTAGCTTTCTGTGATAAGTGATAGCAAAACGATGAGCTTCATCTCGGATGCGCTGGATTAAGTATAAAGCTTTAGAATCTTTAGGTAAAGTGAGGGGTTTAGCTTGGCTAGGAAGATAAATCTCTTCTCTCTTTTTAGCTAGGGCGATGGCTGGAATATCTAGCCTAAACCCTCGTAGCACTTTTAATGCTATATTGAGTTGTGGCTTGCCACCATCAACAATAATTAGATCAGGCAAGGACCAATCTTTATGTTTTAGTCTTCTTTTTAACATTTCTCTCATCATTCCTACATCATTAGCTTTTAAGATAGTTTTAATTTTAAATTTACGATAGTCGGATTTTTTAGGTTGGCCATTTTTAAAGACTACCATTGAACCAGTAGCCTGTTTTCCTTGAATGTTAGATATATCAAAGCACTCGATTCTGTTAGGAAATTTTTTGAGGCTTATTTTCGAAGTCAGTTCTTTTAAACCGGTAGAAGTCAGGAAATTCTTGCTAGGCACAAGGTATTGTTTGGCATTTACCTCTTGTAAATCTTCTATTTGATCCCTAAGATGTGCAGCTTTTTCAAAGTCTTTTTTTGAGGCTGCTTTTTTCATTTGCCTTTTTAGATCCTTTAAAATATCACCCAGCTTTCCTAAAAGAAAAAGCTCACATTGTCGAATAGTGTTGTTGTAATCTTCTTTAGATACTTTTCCAATGCATGGGCCAAGACATCTATCCAAATAATAGTAAAGGCAAGCTTTTTGTTTTAGCTCCTCTTTTGTATCAGAAAATATATTTAGATTACAGTCCCGATAGGGAAATATTTTACGAATTAGTTTTAGGGTTCGTTTAAGAGCTAAACCATCTGTAAAAGGTCCAAAATAGGAAGCTCCATCATTTTTAACAGTTCGTGTGATATGTAATTTGGGGTAGTCTTCTGGATAAGAAATTCTAATGTATTTATATCGTTTATCATCTTTGAAAGTAATATTATATTTGGGCTTATGCTTTTTTATTAAATTACATTCCAAAAGCAAGGCTTCTTTTTCTGAGCTTGAGATGACGTAGTCGATATCTTTTACTTTTTCTACCATAGTCTGTTTAGCAGGGGAAAGTTCAGTTGATGCTTGAAAATAAGATTTAACCCTATTTTGGAGATGGGCTGCTTTTCCTACATACAAAACCTTCCCAGATTTGTTTTTAAAAATATATACTCCCGGTTTTTGGGGAAGAGTATTAATTTTGGCTTTAAAATCTCGATTCATAAAAGTCATTTTATTACAAGAACCTGACTTCGTCAGAACCTTGAAATATTCACTTCGTTCATATTATAGCATAACCAGCAGTCATTATGGCTTAGGATAAAAACTTCCTTTATTTAAGCCAAAATATTTAGAGAATTATCAAGAAACCTTGACTTTTAGTTTTATTTATGCTATACTTTTTCAATATAATAGAATGCCCTTTTAGTAACTGATAAGTAAATGGGGAGAGAATTTAAAGGCTTAGACTCTCTCCGAGTCTATTTTTATAAGGGGGTTCTTGTTTTCTCGGATGTATACTTTTAAAGCATGCATCCGAGAGGTCAAGCATAGGCTCTTTTATTGGCCAACAAACTAGCCGATCTCTCTGGTTTGTTGACAAAGAATTTGATAAAAAGGAGGAATGATGAAAAAGGAGGATTTAAAGATAGGAAAATATTTTCCTATTGATGTCATACCTAATCTCAGAATAGGCGTGGCAATGGTCTTTAAACCTAAGGTTAATCCAAAACTTATTCCTGATTCATTAATTGAGCCTGAAGAGTTATTTGAGCATCAGAATCCCGACGGAAAACAGAAATACTATATGCCTAAAATTGAAGGAACCTTCAATTTTTATGCACCTTTTACAAATGCAAGCTATGCAGAAATTGCTTTTCGGATAGATAACAGAGGACCCATAATCACTTTCGGTAGGAAGACCGAGGATCAACCATTCAAGATCGGAAAGAAGGGTCATGGGATGATATATACTTATATTGCCTTAAGATTGTATCATCCGAATAAACTGCCAAAGACTGGATGGCATTTCGAGCCTGTATTCGTGCGAGTGAGTACGGGCAGCCATTCATACTTTATCAAGTTGTATGCCTATTGGAACAGTGAAACAGTGGAGATCAGCATTTCGTCAAATCCTAAAAGTTTGCCCGGGTTCTTCAGACACTAAGTCCATGCCTATTATAGACCCCGTCACAAGAGACATTAAATCTCTTGAGGCGGGGTTGATTTATTTATAAGACTTTTTTATGCCCTTGCCCTGTTTTTATTTTAGAGATATAATGGATACTTAGTGAAATCATACTAATATACTAACATCCAAACATAATAACATTTAGGTAAATTGTTAAAATGATTCTATGTCTGACAAAATCACCATCAAGGGAGCTAGAGTACACAATTTAAAGAATATTGACGTCGAAATCCCCAAAAACAAGCTAGTGGTTATTACTGGTATTTCTGGTTCAGGGAAATCTAGCTTGGCTTTTGATACTATTTATGCCGAAGGACAAAGAAAATATGTAGAGAGCCTCTCTGCTTATGCTAGGCAATTTTTGGAAGTCATGGGAAAGCCAGATGTGGATAAAATAGAAGGACTTTCTCCGGCTATTGCTATTGATCAAAAAGCAGTCTCTAAAAATCCTCGCTCCACAGTAGGAACCATTACTGAGATTTATGATTACCTAAGACTACTTTTTGCCAGATGTGGTCATCCTTACTGTCCAAAATGTGAAAAAGAAGTGGCTCGTCAGACTATCAAACAAATTTTAGACCAGATTAAAAAACTTCCTAAAAAAACAAAATTTAATATTTTAGCTCCTTTGATTAAAGATAGAAAAGGAGAACATAAACATGTACTAGAAGAAGTGCAAAAGGCAGGCTATATCAGGGTAAGATGGGATGGAAAAATATATCCTATCGAAGAGGCTCTAGATATGAAAGTAGATAAGAAGAAAAAGCATTCCTTGGATGTGGTGGTTGATCGTCTTGTAATAGAAAAGAGTAAAGATTTTGAGACAAGATTAGCTGATTCTTGCGAGGCTGCCTTGGATTTAGGAGACGGGTTGATGATTGTCCAAAATCTAGATAAGAAAAAAGATATTCTTTTCTCTGAACTTTTTGCTTGTCCTGTGTGTGGTTTTTCCTTACCCGAGCTTCAGCCTCGACTCTTTTCCTTTAATAGTCCTTATGGTGCTTGTCCGGATTGTGCTGGATTGGGTGTTAAACAAGAGATAGATCCCAATTTAGTCATTCCTAATCCCAAATTAAGTTTGGCTGAGGGAGCTATTAGATTCTGGTCGTCAACTTCTTCTTCAAGACAGACCTGGTATATGCGCTTTCTAGATGCTTTAGCTGAGGAATATGGATTTTCTACCACTGTACCAGTAAATCGACTTTCTAAGAAACAACTGAAATTAGTATTGTATGGAACAGGAGGCAAACCTCTTGAAGTTGGTGGATTCTACACTCCTTTTGAAGGAGTTATTCCCAATCTGGAAAGAAGATATAAAGAGACTAGTTCTGATTATGTAAGATCTGAAATAGAAAAGTATATGATAATTAAACCTTGCCCAGCATGTAAAGGAAAGCGTCTTAAACCCGAGGCTTTGGCTGTATACTTGGCTGGAAGCATTATTTCTGATGTAGCAACTCTGACGATAGATAAAGCTTTGTCTTTCTTTCAGGAGTTACCCAAAAAGCTAACAGAAAAAGAGAAAAAGATTGCTCACCTGATTCTAAAAGAGATTATTCATAGACTAACTTTTCTTTGTAAAGTAGGACTTGATTACATAACCATTGATCGAACAGCGGCTAGCCTTGCTGGGGGAGAAGCTCAGCGTATAAGATTGGCTACCCAGATTGGCTCTGGTCTTTCTGGAGTAATTTACATTTTAGATGAACCATCAATAGGCCTTCATCAGAGAGATAATACTCGTCTTATTGAGACATTAAAAGGACTCAAAGATTTAGCCAATACAGTTATTGTGGTGGAGCACGATGAACAGGTCATTAATTCAGCCGATCACATTGTAGATATCGGACCCTTGGCAGGCAAAAAAGGAGGTCAAGTGGTAGCTCAAGGTACACCAGATCAAATAAAAAAAGAAAAAACCCTGACTGGCCTTTACCTGGCACATAAAAAAGAAATTCCTCTACCTAAGGAATATAAAAGAGGAAATGGCAAAAAATTAACTATAAAAGGAGCTGAGCAGTTTAACTTAAAGAAAATTGATGTAGATATTCCTTTAGGAAAATTTGTTTGTATTGCTGGAGTTTCTGGTTCAGGCAAGTCTACCTTAATGGATGAAATTCTAGCTAAGGCTTTGGCTAAGATACTCTATCATGCCAAGCAAGAGCCAGGGAAACACAAAGAGATTCTTGGGATAGAGAATATTGATAAAGTGATCAGAATTGATCAATCCCCCATTGGTCGAACCCCACGTTCGAATCCAGCTACTTATACTGGTCTGTTTACCTATATTAGAGATCTTTTTGCTCAAGTACCCGAAGCCAAAATTAGAGGCTACCGTCCTGGCCGTTTTTCCTTTAATGTTAAAGGAGGAAGATGTGAGGCTTGTCAGGGACAAGGATTTATAAGAGTGGAGATGCAGTTTTTGCCTGATGTCTTTGTCGAGTGTGATGAGTGTAGAGGAAAAAGATTTAATAAACAAACTTTAGAGATTCATTATAAAGGAAAGGACATTGCCGAGGTTTTAGAGATGACCATAGATGAAGCTTTGCCCTTTTTTGGCAATATTCCAATTTTGAAGCAGAAATTACAGATTCTCAAGGATGTAGGTTTAGGTTATATGCAACTAGGCCAGCCAGCTACTACTTTGTCTGGAGGAGAGGCTCAAAGAGTGAAGTTAGCTACCGAGCTTTCCCGTCGAGCTACCGGGAAAACTTTGTACATTCTAGACGAGCCAACCACTGGTTTACATTTTGATGATGTCAAAAAATTACTTGATGTTTTAGGAAGATTGGTAGATTTGGGAAACACAGTTTTAATTATTGAACATAATCTGGATGTGATAAAATCAGCTGACTGGATTATTGATTTAGGTCCTGAAGGGGGAGATAAGGGAGGTTATCTAGTAGCAGAAGGAACACCTAAGGATATTGCTAAAGTAAAAAAGAGTTATACTGGACAGTATTTAAGGAAATATTTTAAATCATGAATTATGAATAGTGAGTTAGAAAAAGCAATTTTAGCCACTTTAGCTTACTTTGATATTTTTGATTACCCTTTAACATTAATGGAGATCTTTAGATATTTGTATCAGCCATCAGCCGTCAACTATCAATCACCAGATACTTTTCTTGATCTACAACAAGTTTTACACTCCAACCAGAATCTTAAAGAAGCCATTTCGCAAAAAAATGGCTTTTATTTTCTAAAGGGTAGAGAGGATTTGATTAAAAAGAGGAAAGAGCGTCATGACATTGCTCAGCCCAAATGGAAGATTGCTCAAAAAGCGGCTAAATACTTACAGCTTGTTCCTTTTATAAAGATGATGACTGTGTGTAATACCTTAGCTTATGATAATGCAGAGGAGAAAAGTGATATTGATTTTTTTATTGTAGTTAAGTCTGGCAGAATGTGGACAGCAAGATTTATAGCTACTCTCCTGATGCAATTTTTAGGATTAAGACGTTACAATAGAAAGATTAAAGATAGAATTTGCTTAAGTTTTTATGTAACTGAAGATAATTTGGATTTGTCTAATATGGCTATCCAGGACGACATTTACCTTAGATATTGGATAACCCAGGTAGTCCCATTGTATGTTCGAGATGATATGGATGTTGAGTTTGCTAAAGCTAATAAATGGACAAAAAATTATTTGCCTAATTTTGTTTTATACCAAGCTGGACAAAAAAGGAAGGTTTTAGATAATAGATTTTTTATAGCCGTAAGAACAATCAGAGAAAAAATGCTTAGAGGAAGACTTGGTGATGCCATAGAAGGATGGCTAAGAAAAATTCAGAGAAGTAAGATGGATAAGAATACTCGAAGTTTAGCTCAAAAGTCTGGGACAGAAGTTATTATTTCTGACAAGATGTTAAAGTTTCACGAGATAGACAGAAGAGAGGAATTTAGAAAAAAGTTTAGTGAGAAATTAGACGAATACAAATGAAAAAATTACAGAAATTAATTGAATATCTATTTTATCTCTTTGTCTTTTTATTACCTTGGCAGACTAGGTGGATATGGCATGGAGGTGAGCTAAACAAGGGTTTCTGGGAGTATGGCACATTCTCACTTTATGGCACGGACATACTTTTTGTTATCATCTTAGCATTAGCTGGGATTTATTTTATTTGTAAGAAGAAGATCAAAAATCAAGAACCTAATTCAAAATTCCGTATCACTTATTATTTATTACCCATTGTTTTTTTAGTTATTGCTTTTTTATCAGTACTTTGGGCTCAAAACAGAGGTTTGGCTTTATATGCCAGTGTTAAGCTTTTAGAAGGTATCTTACTATTCTGGTTGGTTAGTAAAATGAAGTTAAACTTCACTAAGCTTGGCATAGCTTTTGTTAGCTCAGCCGTTATCCAAGCTGGCCTAGGCATCTGGCAATTTCTAACACAATCTACTTTTGCCAATAAATGGCTGGGCATGGCTCTACAGATTCCAGGTAGGGGAGGTACATCAGTAATTGAAAGTTCAATTGGTCGGTGGCTTAGAGCCCACGGCAGTCTTCCTCATCCTAACATGTTGGCTTTGTGGCTTGTGATAGGATTATTTATTTTACTAGGTCTGGCTTATCGATTTGCAACTCAAAAGAAAAGTTTTTGGAAAGCTTTACATCCCAATTTTTGGTTAAATATCTTTATTTATTGGTCTTGTGTTATTGTTGTTGCTGGATTATTTTTTACTTTCTCTCGAGAAGCTTGGCTAGCCCTGATTATAGGTTCAATCTTTTTCTGGATTGTTGTTTTAATTAAAAAACAAGCAGCTATATTTTATAAACTACTGGCTGCTGGCTTAGTTACCATTATTATCTTGTCTATTATATTCTGGCCTTTGCTTTCTACTCGTCTTTCGGGCCAAGATCGACTAGAAGTTAAATCTCGTCAGGAAAGAGCTACCTATCTCAATCAGTCTTTTCAATTAATCAAAAAACATTGGCTGACTGGGGTAGGAGTTGGCAATTATACTTTAGCTGTTCATAACCAGATTGATCCTGATTTGAAATCTTGGGACTATCAACCAGTACACAATGTCTACTTGCTTATTTTGGCCGAACTAGGAATCATTGGATTGGGAATCTTTCTCTGGTTGATTTTCTATATTATAAAAAGGCTCTTTAGCTCTCAAATAAGACAAGATTGGCCAAGGATTCTAATTTATCCGGCTGCCATATTAGCCATCTTGATCATTGCCTTCTTCGATCACTACTTCTGGACTTTACATTTTGGAATACTTCTTTTTTGGTTGGTGTTAGGTTTGGGAAATAGAAAATTTAGCTAGTTTAAGCCTAAGAGCTTGACTTTTTATTTATTTTATGCTAAGATGAAATGTCTTTCCAATAGAGGAAAGTCCCAATCACCTCGGGCAGAGGTGAAATAGAATTTCGGGCAAACAGCCTGAAAGGAGGAATGATGAAGTACGGAAACTGGACCTTAGGTCAGGTTGAGGCGCTAATCAATATCTTGGGCGGTCAGAAAGAAGCCTTAGCCATTTTGCGGGGTGAAAAGGAAGTGGGTCTTAAAGATGTTCTGGCTAAGCTCTTTGACAAACACGGTCGTCGCATTCCGCCTCGGATCATCGAAAGCGCAGTCTGTGATCCTGATGGCGATTTTTATCTGGTTCAGCCGAAAATCGACTATGGCGATCGTCTGGCTCGTTTTGGAGAGTATTTCCACGAGCCCTGCATGTCCGTGGCTGATTTTCAGAACAGAGCCGGACAACTGCTTAAACAGATTAAGAAGAACAAACGGCTGGCTAACTTGCTTAAAGGTGTGTACTTGCCCATTGTTCTGCCCACGATTAAAGTCAAGGGAGACTTTGACTATGGCCGAGTGCTGGAACAGCAATTCTTGCCAGCGGTTGCTTCTGCCTACCAGAAGCAATTTCCCGAGCGAGAGTTCTGTAACTACCGAAAGGGAGAGTTGGTCGGAGAGGTCAGTATCATCGAAGGCAGCCGGCACGATCAACTGATTGCCAAGATGGAGCAAGGTCAGGTAGTTGCCGTCTACTTCCCAGATCCCCTCCGGGGCTTCTCTATCTATGCTGACCGAGAGCAAATGGATACTCTTCCTGAAGGACTACTACTGGCTGGTGGCTTCGATGCAGCTACAGCTATGGTCATGTATCCTGATGTGCTGGCACGTGATGGGAATACCCCAACACTGCAATTATCCGCTCTTTCTTTGTCTTCCGCTGGGTGCCGGTTCGGCTCCGGGTCCTGCGATGTCAGGTTTTGCTTCGACGGCACGGCCTTCCTGACCTTTGCGAGCGACGTCAACTCTGGTGGTTTTCTCTTCCTCGAGTAGTGTTGGGAGCTTGGTCTTTGATCCTTTTGGAAATTGATTTTTGGGAGTGATTGGTTAATAATCAATCACTCCCTTTTCTTTTCCTGAAAAACAAATTAACTATACGAGATAACTGTTCGTAAGCTGTGGATAATCCTTCTTGACATAGTATTTAAATTAAACTAGACTTAAAATCTAGCACTCTCGAAGTCTGAGTGCTAATTAAAAACTTAATAGTTAAAAAATATGCCAAAAGTTAAAATTAAACCATTAGGGGATCGAGTAGTGATTAAACCACTTCCAGAAGAAGAGAAGACTAAAACAGGAATAATCCTTCCTGAGACAGCCGAGAAAGAGAAACCAGAACAAGGTGAGATTGTGGCTATTGGTGAGGGAGAAAAAATCAAGAAACTGGGATTAAAAGTTGGGGATAGAGTCCTTTTTGAAAAATATGCTGGCACGGATGTGAAATTGGAAAACGTGGAGTATAAAGTAGTAGATAAAGACAGCGTGCTGGCTATATTAGAGTAATTAATTAAGTAAGGAGTCTGAAGTCTGAAGTATTTTAATTTTATACTTCTAACTTCATACTTCATAATTTGAAATATGCCAAAACAAATAAAATTCGATGAAAAAGCAAGACATGCTTTGCTTAAGGGTATGGACATACTATCCAAAACAGTCCGAGCCACTATTGGTCCAAGAGGAAGAAATGTAGCCTTAGACAAAGGTTTTGGTGCTCCCACCCTAACTAATGATGGAGTAACTATTGCCAAAGAAATTGAGCTTAAGGATAAATTTGAAAATATGGGAGCCCAACTTTTAATAGAAGTAGCTTCCAAAACCAATGATGTAGCTGGAGATGGAACTACCACGGCAGTTATCTTAGCTCATTCCATCATTGAAGAGGGTCTAAAAAATGTAGCTGCTGGAGCTAATCCTTTAGCCATGAAAAGAGGAATAGACAAAGGGGTAGATAGAATAGTTTCTGAGCTAAAAAAGATAGCTCAAAAAGTAACGACTAAAGAAGAAACAACCCAAGTAGCTACTATCTCTGGCCATGATCCTGAAATAGGAAATATTATTGCTGAGACCATGGACAAAGTAGGAAAAGAAGGAGTCATTACCGTAGAAGAATATCAGGGATTTGGTCTAGAAAAAGAATTTACCGAAGGAATGCAGTTTGATAAAGGATTTATCTCTCCTTATATGATTACCAATCCAGAAAGAATGGAAGCAGGATATGAAAATCCCTACATTCTTATCACTGATAAAAAGATTTCTGCAGTCAATGATATTTTGCCCCTTCTTGAATCCATGGCTAAGATAGGAAAGAAAGACTTGGTTATCATCTGTGACGGTTTAGAAGGAGAAGCCTTAGCCACCCTAGTAGTCAACAAACTAAGAGGAACATTTAATGCTTTAGCTGTTGAATCTCCTGGATTTGGGGATAGAAAAAAGGAAATGTTACAAGATATTGCTATTTTGACTGGAGGCCAGGTTGTCTCTGAAGAGCTAGGACTAAAGCTAGAAAATGTGAAAGTAGAACAGCTAGGAAAAGCTAGAAGAGTAGTTTCTACCAAAGATAACACTACCATTGTAGAGGGGAAGGGAAAGAAAAGTGCTATTGAAGATAGGATTGGACAAATTAAAACAGAGATAGCCAAAACCGAGTCAGATTTTGACAAAGAAAAACTGCAAGAAAGATTAGCTAAGTTAACCGGAGGGGTGGCAGTGATAAAAGTGGGAGCAGCTTCAGAAGTAGAACAAAAAGAAAAACAGCATCGAGTAGAAGATGCTTTAGCTGCTACCCGAGCAGCAGTGGAAGAAGGAATTGTCCCTGGAGGAGGGGTAGCTCTAATTAGATGCGTTCCTGCTTTAGACGAGGTTAAAACTGAAGGTTTAGATGAAAAAACAGCTATTGATATTTTAAGAAAATCCTTGGAAGGACCAGCTAAGCAGATTGCTAGGAATTCTGGCAAAGAGGGATCAGTAATTGTGGAGCAAATAAAGAAATTAAAGGGCAATGAAGGTTATAACGCTGAGATAGATAAATTTGAAGATCTAGTTAAAGCAGGCATTATTGATCCAGTAAAAGTTACCAGATCGGCTCTGCAAAATGCTGCTTCAGTAGCTTCTATGTTTTTGACCACCGAAGCAGTAGTTGCAGAATTGCCCGAAGAAAAAGAAGAAAAAGCTCCTCCTATGCCCCCAGGTGGAGGAATGGGAATGTAGTGTGTCACTAATACTACTAATAAATTACGAATAGCCTTTGTCTAAACAAGGGCTATTTTTTATCCACAGTCTCGCTTTGACTAAATATATAAGAATGTATATACTTTAGAATGAAATCTTAATTCCACACGAAGGGAGGTGAATACAAATGCAAGAAGAAGTAAAACCAACACCACCTACACCAGAAGCTCCAACCCCACCACCAGCTGCACCTGCGCCAGACCAAAAAGATATCGAGGAAAACAAAGGAATAGCTGTTCTTAGTTATATTGGAATTCTATGTCTGGTCCCTCTATTGGCTAAGAAAGAAAGCAAATTTGCCCAGTATCATGCCAAGCAAGGTCTAGTGCTCTTCATTGGTGAAGTAATAATAGTTGTTATTAATGTTATTCCCATCCTGGGTCAAATTATCTGGCTTTTAGGTTGGTTGTTCCTAGTAATTTTGAGTATTATTGGAATTATCAATGTGGTTCAGGGACAATATAAGGAAGTCCCTGTCTTGGGAAAATTTGGCACCAAGTTTAAGTTCTAAAATCACTAATCAGCACTAATTTTAAACACCAATTACGCTAATTATTAGTGCTATTAGTGTTAATTTAGTGATCTTTAGTGTTATGAAAAGGACAAAGATTGTTTGTACAATTGGTCCTGCATCAACTAAAAAAACTACTTTAGAGAAGATGATTAAAGCCGGAATGGATGTTGCCCGGCTTAATTTTTCTCATGGGACATACAAACATCATTCTCTATTAATCAGAAATGTTCGGGCAATAGCTAAAAAGATAGATAGGCCAGTGGCTATATTAGCCGATCTTCAAGGTCCAAGAGTGCGAGTAGGAGAATTACCAGAAAAAGGGATTAAATTAAAGGAGAGAAAAGAGGCAGTCCTGACTACCCAAACTGAGAAAATGATCGATGATCGTATTCCTGTAACTTATAGAAATTTACACAAAGATGTAAAGAAAGGGGATGTAATTTTGTTAGACGATGGTCTTTTAGATGTGCGAGTAGAGAAAGTTAAAGGAAAAGATATTTTTTGTCGAGTAAAAACAGGTGGTAAGTTAACCTCGCATAAAGGTATAAACGTTCCTACTGCCACTCTCTCTATCCCTTCCATTACAAAAAAAGACAAGCAAGATCTCGAATTTGCTATAAAACATGATGCCGACTGGGTAGCTATGTCTTTTGTTAAAACTAAAGAGGATATTTTATATTTGAAAAGATTAATAAAAAGATTAGAGAATAAATATAATATTAAAGAGTCAGCCAGAACAGTTGCCAAGATAGAAAAACACGAGGCAGTTAAAAATTTTGATAGCATTTTAGAAGTGGTAGATGGGGTGATGGTGGCCAGGGGAGATCTGGGAATAGAAACTCCAATAGAAGATGTTCCTTTGGTTCAAAAGATGATCATTCAAAAATGTTTAGCTAGGGCTAAACCAGTAATTACTGCTACCCAGATGCTTTTATCCATGGTGGAAAAACCAAGACCAACTCGGGCCGAGGTTTCTGATGTAGCTAATGCTGTCATTGATCATACAGATTGTGTTATGTTATCCCAAGAATCGGCTGTAGGAAAATATCCAGTTGAGACAGTTCGGACTATGAGTGAGATTATTCAAGGTACAGAAGAATCGCCTTTTGACGATCTGATATTACGAAACCTAATTGGTCAAATTTTACCCATAGATACAGCTGTGTCCTCAGCCGCTACTAGGTTGGCTCGAGGTACAGAGGCTAAAGCCATTGTAGTAGCCACTATCTCGGGCTACACAGCTAGGATTGTCTCGCGCTACAGGCCAGAACTTCCTATCTTTGTAACTTGTGCCTCAGAGAAAGTAAGACGGCAGTTAGCTATGTCTTGGGGAGTAATTCCTTATGTTATTCCTAAGTGTAAGACTGTAGACGAACTTATAGCTAAAGCAGTAAGAAAGGCAATTCAGAAAAAAGTGATTAAGAAAGGAGATAAAATCATCGTTATTGGTGGCCAACCAGTCGGAAAAGCAGGCAATGTAAATTTAGTAAAGATTCATCAGGTATGATCATTCTCTTTTGTGGCCTTCCTGGATCAGGAAAATCTACCCTAGCTAAAAAATTAACTAAGAAACTTAAAAAACTAGGAAGTCTAAAACTTATTATTTCAGATCAAATCTCGGGCAGAGTTTATAGAAAGATATTTAAGCAAGTAAAAGAAAATATAGAAAAGGTGGATTATTTAATTTTAGATGCCACCTTTTATAAAAAGAAATGGAGAGATAAGATTTATGCTTTGGCCAAAGGTAAGGTGTTTACTATTTATTTGGAATGTGCTTTGGAAACTTGTCTAAGGAGAAACAAAAAGAGAAGACCATCCATTCCTGAGAAGGCCATCTATATTCTAAGAGCTCAGTTTGAAAAACCAAGAAAGCCAGATCTATTGATAAATACAGACAAAGTTAGCCCTCACAAAGCAATTCAAAAAATTCTTTTTAAGATTAAAATATTAAGATGAAAGAATTGCCCAAGATCGGAATTGGAGTAATTGTTATCAAAGGTAATAAAGTGTTATTGGGGAGGAGATTAAATGCTCATGGTGAAGGTACTTGGTCTTTTCCGGGAGGGCATTTAGAGTTTAATGAGCAATTAGAAGATTGTGCCAAAAGAGAAACCCTTGAAGAAACAGACATTAAAATTAAAAATGTAGAATTTGCCACTATTACCAATGATATATTTAAGAAAGAAGGTAAACATTATATAACGATTTATATGAGATCTGAGTATGATTCTGGAGAATTGAAAATTAAAGAGCCTGATAAATTTCAAGAGATTAATTGGTTTACTTGGAATAATCTGCCTTCGCCTTTATTTCTTCCAGTTCAAAATTTACTAAAACAAGGATATAACCCATTTAAATGACTAAGCAGAAAAAATTTATCCTTTGGTTTAATCAGGTTGGAATAAAAGACACCCTTCGAGTAGGTGGAAAAAATGCTTCTTTAGGAGAAATGTACAGAAAGCTAGTACCTAAGG
Source organism: bacterium (assembly GCA_030603885.1). Taxonomy (GTDB): domain Bacteria; phylum Patescibacteriota; class JABMPQ01; order JABMPQ01; family JAUVWW01; genus JAUVWW01. Next base: position 24,996 of record JAUVWW010000002.1, read on the forward strand.
GTATTAATATTCCTAATGGTTTTTGTGTCACTGCCGAAGCTTATCGGTATTTTTTGAAGAAAGCAGGAGTCTTGCCGGAACTTAAGAAAATTATGGCCGGGTTAGATACTACCAAAATGAAGAATCTTCTTGATGTAGGAGCCAGGGCAAGAGAAACAGTTTTGAAAGCTAAGCTACCTAAAGAACTAGAAGAGGCTATCCTAAAGGCTTATCGAAAGCTATGCCAGGAATATAAGACAGAAAATGTAGATGTAGCAGTTCGTTCATCTGCTACGGCTGAAGATCTTCCCAAAGCCTCCTTTGCAGGACAGTTTGAATCTTATCTAAATATTAGAGGAGAAAAAGCTCTCCTCGATGCTTGCAAAAAATGCTTTGTCTCTTTTTTCACTAATCGAGCCATATCTTACCGAGTAGATCAGGGATTTGAACATTTTAATATCTATTTGTGCCTTGGTATCCAAAAGATGGTCAGATCAGACAAGGCTTCATCTGGAGTGATATTTACTTGTGATACAGAAACAGGATTTCCCGATGTTGCTTTAATTAATGCTGGATATGGACTTGGGGAAAATATAGTTAAAGGGAGAATAAATCCAGATCAATATATTGTCTTTGAGCCTACTTTGAAAAAGGGTTTTAGGCCTATCATTAGCAAAGCCTTGGGAACTAAGAAGAAAAAGCTAATCTATGCCAAGGGCACAAAGACTACGCAAAATATAACAGTCTCTAAAAAAGATCAGAGAAGATTTGTTCTTGACGATGAAGAAATTCTAGCTTTAGCTAGATGGACCTGTGCTATTGAAGATCTCTACCAAAGACCACAAGATATTGAATGGGCTAAGGATGGTCTAGACGGAAAGCTATATATTGTTCAATCAAGGCCAGAGACAGTTCATGCCCCTAAAATTCTAAGATTCTTGGAAGAGTATATTTTGCAAAAAAGAGGTAAAATTTTGTGTACTGGGAATGCTATTGGGACTAAGATAGGCCAGGGCAGAGCTAACATTATTGCAAATGTTAAAGATATTGGTCGATTTAAAAAGGGTGAAGTCTTAGTTACAGAAATGACTGACCCAGACTGGGAGCCGGTAATGAAAATGGCTCAGGCTATTGTTACTAATTCTGGAGGTCGTACCAGTCATGCTGCTATTATTTCTCGAGAGCTAGGAATTCCTTGTATTGTAGGAACAGGCAATGCTACCAAAGTTATAAAACAAGGACAGAACATTACTATTTCTTGTGCCGAAGGAGAGCAAGGCTTTGTCTATTCTGGACTTTTACTTTTCAAGATTAAAAGAACAAATATTGGAAAGATCAAGCGGCCAAAGACTAAGATGATGATGAATATTGGTGATCCAAGTCTAGCTTTTTCTTACTCCTTTATTCCTTCAGATGGAGTTGGTCTAACTCGGGAAGAATTCATTATTTCTAATTATATTAAAATTCATCCCCAAGCTTTACTCTATCCTAAGAAAGTAAAAGACAAAAGAATTAAAAGACAAATTGACCAAATAACTTTAGGGTACAAAAATAAATCCCAATTTTTTATAGATAAACTAGCCGAGGGAATAGCTAGGCTTGCTTCTGCTTTCTATCCCAAAGATGTCATTGTTAGATTTTCTGATTTTAAAACCAATGAATATGCCAATTTGATTGGTGGAAAATATTTTGAACCTAATGAAGAGAATCCTATGCTTGGCTGGAGAGGAGCAGCCAGGTACTATGATCCAAACTATAAAGAGGCTTTCGGTCTAGAATGCAAGGCCATTAAGAAAGTTAGAGAGGAGATGGGCCTAGATAATGTGATTGTCATGATTCCTTTTTGTCGGACAGTGGAAGAAGGACAAAAGGTGTTGGAGGTGATGAAAGAATATAACCTAAAAAGAAAGAAAAATGGGCTTCAAGTTTATGTCATGTGTGAAATCCCTTCCAATGTTATTTTAGCTGAGGAATTTGCTCAAATCTTTGATGGCTTTTCTATTGGTTCCAATGACTTAACCCAGCTTACTGTGGGAATAGACAGAGACTCGGAACTAGTGAGCCATGTTTTTTCTGAAAGAAACCAGGCAGTAAAGAATTTAATTAGGCAGGTTATTAAAACAGCCCACAGATACAAGAAAAAAGTAGGCATCTGTGGTCAAGCTCCTAGTGACTATATGGACTTTGCTGAGTTTCTAGTCGAGGCTGGGATAGATTCTATGTCGTTGAGTCCGGATACAGTATTAAAGACTACTTTGGATATAATAAAGGCAGAGAAAAGACTAAGAAAAAGATAAAATTTTTAGAGAGTCTTGACTTTTAAAAATAGATAAATTATACTAATCATATACATTAAAGACTATAGCTCTAACTGGCGCACTTGTTTAACCTAGAAGGAGGTAATATGATAAGAGGACCTTGAATAGTATCCTTTTGGTTTAACCATTAAAATGAAACCGAAAGGAGAATTCAGTGGTATATGAAATAAAGTGGAAAAGAAATAGACACGATAGAGGACAGACAACGATAAATGGAGATTGGGAGAAGGCTTGCCAGATGGTAGAAGAGAAGCTTAAAGAAGGATACAAAGTATGGGTGAATGGCAAAAGAAGAAAATTAGAATTTGGGTCTATTTGCCCACCCCTCTAATTGCCCACCCTCCAATCTAATCGTGTCTAAAAAGACTTGGCCGTCAGCTTTCATTTTTAGTTGACGGCCTCAATTTTTTAAATAAAATTGCCTCTAATTTTAAATAGAGTTATAATATAAAAATCAGAAACATGGTGAGATGGCCGAGTGGTTTAAGGCGCAAGCTTGGAGAGCGTGTATACCGAGAGGTATCGTGGGTTCGAATCCCACTCTCACCGCCAATTTGTCTCTCAACTATCCTAATTATGAAATACAATAAACTTATCCGAGATAGGATCCCTGAAATCATTAAACAAAAAGGAAAAGTTCCCCTTACTCATATTGCTGATAATGGTGAGTATTGGCAAAAATTGAAAGAAAAACTTAAAGAAGAAGTTGATGAATTTTTAAAAAATGCTAATGAAGAAGAACTGGCTGATATTCTTGAAGTAATCTATGCCATTTGCCATTTTAAAAAGATTGACAAGAAAGAATTGGAACTTCAAAGAGTTAAGAAAGCTAAAGAAAGAGGCGGATTTAAAGAAAAAATAATTCTTAATGAAACGAAATAGTTATCTGGCTGCTACGTTATATTTAAAGAGCAATAATCCATCCCTTGCAGAAAGGGATTTTTAGTCTTATAATTAAAAGAAGCATATGTTGAATTCACCTATTGACCAAATTAAATCAAAGATAGATATTGTAGAGCTTATTCAGGAATATATCCCCCTTAAAAAAGCAGGGGTAAATTATAAAGCCCTTTGTCCTTTTCATTCAGAAAAAACTCCTTCCTTTTTTGTTTCCCAGGATAAACAGATTTGGCATTGCTTTGGCTGTGGAAAAGGAGGAGGAATTTTTGACTTTGTCATGGAGATAGAAGGTATAGAATTTGGAGATGCCTTGAGACTCCTGGCTAAAAAGGCGGGAGTGACTTTGAAGAGACAGGACAAAGCACTTCAGACAAAAAGAGCTAGACTAATTGCTATATTAAACCTAGCTTCGAAATATTATCACCAAGCTCTAAAAGAAAGTAAAGCAGGAAAGACAGCTCGAGATTATCTTAAGAAAAGAAAAATAGATGATTTAACTCGAGATCAATTTAGACTTGGTTTTGCTCCTAATCTTTGGCATGCTCTATCTGAGTTTTTGGAGAAAAAAGGATATAAACCAGAAGAAATTAGTGAAGCAGGCTTAACTGTAAAAAAAGAAGGAGAGGATTTTTATGACCGATTTAGAAATCGTTTGATCTTTCCTATTTGGGATGTGCATGGAAATGTGGTTGGCCTGGGAGGTCGTACCTTATCCAAAGATGAAAGTGTAGCCAAGTACATTAATACTCCTCAGACCCTAGTCTATGATAAAAGCAGAGTTTTATATGGCCTAGACAAAGCTAAAGCAGAAATTAGAAGAAAAAATCAAGCTATTATTGTTGAGGGATATACTGATGTAATCTCTTCCCATAGAATAGACGTAAGCAATGTCATTTCTTCCTCTGGAACTGCTTTAACCGAAGGCCAAATTCAACTAATCAAACGTTATACTCCTAATGTTGTTTTAGCTTTTGATATGGATCTGGCTGGTGATGAAGCCACTAGAAGAGGTATAGATTTAGCTATCTCCATGGGACTTGGCGTCAAAGTAGCTTCATTGCCTCAAAGCAAAGACCCGGATGAGTGTATTAAAAAAGATCCAAAAATCTGGCTAAAGACAATAAAAAAAGCAAAACCTATTTTAGATTATTATTTTGATAGTGCTTTTTCAGACAAGGATATAAATGAAGTAGAAGACAGAAAAGCAATATCCGCTGTTCTTTTACCTGTGATAGGGAGAATTCCTGATAAAGTAGAGCAGGCTTTCTATATCCAAAAATTGGCTAAAAAACTTGGAGTCTCAGAGGATGTGCTATCCGATGCTCTAAAAACCCAGCCAAGGATCAAGGAGCCTAGGTATAGAAAGGAGGAAACTATATCTAAAACTGAAGAAGTTTCTGAGATAGATATAGTAGGAGAGAGACTATTAGCCCTAGTTTTAGTCTTTCCTCAATATTTAAAGATCCTGGATCAAGTTAAAGAGAGTTATTTTAGCCCTAAACTATCCCCTCTTTACAAAAACCTAAAAAATTACTATAATATGAACAAAGTGAATATTTCAAGGTTCTGCGAAGCAGGTTCTTATAATAATAAAGGAGGGCTAGAATTGAACCAGTTTAAGAAAGAGCTGGCTAAGATTAGCAAAGATTTAGTAAAGAAAGTGGATATTCTAATATTATCAGCAGAGAGAGATTTTTCTGATACCAAAGATCAAGATACTCAAGAGGCTGCATCATGTGAGATTCAGGATTGTATAATAAGATTAAAGAAATTAAATCTTGAGAATCAACGAAAGAAAATAGAAGAAGAAATGGCTGAAGCAGAAGAGGAAGGTGACAAAGTTAAAGTAGAAGCCCTAAGTAAAAAATTTGCTCAGTTGTCATAAAAATTATTACAATTGACAAAACGGTAATGTAAACATGGTTAAAAAACGTAAAACCAAAAAGCCAAAAAAAGCAAAAAAACCAGCCAGAAAGAAAAAAGCTAAGAGAAAGATTGTAAAAAGAAAAAAGGTGGCCCGTAAGCCTAGAAAGAGAGTTAAGAAAATTAGAAAAGTTAAAAGACGAGTCAAAAGAAAACCGCCTAAAAAGGTTAAAAGGAAAGTTAGAAGAAAACCCAAAAAAGTTAGAAAGGTCCGAAGAAAGCCTAGGGTAAGGAGGAAACCCAAGCGTAAGCCTAGAAGAAAGAGAGTAGTAAGGCGCAGAGTTGTTCTGAGGGTTAAACCAGAGTTAGATAAAGCCAAAATAAAATACTTGATTACCAAAGGAAGAGATCAAGGTTTTGTGACTGAAAATGAAATTCTTTATGCTATTCCAGAGATAGAAGAGTATAAGGAGGAACTTGAGGATTTTATTGCAAGGCTAGATTCGGAAGGGGTACAGATAGTCAAGGCTAGAGAGAAGTTGCCTCCAGTAGAAGAGGAGATTCCTCCAAAAGAAAAACTTGATACCTTAGCTTTAACTACTGGCTCTGTTCAGGCTTATCTAAAAGAGATTGGTAAGGTTCCTTTACTTTCTTCCGAGGAAGAAGTTGAGTTGTCTAAAAGAAGGGAGAAAGGAGACAAAGAGTCTTTTAGAAAGCTCGTTGAGGCTAACCTTAGATTGGTAGTCTCTATAGCTAAGAGATACACTGGTAGAAATCTTTCTTTTTTGGATTTAATCCAAGAAGGGAACTTAGGCTTATTTAGAGCAGTTGAAAAATTTGATTATAGAAGAGGATATAAGTTTTCTACCTATGCTACTTGGTGGATCAGACAAGCAGTCACTCGAGCTTTAGCAGATCAGTCACGAACTATTAGAATTCCAGTGCATATGGTAGAGACAATTAATAAATTTACTCAGGCAGCAAGAAGACTGGTCCAGCAATTGGGCAGAGAACCCCTAGCTGAAGAAATTGCCGCTGAGATGAGCTTAGACGTTAAAAAAGCTCGACATATTATCAAGATTAATCAGGATACAGTATCTTTAGAAACCTCGGTAGGAAAAGAGGAAGGAGATTCAGTTTTAGGAGATTTTATCGAAGATATAAAGTCTATTTCCCCCGACCGAGCTGCTGCCCTACGTCTTCTTAGAGATCAGATAAAAGAAGTTCTAAAATATCTTACTCCAAGAGAACAGAAGATTTTAGAGATGAGATTTGGTCTAGTGGATGGGGTAACTCATACTCTGGAAGAAGTAGGACAGGAATTTGGAGTCACCAGAGAAAGAATTAGACAAATTGAAGCTAAGGCTTTGGAGAAAATTAGAGAACATAGGCAAATTGTCAAATTAAAGGAATTTTAACATTCCCGGGTAGCTCAATGGTAGAGCAACTGGCTGTTAACCAGTGGGTTGCCAGTTCGAGTCTGGCCCCGGGAGCTTTGCACGAAAGTCCGCACAAAAAGCGGGCTTTTGTGCTTTATTTAAAAGAAGTCCTTGTATTATTTTTTAGTGGCGGTATAATGAAAATGTGAAAATAACACTTGATTACTTGATTAAAAGAGATGGGAACAATTATCGAAACAAAAAATTTAACCAAGTATTATGGAAAAACTCGAGGTGTTAAAAACCTCAACCTAGAAGTAAAGAAAGGGGAGATTTTTGGATTTTTGGGTCCTAATGGATCCGGCAAGACAACTACCATAAGGGTCCTTTTACATCTTATAAATCCAACTTCTGGAGAAGCGTTTGTTTTTGGTAAAAATGTTAGTGAAAATTATCCAAGTATTCTTAAAAATATTGGATATCTTCCTGAAGATTTAAACCTTTATGAAAAGATGACCGGAGAGCAGCTTTTGAAATTTGCTTCTGCGTTTTACAAAAAAGATGACTTAGAAAACCTTAAAAGAAAAGTTATCAATAGATTAAAATGTGAGATGACTACCCGATATAGAAATCTCTCCAAAGGTAATAAACAAAAAATAGGAATTTTGTTAGCAATATTTCATAAACCCAAACTCCTAATTTTAGATGAACCCACAGTTGGACTTGATCCATTAACAAAAAATGGATTTTATAGAATTTTGTTTGATTTAAATAAGGAAGGCATAACTATTTTTTTCTCATCTCATAATTTGCCTGAGGTAGAAAGAGTCTGTGACAGAATAGGAATTATGAGAGATGGAAATCTTGTAGACGTAGAAACGATAGAAGAATTAAGGGCTCATCGAAGAAAGATAGTTGAGATTCATTTTCAGGAATCTTGTAAAAAAGACGAATTTGAAAGTCTTGAGGGTGTGAAAATTATTGAAGCTAAAAAAGATTATCTATATCTTTATGCTACAAACGCTGCCATTAATCCACTTCTAAAACTTTTGGCTAGCTATAAAATTAAAGATATTGATTTTTCTTATCCTGACTTAGAAAAAGTCTTTTTGAAATATTACGAAAAATAAATGACTTTCTCATTTTTTAAAAAAACTTTTCGAGATTTTAAATGGAGCATTATTTTGTACAGTACGATTAGTTTATTGTTCGAAATAGTGCTTATAGGTTTTTATCCCAGTATTCGAGAGAGAGCTGAGGAATTTAGAAAAATAATAGAAATCTATCCAGAGAGTTTTGTCAAAGCATTTGGAGTAGAAGCTAGTAGTTTTCAAAGCGTTGAGGGATTTTTATCAGTTGAGCATTTTTCTTTAACATTTATAATTATCATTGGAATTTTGATTTTCTCTTTGGGGGCATCGATGGTAGCTTCTGAGAAAGATAAAGGTACTTCCGAGTTTTCATTTACCCTTCCCATTAGACGTTACAAAATAGTTTTAGGAAAATTTATATCAGCTTATTTGATATCTTTTATTGTTGTTTTGGTTTCTCTGATTGGGGTGATAGTTGGCATGTATGCTATTAATGAAACACCAAAAATTGCCGGTTTCTTAGCTTTTGGGATAGTTTCTTTAGCCATGAGTTTTTTCTTGCTATCCTTAACCACTTTTATATCTGCGATTTTTAGCAGCAAAGGAAAAGTATATGGTGTTTGTGGCGTATTTTTTATCTTGTCTTACCTTATCCATATTCTTAACGGCATGAGTGAGAAAGTTTCGGATTATTATTTCCTTTCGTTTTTAAAATATTATGGGATTCCGGGAGAGATTTTGACAAGTGGAACCGTTGAATTAAGAAATATATTGGTATTTTTAGGAGTGGGTGTGATCTTTTTAACACTAGGACTTGTTATTACAGAAAAGAGAGATCTATAAATAATGTCTGTAATTAGTTTTTTATAATTTGACCTTTTTTCCTTTAAGAAATAGAGGGTAGAGTGTGGATATACCCAAAATGTTGTTAGGGTGTAGCCGGTCGCAATAACTGTCTCATTTGTCCTAATACAACCTCAGGATCGTATATCTTCACCCAATCTAAAGTTCGAAAATCGTCCGTTAGGGCGAGCTTTGCACGAAAGTCCGTACAAAAAGCGGGCTTTTGTGCTTTATTTATCCCTAGTTCTAAAAATGTTATAATTAAAATAGATTTTAAGCATAGGATATAAAGACATGACAAAATTTATATTGCATGGAGGAGGAATTAGCCGGCCAACTCCGAATAATAAAAAATTTTTTTCTGAAATTGTAAAAGGACTTCCTGAGCCAGTTGAAGTATTGTGTGTATATTTTGCTCAGGAAAAAGAGAAATGGCCAGAATTATTTGAAATTAGAGGAAAAAAGATATTTTTTTCTTTTTTACCAAAGAAAGTTTTAAAATTTGTCCTGGGAGACACTAATAAAGATAAGTTCATTCAACAAATAAAATCAGCAGATGTCATCTATATACACGGTGGAAATACTCTTTTATTAAACAAGCATTTAAGTAAAATCGAGAATTTTGATAAATTGATTCAGGGCAAAGTTATAGTTGGCTTATGTGCAGGTGCTAAGATTCTTGGTAAATATTCTTATTCGGAACACAGAGGTCATGTTGAAGAAAACTTAGGAATATTACCCATTAAAATTTTTTGTCATTATACAAAAGAAAAGGCCGAAAAATTTAAAGAACTAAAAGAGTATAAAGAAGATTTAAAAACTTACACTATACCAGAAGGAAAATATTATGTTATTAGTGTTTAAGTTATGAAAGAAATAATTATTCAAGAATTACTGAAAAAAGCAAAACAATTGCAAGAACAAGGAAAAGATTGGCATTTTCATATGTTAACTCCTGATTGTATTTTTAATGTGAGAAGTGATAAACATGCTTTTGTTCTTGAAAATAGAACTGACAATGAGACTCATGTGGTTTATTCAGACGAAAGATATATGGAAGTAGGACAAAAACTTGTAAAAATGCTTCATGGGAATGAAATATTAGACGAAAACAAAGGAACGTCAAAGCTCAGAGATGAAAAAATACAAATTATTCTTCAAAAAGCTAAAGAATTAAACGAAAGAAATATCCCCTGGCATCATCACATGCTTTTTCCAGATTGTATATTTAACAAACATAAAGAAAAGTGGTGTATAGTTTTTGAAGATCCTGAAGAAGATAAGACAATAGAATTTGTTTCTGATAGAGAGCCTAAAGAAGTTTTAAGAAAAATTGAAATTCTATATTATAAACAGAAAAAGTAATATGAAAATATATTTTGCAACTCATGCTACTACAACAGATAATGAGAAGGACATAGCTTCGGGTTGGAAAGATGTTGGATTATCCCAACTTGGTATCCAGCAAGCCAAAGAGTTAGGAGAAAGGTTTAAAGATATAAAAATAGATTTAATTTGTTGCTCGGATTTTAAAAGAGCTGCAGAGACAGTAAAAATAGCCTTTGAAGATAAATTACCTGTTATTATTGATAGAAGGTTGAGAGAGCTTAACTACGGAGATTTTAATGGAAAGCCAAGCGAGATAGTGGAGCTAATGAAAAAAGAAAGGATAAAAGAACCCTTTCCTAATGGAGAAAGTTACGAGCAAGCAATGGTAAGAGTTCACGATTTCTATCTTGAGTTAAAGAAAAACCATCCAGAAAAGACAGTTTTGGTTGTTGGTCATCGTGCTACTCAATTTGGTTTAGATACGCTGGTTGGTGGTAAAACCCTTGAAGATTGTTTGAGTGTACCATTCAGATGGCAACCTTATTGGGAATATAATCTTTGATTAGGATGGATTTATGAAAAAGAAAGCTAAAATTTTAATTGCTACTACCAATCCCGCCAAAAAGAAATATTTAGAATGGGTGATAGAAGATTTGGATTTTAATATAGTCTATCTTGACCAATTAAAGAAAAAGATAAATTTTAAAGAAATAGGCAAAAACTTTAAAGAAAACGCTGAATTGAAAGCTTCCCAATATTCGAACTTGTTTGGCTATTTAACTATCTGTTCTGATGGTGGCTTAATAATCCCTGCCCTAGGAAATAATTGGAATAGTTTGTTAACCCATCGCTTTGCCGGAGAGAAAGCCACTGACCTTGATCGGGTTAATGAACTTTTGAAAATAATGCAGAAATACAAAGGGCATGAAAGAAAAATTTATTTTCAAGATGCAATTGCTCTGGCTCAGCAAGGCCGAGCACTCTTTTCTTATGAAGCAAGAAGTGGTCCAAGATATCTATCTCGTTCCTATAATCCCGAGAAATTTATTAAGGGTTTTTGGGTTGCTAATCTCATATATTATCCCGAGCTTAAAAAACATTATACTGAATTATCTAAAAAGGAAAAGTTAAAAATTCCCTCTAGCCACTGGCGGGAATTAAAGAAAAAAGTAGAAGAATTTATAAAAGAGAAGTTGAAATAAGCATTAAAAAGCCTCAGCCTCTCACGTATTTGTTATACTGAAAATGTATGCCTCAAGAGAAAATGATCAAAGCCTTACTTTATCCTAAGGCTTATCCTTACAAAGTAAGAAAGATAAAGCTCATCCAGACCTATATTTCCTGGGTTCTTTTAACTGGTAAGTATGTTTATAAAATAAAAAAGCCAGTAAAATATTCTCATTTGAATTTTTCCACTCTAAAAAGAAGGGAATTTTTTTGTAAAAGAGAGCTAAGGTTAAATAGAAGAATTTGTCCAGAGGTTTATTTGGATGTGGTCCCTATTACTAAAAAAGGGAAAAAGATTCAAATAGGAGGTCAAGGAAGAGTAATTGATTGGGCAATAAAGATGAAACAGCTTCAACCAAAATGGGCTCTTGATTACTTAGCTATTAAGAAAAAGGTCACTAAGCCAAAGATAGATAAAATAGCCAAGATCATTGCTCAATTTCATAGCCAAGCCAGAACATCCTCCTATATTAAAAGATTTGGTGCTTTAAAAGTTGTCAAGAAAAATTGGAGAGAGAATTTCTCCCAAACAAAGGACTTTGTAGACCAGACTATCTCAAAGCCTATCTTCAATTTTATTAGAAATAAAGTAAATGAGTATTTTATAAAAAACAGAACTCTTTTTAAAAAAAGAATATCTCAGGGTAAAATAAAAGACTGTCATGGAGATCTTCTAGCTTCTGATATTTATGTTTTACCCAAAAAGATCTACATTACTGATTGCATCGAATTTAACCGTCGATTTCGATATCAAGATACAGCTTCAGATATTGCCTTTTTAGCCATGGATCTAGACTTTCTTGACCGAAGCGATCTTTCAGATTATTTAGTAAAAAGATATATAACTTATACCAAAGATAAAGAATTGACCAAACTTCTTTCTTTTTATAAGTGCTACCGAGCTTATGTCAGAGGAAAAGTTTATAGTTTCAATACCAGAGATCTAAGTATTTCTAAAGAAGAGAGAGAAAAATTTGAGGAAAAAGCTCAGGCTCATTTTGCTCTAGCCTTTAGATATGCCCATCAGTTTTCTAAGAGCAAGCCCTTTTTGTTGATTATGTGTGGACCAGTAGGTTCAGGCAAGAGCTGGTTGGCAACTCATCTTGCCAGGGTCGCTTTAGCCCAACATATCCGTTCGGATTTAGTAAGGAAGGAACTTTTAGGTATCAAACCTTTTGAGTACAGAAAGAAAGGCCTTAGAAAAATTTATGCCAAACAAGTTACTGATCGAGTGTATAGAGAAATAATAAAGAGAGCTAGAAAGTTACTTAAGGATGGACAGCCTGTCATTTTAGATGCCACTTTTGGAAAACAATACCACCGAGACCTAGCTTTCAAAATGGCTAAAAGCATGAAAATCCCTTATTGGCTAATAGAGTGCTTTACGCCCGAGAAAACCATTTTGAAATTTTTAAGAAAAAGGAAAAAATTAAAAGAGATTTCTGATGCAGATATTAAAGTGTATTTAAAGACAAAGAAAGAGTTTGAGCCACCAAAAATTCCAAAAGAACATTATATAAAAGTAAACACTCCAAAAGGCATTATTTGGTGTGTGAATAAAGTGTTAGACAAAGTTTTAAAAATTTAAGATTTAATGTACAATGAATGAAGAATTATCTAAGAAAGGAGGTGATAAACTATGCCAGTATCTCAAGCGCTTCTAAATCTTTTAAACAAAAACAAAATCAAATACGAAGTCCTAAAACATAAAATGGTCTATACTGCTTTTGATTTAGCCAAGACCTTGCATGTTGATCCTAAACAAATCGGCAAAGACCTGGCGATGAAGATAGACAGAGAATATGTGATTGCCATTGTTCCTGCTACCAGAAACTTAGATGTGCCTAAGTTAAAGAAAGTGATCAATGCCCAAAGAAAAAAAGAAGACAAGAAAGCAGTCAAGAAGATGAGTTTTGCTCAAGAGACTTGGATGAAAAAGAATCTTAAAGGTAAAGTTGGAGCTAATCCTCCATTTGGAACTTTACAGAAACTACCTGTCTATTTAGATAAAGCTTTGATGAAAGTATCAAAGATGATTGTCAATGGAGGAGATTATACTTATTCTGTAAGCCTAACTCCCAAGCAATTTGTAAAGTTAGAAAAACCAATTTTGGGAAGTTTTGGTAAGGCAAGAAAATAGTAATTACGCTAATTTACGCGAATGATTCATAAACAGTCTATTTTTAGATGGTTAGCCGTAGCTTTATGGTGTGGAATAATATTCTATTTCTCATCTATTCCTTCTCTAAGAATCACCTATGGAATTTGGGATCTGATTTTACGCAAGATGATCCATGCAGCTGAGTTTGGCATTCTCACTTTTTTAGTATACAAAGCTTTAAATCCTAAAAATAAACCTCAAACAAAAAAAGCCCTCATTTGGGCTTTTATTTTTTCTTTTTTCTATGCCATTTCAGATGAAATCCATCAAGGTTTTATTGAGGGAAGGCATGCTAATATTTTGGATGTGGGAATTGATAGTCTAGGAATAGCACTTGTAGGATGGTATTTGGTCAAAAGAAATTACTGATTATCTTCTTTTGACTCTAATCAATCCTGAACAAGGGATTATTTTTATTCCTTTTTTTTCTAATCTATCCAAAAATAGATTCATTCCTAAAGAATCAGAAGCCATATGACCAGCAATAATAACATTAATGTGATGCTTTTCTGCTTCATTTTTCCATTCCTCTTGCATATGCATGCCAACAATAGTTCCTACCCCAGCCATACTTAATCTCTCATATATTTTTTTGTTTCCCGATGTTCCTCCAGTCACCTCAGATAAAGCAATTTTTCCTGTTCTTCTCTCAGGTTTTCCTACAAAAATAGAAGGACCAGCACCCATCTTGGCTGCTATTTTATATTCAGGGATGGATTTTAAAAGTTTCATAATATCAGCTACAGTTTCTGGTTTAGCCCTATCTATTTTGTTCTTTAAAAATTTAGCTACCAAATTGTCACAGGCAGTATGAGAACAGAGTAGAGGGATTTTTAGGATTCTTGCTGCATCGACTGGTCGATTGTGATTTTGAGAAGAAACAGAACGGAAAACCTCACTCATTCTTTTTTCAATTAAATCCTCGGCTACATTAATGGGCACACCCAGTTTAGCCACTAAATCAGCTTGGAGTTCCATAACATCATCCAATCTAGCTAAAGCTTCTCCTAATGGATGATGACTGATTATTAAATCAATCTGTTTACCTTTTTCTGAAAGCCTATCAGCCATTAAAATTTCACTAACGCTAATATCGATACCAGCTAGAATTTGTTTTACTCTTTGATTTGGCTCACCAAATAAAATTCTAGTATCAGAGTAAGGATTGACCAATCTTTCTCGATCAAATTCTTTTTGTTCTTCTTTTGATAACTCTTTTAATTTCTCTCTTTCTCTTTTTAACTTTCTTTGGATACCAGATTTTCCTCTAAGATCAGCTTTTGAGCCTAGTTTAATAGCTAATTGGTAGATTTGTTTTATAGTCATGATTTTATGGTTTCAACTATCTTTTTAAAAGTTTTAGGATGGCTAACTGCTAAATCGGCTAGAATTTTTCTATCCAGTTCTATTTTAGCTTTTTTTAGGCCATTAATAAATTTACCATAGGTTAGACCATGCTGTCTACAAGCAGCATTGATTCTTTGGATCCAAAGTTTTCGAAACTCTCTCTTTTTTACTCTCCTATCTCGATAAGCATAAACCCCAGCTTTAAGTAAAGCCTCTTTAGCTGCTCTGTATTTTTTGTGTCGGGCAGCCAGATAACCTTTAGCTCTTTTTATTATTTTCTTTTTTCTTTTTCTTTTAGCTACTCCTCTTTTTACTCTAACCATAATAACAATTAACAATTAGCAATTTGGTTTATCCATATGGTAATAATCGTTTTATCTGCTGTCTAGAAGTTATATGAACTCTTTTTAGTCTTCTTTTAGCTCTTGTTTTCTTTCCGGGATCTCTAGCATTAAAATGATCCTGATGAGTTTTCCTATGCAGGTATTTTTTTCTTTTAGTTATCTTAATTCTTTTAGCTGTTGCTTTGTGAGTTTTTAGTTTCATGACTTTCAACTTACTTTTGTGATAATCATAGCTAGCCCTAGCCTTTGTCTTTTGGGCTCTTGTTCAATTTTTACCTTTTCCTTCATTATCTCAATAAATTCATCAAACCTCTTTTTAGCCAAGTCTCGGTGAGTCCACTCTCTCCCTTTTAAGACTAGCTCAATTCTTACTTTATGTCCTTGTTTAACAAATTTATCTGCTTGTCTAGCTTTAAAGGCAAGATCATGCTTTGAGGTTCTTAAAGAGATTCGGATTCCTTTAACGGCCACCTTTTTTTGCTTTTTCTTTAGTTTCTGTTCCTTCTTCATTAGCTGATATTTATATTTTCCATAATCTAGGATTTTACATACCGGAGGCTGAGCTTTCGGAGATACCTCTATTAAATCAAGCCCTTTTTCTTTGGCTAAGGTAAGGGCTTTTTCTGTTGCTAGGATACCCAAATTTTTTCCAGTTTCATCAACGACTCGAACTTTAGGTACTCCAATCTGATAGTTGATTCTGATTTTTTGGGAAGTTTGGATAGGTTTAAAAAATTAAAAATTATTAAGTGGAGATGGGGGGAGTTGAACCCCCGTCTAGAGAATCAATCTAAAAATTTCTACAGGCTTAGTTTATTTTTATTTTTCTGGCTTTTAGTCGAAAATAAACAAAATCCAAAAGCCAAAAGCTTGGAAAAATTCGACAACCCTGTCAAGCTAAAGAGCTGTTATACCCTGAGTTTATGACACCTTACTTTGTCTTTCAGGGAAGACAAAGTAGGCGGAAGAAGCTGCCTTAGCAGACTTCTACAGTTTGAGGTTGTAAGTTTGCACTTACTATTTTGGAACAGTTTTGCGAGTTATTCCAGCTCGGCCTGCTATCTTCAAATTGAAGTTTCTATCGAAGCCTGTCATCCCCTTATTAAAACCCCTTACTCTAGCTTTCCTCGCAAAGCACGCCTAATTTTTCTTTCAGCCTCTCTTTTTTTAATGAGCTCCCTTTTTTCATACTTTCTTTTTCCTCGGCATAAACCAAATTCTACCTTTATCAACCCTCTTTTAGTATATACTCCAAGGGGTATCAGTGTCAAGCCTCTTTGCTTCAATTTGCCTAAAATAGAATCTATTTCCTTTTTATGAAGTAATAGCTTACGGGTTCTAGTTGGATCATAACCTTCAAGCCTTGCTTTTTTATATGGCGAGATATGGCAATTCAAAAGCCAGCCTTGCCCATCTTTTATAGTGACATGGCTTCCTTTAAGACTGATTTGCTTTAGTTTAGCTGATTTTACCTCTGGGCCGGTAAGTTCAATTCCGGCTTCATACTTCTTTAGAATTTCGTAGTCGTACTTTGCGCGTTTGTTAAAAGCTAGGTTAGTCATGATTAAAGTGTAGCATAAAGATAGAATTACGAGAATTTTTCTTTTATTAATAATCTGCTAAGATAGGAATATAATATTTTGCTATGCGCATCTGCTATGTTGCTACAACTGTTCATATCTCTCGTGGTTTAAAAGAGGCCATTGGGGCTACCACCCATACCTATGCCGTAGCCAAAGAATTAGCCAAACTGGGGCATGAGGTTCATATTGTTTCAGAGAGATTTGAAGGAGATTTAGAATATGAAAAAATTGGTAAATTACATATCCATAGGCTTTTGCGAGGTATTGTTAGATCGTCAAGGCAAGTCAAAAAATCTAGATGGCGCAAGTTTTTAAAGATTTTAAAATTTATCCCCAATTTTCTTTTGGGAATCAAAGTTTCTAGATTAGTTAGAAAATATAATTGTGATTTGATTTTAGAGAGAGCCCATTCTCTAGGAGTGGGAGCCGTAGCCTCTTTTTTATCTGCCAAGCCTTTGATTTTGGAGGTAATTGATTATATTTATTCCAAGTTTTCTGCATTGAGGGCTAAAAGCATTATTGCCTACACTAAAATCTTTTTTAGTCCTTGGATAAGAAAGAAAGTTTTTATTGTTGAAGCAGGATTTGATCCTGAAATATTCTATGCCAATGACTTGCCTTTAAAATACGATGTTTGCTATGCAGGGTCTTTTAAAGAATGGGATGGATTAGAGGATCTAGTCAGGGCGGCTAGAAAGATATTAGCCAGATTTCCTGGGACAAAATTTATACTGTTAGGCGGAGGAGTAAGAGAGAAGAAGGTTAAAGAGCTGATTCGATTTTATGGTTTGGAAAAAAGTTTTATTTTGACAGGACGCAAGCCATTAAAAAAGGTGGTGGATTATATTAATCAGTCAAAAATATGCATTGCTCCTTTTAATGTTACAAGGTCAAAAAAGGGAAGGTTTGCTAAATACGGCTATTATTTTTCACCTTTAAAGATTTTTGAATATATGGCTTGTGGAAAGCCCATTGTAGCTACTAATTATCCCAAGATTAGATCATTAGTTTCTAAAAAATCAGGTTTGTTATTTAAAGAAGGAAGTATTCCAGACTTGGCTTCCAAAATTTGCTGGCTTTTATCTAGACCGAAAAAAATAAAAGAGAAAGGAGAATATAATAAAAAATTAGCCCAAAAATACACTTGGGCGAGTGTGGTTAGGAAAATAAATGAGTTGATAGAGGAGTAGATTGTTTTGATTAAATTGTAGGTCAGGCAAAGCGCCTGATTTTTAATAAAAAAGTGCAGATTATTTCTGCACTTGTGACTTTAGTCTGGGGTTGCTGAACCGTTAAGTGATACCAAGCAAAGAATACAAGGAAACTAACCACAGCTATTATTATAAAAATTAATGCCCATTTTTCATATTTGTCCATTTTTGCCTCCCAAATCTAAATTTTGATAATGTGCAAGACTTTTTTAACCTTCATTTTATTACATTCCTGTATATTTCTGCTGTCAATATAATTTGGGATAAAAAACCTTTAAATAAGCCAAAAAATTAAAAGAATTTCTAGAAAATTTTAGAAAACCCTTGACAAGATTTTATAATTTGGTAATCTAAAGATAAGATTATGAATAGTCTTCCAATGCAAACTTGGTACAGATATGTTTATCCTCTCTAGGAGAGGTTGGTTTGGATTAGAAGATTATTTTTAAAGTTTTGTAAAACAATAAGACCGTCCAAAATCGACCTCTCAAATGAGAGGTTTTTGATTTAAGGACGGTTTTTATTTTAAACATGAAGAAAAAATTTAGGTATAGAGAAAAGCATTCTTTGAACAATGGGCTTGTAGGCTAATGTTAAACTATCTCTTTCTAAAGAGTATTGGAGGTTCGAATCCTCCCGAGCCCTCTCATTAAAAAATCAAAAAGGAGGTGTATTATGTTGAAGAAAATGGTGCTTTGCTGCGGATTATTGATCATGGTTCTCATCTCTTGTAGTGATAGTGGTAATATCAATATCAACGGGATAAGGTGTATAAAAGGGGCAAACTCATTCTATAAAAATGGAAAACTAAAATATGCCATCTTGTCAAAAGAGGACCAAGAAATTCAGGGAGTTATATGCAAGGGAAGAACTGAGGTTACTTTTTATAAAAACGGAAGATTGAAGATGGCCTATTTGGCAAGAAATCAAGAGATTCAAGGGATTTACTGTCATGGTTACGCTTGGGTTACTTTCTACAAAAATGGAAAACTAAAAACAAAAGATCAAAGATTCCAAGGATTTTACTTTGTTCTAGGAACCTGGTGTTTTTAAGGATGGCGCTTTAGATCTGGCGGAGATCAAGAAATTCGGGTAGCCTATGTGCGTTATTGTGTATTATTTTCGTCGTGAATGTTTTTAGAAATCCTGGTTCCGGCTGCTGAAGCAGTTGGACATAGGGGCACAGTGCCGCCAGGAGAGAAATTCAAATTCCGTCAAAAAAAGACGGGAAAAGGAGGTATTATGACTTTAGAAATTGCCTTAATGATGGCAGCAAGCACGGAAGGAGGTTGTGGGCCTTGTGCTGGTAGTGGTATAGCAAAAACAGAGAAGTTTGCATCAGAGGTTGAAGGGAAAGTTCGACATCTTCCACATATTATAGGAGTTCGACGAAATTGGAGATGTTTTACTGAGTACGGTAACATTGAAATTTTTGTCTGGATAATTAACACAGACATTACGCGCTCTATGGATAAAGAAGAGACCGAAAAAATAATTGAAATGGTAGAGAAAATTTTGGAGGATTATGCTGATAGTAAGAATTATTTTATTAAAGGAATATGGGGTAACACAACAAGAGAAGATTTATGTAACATGAGAAGGGTATTATCTAGCCGTTTGTACCGTAGGCACGGAGATCCCCTTACACATGGCATATTCTGATTATTGGTAGCCGCAGATCCAGGGATGGATCTGCGGCTCATTTTAATTCTAAATAACAAAAAACAGAAAGGAATTTATGAAAGAATTTTAGTACTGGTTTTGAGTGTACTTCTACTTAGTTGGAACTAGTTGTCAGTATTTCAGTATCCAGTAGGAGAAAAAATTAGAGTAGTTGTTTTAGTTGTTGATTTTGGTATTGGAGATTTATAAAGTGTTGCCTATACACCTTATCTTAGACAAGTAGTATAATGGTTTAAATAAGCCAAAATTGTTTGACTTTTTTCAAAAATTGTATAAAAACCCTTGACAAAGGAATCTATCTGTATTAATATGTTAATGTGCTAATACAGTAATATAAACTTATGGTACAAGATTATAGATGGACTAGTCCAAAGACTACAGAGTTATTTAAAGCTATTTTGACCCTAAAAACAGTCAAAGAATGTGAAAGATTTTTTAGAGATCTTTTAACTCTGGAAGAGATCCGTGAATTCGTTGTTCGTTGGCAGATGGCACAAATGTTAGATAAGGGTATGTCGTATAGAGAAATAGCAGAAAAGATAAAGACATCGACCACTACAGTAGCTCGGGTAGCCCACTGGCTTCATTATGGCATGGGAGGGTATAGACTAGTTTTAGACAGATTAAAAAAGAAATAATCAATATGAACACATTACCCAAAAACATAGTTTCTCATCACCAAGTTAACTCTTCTTAGCGAGGGG
This sequence comes from bacterium, assembly GCA_030603885.1. Taxonomy (GTDB): domain Bacteria; phylum Patescibacteriota; class JABMPQ01; order JABMPQ01; family JAUVWW01; genus JAUVWW01. Next base: position 44,958 of record JAUVWW010000002.1, read on the forward strand.
TTAGTTTGGTTTGTATTTATATAAAAATAAACTAGCTCCTCGTTATGAGGAGTTTTTGGTTTGTTCTTTATATCCAAAAATTAAACAAGGAGGTGAATATGTAAAGAGAGATAATAGGTGGAGTTGTTTAGAGGTCTAAACTTTAGAATTCCTGCTTAGCAGGAAGGGGAGGTAAAAATGAGAAGAGTTACCAATAATAAGGTTGTAAAAAAGATTTGTGGAGTAACAGGAGCTGGTAGAAAGGTTGGCGGTAATTTTCAGGGTGAGCTCTCTGAGGCATTTGTAGAGTACAAGCTGAGAAACAAAAAATTAGGAGAGAGGGAAAGGATTATAAAAGATTGGGAAAATATTTTCCAACCATGGCGGAAGATTGAACAAATCATCGTGCCTCATGTATCTGAGCTTTTTGATATAGTTTCGGAAGGAACGCCGCGCATATACAAAGGGGTGAGCTATAATCCCCTAATCCCAACTTTCGGCGAGAATACGAACATTTTAGATTTCTTTGCCTGGCTTGCTGGGGCCGATTTCAAAGGTGTAGTGTTGGATGCATCTCTCTATGCCGTTGTAAATGCAGCGCAGAAGATATTGGTTAACGAGTACAGCGAGAAAGCAGCGGTCCAAGCAGTGGAGTTTCTTTTATCCAGTATAAAAGAATACCCAGAAATCATATGTTCTGCGGAAACACGCGGGAAGTACCTGCGTGCCGTGGCTATTTCGCTTTTTAGTCCGAACAGTCAGCCACTGGTAATCGACGCAGAGACAATGTGGCAAAGTAAACGCTATTTGGATTGCTTACAAGAAGCCATTTTATTCTGTGCAGGAAATCCAAAGATTGGAGACTCTCTTGAGATAAGGCGATACGCAAATTACACCCATTATAATACATCTTTCCAACGATGGTATAGCGTACTTGTGTTGGCAGAAGTGTACTACCTCTACAAAGTCTATGGTGTAAAAGTAAAGCTTGGACCGACGACCGAATCCAACTTTGACAATTTGATTAGGGATTTTATGAAAAAGCTTGGAATTCGCTATGGCTTTATCTGGTATGACCGTGGCATCGAAAAACAAATTCCCTATTCTGAGATTGTTTTCTTTAGCGATGATAAAGACGCGGTAAAGAAAAAGATGGAAAATAAAAAATTGAGAGAGTGGGTAAAAGAGATGCTTAGACCTTTTTCTTGTGGTATACAGTCAACTATAGAGAAACTATTTGACACCATACGCAAAGTAAACGAAACTGCTGAAAAAAATCCGCCGAAATTAAGTGTTGAGGGAGAATGGTTTCTTACTTTTCCTCCAGGTGCTTGTGACTAAAGATATTACTTCTGGATTCCTGCAAGTTTTAACAAGACTTGCAGGATTTTTATTTTGCCAAAATGGTTAAATTGTTATATTGTTAAATTATGATGATCAAAGATCAGATCGAAAAATTAGTCAAAAAAGCTATTCAATCAGCTCAGAGGAAGAAAGAACTGCCTAAATTTGAAATTCCAGAAATTGTGATTGAATACCCAAGAGAAAAGGCTTTTGGAGATTATTCAACAAACATTGCTATGCAGTTGGTTAAGAAAGCCAAAAAAAGTCCTTTAGGTATAGCCAATTTATTAGTTACAAAGTTGGTAAGTTATAAAGTTACTAAGGAATTATTTGATAAGGTTGAAGCAGTCAAACCAGGTTTTATTAATTTCGTTCTTAGTCCAAAGTTTTTAGTTGAGCAAACCAAAGAGATTATTAAGCAAGAAGAAAAATTCGGTAAAAGCAAAATTGGTAAAGGCAAAAAAGTCCAAGTCGAATTTATTTCTGCCAATCCCACTGGGCCCCTAACCATAGGTAATGGCAGAGGAGCCTTTTTTGGAGATACTTTAACTTCAGTTTTAGAAAAATCAGGCTATAAAGTAGAGCGAGAATTTTATTGGAATGATGCTAAAGCTTCGACTCAAATTAGGCAATTAGGAGAATCAGTTAAGGGTTTAGCCCAAGTTTACGGTGGTGACTACATCAAAGAATTGCCAAAAAAGATAAAGAAAAAATACAAAAAGGATGTCAAAAGTTTATCCGCTGAAGAAGCTGGTTTTTATGCTGCTAAAATTATAGAAAAGGAGGTTGAGGATTTCATCAAGAAAAAGCTCAAAATTAAATTTGATGTCTGGTTTTCCGAACAATCACTTTATGATAAAAATAAGATAGACAAAGTTATAGCCGTTCTCAAAAGAAAGAAGTTAGCCTATTACAAAGAAGGAGCTTTATGGTTTAAGTCTACCAAATTTAAAGATGACAAAGATAGGGTTATAGTTCGATCAGATGGAACCCCTACTTATTGTCTACCAGACATGGCCTATCACAAAGATAAATTTGAACGAGGGTTTGATAAGGTAATTGATATCTGGGGAGCAGATCATGCTGGAGATGTAAAAAGAGTTCTTGGCGGTATTGAGGCTTTAGGTTACGGTAATAAATTAAAAATACTAATTCACCAGATGGTTCGGCTAATAAAGGGCGGCAAAGAAGTAAGAATGTCTAAACGGGCTGGAATTTATGTGACTTTAGAAGAGTTAGTAGATGAGGTTGGCCTGGATGTAGCTAGATTTTTCTTTTTGATGAATAGCTTAGATACCCACATGGATTTTGATTTAGATCTGGCTAAAGAAAGATCGGAAAAAAATCCAGTGTTTTATGTTCAATATGCACACGCTCGTATTTCTAGTATTTTAAGAAAAGCCAAGAGCCTCAAACCACAAGCCAAGAACTTAGAATTATTGAATCATCAGGCAGAGTTGAATTTAATCCGTCAGCTAATTAAATTCCCAGAAATTATCGAGGATACAGCTAGAGATTATGAAGTGCATAGACTTCCATATTATGCTATGCAATTGGCTACAACTTTTCATGACTTTTATGAAAAATGTAGGGTAATTTCGGATGACAAAGAGCTGAGCCAGGCTCGCTTAGCTTTAGTTAATGCCACAAAGATAGTTTTAGAGAATGTTTTGGGAGTGATGGGAATAAGTGCTCCAGAGAGAATGTAGGCAGCATCTTGCTTTATTTAAGCCAAAATTTGGCTAGAATTTTTCTGTAAACTCTCCTAGAAGCTCACGCGAGTGAGGGCGGCCAATTATCGGCCGCTCTTTTCTTTTTGGTTGACAGATTAAAATTATGTTACAATAGAAATATGAAGAGAAAGCCAAAAATTATTGTCTGGAATGTTACCTCTAAATGTAATCTGGCCTGTGAATATTGCTTTAGACCTACTAGAATTAAAGAACCTTCTACTCAAAAAGCTCTGGATAAGATTGAGCAATTTAGAAAACAAGGGGGTACCTCTTTAGTTTTCACTGGCGGGGAGCCGCTTTTAAGACAAGATATTGTTAAATTGATTGAATTTGCTAAAGAGCAAGGACTTTATACTATTCTTCATACCAATGGACTCTTGCTTAGAGAAGATTTATTTGATAAAATGGAGAGAAACTTAGATCAGATTAATTTGCCTTTGGATGGCTATAATGAAGAAACTAATCGAATTTTTAGAGGCAAAGGGCACTTTAGACAAGTCATGCAATCTCTTTCCTGGTTGAAAAATAAAGATATTCGCGTTATAATATCTACGTGCCTAACTAGTATAAATAAGGATTATATAACCAAGATAGCTAGAGTAATTCCTCAATTTATCTATAAATGGCGTATCTTCCAGTTTTCACCTCAAGGAAAGGCAAAAGAATTTATAGACAAATTTTACCTTTCTGATAAAGAATTTGCTATAATAAGAGAGAAGATAGAAAAAATGGATTTACCTTTTAAAATGCAAGTGATAGGAATTAAAGATAGAAAATTTCATGAATCATACTATGTTGTTTAATAAGTTCTAAATCTATGCGCATAGGTATTGATTGTCGAACAATTTTAGATCCAGCAAAACCAGAGGCAAGAGCTGGGGTGGCTCATTATACTTATCATTTGGTAGATAATTTGCTTAAACTAGATAACAAAAACGAATATTATTTGTTTTTTGATAAAAAGGCAAAGGATATTGACTATTTTAGAAGAGATAATTCTACCATTAAATATTTCCCCTTTTTACAATATAAGAAATTTCTTCCCTTTGCTTACTCCCATCTCTTGGTGGCTGCTTTTTTAGGAAGACAATGGCTGGATGTTTATCACTCACCCGCTTACACTATTCCTTTAGCTTACTCAAAATCAGCCGTGGTTACTGTTCATGATTTGGCTATCTATCATCAAGCAGAGTGGTTTCCTAGAAGACAAAAATTCGCCACTAAAGTTTCTGTTCCTACTAGTGTCAAAAAGGCAAAAAAAATTATAGCCGTCTCAAAATCTACAAAGAAAGATATAACCAAGTTTTTAAAAATCCCTGCCTCTAAAGTTGAAGTAATTTATGAAGGAGTGGATAAAAGAGTAAAAAAGAATCTAAAGGTGAGAAAGAAATATAATATTAAGAAAAAGTTCATCTTATTTATTGGAACTTTGGAGCCTAGAAAAAACATCATTGGATTAGTTAAAGCCTTTAACAAGCTAAGGAAGACTAGTGTATACAAAAATTATCAGTTAGTCATTGCCGGAGCCAAAGGATGGTTATTTAAAGATATATTTAAGACAGTCAAAGATTTAAAACTCTCAAGAAAAGTGATATTTTGTGACTACGTACCCCAGGAAGATAAGATAGGACTTTTAGACGCGGCTGATCTATTTATTCTTCCTTCGTATTATGAGGGATTTGGTTTACCTATTCTAGAAGCCATGCGTCAAGGAACACCGGTGATCTGCTCTAACATTACCTCAATGCCTGAGGTAGCAGGTCAAGCCGCAGTCTTAATTGATCCACATAAAATAAAGGATCTCAGTCAAGCAATACGCAAGATATTGACAGATAAAAAATTATATAACGAGCTCATTACAGTGGGATTTAAGCAGGCTGAGAAATTTTCTTGGGAGAAATGTGCTAGGGAAACTCTAGAAGTTTATGAGAGGGTAGCCAAGATGAGTCCCAAGCCTCGAAAGCGCCGAGCTAGGAAAAAGGTATAAGATAATAAGCTACGAGTTTACTCTTGTCTAAACCCCATTATATGGGAGTAGACAAGAGTGTTTTTTATTAGTAGAATAGAATTATGTAATTAACTTTAATTAAACTATGTTTAAGAAAGTAGACGCAAGACCAGGCTTTCCGAAATTAGAACATAAGATTTTGGATTTTTGGGAAAAGAATAAGTGTTTTGAGAAACTGCAAAAGAAACTCAAAGGCAAAAAGCATTGGTCGTTTATTGATGGACCGATGACAGCCAATAATCCTATGGGTGTTCACCATGCCTGGGGAAGGACTTATAAAGATGTTTTTCAGCGATATAAGGCCATGCAAGGATTTGATCAGCGTTGGCAAAATGGATTTGACTGTCAAGGACTTTGGGTTGAAGTGGAGGTGGAGAAAGAATTAGGTTTTAAATCCAAGAAAGACATTATAAATTACGGATTAGAAAATTTTTCCAAAGCTTGTAGAGCCAGGGTTGATAAATATTCTAAGATCCAAACTGAACAATCAAAAAGATTGGGTCAGTGGATGGATTGGGAAAATTCTTATTATACTATGTCCGATACCAATATTGAGTATATCTGGTATTTTTTGAGGAAATGTTACCAAAAAGGATGGCTCTATCGAGGAACTAATGTTATGCCTTGGTGTACTCGTTGTGGAACTTCTCTTTCTCAACACGAGTTAGCTGACGTTTATAAAGAAGTGATACATGATGCTGTTTATATACAGTTGCCCATAAAAGACAGAAAGAACGAGTACCTTTTAGTTTGGACTACTACTCCCTGGACTTTAACTTCCAATACAGCTTGTGCGGTTAATCCTAATTTGACTTATGTAAAGGTTAAACTCGCGAGCCATCCTGCCTCACAATACCTGATTCTAGCCAAAGCTAGATTAGAAGTTTTAGAAGGGATGGATTATGAAGTAGTAGAGGAATTTAAGGGTCAAGACTTGGTTGGGCTTGAATATATCGGTCCTTTTGATGAACTGGAAGCTCAAAAAGATGTAGTTCATAAAATTATACCTTGGAAAGAGGTATCAGAAATTGAAGGAACAGGCATTGTTCATATTGCTCCCGGTTGTGGTCAGGAAGATCATCAATTAGGAAAAGAGCATAAATTAGCTGAGATTGCTCCTCTAGATGAATTTGGAATTTATAAAGAAGGTTTTGCTTGGCTAACGGGCCGGGATGTACATGAAGTTAGAGACGATATTTACAAAGATTTAAAAAAGAAAGGTTATTTCTTTAAGTCAGAAAAATATAAACATAGATATCCTCACTGTTGGCGTTGTGGAAAAGAACTAGTTTTTCGGCTAGTTGAAGAATGGTTTATTAAATCACGGGAAATCCGAGAGCCAATGATGAAAGAAGCAAAAAAAGTAAAATGGCTGCCTAGCCATGTAGGTAAATTAATGCAAGATTGGTTGATCAATATGCAAGATTGGTGTATTTCTCGTAAGAGATTTTGGGGATTGCCTCTGCCTTTTTATCCTTGCAAATGTGGTGAGATAGTTATTATTGAATCTAAAGAAGAATTAAAGAAGAAAGCATTGGATCCTAAAAAAGTCGATGATCTTTTAGAACTTCATCGGCCTTGGATAGATGAAATAAAAATTAAATGCCCAAAATGTGGAAAACCAGTCTCTAGAATTCCAGAAGTAGGTGACTGCTGGCTTGATGCTGGCATTGTGCCTTTTTCAACATTGAAATATTTAAAAGAACCTAGCTATTGGCAAAAATGGTTTCCAGCCAAATTAGTTTGTGAAATGAGAGAGCAAGTAAGACTTTGGTTTTACTCTTTACTTTTTATGTCTGTTACCTTGGAAAACAAAGCCTCTTATGAAACGGCCTTTACTTATGAAAAACTTTTGGATGAAAAAGGTCAAGCCATGCATAAATCTCTTGGTAATGTTATTTGGTTTGATGAAGCAGCAGAAAAGATGGGGGCTGATGTTATGCGTTGGCTTTACTGTGCTCAAAATCCAGCTTATAACGTCCTTTTTGGCTATAAGATGGCTGGTGTAGCTAGAAGAAAGTTGCTTTTGCTTTGGAATGTATATTTGTTTTTTGTTAATTATGCCATTATTGATAAATTTAAGCCCAGCCATAAGCTACCAGCTATAAGCCACAGGCTAGATAAATGGATTCTTTCCTCTCTAAATACTCTCATTTTAGAAGCAACAAATAGACTAGAAAAATATGATCTGGCTGAAGTTATGAGGTTGTTAGAAAAGTTTTTGGATGACCTTTCCACTTGGTATGTACGTCGTTCAAGAAGAAGATTCTGGAAGGCAGAGAATAAAGAAGATAAAAGACAAGCTTATGAAACCCTATATGAAGTGTTGACAAAATACATTCGGTTGTTGGCTCCCATTTTACCATTTGTAACTGAAGAGATATATCAGAATCTAGTAACAGGGGTCATGAAGGGTGTTCCAGAGTCTGTTCATCTCTGCAGTTGGCCAAAAGCTAATGAAAAGGTAATTGATAAAAAACTGAACGAAAAAATGCAGTTAGTTCGAGATGTTGTAGCTTTGGGACTGAGCTTAAGGGTAGAAAATAAAATTAAGGTGAAGCAGCCCCTCGAGAAGTTAGAAGTTAAGACTAAGAAGTTAAAAGTTAAAGAAGATCAAGATCTCCTAGATTTAATAAAAGACGAGCTTAATGTTAAAGAAGTCTCAATAGTCGAAAAAATAGGAAAGGATCTAAAAACCAAAGAAGAAAAAGATTTAGAAGTTGGCCTTGATATTAAAATTACTCCAGAACTAAAACAAGAAGGAATAGCTCGTGAGCTAATTCGACATATTCAAAATATGCGCAAGCGGGCTGAATATAGTGTTAATGATCAAATTACTAGTTATTTTCAGACTGATGATGAGGAGATTCTAGAAATGATTAGCAATTTTGGTGATTATATCAAACAAGAGACTATATCTTTGGAACTCGAGAAAGAAAAGGAAAAAGTGGACGTGGAAAAAGAAGTCGAAATAAATGGACTGAGGGTTTGGCTAGGAGTGAAAAAATGAAAATTTACAAAACAAAAGGAATAGTCTTAAGACGACAAGATTTGGGTGAAGCAGATCGGATTTTGACTATTTATACTTCTAAGTATGGGAAAGTTAGAGCTAAAGCCTTGGGTGTAAGAAAAGTCTTAAGCAAACTTGGAGGACATCTTGAGCTATTTAATATAGTTGATTTATCACTAGTCGAAGGAAAAGGTCTGGATACTATCACTGCTTGCAGGGCTCAAGAGAGTTTTCGTAATCTAAGAGCTGATCTAAAGAAGACCAGTCTAGCCTACTATGTAGTAGAACTTTTAGATAAGCTTACCCCAGAGAAACAAAAAGATTATCGGATTTTCAAATTACTTAAGGAGATCTTGGCAACTTTAAATCAAAAAACAATCATAGGCACTGATAAGCTTTATCTAGTTATACGCTCATTTGAATTGAGGTTTCTGTCTCTTTTAGGTTATGCTCCTCAATTAAAAAAATGTCTGACTTGTGGAAAATTAATTAAACCTAATTTAAATTATTTTAGTCTTAAACTGGGGGGACTTTTATGTGCTAGATGCAGAAAGCAGGATATAAGAAGTACAAAGATAACCCCTAATGCTATAAAAACAATAAGATATCTTTTAGAAAAAGATTTTAGCCTCACCGTTAGACTGAAATTAGACAAGCCGTTATTTAAAGAAGCAAGAAACATTGTAAGCAATTTTGTTAAGTATATTTTACAAAGAGAACTTAAAGCAAGGGATTTTGTAAAGAAGATAGAGAAATTAGAGAGGTTTGCTTGACTTTAGATTTAAAAAATACTAGAATTTTAATAGATAAATAATCATTTAGCTGTTATGGTAGACTTTTCTAAAAAACATAACATAGATGGGTTAACTGTTTACAGTAAGCCTGGCACCAAAGTTCCAGGTTTGACGCCAGTTAAGACTTCTAGAGAAGAGGTTGAGAAGGAAACAGTTAATATAGAAGAAATTAATAGAAGGCTTCAAAAAGCCTCTCCAACCAGTAAGAGAAAAGTGAGTAAGAAAAAAGTCTTGATTACAATCGGAATAATTGTGGCTATTTTAGCATTAGGTGGACTGGGTGTTTGGTTTACCATCAGAAAGCCTACTTTTTTAGGATCCAAAGTAGATTTTGAAGTCCGGGGACCTGAAACAATCGCTTCAGGAGAAACTTTTTCTTATGAATTCCTTTGTAATAATAAAGAAGAAGTGGCTATAGAAAATATAGAGATTGAGGTAATTTACCCCGAAGGATTTATTTTTATATCTTCTGATCCCGAGGTATCAAGTGAACATACCTGGGTTATAGATAAAATTGAAGCTCATTCAGAGAAAAAAATAGTCGCCTCGGGACAGTTAATTGGTGAGCCGGATCAAGACAAAGAAATCAGGGTTAATTTCTCGTATAAGCCCCAAAATGTCAGTTCTCGTTTTAGTCAAGAAAAGAAACTGATTACTAAGATCTCTACTTATGGTATTACCCTAGCTGGTGATTTAGCAGAGAATATTCCTCAAGACTCAGAAATAGAATGGATAATAAAGTATGGTAACATCACAAGAAATGCTATTTCTGGAATAATGATCGAAGTTCAGTACCCAGATGGTTTTGAATTTTCATCTTCAGATACAGAACCCTCTGATGATAATAATGTTTGGAGTGATCTAAGTTTGGAATCTAACCAAGAACAAGAGATAAGAATAAAAGGCACTTTGTCTGGTGAACCAGATGAAAGTAAGATTTTTAAAGCTAACCTTAGTCTTGTTGCAGGTGGCCAGACTTTTCCTCAGCAAAAAATCGAAAGTAAGGTTAAACTAATTAAGACAGAAATAGAAATCAGCCATTCGGTTAATAAAAAAGTTGCTAGTCCAAGTGAGGAAGTAGAATTTACGACTAAAATTAAAAACATAAGCAATGTAACATTTGAGAATGTTATTATTAATAATAATCTAGATTTAGATATCGTAGATGGTGGGTCTATCGAAGCTGTAGATGGGAAGATCACATCTGAAAAAATATTTTGGTCTAAAGATACCTTGGAGAGCCTTGCTTCCCTAAAGCCAGATCAAGAAATAACTGTTAGTTTGAAGGCTAGGATAAAAGAGACTATTGAAGTAAGTAAGGCAGAGGATAAGAATTTTGTTTTAAAGAATAAAGTCATGACAGAAGCTGACGTAGAAGAGATTCACCAGGTACTTGATGAAAGTAGTGAGACTGAAACCAAAATTGCTACCAGCCTCAGTCTCAGGTCTGAAGGACATTATGTGGATTATGAAGGAAGAAAGGTTGGTTCAGGACCAATACCTCCCAAGGCAGGCAAAATCACCTCTTACGTAATTTATTGGTATGTTAGTAATAAGACTAACGATGCAGAAAAGGTCAAGGTGACTGCTGTTTTACCAAAAGGTGTAAAATGGACTGGAAAAACTACAATATCTGATGGCACCATTTCTTTTGATTCTAAAACGAGAAAGATTACTTGGAATATTGGAGATATTCCTGCAAATAGTGGCAGCCTACTTCCTGGCCTTGAAGCTACTTTTGAAATTTCAATTGCTCCTAAAGCGTCAGATGTGGGAAAAATTCTTCCACTTTTAGGTGAGACTACTATCTTAGGTACTGATAGTTTCTGTAATATTGAAGTTTTAGATTCAGCTGAGGCTATTACCACAGATCTGGAATACGATGTCAAAGCAAAGGGTAAAGGGAAAGTGGTCTAGGAGAAGGGGTAAATATGCAATTTAAAATTTTAAAAAAAGATAGGCAATCCAAGGCACGCATTGGTCTACTTAAGACTACTCACGGGGAAATCAGAACCCCGTTTTTTATGCCCATTGCTACTAAAGGTTCGATAAAAGGAGTTGCACCTGGAGAATTGAAAGATCTCGAAGCTCAGATTATTTTAGCCAATACTTATCATTTATATTTGAGGCCTGGGCATAAGCTGATAGAGAAGTTGGGTGGTTTGCATAAATTTATGAATTGGTCAGGACCTGTCTTAACAGACTCTGGTGGATTTCAAGTTTTTAGTCTGGCTAAGATAAATAAAGTTTTAGATCAAGGGGTTGATTTTCAGTGCGACATTGATGGTGGGCACTGTTTTTTATCTCCAGAAAAATCAATTGAGATACAGATGAGCCTAGGTTCTGATATTATGATGGTCTTAGATGATGTGGTACCTTATCCCTGTGATCACAGACGGGCTAAAGAAGCAGTAGAAAGAACTACAAATTGGGCTCAAAGAAGCAAGGATTATTGGGCTCACCATCCTGCCTCGTCGCTCAGGAAGGAATCCCCCCACCTTCGGTGGGTCCCTCCTTATTCGCACTCGGCAGGAAGAGCTCGCCCTATGCTTTTTGGCATAGTTCAGGGCTCAACCTACAAAGACCTGCGTCTAAAAAGCGCCAAAGATATAGTTAAATTGAATTTCGATGGTTATGCTATTGGAGGACTGGCCGTAGGTGAACCTAAAGAAGAAATGTGGGAGGTATTAGATTATTTAATACCAGAGCTACCCGAGGATAGACCAAGATATTTAATGGGTTTAGGCAAGCCGGAGGATATTGTGGAGGCGGTGAAACGAGGGATTGATATGTTTGACTGTGTGATTCCTACTAGGAATGCTAGGCATGGAGCTTTATTTGTCTGGACAAAAAGTAATGCTATCAGAGGAAAATTTTACCATATTCTTAAAATTAAGAATCAAGAATTTGCCGAGGATAAAGAATCTATTGATAAAACCTGCGATTGTTATACTTGTCAAAACTTCTCTCGAGCCTATCTTCGTCATCTGTTCATGACTGAAGATCCTTTAGGCCAAAGATTGGCTACCATACATAATCTAAGATTTTATCTTAGACTAATGGAGAAAATAAGGAAAGAAATTGAAAAATCTTAATTCTTTGGTAATTAGTTCTATTTCTTGGAATTAAAAAAAACAGAAGTGAAAGTAAAGCTTCTGCTTTTTTAAATTTTGATTATTTTATTTCAATGACTTTGATTTTTGGTGGGGACTCGAGTGATATTCGTAAGCCCTGTTCTTGTAAATTTTTTAGCATCTTTTCTTGTGATCGGAACTCTTCCAATGTTAGATGTAAAACTTCTGCTTTGGCAATATCTTTTGCTTCTTGGGTAATGGCCATATTCTTAGGTAGTTTTTCATTCCTACCAATAAAGAAAACTTCATATTGGATAGGAGATTTTACTTCTTCTCCACTTTCTTCAGTGACCAGAGTTCCGCTTTTACTCTTTATAGCTTCACGGAGTTTATTATCACCTTTTGCCTCACTATAATCAGTTACTTCTAATTGGGCAAAGTTACGTTTGTCAAAGCCAGTGATTTTATACGCTTCTACTCTTCCCTCTTCTAAAGCCTTATCAAATTCTGCTTGTTCTTTTTTAGCCTCTTCTAATCTTAGCTCTTCTTCTTCAGGTGCTAAAGTGATTGCTGCGGCTGTTTCAGTAGGACCACTAATATTATCTTTTTTTATGTCAGCTGCTTTTGCAGATTCACCTGGTTCTTCGAAAATTGTTAATTTTTCTGCTGCGGCTGCACTAATACCACTTGCTAAAAAAGTAGTGATCAAGAATGCTGCCCTCATCTTAGGTGATGTTTCTAAACTAAGGAATTTTTTTTCTTTTTCTATCATTCCCTTTTGAATCCCTTTGATTTTTTCTTTTTCTATTTCTAGTGAAGGTTCTTTGTACATTATTTTTCCTTTTCTAATTTTTTTAAAATTGATTCTTCTGCATTTAATAAACGATCCCAAGCTTTTTCATCTCCTTTTTGTAATAAATCAATTTTATACTTGAGAATTCTATTCAAAATCAATAATTGATAAGGTTTTTTCTTAATTACCAATATTAAGTTATTCAACTGCTGATCATCTAAATTGGAAACCAGCTTGGTCCATAGAAACTTATCAGCTGGAGAAAGAATAGAATTTCTAATTTGTAGATCAAATTCTTTTTTGAATTTAGACATAGGATTAAGTTATCTACTTTTATTTTAGCACTTTTTATATTTTATGTAAAATGTCTGATTAGAAATTAATATAATTTATGTTTAAAAAAGGAAAAAAGCGGCAGGAAGGGACTTTTAGGTGTATAGACAATGCTATTTGATACCTGTCCTATCCAGAACCATTTTAGACCAACTAGGAAGCAGTTCTTTGTTGGGTCTAAAATATTATAGGTCTGGATACCTTTTTAGTTTAGAGCCCAAGGGGGATTCTTTTTGTTGCTTTATTTGGGCCTAAAAAGGTCTTCTCCCGCCTAGTCGGCGGGGCCGCTTTTCCATATATATTATAAGCATAAAAAAAACTTTTTGTCAAGTTTTTCTTACTATGCTATAATTTAACTACTATAAGTATGTTAATAACTTTTAAGAGTATTCTATGCCAGTGATCATGGATAAAATTGTCTCTTTATGCAAACGCCGTGGGTTTATTTATCAATCTTCAGAAATTTATGGTGGCTTTGGTAGTTGCTATGATTATGGTCCCATAGGAGTAGAGCTGAAAAACAATATTAAACGAGTTTGGTGGAAGGCCATGGTTCAAGACAGAGCAGATGTGGTTGGTTTAGATTCGGCTGTTATTATGTCTCCCAAGGTTTGGGAGGCCTCGGGACACCTTACCGCCGGATTTGCTGATGAATTAGTCGAGTGTAAAAAATGTCATCATCGTTTTAAGGCTGATGAGCTGAAAGATAAGACTAAATGTCCAGACTGTGGAGGAAAGTTAACCATTCCCAAAAAGTTCAATCTAATGATGCAGACTTATGTTGGTCCAGTACAAGATGAAGCAGCCAAGACCTATCTTCGAGCAGAAACTTGTCAGGGAATTTATGTCAATTTTGAAAATGTTTTAGATACCATGAGAATGAAAATTCCCTTTGGCATTGCCCAGATTGGAAAGGCATTTCGTAATGAGATTACCCCGGGGAATTTTACTTTTCGTACCAGAGAATTTGAACAGATGGAGATGCAATACTTTATTAAGCCAGGGGATAATGATAAATATTTTGATGAGTGGAAAAAACAAAGAATGGATTGGTATCTCAATAATTTAGGTATAAAAAAAGAGAATCTGCGTTTTCGAGAACATTCTAAAGAAGAATTGCCACACTATGCCAGAAAGGCAGTTGATATAGAATATAATTATCCTTTTGGATTTAAAGAATTTGAAGGCATCCATGATCGAGGAGATTGGGATTTATCTAACCATGCCAAACATTCAGGTAAGGATTTTTCTTATTTTGATGAGAAGACAAAAAAGAAATATATTCCTAATGTAGTAGAAACCTCAGGCGGTGTAGATCGTTCTGCCTTAGTCGTCTTACTTGATGCTTATCATGAAGAAAAGGTTCGAAAAGAAACCAGGGTAGTTTTAAAACTGGACAAAGATCTAGCTCCAATCAAGGTAGCTGTTCTGCCTTTAGTTCGCAATAAAGAAGAAATAGTCAAGAAAGCAAAAGAGGTCTATGAAATACTCAAACCTCATTTTATGTCTATGTATGATGATACCGGCTCAATTGGAAGACTTTACAGAAGACAAGACGAAATTGGAACACCTTTTTGTATAACTATTGATTTTGATACTTTAGAAGATAAAAAAGTTACCGTAAGAGATCGAGATACCATGAAACAAGATAGGGTAGCTATTGATAAATTAATAGATTTTTTGCAGGACAAGTTAGCTAAAAGATAAAAGCTTTAAATGGATGTAGAAGTTGTTATTTTAGTGCGGGCTGCGAAGGGAGGTGAGTATCATGCCAGTGGTAAAAGTAATTGAGCTTTTGGGAACATCAACCGAAAGCTTTGATGATGCCCTAAAACAAGCGGTGGAGCGAGCTTGCAAGACTATCCGAGGAGTGAGGGGTTTAGATGTGGTTAGTCAAAATGTGGTGGTTAAAGATGGAAAAATTACAGAATATAGAGTAAATGTAAAAGTGGCCTTTGGCCTTGAGTAGAATTTATGTTTTATAAAACAAAACTAAAAAATAATCTACGTCTTATTGTCTCTCCCATATCCAAGACTAAGACAGTGACCTTGTTAGTTATGATAGAGACAGGATCTAAATATGAGACAAAAGCTATCTCAGGGCTTTCTCATTTTTTAGAACATATGTTCTTTAAAGGGACTACAAGACGGCCTTCGACCTTGGCTATTTCAACTGCCCTAGATGAGGTAGGAGGAATATACAACGCTTTTACTTCTAAAGAGTATACTGGATTTTATGTTAAAGTAGCTTCTAGGCACATAAGACGTGCCTTTGATGTTATCTCTGATATTTTGCAAAATTCTAAATTTGAATCAGGGGAGATAAAGCGAGAAAAGAAAGTAATTATAGAAGAAATAAACATGTATCAGGATACTCCTATGCATTATGTGGGAGAGTTGTTTGAACAGCTACTTTATGGAGATCAGCCAGCAGGCAGAATGGTTATTGGAACTAAAAAGACAGTCTCAAGTCTTAGGCAAAAGGATTTTCTGGATTACTTGCAAAAAATGTATAAAGCTTCTAATATGATAGTATGCATGGCTGGAAATATTTCATCTTCACGAGCCAAAAAACTGACAGAGAAGTACTTTACTAGATTATATAAAGGAAAGCCCAAGCCCAAGCCGAAAGTAAAAGAAAAACAAACCAAACCTCAAGTTTTGGTTCATTGGAAAAAAACAGATCAAACTCATCTCTGTCTTGGTGTTCGAACCTATAACATTAGTCATCCAGATCGATATATTCTAGCTTTGCTAGGGATTATTCTAGGAGGAGGTATGTCTTCAAGACTTTTTATCTCTGTCAGAGAGAGATTAGGATTAGCTTATTATATTAAAGCCTCACCGGAATTTTATACTGATTCAGGCTATCTAGTAATTCAAGCAGGAACAGATACTAAAAGAGTGAAGAAGGCCTGTCAGGTTATTTTAGATGAGTTAAGAAAAATAAAAAAAGAAAGTGTGGGCAAAAAAGAACTAACAAAAGCCAAAGAATTTATAAAAGGTGCTACTTCTATTGAGCTTGAAACATCAGATGCCCAAGCTGCTTGGTTAGCTAAACAAGAGATACTAACCAAAAAGCTAAGAACTCTAAAACAAGTTTTTGCTGATATAGACAAGGTCAACTCAAGAGATATTAGGCGGGTAGCTGGTAATATTTTTACAAACAAAAAATTAAATCTAGCCTTAATTGGACCACATAAAAATAAAGAAGCCTTTAGGCGGATATTGAGAATATAAATTTTAAATTTTTATTTGGAGTAACTATCATGTCTAACGACAAACCCAACGAAAAAAAAGTAACCTTTGACATTTCCTATACTACTTTTATCAGGATTATCGTTGTTTTAGTTGTTTTATTTTTAGTTTATTTACTTCGAGAAGTTATACTGATCTTATTTTTGGCTGTCATCTTGGCAGCTGCTATTAGTCCAATAGTCAAGTGGCTAGAGAATAAGAAAATTCCTCGGGTGGCTGGCATTATTTTGATTTATGCTGCCATGGCAGGGATAGTAGCTTTGGCTATTGGGGTTCTAGTTCCTCCCATTGCTAATCAGATTGCTCAACTCCAAAGAAATCTTCCTCAATATTTTGAAGCTTTGACTAGATATCTTGAGCGGATACAAGCTCCTCAGGTAAGAGAAGAAGTCCTGGGTGGACTAAGGAGTGGGCTAGAGACCTTAGGGACGCAGATAGGACAGGCAGCAGGAGGACTTTATCAAGCAGTAGCTAATATATTCACAGCTATCTTAACAGCTATAATTGTCTTAGTTCTTTCTTTCTATTTTACTTTACAAGAAGGAGCTCTGGGAAAGTTTGTCAAGTCAGTAACCCCAAGAAGATTTCAGGCTTATGTAACTGGTCTGGTTATTCGGGTTCAAGGAAAAATGGGAGATTGGCTGAGGGGGCAAGCGGCTTTGTGTGTTGTGGTTGGAATGGTATGTTTTTTGGGTCTTTGGCTTTTGGGAGTAGAATACTCTTTGGCTTTAGGTGCCTTTGCTGGCATCACAGAAATAATCCCTTATATCGGTCCCATTATTGGAGCTATTCCAGCTGTAATTTTGGCTTTTGCCCAAGCTCCTTGGCTAGGGGTAGCAGTGGTAGTTCTCTATGTAGTAGTACAACAGCTAGAGAATCATTTTTTGGTGCCTAACATTATGGGTAAAGCAGTTGGTCTTAATCCCATTGTCATTATTTTGGTGGTGCTAATTGGGGCAAGGCTGGCTGGAGTTATAGGTGCTATTATTGCTGTTCCCATTGCCACGGCAGTTAGTATATTTTTAAGGGATCTTTTGGAGCGAGGAAAATTTAGTTTTCCAGGTGAGAAACCAGATGGAATAGCCTAATTAGCTAAACAGCCATAGAGCTATAGAGTTATAAACCTTTATGGCTATATGGCTATTAAAATAATGGGTATTTTATATGTTGTTGCCACTCCTATTGGTAATCTAAAAGATATTACTTTAAGAGCTTTAGAAATATTAAAAGAAGTAGACTTTATTGCTTGTGAGGATACAAGACAAACTAAAAAATTACTTGATCGTTATAAAATAAAAAAGCCTCAGGTTAGTTATCATCAGCATACTCGGATTCAAAAAATTGATTATATTGTAAATCAAATAGCACAAGGAAAATCTTGTGCTTTAGTTTCTGATGCCGGGACCCCCTGTATTTCTGATCCAGGGAGAGTACTGGTAACCAGGGCTTATGATGCGGGGGTAAAGGTTGTACCTATCCCTGGTCCCTCTGCTTTAATTAGTGCTGCTTCAATTTCTGGCCTTCCAGTTGATAAATTTATTTTTTTAGGTTTTCCTCCACACAAAAAAGGACGTCGAAAATTCTTTGAACAAATAAGAGATAATAAATATACAGTTATTCTTTACGAATCACCCTATCGGATTTTAAAAACCCTAGGCCAGTTGAGAGATGTTGTGGGTGATAGACGAATAGTGGTCTGTCGAGAACTAACCAAAATGTTTGAGATTGTCTATAGAGGTTCTTTAAATGAAGTGATTAATCAATTAGAGAAAGAAAAGATTAAAGGAGAATTTGTCGTTGTGGTTGAGGGTAAAAAATGAAAGACCCACGAATTCATTATGATTGAATTACGCGGGTCTAAGAAATTCCATTGCTTTTCTCGTCGATTTTTTTGGCGATGTTTAGTAGTGCTGTTTCAATTCCCATATACAGAAGGTTTGTAACAGGCATAGGAGCATTAAAATGTACTTCGAATTTCCCGGTCTTGATCTGGAGAATTTCGTATAGTGCATCTTTATTAATGAGATATTCACCGTTGTAGAACTGTGCAAAAAGAATAAGTCCGTCCCTAAAATATACCTTAGCTCTGGTTTCGCCGCTATCATCCTTAATCATCAGCTTTGCCGGCATTGTGTTGATTCTCATTACTTGAAAGACATCCTCTATTGCCAGTTCTTTAATATCTCCCTGTAACATCTTTTTCACCTCCTTTCAAATTTTCATCTTACCTTAGCACATTTTAATAAAAAAGTCAAGTTTTTATGGTAGAAATCATTATTTTTCTTTTAATTCTTTTAGCTTTTGTTTCTATGGCTTTTTGGGAGGCTTATGCTGAGGGAGAAGCTGGAGGAGCAGCTAGAGCTGTAGGACCTCAATTTAAATTATTCGGATTGAGATTTAAAGCCTATCATTTGATTCTTTTTTGTGTATTTATTCCTTTATTACTTTCTTTAACCTTGATTGGTCGGTTCAGCTGGCATCTATTTAAATTTGTAGCAGCTGGATATTTCTTTGGCCTGGTAATCGAAGACTTTCTCTGGTTTGTGGTCAATCCCAAATGGCCATTTTCCCATTGGAACTCAAGACATGTTGATTGGTATTCCTGGTGGAAGATAGGAAAGTTTGAGATACCTTCCTTTTATATCCCCGCTATTATAATTGGTATTCTATTATTAACTCTGATAAAATAATATGCCTAGGTTTTATGTGACTACCCCTATTTACTATGTCAATGACAAACCTCACATTGGCCACACTTATACTACTATTGTTGCTGATATTCTGGCTCGATGGCACAGGCTAATCGGAGAGGATGTTTTCTTTTTGACGGGAACAGATGAAAATAGCCAAAAAACAGTTCAAGCAGCTCATCAAAAAAAGGAGAAAG
This sequence comes from bacterium, assembly GCA_030603885.1. GTDB lineage: Bacteria > Patescibacteriota > JABMPQ01 > JABMPQ01 > JAUVWW01 > JAUVWW01. Next base: position 64,171 of record JAUVWW010000002.1, read on the forward strand.
ATATTCAGAAATACACTGATCAAATGAGCAGCATGTGGCAGATGACTTGGGATTCATTAGGATTTAGCCACAATGATTTTATTCGGACTACAGAGGAACGTCATAAAAAAGGAGTAATAAAACTTTTTGAGAAAATTCAGAAAAAGGGAGATATCTATAAAGGAAAATATAAAGGATTTTATTGTTCAGGGTGTGAAGCTTTTATTAAAGAATCTGATTTAGCTCGAGGAAAATGTCCACTTCATAAGACTAAGCCAGATTTTATTGAGGAAGAAAATTTATTCTTCAAACTAACCAATTACAAAGATAAACTTTTAGACCATATCAAAAAACACCCCGAGTTTATTCAACCAGAGACCAGAAGAAATGAAGTAGTAAGTTATATTGAGACTGCTTTGGAAGACGTTTCCATCTCTCGGCCTAACAAAGGCTGGGGAATTCCCTTACCCCAAGATCCGAAACAAGTATTTTATGTCTGGTTTGATGCTTTGATAAATTATTTGACTGGTATTGGCTATGGTCAAGATGAGACTAAGTTTTCTAAATGGTGGGCCAAGGATTGCCCAATTGTTCATCTGATGGCTAAAGATATTATCAAATTTCACTGTGTTATTTGGCCAGCCATGTTAATGTCTAGTGGGCTAAAACTTCCCGATGTCATTTTTGCTCATGGATTCTTTACTATTGATGAAGAAAAGATTTCAAAATCTTTAGGAAATGTTATTGATCCCATCTTTCTTTCTCAAAAATATGGTATTGATCCAGTTCGCTATTTTGTCCTCAGAGAGATTCCTTTTGGTCAAGATGGGGATTTTTCTACAAAAAAGCTAGAAGAAAGATACAATGGAGATCTGGCTAATGATTTGGGGAATTTAGTTTCAAGAACTCTGACTATGATAGAAAAGTATTTTGAAAGTAAAGTTCCAGCCGCTGGTCGACCCACAAAAGAGGAAATAGAGACTTTAGTCTCTTCTACTTGGAAAAAAGCAGAACAAGGTCTGGATAAGTTTCAATTTGACAAAGTTCTAGTTGCCATTTGGCAACTGATTGATTTTGCTAATACATATATTGAAAAAAATAAGCCTTGGGAGCTAGCTAAGAAAGATGAGAAAAAATTGGCTCAAGTTTTGTATAATTTAACAGAAAGCCTACGCCACATTGCCTGGATGATCTATGCCTTTATGCCAGAGACAGCAGAGAAAATTCTATCTCAGCTCAATGTTTTAGAAAGCGAAAGAAAGTTATCTTTTGACCAGATCAAAAAATGGGGTGGGCTTAAGCCAGGTACTAAGATTAAAAAAGGCAAACCCTTGTTTCCGAGGATTTAAGATTGCTGATCTTCACACCAACCTTTGACAATTGGCTATTTATCGTGTCCTACTTAGAAATAAAGTCAAGCGTCAGGCTTGATTTTTTTATTATCTTTGCTAAGATAAAGGAAAATTAAGTAAATTTATGATTGAAAGCTATTCTTTTGGTTTCATCACTATCAATGGAAAAACCTATAATTCAGATGTCATTGTTATTCCCAAAAAAGTTGATGATTCTTGGTGGAGAAAGGAAGGTCATAAAGTTTATAGAGAGGATATTGAGGAAATAGTAAAGCAAAATCCTAAGATTATGGTTTTTGGAACTGGAGAGCCTGGACTAATGAAAGTTCTTCCTGAAACTGAAGAGTATATAAAGTCAAAAGGAATTGAGATAATTACTAAACCTTCGGCTCAGGCTTTAGAGGAATACAATAGACTAGAAAAGGAAGGAAAGAAGGTGGTGGGATTATTTCATTTAACTTGCTAATTAATACGAATGTTAATCGATACGCACACTCATTTAGATTTTAAGGAATTTGATCCGGATCAAGATCAGGTGATCAAGCGAGCTTTTTCATCTGGGATAGAAAAAATTATTAATGTTAGCTGCAATCTTGAGCGCAGCAAAAACTCAATTGAGTTAGCTAAGAAATATGGTGATATATATGCTACGGTGGGTGTTCATCCGCATGATCTAGGGAAGTATGAAGTAGAAAGTCTGAAGTCTGAATTGGGAAAGTTAGCAAAAGAGGACAAGGTAGTGGCCATAGGAGAAATAGGTTTAGATTACTATCGGATAGAAAAAGAAGAGGATAAGCAAAGACAAATTGAAGGATTTAAAATACAATTTGATCTAGCCCAGAAACTCAATCTTCCTGTTATTATCCACTGCCGTAATGCTTTTGAAGATTTACTTGAAATATTAAAAGGAGTAAGTGATTTACCAAGAGGTGTGACCCATTGTTTTTCAGGCACCTTGCATTATGCCAAGCAATTTCTTGATCTAGGATTTCTTATTTCTTTCACAGGTTCGATCACCTATGCCAGGCCCCAAGGAGAAATTTTAAAGGTAGTTAAAGAAATTCCCTTGGATAAAATAATGGTGGAGACAGATTGTCCCTATTTAGCACCAGTGCCTCATCGAGGAGAAAGAAATGAACCAGCTTATGTTAGGCATATGGCAGAAAAAATTGCTGAGATAAAAGGAATTGATTTTGAAGAAGTAGCTAAAAAAACCACAGAAAATGCAATAAAACTATTTAATTTATGAAACAATTTACTATCAAAACAGCTAAGGAGGCAGGAAAGATTTTGCTTAGATATTTTCATAAAGCATTAAAAGTTAAACAAAAGGGAGCTAAGGGTAATATTGTTACCAATGCTGATTTAGCAGCTGAAAAATATATCATTGGCGCTATCAGAAAGAAATTTCCAAATCATGATATTTTATCTGAGGAGATGGGAGAGAAGAAGATAGGAAAATCAGAATATAAGTGGATTATTGATCCTTTAGATGGAACCAGGAATTTTGCTTCAGGTATTCCTTTTTTCTCTGTGTTGATAGCTTTGACAAAGAAAGGAAAGATTATTTTAGGTGTAGTCTATGATCCAGTACATGATGAGTTGTTTTTTGCGGAAGAAGGCAAAGGAGCCTATTTGAATAATAAAAAAATTAAAGTTTCAAGAGAAAAAAGCCTAACCGGAGCAGTGGTTAAGCTAGGATGGGTTTGGTCAAGAAAAAGATTTAAGAAAGTGGGTAGATATTATGTTAGATTTTCCAAATATACTTCTTGGATTAGAAGATATGGATCTGTTTCTAGTTTGGCTTATCTAGCTTGTGGCAGGCTGGATGTAGCCATGCACATAGGAGCCAACCCTTGGGATTATGCTGCTCCAGCTATTGTTATTAAAGAAGCCGGAGGCAAAACAACAGATCTCAAAGGAAATCCTTATGATATTACCAAAAGAGAAATTTTAGCTGCCAACTCAAGATTGCATAAATTTGTTTTGAGGAATATAATTAAATAATATGCGACAATACAGTCCTCAAAAAATAGAACAGAAATGGCAAAAAATCTGGAGAAAGACCAGGGCTCACCAGACTAATTTAGAGTCTAAAAAGCCTTATTATTGCCTAGATATGTTTCCCTATCCTTCCGGAGAAGGCCTGCATGTTGGTCATTGGAAAGGCTATGTTTTATCTGATGTTTGGGTCAGGTACAAAAGAATGCAAGGCTATGACGTACTTCATCCCATGGGCTGGGATGCTTTTGGTCTGCCCGCAGAGAATGCTGCTATAGAAAAAGGCATTCATCCAAAGAAGTTTACCCAAGCCAATCTTAAAATGTTTAAAAAACAGCTTAATGATATTGGAGCTATGTATGACTGGAGCCTAGAGATCAATACTTCAAGACCTGAATATTATAAATGGACCCAATGGATCTTTCTGCAACTTTATAAAAATGATCTTGCCTACAGAAAAAAAGCACCGGTTAATTGGTGTCCTTCTTGCAAAACTGTTTTAGCTAATGAGCAAATCATAGCTGGAAAATGTGAAAGATGTGGCCAGGATGTGACGACTAAATATCTTAAACAATGGTTTTTTAGAATTACCAAATATGCAGATCCTTTAATTGATGATTTAGAGAAGATCGATTGGCCCGAAAAAGTAAAAACTATGCAGAAAAATTGGATTGGAAGATCAGGAGGAGTTGAAGTTGAGTTTAAAGCCAAAGTTCCAGAAAAAAGAGCCTTCCTAACTGCTAGAAGAAGAGTCCTTTATTGGACAAAACCTAAAGAGCTGACTATTCCCGTCTTTACCACCAGGCCGGATACTTTGTTTGGAACTACCTATTTAGTTTTGGCTCCAGAACATCCCCTAGTCAAGGTCTTGACTACCAAAGACAAAAAAGAAGAAGTTTCTTCTTATATAGAAAAGACTAAAAAAGAAAGAGAGATAGAAAGAATCTCAGAAGAAAAAGAAAAAACGGGGGTCTTTATTAGTGCTTATGCTTTAAATCCAGTCAATAACCAAAAAATCCCTATTTGGATTTCTGATTATGTTCTGCCAACTTATGGAACGGGAGCTATTATGTGCGTTCCAGCTCATGATAAGCGAGACTTTGCTTTTGCCAAAAAGTTTAAGCTGCCTATCGTTCAAGTAATTTCTCCCACAGGAAAAGAGACAAAGCTAAAGGAAGCTTATGTTGAAGAAGGAAAAATGATTAATTCAGGTGAGTTTGATGGAATAAAATCAGAACAAGCTGAAGATAAAATCACTGACTGGCTAAAGAAGAAAAACTTAGCCAGGCAAACTGTCAATTATAGATTTCGAGACTGGCTTATCTCAAGGCAAAGATATTGGGGCTGTCCTATTCCTATTATTTTTTGTGAGAAGTGTGGTGAGGTTCCGGTGGATGAAAAAGATCTACCAGTCAGGCTGCCAAAAATAAAAGATTATAAGCCTTTGGAAGGAGAGTCGCCCTTAGCTCGCTCATCTAAATTTGTCGATGTAGTCTGTCCTGGCTGTGGAGGCATGGCTCAAAGAGAAATAGACACCATGGATACTTTTGTTGATTCAGCTTGGTATTTTCTAAGATATCCCTCAGCTCATATCAGAGACAAAGCTTTTGATGAGGAGCTGACCAAAAGATGGCTTCCTATTGATGCTTATATTGGTGGTATTGAACATGCCACAGGCCATTTGATATTCTTTCGCTTTATGGCCAAGGCTTTGAAAGACTTAAAATTGATAGACTTTGATGAGCCGGCCCAGCGTCTCTTTAATCAGGGAATGATTTATTATAAGGGAGCCAAGATGTCAAAGTCCAAGGGAAATGTCATCTCACCTGATCCTTTGATTAAAAAATATGGAAGAGATTCTATTCGAGGCTATGAACTTTTTATGGGACCACCAGAGCAGGATATTGAGTGGTCTGATCAGGGAGTGCCTGGTGTTTATCGATTTTTACAAAAGGTATGGAATCTAGTAACCAGCTATCAGTCAGCTACCAGCCAACAGCCAAATAAAGAATTGGAACAGTTGATGCATGGGACAATTAAGAAAGTAACCGAAGATCTTGAGAGATTTCATCTTAATACCGTGGTCAGTGCTTTGATGGAATATACTAATCAATTGACAGCTAATAATCAACAACTTTCAACCGAACATTTAGAGACCTTGCTTTTACTTCTTGCTCCTATTGCTCCTCATCTATCATGCGAACTTTGGCAAAAATTAGGACACAAAGAAAGTATCTTTAAAGAAAAATGGCCAAAATATAAAGAAGAGTTAGCTAAAGCAGAGAAAATAGAATTAGTTATTCAAGTTAATGGAAAGGTAAGAGACAAAATAGAAGTAGAAGCTGAGATTCAAGAAGAAAAGGCAAAAGAGATAGCTTTAGCTAGCCAAAAGGTACAGAAATTTACCGAAGGTAAGAAAATAATCAAGACCATTTTTGTGCCAGGAAAGTTGATTAATATCGTCGTTGACTAATTGGCTAATCTAATAGTATATGTGTGGTATTATTGGTTACATTGGAAAAAGAGATGCTACCCCGATTATTGTTGAGGGATTAAGACGTTTAGAATACCGTGGTTATGATTCGGCAGGTATTTGTGTTGCAGGAAAAAAGGAAATAGACTGTCTTAAAGTTCAGGGAAAGATCAAAGACCTTGAAAAGAAGGTTCGAAAGGCAAGTCTTCTAAGAGGAAAACTGGCTTTAGGTCATACCCGCTGGGCAACCCATGGAGAACCGTCTGAATTGAATGCTCACCCCCATTGGGATTGTAAAAAGGAGATTATGGTAGTGCACAATGGCATTGTTGAAAATTATCGATCTTTAAAGAAGAAATTAGAAGCTGAAGGTCATAAATTTATTTCAGAGACTGATACTGAGGTTTTAGCTCATTTAATTGAAAAATATTACCAAGGTGATTTAAAAGAAGCAGTGCGTTTGGCTCTTTTGCAGGTAGAAGGTACCTATGGTATTGGGGTTTTGTCTTCTTTGGAGCCAGATAAAATTATAGCGGCTAGAATGGGAAGTCCTTTGGTTGTTGGGGTGGGCAAGGATGAGTATTTTATTGCCTCAGACGTGTCCCCCTTGCTAGCCCATACTAAAAAAGTTATTTATCTTGATGATGGAGATATGGTGGTTTTGAGTAAAAAAGGTTACCAGACTCTAGATATAAAGAATCATACAATTAAAAAGAAAGTTGAAGAAATTTCTTGGACTCAAGATCAGGCAGAAAAATCAGGATTTCCTCATTTTATGTTAAAAGAGATTTTCCAGCAGCCAGAATCGACAAGGAATGCGATGCGGGGCCGTCTACTTCTAAAGGAAGCAACGGCTAAGTTAGGCGGTCTTAATATCTCAGAAAAAGAGCTGGATAATATTAAAAAGATCATTATTATTGCTTGTGGCACTTCTTATTATGCTGGTTTGATTGGAGAATATCTCTTAGAAGATCTAGCCCGCATTGCCTGTGAAGTGGAATATGCTTCAGAATTTAGATATAGAAAGCCAGTTTTAGATAAAAATACTCTAGTCATTGCCATTTCTCAATCTGGGGAAACAGCTGATACCCTAGCCGCCGTCAAAGAGGCAAAGAAAAAGAAAGCCAAAACTTTGGGAATTGTTAATGTGGTAGGTTCAAGCATTGCCCGAGAAGTTTTGGGAGGAGTCTATATTCATGCTGGGCCAGAAATTGGAGTAGCTTCCACCAAAGCTTTTACTGGACAAGTGACCACCCTAGCTCTATTGGCTATTCTTTTGGGGGGGAGAAGGAAGACTATTTCAGAAGAAAGGGCCAGAGAACTTACCTCTAGCTTGGATCGTATTCCCCTGCAGATTCAAAATATCCTAGATCAATCAGATAAGATTAAAGAGATTGCCAAGATTTACAAAGATCATAAAAATTTCTTGTTTTTGGGTCGAGGTTATAATTTACCAGTGGCTTTGGAAGGGGCTTTAAAATTAAAAGAGATATCCTATATTCATGCTGAGGGTTATCCGGCGGCAGAGATGAAACACGGTCCTATTGCTTTAATAGACAAAAACATGCCCGTAGTTTTCATTGCTACTAAAGATGATGTTTATAATAAAGTAATGTCCAATATTGAAGAGGTTAAGGCAAGAGGAGGAAGAGTTTTAGCTTTAGCTACAGAAGGAGATAAAGAGATTAAAAAGAAAGCCAATCATGTTATTTATCTACCCAAGACTTTACAAGCTCTAACTCCGCTTTTAGCGGTTGTACCTTTGCAACTTTTGGCTTATTATATTGCCGTTTTAAGAGGCTGTTCGGTCGACCAGCCGAGGCATTTGGCTAAGTCAGTGACTGTGGAGTAATTAGGTTTGGCTAATCAAGGATATATTTCTAATACTTATAAATAAAAAGAGAATGAAAATAAGAAGAATTAAAGAAGAAGATTTCAAAAAAGGATTTTTAGAAACCCTTTCCAATTTAAGTTCAGTTAGTCTAACTTCCAAAAAGGCAGAAAGAATTTACAAAAAGCAGATTAAAGATAACCCGGTCTATAATATGTTTGTGGCCGAATTAGAAAATGAGGTTGTGGGAGTGATAACTTTATTGATGGAACAGAAATTTATCCATTCAGGAGGAAAAGTTGGCCATATAGAAGATGTAGTGGCAAGAAAAGGTTTTCAAGGAAAGGGAATTGGTAGTGCTTTGGTTAAGAGAGCTATAGCCGAGGCCAAAAAACAAGACTGCTATAAAGTAATTTTAGACTGCAGCCAGGAAAATATTCCCTTTTATAAAAAATTCGGATTTAAGGTAAGGGAGACCGAGATGAGATTGGACTTGTAGTTTTTAAGCAAACGCTATGGCAAAAATAAGATACGAAGAATTGTTAACTTCTGATTTTAAAAAGATCAGAAATAGAAAACCCATTATCTTTCTTCCTTTAGGTACTTTAGAATGGCATAGTGATCATTTGCCTTTGGGTATGGATGCCATGGCAGCCCATGAGATATGTCAAAGATTAGCTAAGAAAATAGGAGGGATGGTTATTCCACCTCTATATTTTGGAACTGACCGGGCTCACAGAGTAAAAGGTAAGATTTTTTATGGCATGGATCGTAGGGCAGGCTATCACTTGCCAGGCAGTATTTATTATCTTAAGCCGAATCTTCTTTATAGATTGCTTTTGAATATTTTTTCGCAGATAGAAAGACAGGATTTTAAGCTTTTAGTAGTCATTACTGGCCACTATGGTCGTAAACAAATAGAAATTTTAGAAAAAGCAGCAAAAAATTATAAAGGTAAGATAAAGATTTATGCTGCCAATATGCGCCAGTTATTCAAGAAGACACTTAGCCAAGACCAAACTGGTCATGCTGGAACAGGTGAAACCTCGTTGTTTTTGGCTCTAAGACCCGAACTAGTACATATGGAGAAATTAAAAAAAGATTTAAGCAAACCTATTGAAATTCTGAGAGATGATCCGCGAGGTAGAGCCTCAAAGAAATTAGGAAAGAAAATATTAAAATCTATTATGAATAAGGTTTCGACTGATATATTAAAAATAACTAAAAAATTTCCATGTTCTACGTAATCAAAACCACAGGAAAAAGAGAGCCGTTTCAGCCAGAGAAAATTGAGAGGACTTGTATTAGAGCTGGAGCATCTAAGGCTTTGGCTAAGAAGATTATTCGAGAAGTAGAAAAGAAGGCTTTTGATGGCATTACCACAAGAGAGATTTTAAAGCTGACTACTTCACTTTTAGAAAAAGAAGCAGTTCACTTGGCAGCTCGATATAATCTAAAGAAAGCTGTTTTTATGCTTGGTCTAGCCGGCTATGCCTTTGAGGAATTCATGGCTGAGATTTTTAAAGCTCATGGCTATAAAGTCGAAGTTTCTCAGATGATTTCTGGAGCTTGTGTTGATCATGAAATAGACATTGTAGCTGAAAAAGGAGGAAAGAGATATATGGTGGAATGTAAATATCATTGGCATCCAGGTGTTTTTACTGGACTCAAAGAAGCCATGTATACTCAAGCTAGATTTGAAGATATTCAAGAAGGACATAAGCTAGGCAAATGTCAGAAATTTGATCAACCTTACTTGATAAACAATTTTTTGTTTTCCTCACATGCTATTCAATATGCTCGATGCAAAAAAATGAAACTTTTGGGTTGGGCTTATCCGCCAGATAAGGGCATTGAGATATTAATTGAGGATAAGAGGTTATATCCCATAACTATTCTAAGAGGCATAGATACTTATACTCGAAGAAGGCTGACTGTAGCTGGGTTGATGATGTGTAAGGATTTAGTGGAAATGGATCTAGCCAAGCTTAAGCAGTTTACTGGTCTAGATGTTCCCAGGCTAAAGAAACTAGTTGCTCAGGTAAAGAGGATTTTGCATGATTGAGTAGCTGATAACTGGCAATGAGATATTAAAAATAAAAAGGAGGCCGTATGAAAAAGGATAATCTTGCTTGGATGGGCCCTGTTGTGGCAGTAGTGGTGTTGTCGTTGGTCTTCATTTTTTCTGTTCTTGTTGTTTGTCAGAAAATGGAAAAAATGGCTAAGCACCTGGTCTATGTTGTCGAAGTTGAAAAGGGAGATCTTCTTTCAGAAAATGAGGCTCTAAAAGAACAAGTGGCAGGGCTTAAAGAACTGAAAAAAGAAAAACCAGAAAAGGTAAAGTCATCTAGTCCCTGGGTAACCGTTCTAACCATTTTTTCAATTGTTATTGTTGTTTTGCTTATCTATGGTGTGATAGTCACTGATAAAAAACAACAGCTACAAGGGGAAATAAACACGATACGCGAAAAGTACAGAACACCCTAAGATGCAAATTTAACCCTAAAAGCCGGTGCTCCACCGGCTTTATTTTTTGATTACTTATTATAGTCAAAATAAAAAAAGGACTTTCAGAGAAAGCCCCATCAAAGAACAAAATCTATTTTTAGGGTTAGTAAGGTGTAAAGAGTTTTGAGACGAAAGGAGGTGAAAAGGTGAGATCGCCCCACCTCCTGTTTGACCTTACTAACCCTTTTTTCTTTTCCCCAGGAACTTCTTGCCCTCCTTGATTTTCTTCTGGGGACCCCTCAGACAAAACAAAATCTCTCATATTCCCAATATCTTCTTTAAAAAAGGTCTAAGGGGCCCCTCTATATGAAGGATGTGAAATGAGTTGGGGGTCAAAACCCACCAACGATTTTAGTATATACCCATTAAAAAATATGTCAAGTTAAGCTTGCAAAAAAGAGTGTTTTATTTTAGTGCAACTGTAACTTGACAAGAATAAATACTTTTTGTAAGATGTATTGTTCAGAATTTTATAAAGGAGGTTTTATGAAAAAGTTGATTTTACCTAGGGAATTACTCTTGGGAGATATAATATATTTGACACTTGCAGATACTATCTGGCTTAGGCAAGGTGATAAAGATACCCATTGTCTTGACCATTACTATGAAGAAGATTTTTCTGACTTTGCAAGATTTGTAGCCCAGACCCACAAATTCGGTATAAAGGAAATAGAGACTCCCGGGGCAGAGGAAGCTTATCAGTTTGTGCAAATGGAGGAAGAAGAGGACGAAACTAAGGCTAAGGCAGAGGCTGAAGCTACTTTAGTATAAAAACGGATTATAGGTTTAGGAGTCACATACCAAGTGGCTCCTTTTTAAATCCCACCAATACATGGTGAGGGTTGGAATGAGACACCTTAAAGTGTTATCTTAAAATAAGAGCTGTGGGTAACTTTCCTTGACTTGTATATACAAATTGCATACAATTATATGCAAAAGATATATGAAAATCCTCTTGTCTAAAAATAAAGCCTTACTTCTTAGACTATTTTTTACTCATCCCGGACGAGCTTATTATATTCAGGAAATTGGTCGTATTTTAAAGAAAAAACCTGGTGTTTTTCAGCGTGATTTAAATAACCTAGCCAAAGAGGGAATTCTTGAGAGTTTTTATAAAGTCAATGCTCGATATTTTAAAATTAATAAAGAATATCCTCTTTATAAACAATTGAAAGAGATTATTTCTAAAACAATAGGGATAGAGGGAAGTCTAAAAGAGGCACTTTCTAAGATAGAAGGTATTGAGAGTGCTTTTATTTTTGGATCCTATGCTAAAGGAGAAGAAAGAGCCATCTCAGATATTGATCTATTTATTATTGGTCATCCAGACGAAAATAAAGTTATTGAAAGTATAAGTAAACTAGAAAAGAAACTGGATCGGGAAATCAATTATCATATTTATTCTGAAAAAGATCTAGAAAAAAAGATAAAAGAAAAAGATTCTTTTATAAAAAGAGTGCTTAAGGGACCAAAGATAATGTTAATTGGAAAAGAAGATGAATTATCAAGATTTAATTGAGAAAAAATTCAGAAAGTTTTAGATAAAGTGAATAATTTATTAAAATGAATTTTGTATAGGTTTGTTTCTATGAATACTAAAATAAATACAATCTATAAATCAATAATAAGTAATAAATTTAAAACAAAAATAATTAGAAAAAGGAATAGTAAACATGTGTTTGTTAATGCTGACTGCGAAGAGGTAATGAAGACTATTCCAGATAATAGTATTGATTTGATTATTACTGATCCACCCTATAATAAGTCTTTAGACTATGGAAAGAGATTTAACGATCGGAAAACTAAAGAAGAATACTATAATTGGCTGAGGGCTAAATTAGTTGAGATACCGAGGATACTCAGCCCACGTGGAAGTCTTTATTTAATAGGTTACCCAGAAAAAAATGCTCGTCTTCTTCCATATTTAGAAGATGAACTAAAGTTGAAGTTTTGCAGATGGATTACTTGGCACTATCCTACTAATATTGGTCATTCAAGAAGAAATTTTACCCGTAGTCAAAGGTCTATACTTTTTTTTAGTAAAACTAATCGATATATTTTTAATCGGAAAAATTTAATCCAATCTTATAAAAATCCTACCGCAACAGTGATTCGCAAAAGATTAGCTAAGGGATATAGAGGAAGAACATCCTATGACTTATTACGATTTCTTGATCTCATAGAACTACAGAAGGGATTAATTAATGTATTAGATATTAATCTTTTAAAAAATAATTCGAGGGACCGACTAAGAAATTTAAATAAAAAATTCCACCCACTTTCTAAAAAGGAATTAAAGAAAAAGGATCATCCTTGTCAATTACCACCAGCTTTAATAGAAATATTAATTAAGGTTAGTAGTAATAAAAATTATATTGTCCTAGACCCGTTTGCAGGAACTTTTACTACTTCTGCTGCTGCCGAAAGATTAAAAAGAAATTCAGTAGGCGTTGAAATAAATAAGAAATTTTTAAATTTCGGATTAAAAAGATTAAAAAATGAGAAAGTATAAAATATCAGACCTAAAAGAAATATTTGAATTTGCTGGATTTTCAACATTTCACATAGAATTTCTTCTTTTTGACATTGTCAATAAGGAAAAACTATCCTATAAGGGCAAAAGAAAGAAAAAAGTGGCGACGGAGGGAGAATTAGATTTATTTGCATATTATGGGGACGTAATATGGTTAATTGAATGGACAACAGAAAAAGGATTTAATACAAAAGACTTTGATAATTTTAAAACTAAAATAGAAAAATTAAATAGTGACAGAGAACTACTTCGAAAATTAATTAATAAGCTAGAAGGAAAATTTAAAACAAAAATAGGATTAAACGCAGAAGAAGTAAAAGTGATTGGTCTTTATGTTAACCCCACTTTTAATGAGGTTCAGGCGGAAACTCTTAAGGCAAGATTATTATCTACCCATAAGGATTTGATATATTTATGGGACTGTGAAACATTTGAATATTTTAAAATTGTATGTACTACCATTAGGGAATTTTCTAAATATGAACTTTTTACTCATTTTAATATTCTTCCAGAACTTGTATTTAATAAAATAGAACTAGAAGGAAGAAGGGGAGCTTCTCCTTACGAGGCTATTAAAATAAAAAAAGGTGTTTTTGGGTATCCCACCTATACCTTTAAAATATCACCTTTAATGCTTTTAGAAAGATGTTATGTGCTTAGGAATGAGAGTTGGAGAAGCGATAGTTTTCAAAGAATGGTTATTCCGCAAAAATTAGCCAATATAAGAGAGTATATAATCAAAACTAAGAATACGTCGTTTGCAAACAACATTATTATTAGCCCTTCACCGGAAATTAATCCAAATGAGATAATTGAGGAAACAAAGAATGGAAAAATTCTAATTCACTTACCATTTAGATTTAGTAGTTTTTGCATAATTGATGGACAACATAGATTATTAGCTTTTACTCAAGATTTTTATAGTAATTATAATAAAGAAGAAAAAGAAGAAGACAAAATATTAACAAGGCTGGCGCAAAAATCTGAAATTATAGTAACTCTTGTTAAGTTTTCTGGAAATAGAGATGAAATTTTACGGAAACAAGCTATTCTTTTTAAGGATATAAACTCTACACAAACAAGAGTCAAAACCGATTTTATTTACAATTTACAAGAAATTATCGAACCCCTTCATTCAGAGTCTATTGCGAATAAGACAACAAAATATTTGAATAATTTAGAAGATGGAGTATTAAAAGATAAATTTGAGATAAAGTCCTTACCTTCTTATAAAGGAAGAATAAAAAGATCCTCTGTTGTTAGATGGGGGTTAAGTGAATTAGTAAATACAGAAAATACATTCTTCTTTTCAATTTATAAAAAGAAAGTGAGAAACTCTAAAGATATTCCTATTTATGTTAAATTTTGTGGTGATAAATTAAATAAATATTTCTTTTGTATAAAAGAAGTATTTGAAAAAAAATACAAAAAAGAAATATGGGATAATTGGAGAAAAACTGATTTCATGCTGTTATCTTCATCTAGTATTGTTGGTTTTCTCAGATTATACAGGCATTTTATTAAAACCAAATTAGTAAATGATAAAAGTAAAATAAAAAGATATTTGAAAGCTATTAAAGTAAACTTCAAGAAAGATAAATATATCTATACTTCCAGCCAATGGGCAAAACTTGAAGAAAAAATGTTTTGGAACATAAGGAAAAAATACTCTGATTTTGGAGATGAAGATTTAATAAAAAGATAAGGTCATGAAATAGTTCTAAATTGATCTAACAAAAGACTAGAAAATTTAATTGAGTAAATAAAATTTATGGCAAAAATAATTCAAGAGCAAAAAATTTATGAGTCTTTTGAATATGATAGCGAATCGGAATTTGAGAAAGATATTATAAGATATGCAAAACATATATTTGGTAGTAATGCAGTTTATTTCGACGTCAAAAAAAGAATTAGTAAAGGAAGTGTCATTACTATACCCGATGGTTATTTAATTGATTTTTCTTTTGCGCATGATCCGAAGTTATACATTATAGAAAACGAGTTAGTAATACACGATCCCTATAAACATATCGGGCAGCAATTATTAAGATTCGCAGTTTCTTATAGAAGTGCCGGTCACGAAATTAAAAATTTTTTACTGGAAAAAATTTCAGAGGATGGAGATAAAAAGAAAAATTTAGATAGATACCTACAACAGTCTAAATATAGAAACATCGATGACTTATTAGAAGATATTATTTTTAATAAGCCTATTGGAATTATAGTGATAATTGACGAAATCACCGATGACCTTTCCAATGTTCTTAGTCAATTAACTGTAAAAACTGATATTATTGAATTTAAAAAATATATTAGCCAAGGTGATCCTTTGGATAGTATTTACCAATTTACCCCCTTTCAACAAGACGTTAGAGCTCCAGGCAAAAAAATTGATTTAGAAAAACTCGATACGATAGTAGTTCCTGCCAATGAAGAAGGCTTTAAAAATGTGTTTTTAGGCAAGAATTGCTGGTATGCTATAAGAATTTCAAGTGTGATGTTAGACAAAATTAAGTATATAGCGGGTTATCAAACAGCCCCTGTCTCTGCTATTACTCATGTTGCTGAAGTAGAAAAAATAGAAAAATACAAAAATACAGATAAATATATAGTTTACTTTAGGGATAAAGCAAAAAAGATTAAACCGATAAAACTTGTTTCGAAAAGTCTAATAAAAGCACCTCAGTCAGCAAGATATGCTAATTATGAACAGTTGATAAAAGCAAAGAATCTTGATGAGGTTTTTTAGTGTCAAACGGAATTAAGGCCGAATATGAATAAAGAAAAACAACTGCAAAAACTAGAAAATTTAATTGAGAAAAATTAATAGATAAAATTTAGAGACAATTGCTTAATAATTATGGCTTTATTAAATAGATTACATCTTAATGCTTTAGCTTCTGTAGAGATAGAAAATGGCAATAGATTCGACTCAATTGCCACTGGTTTTCTTATTGGATTTATATTAAAGAATAATAAAGATCCTAAGAAAAGATTATACAATATTTTCTTAATCACCAATAGACATGTTTTTAGTGGTCGGCAGAAGATATTTTTACGATTTAATAAAAAAGATGGTAAAGCTGTCAGATTCCCGGTCAACTTGATAGTTAATAAGCAGACAACATGGCTTGCACATAAAAATAAGAAAGTAGATCTAGCTTTATTAACAATTTCCCCACAAGTTTTGAATACTCATAATGTTGAATGGCTATTTTTCAATGAAGAGATGCTTGCTTATCCTAAAAAATTTCAAGAGATTGGAATTGAATTAGGTGACGAGGTATTCATTTTGGGATTTCCTCTTGGCCTTTCGGGTAAGCTACAAAATTTTCCTGTTGTAAGATCAGGAATTATTGCCAGGTGCGACAGAGAAATCTTGAGGGATAAAAAAGCATTTGTCATCGATGCCTCTATTTTTCCTGGTAATAGTGGGGGACCCATCCTGCTTAAGCCAGAACTGGCAAGTTTAAAAGGAACTAAAGCAGTAAATTCAATATATCTGCTCGGAGTTGTGTCTGGATATTTACCATATAAAGAGATTCTTTACAGTCATCAATCTAAACCACCATCTTATGCTGGTGTTTCCATTGAAAACTCTGGCTTAGCTTTTGCTGTTTCTATGAATTTTGCTAAGCAGATTTATAACAAATGGATAGCAATCAAAAAGCAACTTGCTAAAGTTCAAAAGGGTACTGAAAGAATAGTTCAGAAACAAGTGCAAACATTAGATTAATGAAATCTAATCGCTCAACAAAAAATCTCCACTTTAATTCGAGAATCTTTTAAACTTCACAAAAATCAAGAGAATTAATTGAGGAAGCGAAGAGGGAAGTAGAAAATTTAATCCTGCACCACATAGGGTGTAGAGCAGTTTGAGAAAGGAGGCAGAAGAAAATTCAAAATTAAAAAGTAAAAATGTAAAATTATGTGTAAAGAAAAGACTCAAGAAGAATTAAAGAAAGAAGTTAATAAAATTGTTAATGAACCAGACAGAGCCAGAGCAGAGCTTACATATCAACAAATTTTAGCTATTAGAAAATTCAACAAACAGACTTTGCGTTATTCTAGAATACTGATTTGGCTTACAGGAATTATGACTGTAGCTGTATTAATTCAGATTGTAATAATGATGGTTTTATACAAATGTGAGTAGAAAATTTAATTGAGAAAAATTACTAAAATTTAGCCAGAGGTTAAGAGAAGTTAATATGAACAATAAAGATTTTGAAATTATAGATATAAGGAATAAAATTATTTTTTCTCATAGAAAATTACTATTAACCATTTTGACTATTACTAATACAATAGCCCTTATAGGCGTTCCTAATATTAAAGAATCCTGGATAAGATATGAAATTCTTTTAAGGTTCACTTTTATTCTTTTCGTTATAGATACCATTATTGTTATTTGGTATTTATTAATGCTAATCAAGAAAGATTTAGAATATACAGATGAAATGAGAAATGCTTTAAGGCTAGGAAAATTGCAAGAGAAATACAGTGAAATAGATAAAAAACAAGAAAGAAATGAACATTATACAGAAATAATTCTCTCTGTATTTTCCCTGGCAATGGTTTTACTTATTATTGCAATTTTTCCAAAATGTTATTAAAGAATGTTTAGTTTGAGCTAAAATCGCTAATTTAATTCGCCAATCCCACCATGCTCGCAAAAAAAGCAAAGGGATTATTGGAAGAGGCGAAGAGGGAAGTAGAAAATTTAATTGAGAAATAATAATCTCTAAAATTTATAATCAAAAAATAATTTAAATATTATGTCTAATACAAAAAAGAGAAAAAAGAAAGAACCAGCACCTTGGAAGCCTGTTAATCTAGAAGAATTTAACAAGAATACCAAGGTTATTTCAGAAATGTTTAAGTCGGATCCTAAAAGACTGAACGAGTCTCAGAATAATAATGACGATAATACTGAATAATTAATATGTCTCAAGCTATTTCTATTGAGAAAAACTGGATTATATTTGATACATGCACTGTTTCTAAAATATCAATTATTGGTAATGCTACTTCAATAATAGAATCTATCTCAAATCAAATTGGTCCATTTACAGCAGTTATTACCCCATTGGTTCGTTTTGAATTTTTGAGAAAAGCAAATTCTAAGAGTGAGTTCGAGAAATTTCGAGATTACCTAACCAAAACTTACACAGAAATAGATCTAGTTTCAAAAGAAGATCGTTATGATATCCATCGTTTATCTTCTGAACTCGCGTGTGTTTGTAGGTATGCAATCCCCAATCATTATAAACATATTGACATGACAGACTTCATACATGGTGGATTATTACGAAGATATCCTAGAAATCTTTTTTTATTAACGTTTGATATAAATGATTTTCCTGATCCAATATTTGAACTATTACATCACGAAAGTATCAAGATAAATAAAAATTTAGAAATATGGGCATTATATAAATTTAACAAAGGAGGATTTGATAATTTATACAATAAATTCAAAAAGAGAAGTAGAAAATTTAATTGAGAAAAAATGACAGAAGCTGAATTTACTAAAAAGGTTTTAAATTTCTTTCAGAAAAAACTTAAAAGGAGTGGTCTCCCTATTAAAGTTGAGAGCTGCAACTATATTCTCCGCGATTTTACATTCTCTAGAGATAAAAAGGGTAAATGGCAGCTTCTTTGTGGAACCCAGGAGCAAGATATAATCTTCTATAAGGATATTATTTCAAGAAAGGATTTTCTCGGGGAGATTGGGAAAACAAGTGGTGCTGGACTTAGAAAGGATTTAATTATTCCACTCGCATTGTGCGAGCTTAAGGTCGGGACTTTAAATACTCATGGTATGATCGTGGCTGACAAGATTGCCCAGGATGTAAAATCTATTTTTCCCCATTGCATTTCTCTTTTTATTGTTTTATCAGATATAAAAAGAAAACTTGGACCAGAGACAGTTCTAAGACAAGCAAAGAGCTTTAACGGAGTTTATCTTGAGTGGGAGAAGGAAAAGGAGGCAATCTGGAAAGAGTTAAGAAAACATTTTGAATATTGTAAAAAGAGAAAAGTTATTTAAACTTTAAAAGATAGTAAATAAAATCATCTTTAAAAGAGACTGTCCCCTTTTTCTCTTAAACAAATTAAAACAATCAATTTTAGCTAAGGCATTTAAAGGAGAATTAGTAAAATGAAAAATTTTACTCAACAACAAATTTTAGAATTAGCTAAAAAATATTCTCACGAAACTAAAGATGAGCCGATAGAGAGAGAAATTAAAAAATGGTTAAAAAGTCATAGATACTTAGATAAGGATAGATTTATTAGATTGTGTTTGTGGAAATCTGCTAGACAGCGAAAAAATTACGAAAAAAATGATGATTTAACAATAAGAGAGATAACAAGATTTTCGTTCTTGACTAAAAGTGAAAGGGCAAGGATAGAATCATTACAGATTTTAGATGGTGTTTCTTATCCTGTGGCCTCGACTATTTTACATTTTGCTTTTCCAGACAAATATCCAATTATGGACTTTAGAGTAATTTGGTCGTTGGGATGGAAGCAACCAAAATATTATAATTTTGATTTTTGGCAGAAATACGTTAATAAATTAAGAAAACTTGCAAAAAAATACAAAGTTTCTTTAAGAGAATTAGATAAAGCCCTTTGGTATTATTCAAAAGAGAATCAAAAAAATAATTAAAATTTAACCCTAAGTTGAGAGATAACCCACGCCCACCATCCGAAAGAAAATTTGGCCAAACCGAAAATCAAGATCAAACAAACTAACCCCATGAAATACATTGCCATCAGCGGAAGCTGGAGAAAAATGAATAGTCAGTTAGAAAAAGATGTCAGAGATCATGTTCGAGAAATTATTTCTCGTGGAGATGGTATTGTTTCTGGCGGAGCTTTGAATGTTGATTATATTGCTACTGATGAAGCATTAAAACTAGATCCATCTGCCAAAAGAATAAAAATCTTTCTTCCAGCCACTTTAGAAATTTTTTCTGCTCATTATCGAAAACGGGCTCGAGAAGGAGTGATTACCAAAGAACAAGCTGAAAGCCTTATTGCTCAACTAAATAAAGTAGGTCAATTAAATCCCTCCTCGATTATTGAGAATAAAAATAATAAAGTTTTAGACAAAGAGACATATTATGAAAGAAATTCAGCTGTTATAGAAGCAGCCGATGAATTAATAGCCTTTCATGTTAATAAAAGCCTTGGTACTAAAGATGCCATTGAAAAGGCTCATAAAAAAGGCATTCCAGTAAAAACTTTTAGTTATACTATTGAATAAGCAAGATTTAGCCTGAGGTTGAGGAAAATTTAATAATTAATTAAAAAAACATGGAAGAGCAAAAAGAAGAAAATTTAATTAAGAAAAGAAGTAAATTAGTTATTTTTGGCCTTATTCTTATTGGTATTATTTTTATTATGCTTTGCTTAAAAGCTTTAAGTAATGAAGACGATTGGATTTGCCAAGATGGCCAGTGGGTAAAACATGGCTATCCCAGCGCCCCAAAACCCACCACCCCTTGTAAATAGATTTAACTACAGTTGGGTTATTCTTAAATTCTTGAGAATATTGGAATAGTTAGAAACTTTAGATAAAGAGATTATAGCTTACCTAATGAAATTAAATTATGAAAGACAAAAGCACATTAGGTTGCTTAATTGGGCTAATTATTATTGTTTTAATCATAGCTGGCTTAATTGGGCTTTATGTTTGGAAAGGACCACCAGCTAGTTTAACAGCTAAACAAGCTTACCAAAAAGCCTTAGAATATATTAAAACTCAAGATGAAACTTTTTTAGCCTCTTTAGCTGAAGGCTATATACCAGAAAGTGTTGGTCGAGTTTCTGATCTTGAAAAAACAGGAAAAGGAATAGGCTGGTATCTTTGTTTTTATTCAAAAAAAGAAGATAAGTGGATTAAACTTTCTACAAGCTGGAAAGGAGAAATAGAAGAGACAGATACTTCTTTATATTCCTGTACTAGCAAAGATAAAATAGATTCTGAAAAATGGAAGATTGACAGTGAGCAGGCAATTGACATCGCCAAAAACAAGGCTGAAGAAGAAGGCAAAAAAAGATTTGTTCCTATTAAGATAGAACTTTATCAATCAGAAGAAAAGCCAACTTGGTCGGTTATATTTTTCCCTCCCAATGTAGGCAAAGACACAGTTGGTTTTAGTGTCACTATTAATGGAGAAACAGGGGAGGTTATAAGGACAGGGGAGCCTGGCTACCATTATTTAGTTATTTGATTATAATTCTATGAAGAAATTTTTTGTTGTATTGATCATCGTTATTATTCTAGGCAGCCTAATTTTTGTGGCCTGGAAATTTTGGTTTAAAAAAGAAAGTATCTCAACCGGGAAAGTTCTATCTATACCCCAAGAAATTCTTAAAAATAAGTTTGGCTTTCTTTCTGGAGCTCCTGATGATGTTAAAATGATAAAAGGTTCTGGGGCTCTTTGGGCCAGGCCTCATGTTGGACCTTTTTTGTGGGATGCTATGCAAAGTAAAAAAACAGAAGAGATTTTTTTTAATAAGACTGACTGGGCAGTAAAAAGATATCAAAAAGGAAAAATTGGCATCTTGGCTACTTTATGGCCCTTTGCTGATTGGGACCAGAAGATGAGAACTGACTATTCAGAGTGCGAAGTGAGTAGCCTTGATGAATTTTTACCAGAACCCCGCCTAGAGAAAAAAGGAGATTATTTGCCTAAATATCGATGCAATCCTCATGATTGGCCAGCTTATAAAAAATGGGTTATGGCCGTGGTTGAGCGTTATGATGGAGATGGTAAATTGGATATGCCAGGTCTAGAAATTCCCATCAAGTATTGGGAAGTGATGAATGAACCAGATTTAGTTGGGCCAGAAGATTTTGAAGAAAGTAGGCTAGAGTTTTATAGGGAAGATCCTCAGGCTTATGCCAAGCTTCTTATTCAGACTTATCAAGCTATCAAAGAGGCTGACCCAGAAGCTTTTGTTCTTATTGCTGGAGCAGCTGGTGGAGGCGGTTGGTCTCTAGACTTTTACCGAGAGGTCTTTAAAAATTCAGACACTCAAGATGCCTTTGACATTGCCAATGTTCATTGTATCTCCAATGACGATTATCAGTCTTTTAATGTGGAGCCATATCAAGAAATGCTTGAAGAATTTGGAATTGAAAAGCCAATTTGGGTCACTGAAGCAGAAGCTGTAGTTTCAGATAATCCTGATCTTAATGCTACTCAGACTTTAAAAAGCACTAAGAAAGCTTTAGAACTTGGGGCCAAAAGAATCTTTTTCACCCGCTATGACTTTGAATTGAGAATGATGGGGGATAAAGAGTTTTTCCCACCTGATCACAGATTAGATATCAAACCTGAAATTGAAGGCGATAATCCCGAGAAAGCTTACAGAATAATAACTAGTCAGTGAAGAAAATTTAATAATTAATTTAAAAAAATGAGCCTTAGTATTTCCAATCTAATTTCAAAACCTAAAGCCATCCCTGTATTAAAAGTTAGCAATCTTGGTTTGGTTATCTTTTCCGTCGTATTTATTGCCTTAGACGTGGCTTTACCTTGGGTGACTCATCAGTTCCATTTAGCTGGCCCAGTTTTTCTGCCCATGCATTTTTTGGTTTTGGTAGCAGCTTTGCTTTTTGGCTGGCGAGTTGGTTTGATAGTTGGACTATTTACGCCGATAGTCAGTTTTGGGCTCTCAGGAATGCCATTTTTGCCAGTCTTACCCCAAATTACTTTAGAGTTGGTATCTTATGGACTAATTGCCGGTTTTTTGAGAGAACGATTTAAACTAAATCTTTGGTTTTCACTTATTTTAGCTATGATTTTGGGCCGCATGGTTCTAGGTCTAACCGTCTTTATTTTAGGGCTGCCCAATCCTTTTGAACATGTCTTTAGTGTAATTAAGATGGGGCTTTTAGGTATTTTGATTCAGCTGGCTTTTGTACCCTTGATTGTAAAATTACTTTACGAACGTGTTAAGAAAGAAACTTAGCTATGAGTAATAAAAAACACATTGATTTTTTAAAACAAGGTGGCTCGCTTCTCATTGTTAAAAATGGAGAAATAATTTTTAAATCTAACAAAGATAATCTAAGACCTCTTTTAGAATGTATAGAAAAGCTTAAAGACAAGATGGTAGGCGCCATTGCTTTTGATAAATTACTAGGAAATGCCGCTGCCCTTCTTTTTGTCTATGCTAAAGTAAGAGAAGTCTATGCTTCAAAGGGGAGCAAGGCGGGAGTTAATACTTTAGAAAGAAACAATATAAATTACTCGATAGAAAAGATTATACCTTGTGTGCTAAACAATCAGACCAATGGCTTGTGTCCGATGGAAAAGCTATCTAGAGGCAAAAGTCCAAAAGACTTTTATAGACTGGTCTCTAAAAATTTACCCTGAAGTTTAAGAGAATTTAATTTAAATAACTTGAGTAAGGTAGTTAAAGTAAAATTTGAGAAAGATTTAAAAGAATCAATTTTAAAGGCAGTTGATTCGCTGGGAGGCTTTGAGAAATTTATTAAAACTGGGGATGTAGTTTTAATAAAGCCAAATTTTAACACGGCTGACCCTTTTCCAGCTTCTACTGATTTAGAGTTTTTAAAAACGGTAGTTGGATTAGTTTATAATTGTGGAGCTAAAATAGTAATGGTTGGTGATTCTTCTACTATGAGTCAGAATACCCGAAAAGTAATGGAGAAGCTTGGTGTTTTTGACTTGGAAAAGATGAAAAAGCCTCCCCGGATTTATGACTTTGATGAACGTAGATGGGTAAGAAAAGAAATTCCCCAAGCCAAGTATTTAAAAAGGGTTTGTCTATCAGAATATTTAGACCGAGCTGATAAGTTAATTCTTCTTCCCTGTTTAAAAACCCACTTTCAAGCCCAGTTTACAGGAAGCTTGAAGTTGTCTGTTGGTTTTATGAAGCCTTTGGAACGGGTTCGTCTTCATCTAAGACACATCCAAGAAAAAATAGCCGAGTTAAACAAAATTATTAATCCTGATTTAATTATTATGGATGCTAGAAAATGCTTTATTAATAAAGGACCAGCCGAGGGTGAACTCCGTGAGCCGGGTTTAATTCTAGCTTCTACTGATCGGGTGGCCATTGATGTTGAGGGTATAAAAATAATCCAAAATTTCAGAGGTAATTCCCTCAAAAATATTGATCCTTGGGAATTGCCACAAATCAAAAGAGCAGTGGAGATAGGCATCGGAACTAAATCAAATAATCAATCCTAAGGGCTTTTTTCAGACAAAAATAAATTTAGCCACCATTTGGCAGGATTTGGTGGTTTTTTAGTTAGGACTTGACAAAAAATTTTGAGTGTATTAATCTAAAGAGAATGATTAAGAAGGAGGTTAAAAATGTTCAAATTAGATGAGTCTAATGAGCTTTCTCCGGAGGAAATGAGAGCTGTTAACAAACTTAAAAGAGAGATTGATGAGTACCTGGGAGAAAGTGATAGGGGAGGCGGAAAAATCTATTTTCCTTTGTCCCCTTGGTTCTTAAGGCTCAATGTCAATGTCCGGACCAATGTTCAGAAGAAAATTATCGAAATATACGAAGATTGGACTGCTGTAAAATTCGAATACGACAAGGGAGTAAAATACGTCACATTTAAGTAAGTAGTTCCTATTGATCCGATCGACCGTCCGGGTTTATCCTGGACGGCCTTTTTTTCAGACAAAAATAAATTTAGCCACCGTTTGGCAGGATTTGATGGTTTTTTTATTTTAAATATGATAAAATTAAGTAGAAGATTTAATAATTAATTTAAAAAATGAAAAGTTGGTCTGAAAAATTAAAAGAAAAAAAGGACCTGCCCAAAGTAGTAAAAATCACTGGCAAGATGAGCAAGAGATGGGGGACTGGTACAGTAGTCATTCCTGCTCCTCTAGAAGTAGATAAGATTATGAAAAAGGTGCCCAAGGGAAAACTGATTACCATTAATGAAATCCGAAAAAAGGTGGCCAAAAAGCACAAGGCCACTATTGGCTGTCCCATAACTTGTGGTATCTTTGCCCGGATTGCTGCTGGCGTAGCCGAAGAAGAAAAAAAACAAGGCAAAAAACGTATTACTCCCTACTGGCGGACTTTAAAATTAGGTGGGGTAATAAACGAAAAATATCCTGGCGGTGTTGCAGGACAAAAGAAACTTTTGGAAAAAGAAGGACACAAAGTAGTCAAAAAAGGCAAAAAATACATTGTTTTGGATTATGAAAAATCATTGGTCAGGGTTTGATAAACAGCTTTATTATGGAACCTAAATTATTTGTTGCTACAAAAGCATTTATTGTCCATAATGGAAAAATCTTGATTTTAAGAGAATCTTCCAAATATGAAGATGGTTCAAATATAGGCAGGTATGACGTGGTTGGAGGAAGAGTTAAACCCGGCCAGGGATTTAAAGAAAGCTTGATTAGGGAGATAAAAGAAGAAACTGGCCTTAAGGTAAAAATTGGAAAACCATTCTTTGTTGATGAATGGAGACCTGTTGTAGGAGGCAAAGAGTGGCAGATTGTTGGTATATTCTTTGAATGTTTATCTGAATCAAATAAAGTTATTCTTGGCCATGACCATGATGATTATTTATGGATTGACCCCAAGGATTATAAAAAATATAATTTGATTGAAAAATTGTCATCGGCATTTGAAGCTTATTTGAATAAATAAATTTTTCTCCTGCCTCCTAAGAGGGATTTGATAGTTTGCCTATTAGATGGGCTTTTTTATTTGATTCCTCTTTAGTTCGCTTTTGTATCTATTTGTCTGCTATTTTAAAAATGCTATAATCAGATTAAATTAAGATCTATTTTAGATAGTTTATATGAAGGCCATCGAAGTAAAAAATTTAACCAAAGATTCTGTGCTTTGCCGGTTTATCTGCAATATGGATTATTTTTGGCTGGTCTAATAGGAGGGCTTTTATTAGGCAGGTATTGGTGGCACAAAATTTATGAAAAAAAATAATCCATTGCGAAGATTTGCAACCTACTTGACAGTATGCTATAATGCATAAGTCCTAAATCAACCTTGAATATAAAATAAATAAACAATTAATCTAAAGACAAAAATATGCCTAGAGAAAAATACAAAAGAGCACTAGTCTTTGCTCTTATTTTTGGTATGGCAGTATTTTTGGGCTTGCCATCCAAAACCCAAGCTCTCACTAACATGTGGGATGCCCGTCTTTTTAGATCGGATATTATCATTCAGGGAGCCACCTATCCTATAGGACCTATTATCCATGGAGTTCCTGGTGGAATGCCAATAGTTGTTGGAGACCATCTAGAAATACATGGAGAAATTTCTCGTCCTTTCGGCCCAGTCATAATTAATGATAGTCTCCAAGTAAGAGATTGGTCTGTCTTTGAAGGAGATATCGATTTTAAAGAAGGGATAACAGTTGATTTTACTGGAGTTAATGTTACTGGGTTGACTCAGGCTCCAGGAGATATACTCTATGCTTCAGCAAGCAATCTCTTGACTAGGTTAGGCATAGGCTCAACAGGCCAGATACTCCAAGTTTCGGGAGGACTACCCACTTGGCAATCAATTGGCACTATACCCGCTCCAGGAACCCAAGGTCAAATTCTCTATAGTAATGGCTCAGCTTGGGTAACTTTAGCTCCAGGAACTTCAGGTCAATTTCTCCAAACTCAGGGAGCTGGAGCCAATCCTGTTTGGGCTGCTGCCGCAGGAGGATCACTTTGGACTGATGGTGGGACAATTACCTATCTAACCTCGATCACTGATGATCTCACTTTGGGCGGGACTGATTCTTCTGCTCCATTTTATTTCGATGTTGGTGCAGGACTTTTGACACTTGATAGTTTACAGGTTGGTGGAGCAACCGATTATTTGTTGATTTCAAGTACGGGTAAACTCAAACTTTATGGTGGGGCAACTGTCTGGGATGACCTGCGTGTTCCAATGACTTCTACTAAATCGGGATTAAGTAAGATTCCTGGCTTTAGTCAATTTAAGGATGATGGATCTGGTAGTCAGGGTGTATTTACCTATATGTTTGATCAAAATGTGGAAGAAGAGCTGTATTTCACAGTCGAGCTTCCACACGGTTACAAACCGGGTGGTAGTATTTATCCCCATGTTCATTGGATACCGACCGACACTGGTACGGGGAACGTTGTCTGGGGGCTTGAGTATACCTGGGCAAATATATATAGTACTTATGGAAACACCTCGATTATTACAGTGACAGATGCAGCTGATGGGACAGCTGATAAGCATCAGTGGGTTCCTTTTCCTGCAATTTCAGGCACAGGCAAGACAGAATCCAGCATATTAGTCTGTCGAATATTTAGAGATGCCACTAATGTTAGCGATACTTATAATAATGATGTTGTTTTACCGCAAATGGACTTTCATTACGAAATTGAGAAGATTGGCCTCGACTCTTTTATTCATTAGTTAGTTTTTACTAACTCAAGAAACTAATTTTATAAAACCATGTCCAAAAAACTTTTGATTGCCTTAATCGCTACTGTTTCAGTGGCAGTGGTTGGCGGAGGCGTTTATTACGTGTCTGAAAAGATGAACGCTGGTTGTTGTGCTCCTTTTTGTCAGGAAATGGGAAAGTGGAGATGTGAGCAATTCCATGGAGGTACTTGGATAAAAGGAAGCTGTGACCTAGTAGATGAATGTCAAAAGGTCTGCTGTACACCTCATTGTACTGAATCAACCAAGGTATATTGTCAGCAATCCGGGGGAACCCCACACAAAGAAGCTTGTTCTGAACTAGAGGAATGTCAAAAGGGATGTTGCCTTCCCTTTTGTGTAGAACTTACCAAAGTGGAATGTGAACAAAGAGCGGGTACTCCACAGCGAGAAGTTTGTGAAACATTTGAGGAGTGTCAAAAGGGTTGTTGTATTCCTTTTGAGGAAGAGATGCTAAAAATAGAGTGTGAGCAAAGAGGAGGAAAAGATTGGGCTCCGGGAGAATGTAAAGGACTTTCTGTGCATATGGACCAAGAAGGAAGTAAACCCCCACATGAAGGAGCAACCGCTCGTTACGTATTTACTTTAGATGCCCATACCTGTAAAGATGATATCTTTTCTAATTGGACAGGAACCTGGAAGTTCGATTGGACCTATACTCATCCAGAAGGTACTTTTCATGATAGTACTTCTGGAGGAGTCAGTTTTACCCCTGATCCTTCAGGTGCCCTAGCTTTTTCCATTGCAGATTTGCCTGTCACTGGTAACATAAGTCAAGATCAGATGTCAATTAGTTTTCAATGGGGAGAACTGTGGGAACCTATTTCTCCTAGCGGACCTGTTGTTAAAGGTGCTCCTGAATGTAAAGAAGAATAAAGGATTTTAAAAATTAAAAAACCATCATCTTGCAAGATTTGGTGGTTTTTTGTTTGACTCCTGCTTGGGCTTGACTTTTTGTTTTGATTATGTTAGTCTAAGTGGAATAATTTAAACATAAAAGGGAGGGAATAATGAAAGTAAAAGAGATAAGTTGTGGGGAATTCAAAGATCAAATTGACAAATGCTTCAATGGAAAGCTTGATTTTATTCAGAGTAAGAGGTTTGAGCAACATGCTCAAACTTGTGAAAGATGCCGCTCACTATTTATACAAACCCTGCATAAGAAAATCGATAGGGAAGGTTTCTGGACTAAATTTATCCAAACCCAGACCCAGGATTGCTTTTCAGAAGAAATTATTAAGGAGTGTTGGGAGCAGGAACTTATTCTCGAAGAAAGAAAGCTTGTTCTAGAGCATTTGAGAAATTGCGATCGCTGTTTTTCCTTAATAGCAGTTTATGTAGAAAGCACTGAGAAAGCAGCAAAAAAATAAATTTTCTATTTAATAAAGAAGGCAAGTATTTTCGAAAAGTTGGTACTTGCCTTTTTATTAATTTATAAAATGGTTTTTATTTGCTTCTGGCGTAAAACCTGCTACAATAAGAAAGACAAGCAAATAATATGAAAATAATAGAAAGATTAAGAAATATAAGCTGCTGTCTTCTTGTTATATTATTTTTTGCAGTAATTTTTATAATAGCTAGAATGACCGCTGTCACACCTCTTTCTGTTTTAGAAGCTTGGCCAGAGGCAGAAAAAATTGCCAAAGAGAAATATCCTGATGCTCAGTTAACAAGCGTAGAAGCTAATACTTATACAGTGGAAACTAGAGTAGTTAGTGAGAAGAAGACTACCTATGGAGGTGAATATACCTATGAGACTATAAAGAGTGAAAATTCCAGGCCTGTGCATGACGATGGAACAGCTGAGGAATGGTATTTTTTATTTTATTCAACATCTGAAAAATTAGATATTAATATAACTGTTGTAAAAAGAAAAGTATCTAAGGGACTTTCGGCTGATATACATAAAAAGAAGGTAGAGCTGTCCCGTACAGAGCGTGTAGGACGTTCAGAGGAAGAAATTCAAGAAAAGAATAAAGAGTTACAAGAACAGAGAGAAAAAGAAATTTTTGATCCCAAAGATTGGAAAATTGATTCTACTAAAGCAATGGAGATAGCCAGGAATAAAGTGGGTGGTGATTTTTCCCCGTATAGAATTTTTCTAGGAAAGAATGGATGGGGTATTTGGTACTGGTCACCTTCTGTAGAAGAGGGAGAGAAAGAAAAACAGACCATTTGGATTAATGCTTCTTCTGGAGAGATTTTCCAAAGAGAATAAATTATGAAAATTACTACCCTTACTAATCCTCGTCAGACTATTTTACTTACCTCAAGAGCAGGTAATAAAGATAATGTCATGACTTTAGATTGGCATACTCCTTTATCATTTGAGCCGATGATGTACGCAGTCTCAATTGCTAAAGCACGCTACTCTTTGGAGCTGGTTAGATCTTCAAAAGTATTTGTAGTTAATTTTATGTCTTGCCAATTTGAAAAAGAGGTTTTGTATTGTGGTCGGCATTCAGGCAAATATATTGATAAGTTTAAAGAAACTAGTCTTGAAAGAGAAGAGGCAGAAACAATAAATTGTCCGAGAATAAAACAAGCTTTGGGTTATCTTGAATGTCAGGTTCAAGAGGAACTTGAAGTAGGGGATCATATTTTATTTGTAGCTAGAGTTTCAAAAGCTGAACTTAGGGAAAAAGGAAAGCGTCTTTTCCATCTCTTTGCTGATAAATTTACCACCACTGAAGAATAAGGGGAATTGAGATGAGACGTAATAGTTAGACTAAAGGCTTTTTATTTTGTATAATTAATTAAGTTTATTTATTTTTTATTTTTATGCCTACTTATTCCCATTCTAAAATTTCATCCTTTGATCAGTGCCCTCTTAAATATAAATATCGATACATTGATGGAATTAAGCCAGAAATAGGGGAAAGTGTTGAGATCTTCATGGGAAACAGGGTGCATGAGGTATTAGAAAAGCTTTATTCGGATTTGAAATTGCAAAAGAAAAATTCCTTGGAAGATTTATTGGCTTATTATAAGAAAAATTGGGATGAAAAATGGTCAGATGAAGTCGAGATCAAAAGAGATGGCTTTACAGAAAAAAATTATTTTGATACGGGCAAAAAATGTATTGAAAATTATTATAAAAGACATCAGCCGTTTTCAGAGATTACCGTAGGCATTGAGGAGAGGATTAAGATTAAATTGGATCCTCAAGACCAGTACCTATTAGAGGGTAGAATCGACAGATTAGTTCAGGCTGGGCCAGGAGAATACGAAATCCATGACTACAAGACATCTACTACTTTGCCTTCCCAAGAAGATATAGATAGAAATAGGCAGCTAGCTCTTTATCAGATAGGAGTCCATCAGATGTGGTCTGATGCTGAAAAAGTATGTCTTATCTGGCATTATCTGAACTTTGATAAGGACATGAAAACTTGTTGGAAGCCAGAAGCTTTAGAGCGACTAAAGAAAGAAATTCTAGAGGCAATCAAAAAAATAGAGGCAACTCAAGAATTTAAAGCTAAAAAAAGTGCTCTTTGTGACTGGTGCGAATTTAGAGATAGATGTCCTCAATGGAAACATGTCTATAAAATTCAAGATTTATCTAAAAAACAATATCAGGATGAACCAGGATTTAGGCTAGTTAATCTATATGCCAAGCTAAAAGCAAAAAAGCAGGATTTTATAAGAAAGATTGACGAAGAACTTGAGCAGCTTGAAGAAGCTATTTTTAATTTTTCTGAGAAAGAAAAGGTGGATATTATTAGAGGAAAGGATCATAAACTAAGAATTAGAGTACGCCAAGTAATAAAATTTCCTACTAAAGCAGATAAAACAAGAAAGGAGCTGGATGAGATTGTTAAACAGTCAGGAAAATGGATTGAGGTATCTGATCTTAGCACTACTAAGTTAGCTCGAGCAGTAAAAGAAGAAAAATGGAGCCTTGAGTTGCTTGAGAAAATTAAACAATTCCAAACTCTAGAGAAAACAAAATCCATTTTTCTTTCTAAATTTAAAGAGAAAGAATAGGCTTGTGTGAAATTTAAATATGTGCTATATTAAAAGACTAAGAAAATGACCAAGACTAGACAACAATTTAATAGCCCAACTCTGGGAAAAATGGATCTATCTCAGGTTATCTCTGAGATAGTGAGATATATTGATCGAGAGCCAAAAAGAAGCTATGAGCTTGTCATTGGTACCGATTCTAATGGAGATAAATTAGCTGATTTTGTTAGTGCTATTGTTGTCCATAGAATAGGGCATGGAGGAAGATATTTTTGGAAAAAATGGAACAAGAGGATTGTCTATTCTTTGAGAGAAAAAATTTATCAAGAGGTAACTTTATCTTTAGATTTAGCCCAAGAGATAATTGGTAAATTGTCAGGAGAGCTAAAAAAGAATGGTCTTCCTCAATATGGTCTAGATATCCATATTGACGTAGGAGAAAATGGTGATACCAAAGATATGATTAAAGAAGTAGTGGGTATGGTTAGAGGCAATGGCTTTGGAGCTAAATATAAGCCTAACTCGTATGGAGCCTCTATTGTGGCTGATAAACATACGGGTTGACTTGTTTTTATATTGATATATAATAGAATCAGGCTAATAGAGATAGCCTAGTAGTAAGGTAATATTTCGTTTTTACGTATATTTATCGAAGCCTAGGTTAATCGAATCTTAGTCGGCTCGTAAAAAGGCACGGGCTAAAAATCTAAAAAGAAAGTGAGGTGATTAACTTATGGCCTTCGATAATTCACAAGGCGGTGGTTTTCAGAGAAAGACGTACAAAGGGGATTGGAAATGCTCAGAATGCGGAAAAGAAATTACAGAGCTTCCCTTTGAACCTTCAGCAGACAGACCGGTTTATTGCAGAGATTGCTGGAGAAAGAAAAGACAAGACCGCTTCTAATAAATAAAAAGAGCCCGAAATCTTAAAATTAATTTTGAGAAAGTAGGCTCTTTTTATTTTGCTAAAACAATTTTTAAATGGTAGAATATTAGTAAATATGAAAATAGTCATCTCGGCAGCGGGAAAAGGCACCCGCATGCTACATTTAGCAAAACATAAACCAAAGCATCTAATTGAGATCAAAGGCAAGCCATTTTTGTATCATTTGCTAAAAAATGTGAAGAAGGCTGGGTTTTCTGATATTATTTTAGTGGTAGGATATAAAGGAGAACAGATTAAAGATTTCTTAGAATCTTCTTGGTATCGAGATTTGTTTGGCAAAGTTTCTTTTGTGACAGAAGACAGACAAGGCTTACATTATACTTTTTCCCGATCGAAAATTAAGATAACACTGGTTGATCAATTTAAAGTCTTGGGTAAAAAGAAATATGGCACTGCTTGTCCACTTTTGGCTGCAAAAGAAGCAATTGGCAAAGGAAATTTTATTTCTATATGTGGAGATGATCTTTATTCACCAAAAGATTTAAAATCTGCTAAAATAAATGATAATTTTAATTATGTTGTTAGTCTTCCCCGAGAACACCCAGAGCAATATGGCATTTTGGTTACAGAAAATAGTTATTTAAAAAAGATTGTTGAGAAACCAAAAAAATATGTGGGCAATTTAAGTAATACCGGGCTTTATAAATTTACTCCCGAGATATTTAAGGCGATTAAAAAGATAAAAAAATCTCCCCGCGGAGAATATGAAATAACAGACGCTATCAGTTTGTTGGCTAAGAAAAAGAAGGTTAAAGTTCTAAGAATCAAAGATTACTTTTATGATTTTAGCAATCCAGCGGATATAATGAAAATAAGTAAGTTTTTAGCTAAAAAGTCATGAAAAACAAAGATTTAATTGAATCTTTCTCAGGTATTCGAGGAATCTTTGGTCAGACGATTACCCCTAACTTTGCCAAAAAGTATGCTTTTGTTTTTGGCAATTGGCTGGCAAATAAATTAGGAAAGCCAGCTATTATTATTGGCTGTGATAGCCGGCCTTCGTCTGAAGAATTAAAAAAGGCTATGATAGAAAGTTTGGTCTCTTTAGGATGTAAGATAATTGATGTTGGAGTGGCTCCCACTCCTGCTATTTCTTTTGGGGTTCGAGAATATGGATGCGAAGGAGGAATTTATATTACTGCTTCACACAATGAGCCAGAATACAATGGCTGGAAGTTTTTGTGGAGAGATGGGGCACTACTTAGGCCAGATCAAATTAAAGAAGTAATAGAGGCTGTACATAAAACCAAAACACTACCAGGACCAAAAGTTGTGGACAAAGTAGCCCCCAAGCCCAAAGCTGAAATTGTTAATAGACACAAGGATCTTATCCAAAAGTATGTTAATTTTGTTTTGGATTTGCTAGGAAAAGAGGCTGTTCAGGCTATTAAGAAGACTAAACTAAAAATTGTAGTCGATCCTAATGGAGGAGCAGCAACAACAGTGATTAAACAGATATTAGATGGTTTAGGCATTGAAGGCGTCTATCTTAATATGGGTTTAGGCGAGTTTAAAAGAAAAGTTGAACCTATTGAAGAATCTTTGGCTTATTTAGTAGATGTTATCAAAAAAGAAAAAGCTGATTTGGCAGCTGGTTGGGATTCTGATGCAGACAGGTGCGAGATTGTTCTGTCTGAGAAGTTCTTGGATAGCTATGTTGTTTCTGGTAACTACGTTTTAGCTTTACTTGTTGATTCAGTACTAACGGATCTTGAAGATGCTCGAGGCAAAATTATAGTTACCAATGATGCCACCTCAAACATAGTCAGAAGAACAGCTAAAAGATTTGGAGCTAATGTAAAAGAAGTAGAAGTGGGTGAGATTAATGTAGTTGAAGAAATGTACAGATTAGACTCTCCGGTGGGTGGCGAGGGATCTAGCTCCGGAGGGATTTTTCCTCCTCAAAGATGTAGGGATGGAATGGTCACTTTGGCCATGATTTTAAAGTTGATAGCTAAACAAGGACAGTCCTTAGCTGAAATCCTAACGGGCTATCCTAAATATTATGCTAAAGCCACTAAGGTTAAATGTGATCCAGAAAAACAGGTTGAAATAAGAAAAAGGCTGGAAGAACATTTTGAGAAGAATGGCTTTAAAACACAAAAAACAGGAGATGAAACCGGTGGCTTAAAAATCTTAGTGACCTTTGATTCCTTTATCTTCTTTCGAGCTTCCAAAACAGAGCCAGGAATATTTAGAATCATCACTGATAGTCCAGAGAAAATTGAAACAGAAAGATTGTTAAAAATGGGAAGGGGAGCCTTTGAGAATGTAAAGAGATTGATTTAACTATTAACAAAATTTCTGCTTCAGGAGTTTTACAGGTCGTCGAGATTTATTTCTTGATGACCTCTTTTAATTTAAGTAAAAATATGATATAATAAAGTTATGAAAGTTAAAGAAATCCAATGTAAATCGGCTCTTCGTCCTTCGAAAATTCAAAATCATGTTATCAATCCCTATTTTGGTTGCCAACATGGATGTAAATATTGCTATGCTAAGATTTATACTTTTGGACATGAAAAGGAAGAATGGGGAACATTTGTTGATGTAAGAATAAATTTAATTGATAAGCTAAAAAAACAATTAAAGAAGATCAAGCAAGGTAGTATCTGGTTTTCTTCTATCTGTGATCCTTACCAACCTATAGAAAGCCGATATAAACTGACTCAAAAATGCCTTAAAGTTCTTTTAAATTGGGGTGATTCGGTTTGTATCCAGACTAAATCAGATCTTGTTTTAAGAGATTTAGATTTATTGAAAAAATTAAAAGATGTAGAAATTGGATTTACCATTACTATCCTAGATGATGATTTAGCCAAAGTTTGGGAGCCAGGAGCTTCTTTACCATCGAAAAGGCTTAGGGCTTTAGAGGAATTAAAACAAAAAGGAATTAAAACCTATATTTTCTTTGGACCAATCTTGCCTTATTTTTCTGACTCGGAAGATAAAATTTTAGAGGCTTTTAAGAAATTTAACCAGGTAGGTGTGAATGAAGTATTGGTAGATAAAATTAGGCATCTTCAGGATAAAGTAGGTAGAGAATTAAGAGAGTTTGTTTTGGAAAAATATGGAAAAGGGATTTGGTCACATTTTGAACATGCCCAAGGTTTAGAATATCAAGAAAAGCTAAGATTAAAGATCGAGCATGTCTTAAGATATTTTGATATTAAATACAAATTACTTTTTTAGTTTAATAACACTCTATGTACAAAAAATTAGCTATCAAAATCGGTGGATCAATTGCTTTTAGTGAGAAAGGACCAAAGCCAGAATATTTTAAGAGATTAATACCTGTAATCAACAAGGTTAAGCCCAAGGTTGATTTACTTATTTTAGGCATTGGGGGAGGAAGGTATATTAGAAATTATTACGCTGGACTTAGAAATCTGAAGCTTCCTCCAAAACAAGTAGAATGGTTAGGAGTAGATTTACTTAAAACCAATGCCAGACTCTTGTCTTTTCTTTTTTCGGGAAAACCTGTCTTTGATTTAAATAAAATTCCCAGAGCAAAAGTTCTAACTGTAGCTGGTATAAAACCCGGTCGAAGTAGTGATGCTAATTGTGCTCTTCTGGCTGAAAAACTCAAAGTAGATCTATTCATTATACTCACTGATGTAGCTGGTCTTTATACCAAAGATCCAAAAAAATACAAAGATGCCAAATTAATAAAAAAGACTAGTTTTGGTGGATTAGAAAAGTTCCTTCCCAAGAAAGTTTTGCCAGGAAAATACGGAGTCATTGATCCCATGGCTTTGAAGGTGATGAAGAGATCAAAAATCCATACCTTTATAGTGAATGGAAAGAATCCAAAGATAATATTGGATATCTTAAAAGGCAAGAAAAGAGGGACAGAAATTTACTGATTTCTTGTAACATATTACATGAAAACTATTAGCATCAGTATTGACCATCCAGAAAAAGAGAAAATTCAAAAGATAGTAGGAGTTTTAAAAGAAGGAAAAACTGTAGTTATTCCCACAGACACTGCTTATGGTTTAGCTGCCAATGCCTTAGATGAGAAAGCTGTCAAGAAAGTTTTTTATATTAAAAAAAGACCTCTTTTTAAGCCCTTATCTGTTTTAGTTAGAGATCTAAAAATGGCAGAAAGAATTGCTTATTTGGATGATCGAGCTAAGAAAATATTTAAGAAATTTTTACCTGGCCCGTTGACTGTTGTAGTAAAGAAAAAGAAAGTTGTGCCAGATATTTTGACTTCTGGACAGTCTAATATAGGTATTAGGGTATCAGGTGATAAGGTTACTAAAGCTATAATGCAGAGAATAGATTTTCCCATCACCGCTACTTCAGCTAATCTGTCCGGCAAAAAAGTGCCATACTCAGTTAAAGAGATCTTAAAGCAATACAAAGATCAAAAGTTAAAACCAGATTTAATTGTTGATGCAGGGCCATTACCGAAAATTAAACCCTCGACCATTTTAGATTTATCTGGAAAGAAGCCAAAAGTTTTAAGAAAAGGACCCTTAGACATTCTAAGATAATATATGCCTAAATATAATGACGTCCAGGTTCCTATTTTTAACCATCGTCTTCGTCGAGAAGTAGCTGAGCTATATACAGCTACCTTTATCCGGAATTTTGCAGTGGTTATGTTAGGGCTGTTTGTGCCTATTTTTCTTTATTCTTTGGGATATACTGTCCAGCAAATTGTACTCTTCTATTTAGCAACTTATTTTATTCGATTTATTACCCTGCCTCTAAGTGGAAAGATTGCTGTCAGATATGGATTTGAGCATGCTATGGGCTATAGTATTCCCATTACTATCTTATTTTATGCATCTTTGTATTTTGCTAAATTTTATCCTGGTCTGATTTTTGTTGCTCCGGTGCTATTGGCTACTTCTCTGAATATTTATTGGGTGGCTCATCATGCAGATTTTGCTTATTATGGAAAAAATGGTCAGCGAGGAAGAGAAGTGGGGACTTTACATGGCTTAATGCGGACTTCAGCTGTAGCAGCACCTTTCTTAGGTGGTTTAATTTTAAAATTTTCTGATTTTGGTATTTTGTTTTTGATAGTTTCTATTTTGTTATTTGTTTCTCTTATACCTCTTTTTACCACTAAAGAAAAATTCAAGCCCAGGACCTTTTCTTATATTAGTTCACTCAAAAGGTTATTTCTAAGAAAAAACAGAAAAAGACTTTTAGGGTTTATGGGTTTTGGAGAGGGGATAGTTGGTATTGCTATTTGGCCTATTTTTATATATTTAGTTTTGGCCGATTATCTTAAATTGGGATCCTTGATATCTTTTGCTACATTGATTACAGTAGTAGCTACGTTTTATATAAGTCGACTTACAGATAGAATGAATAGAAAAACTATAACTAAAACAGGCTCTATTCTTTGTTGCATTAGCTGGCTGGCTCGACTTTTGGCTAAATTTCCTCTTTATATTTTATTTGTCGATGCTTTTTCAAGAATTTCTAAAAGTAGTATAGAAATTCCAATGTATGCTTCTACTTATAAAAGAGCTCAGACAAGCCGGGTTATGGATACAATCATATTTTATGAGATGGGCCTAAGCCTAGGAATAACCTTGACTGCTCTTTTAGTTTATATTTTATTGTTTTATACTTCTAATATAGCTTTAGCCTTTATCCCAGCAGCCATAGTATCTTTGCTTTATATGTTCTTATAAAACTACCTCTTATATATAAATTTATGTCTTTAAAAGATCAAGATCCAGAACTCTATCAAGCCATTGAAAATGAAAAAAAGAGAGCTAAACAGGGTTTAGAATTGATTGCTTCGGAAAATTATACCTCGCAGGCTGTTTTAGAAGCTATGGGTTCTATTTTGACTAATAAATATGCTGAGGGATATCCTCATAGAAGATACTATGGGGGCAATGAGTTTATTGATCAAGTAGAAGATCTGGCTATTGAGCGAGCTAAAAAACTTTTTGGTGCTGAGCATGTCAACGTTCAACCTTATTCTGGAACGCCAGCCAATATAGCAGTTTATGTAGCTTTGGTTCCTTTAGGTGAAAAAATCATGGCTATGAAATTGGCTCATGGAGGACATCTAAGTCATGGCCATAAAGTTAGTTTTACTGGTCAAGGTTGGAAATTTGTACATTATGGAGTAAACAAAGAAGGATGGTTAGACTACGATGAGATTGAGAGATTAGCTAAAAAAGAAAAGCCAAAACTGATTGTCTCCGGATTTACAGCCTACCCAAGAGTTGTAGATTTCAAAAAATTTCATGAGATAGCCAAGGAGGTGGGAGCTTATTCTATGGCAGACATTGCTCATATAGCTGGCATAATTGCTACTGGCCAACATCCTTCGCCTCTGCCTTTTACCGATGTAGTGACAACCACCACTCACAAAACCCTTCGTGGTCCTAGATCCGCCATGATTATGTGTAAAAAAGAACTAGCAGAGAAGATTGATCGGGCTGTTTTTCCAGGCCTTCAAGGAGGACCTCATGAGCATATCATTGCTGCCAAAGCTGTTTGTTTTAAAGAAGCCATGCAGCCAGAGTTTAAAGACTATATCAAGCAAGTTTTAAAGAATGCTAAAACTTTAGCTTTGAGATTACAAAATTATGGCTTTGAATTAGTTTCAGGTGGTACAGATAATCATTTGATGTTGGTAGATTTGACTAATAAAAAGGTAACAGGTAAGGAAGCAGAAACTGCTTTAGACAAAGCTGGTATCACAGTTAACAAAAACATGATCCCTTATGATCCTCGTTCACCTTTTGATCCCTCGGGCATCAGGATTGGCACTCCAGCCGTCACTTCAAGAGGTATGAAAGAGAAAGAGATGGAAAAGATTACCTTTTGGATTAACAAAGCCATAGAAAACTATAAAGATAAAAAAGTTTTAGCCGAGATAAAGAAAGAAGTAATTGAGGTGTGTCAAGCCTTTCCAGTTCCAGGTACCTAAAATCTAATCTTAAAAGATGTTTATTTCAACTTATCGAAAAATAAGGACAAAAATAGAGACTACAAGAAGCAAATATAAGGAAGTCTCAATATTTTCAAGGGTCTTTTATAAAATAGAGGTCTTCTTTTTGTATGTTTTAATATTAATTATTACTTTCCCTTGCTATCTTTTCTCAGGACCTGTAGTTAGCTTTGAATTCTTTGCTAAAAGAGAACCATCAGGAACTTGGCTTGATTCTTATTCAGATTATGTAGCTTATCGCAAGATCACCTTGGTTGGAATTTTGTTCATTATTGTCTTAATAATCTCGAGTCTTTTAGTCTACTTTCTATTTCCTGTTTTCTTTTTTGAAATTGCAGAACGTTTGCATGGAGCATTCCCTGATTAAAGATAGTAAATCTTATAAAAAATAATCGCCCCCTGAGCGATTTTTTATTCTGTAATAATTGACAAATTGTCTTTTATAAGCTAAACTGGATCATGAGCCGGTGTGGTGAAACTGGTAAACACGCAGCACTCAAAATGCTGTGGGTGTGAACCCTTGTCGGTTCGACTCCGACCACCGGCACCAAGACAAATTTATGTCTCAAGTAATTGCTTTAGCCAACCAAAAAGGAGGAACAGGGAAAACTACCACGGCTATTAATTTACTGTCTGCTTTGGCCGAGTTAGGAAAAAGAGTGCTTTTAACAGATTTTGATCCCCAGGGAAATGCTACCTCTGGCTTGGGAGTTAATTCTGATAAGGGAATATATGAGGTTTTGTCTGGTAGAACCTCTGTTTTAGAGGTGATAAAAAAGACTCAGCAAGCTAAGTTTGATTTAATACCATCTACAGCCAACCTAGCTGGAGCCAGTGTAGAATTAGTTGATGAGGAAGAAAGGGAATTTAAGTTAAAAAAAGTCCTTAAAGGCATAAAAGAAAATTACGATTACATTCTTATTGATTGTCCTCCTTCTTTAGGACTTTTGACTATCAATGGACTAGTAGCAGCAGATAAGGTTTTAATTCCTGTTCAATGTGAATACTATGCCTTAGAGGGACTGGGACAGCTTCTAGCAACTGTTAATTTAGTTAAACAGAATTTACAGCCAAATCTTGAAATTTTAGGAGCGCTTTTAACCATGCATGACAAAAGAACCAAGCTATCCAAAGATGTTATTTTGGAGATGAGAACTCGATTTCCCTACAAAGTTTTTGATACTGTCATCCCAAGGAACGTCAGACTAGCTGAGGCTCCTAGTTTTGGAAAGAGTGTGCTTAAATATAGTTCTTGGTCAGATGGAGCCAGAGCCTATCGAAATTTGGCCAAGGAAATAATTAGGTTTAATAATTCTCTTGTCTAGGTGAATCATTCAAAAATATATGCCTAAATTTGGTTTAGGAAAAGGTCTAGAATCCTTGATTCCTAAAAAACCTACACAACCTACAAGTGAAGAAGAAGTAAAGCCAGAGATTATAACCGAGGAAGAAAAGCCTGGGGCTGTTGGCAAAGAGGAAGTCATTCAAGTAGACATAGAAAAAATTTCTCCCAACCCTCAACAACCAAGAAAGAATTTTGATGAATCTACATTAAAAGAATTAGCAGATTCTATCAAAGAACATGGTATTGTTCAGCCTTTGGTAGTAACAAAAATAGGAGAAGATCAATTCCAGCTTATTACTGGCGAGAGAAGATGGCAGGCAGCTAAGCTGGCAGATCTAGTACAGGTACCAGCTATTGTACGAGAAGCTTCAGAACAGCAAAAGCTAGAACTTTCTATTATTGAAAATATCCAGCGCTCTGATTTAAACCCTATGGAAAGGGCCAGGGCTTACAAGAGACTTGTCTCTGAATTTGGTTTAACTCAGGAAGAAGTGGGTAAAAAATTGGCAAAAAGCAGGGTAGCCATTACCAATACTTTAAGGTTATTCAATTTACCAGAGGAAGTTCAACAGGCTGTTTTAGAAGGGAAGCTTTCTGAAGGTCATGCTAAGGCTATTTTAAGCCTAGATACGGAAGCAGAACAACTAGCTCTATTTAGAAAAGTAGTGTTACATAATCTATCTGTTCGAGATGTCGAGCGAGGAGTACATAAGATCAAAGGCTATTTCAGAAAAAAAATAAAAGATCCTTATCTTCAGGATCTTGAAAAAAAACTTGAGGAAACTTTAGGAACCAAAGTTAATATCAAAAAGAGAAAAGAAGGAGGAGAGATTGTAATAGATTTTTATTCAGATGAGGAGATGAATGGGATTATTGATAAGATTGTGGGTGAGGAGACGGAGCTTTAAACTATCAAGTAATCGAGCTACGTATTAACGAACAGTTAGGCTGTTTTTTATTTGACCATTTTTCTAAAAATTCTCTTGATCTCTGGATGATGTGACCAGCCGGCTATTCTTTTTATTAAGACATCCTTGCCATTTCGGTAATTTTTGATAATTTCTTTGCTAATACAGACAATAGCTTTTTCTAGCTCTTTATCTTTTTTCTCGGAGCGTGTATAGATATTTGAAAGAAAATAACAATGACCATTACTAATTAGAGATTTACCTCTTGGATTAGTCTGATAACCAATCCAAGCCTTAATTTTATCTTTTCCTCTAATTAAAGTAAGGAGAGTTCTACGCATACCGTCAAAAACTCGGAAACCTTGATCTTCTTTGAGAACTAAAATAGGAAATGGGTCCCTTTCTTTGTATGGAGCAAGTCCAGTTTTTAAAATATCTTCTCGCATTTTCTTGTCTTTGTGCCAATCTTTGACAAAAGCTAGAGGATTGCGATTGAATTTTTTAATTGTGTACTTATCAATAGTTGGTGACATTCCTGTTAAGATAATTTTGGAAATAGGAATCTCTTTGAGTTTCCAGCGATATTTAGTACTAGAAAGAATATAGAATATAGATTTCAGTTTCCAATCATCTGAGATAGCGGCCAAAAAATTCCAAAAGGAACTTTCATTTTCTCGTTGAATAAAGTTTTCAATGGAACGATCAAGCCTTCTCCGGGTTTTCTGGTCTTTAACATCACTAAAAACCTTCCTAAACTCATGCTTTAGATATTGTTGGGCAACAATTAAAGCATTTTTAGATGGAGTAAGCTTAATCATTTTCGGATTCTAAAGACTTAGTATAATCACATTCCTTGTCACTACATTTAACCTTATCCTTCCCAGCCCAAATTAACAGACTTTTACACTTAGGGCATTTCTCACCAGTTGGTCTTTGCCAAAGTACAAATTTACATTTGGGATATTGAGAGCAGGCATAAAAGAGTCTGCCTTTTTTTGATTTCTTTTCTATGATATCTCCTTTTTTGCACTTGGGGCATTTTACTCCTACTTTTTTGGCGATTGGTTTTGTAAAGTCGCACTCAGGATATTTTGAGCAAGCAAGGAAATATCCGTATCTTCCTCTTTTAACAGTTAGAGGAGAACCACATTTTTCACATTTTTCTTTTTTATATTCTTCCTGTAATTTTTTAAGCTCTTCCTCTTCCTCGGGCAAGGGACGTGAATATTTACATTCTGGGAACTTCGAGCAAGCTAAAAATCTTCCAAAACGTCCCCATTTTATGATTAAAGGAGCTTGGCATTTCGGACATTTTTCTTTTGTTTTTTCATGAGCCACTTCTTCTTTTTTAACTTCTTTTTCTTTCTTTTCTAAATGTTTAGCAAAAGGTTCATAAAATTCTCTGACCACGGGCACCCATTCTATTTTATCTTGAGCAATCTTATCTAAGTCTTCTTCCATATGAGCTGTAAATTTGATATCTACAATTTCTGGAAAGTGTTTGACTAAGAGATCGTTAACTAGAATACCAATCTCTTTTGGATAAAATTTTCTTTCCTTCTTTTCTACATAACCTCTTTCCTGAATAGTAGAGATAATTGGAGCATAGGTAGAAGGTCGGCCAATTCCATTTTGTTCTAGGGTTTTAACTAGAGTGGCTTCAGTATAACGTGGAGGAGGTTGAGTGAAGTGTTGTGAAGGAATAAGTTTGATTAACTCTAGAATTTCATCTTTAGCTAGAGGAGGAAGTATAGTTTCTTTAAATGGAAGACCATAAACTTTAAGAAACCCATCAAATTTAATAGTAGAACCTGTAGCTCGGAAAATATAATTTTTAGCTGTGATGTCGCAGGTTAAAGAATCTATTATAGCTTCAGCCATCTGACTGGCTACAGTTCTTTGCCAGACTAATGTATAAAGTTTATATTGATTTTTGTCTAGATATTGTTTAGTACTTTCTGGCGTTCGTTCAGGAGATGTAGGTCTAACAGCCTCATGTGCTTCTTGGGCTAGCTTGGATTTAGTTTTATATATTCTTGGTTTAGCCAGACTATACTTCGGGCCATACTTTTCTTTAATAAATTTTTGGGCCTGGCTGAGAAAATTCTTGGCTAAAGTTAGAGAATCTGTACGCATATAAGTAATAAGCCCAGTAGATTTTCCCTCGATTTCGACTCCTTCGTATAATTGTTGAGCAATCATCATTGTCTGTTTAGCAGTAAAGCCTAGTCTTCTGGCAGCCTCTTGTTGTAAAGTCGAAGTGGTAAATGGGGCAAAGGGAGATCTTTTCTTTTCTGTTTTTTTAATATCTAAGACTTTGTAGGTAGCACCTTTTAAATTCTTTACCATCTCATTAGCCTGTTTTTTGTTTTTAATGCCAAGCTTGGGAATAGCTTTACTGTCTTGTTTAATAAGCTTGGCAATAAAAGTGCCATTTTGAGCTTTCTTAAGCCCTGCTTCGATTATCCAATACTCCTGGGGCTTAAAGGCTTCAATCTCTCTTTCTTTATCTACGATCAGCCGCAAGGCCACAGACTGAACTCTTCCCGCAGAAAGACCGTAGTATATTTTCTTCCATAAAAAAGGACTTAGCTTGTATCCAACTAGGCGGTCTAGAACGCGTCTTGCCTGTTGAGCATCGACTAAATCTATATCTATTTTGCGGGGATTTTTTAAAGCTTTCTCTATAGCTTTTTTAGTTATCTCATGAAAAACAATACGCTTGGTTTTTTCCTCTGGAATTTTCAAAGCATGGATGAGATGCCAAGCAATGGCCTCGCCTTCTCGATCTTCATCAGTGGCCAAAATAATCTCTTTGGCTTTTTTAGCTTTCTTTTTAAGGGTAGATACAGTCTTTCGGGCTTTGGTTGGAATAACATATTTTGGTTTGAAATCACGTTCTATATCTACG
This sequence comes from bacterium, assembly GCA_030603885.1. Classification (GTDB taxonomy): domain Bacteria; phylum Patescibacteriota; class JABMPQ01; order JABMPQ01; family JAUVWW01; genus JAUVWW01. The sequence goes on from JAUVWW010000002.1 coordinate 108,321, forward strand.
CCTAGCTCACTTTTGGGAAGATCTCTGATATGACCATAAGATGACTCAATTAAAAAATTTTTGCCAAGATATTGGGCAATGGTTCGAGCTTTAGTAGGAGATTCGACAATGACCAGTTTACTCATTTTTAATATGCTGATGAAGTTAGTATTTTTCTTAAGATAAAGAATAAGGCCGTGGCTATGGAAACTGCAATTTTTCTTTCCCAGATTAAAGATATAAATTTTTGCAGACTAAGTGTTAGTCTATTTTGGAATTGTTTTTCTTCCATGCGTTTTAATAAATGTTTAGGTAGTACATTTTTAACTTCATAGCCTTCATTCAAATAGGTCAACCATTTATTTATTTTTTTATAATTTGACTGCCTTTTTAAAAGTTCCCAATATATCTTTTTACGTAGCCCCTTTTTAATTAGAAGTATTCTAGCCAATATAATTTCTTCTTTACGTAAAACAAAGAAAGATTTAAGTAATATCAACATAGAATCAAGAAAAGACATTTTAGTAGGGATGATAGCTTTTCCCTTGCCTTGCTTGATAGATTCAATGATTATCTTTTTATTTATCGGACTATTGTGTTTTAATTTAAGCTCAATATAGCCCCCTCCTTTTGGCAACCGAAGAGCAATATGAGCATCGGATCCAGCAGTATGACTATAATTTTTAAACTCTTCTAGTTTTACTGAACGCTCCATATCAAGAAATTTATTGGCCAAAAATTTAATTTTTACAAGACGCGGAGCTAATCTAAATAGATGTTTCATAAAAATATAAGCAATACAGGCCAAACCATTTTTTTCTACAAAAAGGTTATATTTATCAACAATTCGTTTTAATATCTTAAAAGTCTTATCTGATGAAATTCCGCGTTTGCAATACCAGGGATGTTTGATATCTACTACACATTCTTTGGGAATCACTTTTATTAATTCTTCTAAAGTTTTTTCTCTATAGATAGAAAAATCATTATATATCTTATTCTCATCCCAATGGACAATACCTAGATGAATTTTAGTTTTTAATCTGGAGTCGAGATATACTTCTACTTCCATAGCAGGAAAGACAATCGTATCTTTTAGTTTAGCTCGCCTCTCAAATATTCGATAAATAGTTTTAGGATTGACATTGTTCCTAATAAAAGATACATCCCCATCTTTAAGTTTTGGATTTCTAAGGTTTTCTAAATCATGAGTGGTTATAGCAATGGCATTGATACCCTCTTTTTTAAGATTTTCCAGATACCAATCAATAGTTCTAATATAGCGTGTGTTTTTCCAATCAAAAAGAGGGGGAAGGGGAGCATGAGTATGCCAACAAGCACGAATGGTTTGAGTATTCATATATAAATTATTTATCTTGCTAGAACATAATTCATAGAGCCAAGATTTCTCACTTTACCTTTCATTTCCATTAAAGTCAAGGTTGAAGAGACTTTTCCTGCATCAAGACCGGATTTTTCTACTAGTTTATCAATATGGGTAGGCTCTTTGGATAAATATTCTAAAAGTTTAGCTTCCTCTTTTGTATCCGGAGCAATCTTTTTTGTTTCTTGATACTGGACTGCTAAATTAAGATTTAGCTCATCCAAAATATCTTGAGCTTGTGTAACCAGTTTGGCTCCCATTTTAACTAAGTTATTTGGACCAAGCGAGGTCTTGGAATAGATTGAACCAGGAATGGCAAAGACATCTCGATTTTGTTCTAAAGAGTGACGAGCAGTTAAAAGAGCCCCACTTGTTTCTGGTGCTTCTATGATTAGGGTTCCCAGGGCTAGACCGGCAATAATTCTGTTTCTGGCAGGGAAGTGTTGTTTTAAGGGCAGGGTTTCTATGGGATATTCAGTAATAACTGCTCCGTTTTCTTCAATTTGTTCTGCCATTTTTCTGTTAGAAGAGGGATAAATACTTTGTCTATCTAATCCACAGCCTAAAACTCCAATAGTTCTACCTTTAACTTCTAGAGCAGATTGGTGAGCTAGAGCATCTACTCCTAGGGCCAAGCCTGAGACAATGGTAATTTTTGAAGAAGCAAGATCTCGAACTATTTCAGGGGTAACCTGCTTTCCGTATGATGAGATTTTTCTTGTTCCCACTACTGCTAAAGCAAGCTCATCTTCTTTGGTAAATTTACCTCTAATATATAGCAAACCCGGAGGATTGTAAATCTCTTTTAGTCTTTTTGGGTATTCTTTATCTTTAATAGTAATAATTCTAATTTCTTCTTTTTCTAGTTTTTCCATCTCTTGATCTGGATCAACTTCAGCTCTTTTAGCCATAAAATGCTCAGTAATCTTTTTTTCTAAACCTGCTCTTTTTAGCTCTGAAAAATCAGCCTTAAAAGCCTGCTCCATATTCTCAAAATGATTATAAAGAAGCTTAAATCTCTTGGGACCTATTTTGGGATCTAGATTGATAGCATTCCAATACTTAAGATCTTGCATATTGACAAGATTAAATTATTTCTCTATACTATTAATATTAAATATAGGAGGAATTATGAAATTGAAAGCTCTTTTTAATTTACCCAGTCGATTGTTTTTTTGGAATTGGAATATGAATCCGCTTGCAACTTTAGTTTTGAGTCCTTTCCTTTTAATACTATTGACTCTCTATACCATTTTTATGATTCTCTACACTATCCTTCAGCTTATTCTTATTTCTTTCTTTGTTCTTTGTCTTTTTATAGCTTTTCTTAGTAGGTAGATTCTTTTTAGGATCTACCTTTTTTCTTACTGGTTTTAAGATTAGCAAAAAAGAAGAAAGGTAGCAAATGTTTGACAAGCTTTTAGCTTTACAATTCTTTGGATTTTTAAGAGGGGGCTTGACAGGTATTTTTTTCTTTTATAATATATAGTGATTTACCTGTTTTCCTATCTGTCAGCGGTAAAAGCTGGGAATCCTCCTTAACCCCAGTAATTAGCCGCTGGCAGGTAAGAGGATGGGTGGCAAGCAGGCTGTTTTATGTGCCTGTTTTTTGTCTGGACAGATTAGAATCTGGACTCCATCCATAACCTAATAAGATCTACTACTTTTTTAATAATTTCATCAATAATTTTTCGTTCCTCTTTTCTAAATTCTTGCAAGACAAATTTATCTACAGGAATTTTTGGTCTTTCTTCAAGAAGACAAATGCCCATCCTTATTCTTTGGATCTCATCAGTTCCTAAGGTACTGATTACTGATTGCATTCCCTTGTGTCCAGCAGCGCTTCTTCCAGTGGTTCTTATCTTTCCCAAAGGTAAATCTATGTCGTCATAAATAACTAAAATATCTTTTTTGGGATCTAGTTTATAAAAATTAACCAAAGCTCTTACACTTTCGCCTGATCTATTCATATAGGTTTGTGGCTTAACCAACAAAACTTTTTCTCCTTTTACTTTAGCCTCGGCTAAGTTAGCATTAAACTTCTTTGAAAATTTAAAGCTTGCTGAAAGCTGCTCTGAAATAGCTTCAACAGCCATAAATCCTACATTATGCCTTGTTTTTTTATATTTTTTTCCTGGATTCCCTAGACCAAAAATGGCTTTCATATACTTTTTACTAATTACTTTTTACTTGTTACTTTAATTTGAATTGGAACGCCCTCAAAGCCAAACCTAGCTCTCAGTTGCTTTTCAAAAAATCTTAGATAGGGATAAGGTATGGACTGTCCTGGGCCTACATAAATTGTAAATTGAGGAAGAGCGGTTTTTGTCTGAATAATTTTAGAAATAGAAGCTTTGGGTGGACGTTTCCTTGATAAATCTTGTAGGAAATCTTTAAGATCATCTTTTGATATAATCTTCTCTTTTTCCTTGGCCACATTAAGTACCAAATCTAAAATCTTTCTTACATTTTCTCCAGTTTTAGCTGAGATAAAGACTACCGGGGCCCAGAAGAGAAAAGAAAGACGATCTTGAAGGTATTTAATATACTGGTTTAAGTCTTGTTTTTTCTTAGCTATATCCCATTTATTCACGCAAATAACAACGCTCTTTCTATGTTCTACAGCAAAATTGGCAACCCTAATATCTTGCCTGGAGATAGGTTCTGAGCCATCTAAAACAAAAAGAATAATGTTTGATCTTTTTATAAGATTAAGACTTTGTCTAGTAGCTATTTTTTCGATCTCTTCTTTTATCTTAGCCTTTCTTTTTATTCCAGCAGAATCTGCTATTTCTATTTTTTGTCCTTTATATTCTAAAGTAGTATAAGTTATATCTCTGGTAGTCCCAGGTTCTTTGGATACAATTACTTCCTCCCTTCCCAGAAGACAATTAAAAAGGGAAGATTTTCCAACATTGATCTTCCCACATATGCCAGTTTTTATAATTTTTTCTTTGGGTACAACTTCTTTATATTTTGGTAATTTTCTTAATATTTCGTCTAAGAGATCTCCACAGCCAATTCCTTGGACAGCTGAGACAGGCCAGGGTTTGTCTAGACCCAACTTATAAAATTGAGGAACTTGCGATCTATACCTAGGACCGTCAACTTTGTTGACTACTAAAAGAACTTTCTTTTTTGATTTTCTTAACTCTTTAGCTAGATCAAGGTCTTGGGGATTTATTCCTTCTCGAACATCAACTACAAAGAGAACAATGTCTGCTATTTTAAGAGCTTTTTCTGTCTGGAGCTTTATATTTTTTTCTAGCTCTGTTTTAGCCTCAGCTACCAGTCCCCCCGTATCTATTAATTCAAATGTTTGTCCTTGCCAGATACATTTTGCCTGAATTTTATCTCTGGTTGTACCTGGGATGCGGGAGACTATAGCCCTAGTTTCTCCAACTAATTTATTTAAAAGAGTAGATTTTCCTACATTAACTCTACCTACAATAGCTACTACAGGTATTTTTTCCATAGAAAATTAGTCGGCCCTGGTTAGTTTTCCTTGGTCTTTGCCCAAAACAAGCACAAGTTCTGCATCTCCTTCCAAAAATCTCTTAGCGAAGGTACATACATTAGCATCAAGTTTTTCTCTTAAAGTCCTAACAGTGGCAGGCTTGCTTGATGAAGTAAAGTCATAAATAACAGTTTTTTCAAAATCTTTATCTTGAGCATCATTTATTCCCACTATATTGTAACCTGATCTTTTGAGTTCTTCTGCTGTATTCTTGGCTAGACTTTTTATTCCAGTTCCATTTTGAATTTCTATTTTAGCATTTTCTCTTGCGATTTCTTGTCGCAAGAACACATTTTGGCAGAATTTATGAATTTGGCTAAAATCTCCTCCTTTGGGCAATAGAATATAGGCTCCACCTTTAGTCTTTGAGGCATAAAGTAAATTGTGTTCCTTACTATCTATAACTTGATTGGCTATATTTTGAGTATCAATACCACGAGCTAGCTCCACCAAAGAGAAAATTTCCTCTGGTTTAATGTTTGTTCTTATATGATCACTTAAGACGGCTAGAATATTATTGAGTTTTTTAGGGTTAAGGATAGTCTTTAAAGAAAAAGCTTTATCTTTAATGGCAGAAAGAACTATCTGTTGTCTTTTAGCCCTGGCAAAATCAGAGCTTTCTGATCCTTCTCCTTCCAAAACAATCCCGTGTCTAGATCTAGCAAATTTCAAAGCTTCATCGCCATTCATATGATTCCAGCCTTTGGCAAAAGACACGGTTTGATAGCCATAATTTGGGCCAGGATAGGCAGGATCATAAAAACTTCTCTCAACATAAACATCTATTCCTCCCAGGATATCAACAATTTTTTTAAACCCTTCAAAGTCCACTCTTATATAATAATGAACGGGAAGACCAGTAACCTGTTCTACTGCTTCGGAGGCTAGGTTTGCTCCTTGACCAGGCCTTTGTATTTCTCCATAAGCATGGACACTGTTAATCTTTTGATAAACTTTGCCTCCCAAAGATATGTATAGATCTCTTGGAATAGAAATCATGGCTACATCGCCTGATTCTGGTTTTGTTGAGACTACCATAATAGTATCTGTTAAAAGAGCTCCTTCGTGTCCCTGGCCACCCATTCCTAAAAGTAAGAAGTTTAACCTATCTTGTGTTATATCGGACATCTCTCTGTCTTTGGACAAAATTAGACGTTTAACAAAACCAAAGAAAGAAATTTTTCTATCTTCTCCATTTTCCTGAGTAAAAATATCTTGCCCTGTAGAGATAATCTTCCAGGAAAAGCAGGCAAAGGTTATGACTAGCAATATAAAAAGACCTAATATGACTTTTGTTAGGATGATCAATGGTCTTTTCTTTATTTTTTTCTCTTTAGGATAGAGGAGATTTATTTGAGGCCGATTTGGCATAATCGATTTATTAGGCTTTAATATCATTATAATATAATAGATAAACTAATGTCAATTCCTGCTTTTATGTGTTTTTGGCTTAATCTAGACAAGACTGCTGTGTAATATATGGGCTTGCCTTTTTTAAATTAATTGTGTATAATTAGAAATAAGTTATACACAATCTATATAATGCAAAATCAAAATCTAACCAATAAACAAAGGAATATTTCTTTACCTGAATCTACAAAATCTGGAGGTTTTGGAAAGAAACTGTTTTCTTTCATTTTGGAAGTGGTTAAGATAGTCATTATATCTTTAGCCATAATATTGCCGGTAAGATATTTTTTAATTCAACCCTTTTACGTTAAAGGATCCTCTATGGAGCCTAGTTTTGAAGACGGGGAATATTTGATAATTAATGAGATAGGCTATAGATTTTCAAATCCAAAAAGAGGAGATGTGATAGTATTTAGATATCCTGGCGATCCCTCCCAATATTATATAAAAAGAATCATTGGTTTGCCTGGAGAAACCGTAGAGGTAAGCAACGATAGAATTATAGTTTATAATGAAAACTTTCCCAAAGGCATTGAAATTAATGAATCAAGTTACCTTAATCCTCCTTATAAGACACCCAGTGAGGTAAGAATTACGCTAGATAAAGATCAATATTTTGTGCTGGGAGATAACAGACCAGCTTCTTCAGATTCAAGAAATTGGGGAGGGCTATCTGAAAAGGATATAGTGGGAAGAGCCTGGCTTAGATGTTGGCCTTTTGATAAGGCGGGAAAAGTAGGGACCCCAGTCTATCAGCTAATAGGAAACTAAACTGATAGCTTATGGCACGTAGCTTATAGCATAGACTATGAGCCATCAGCCATAAACTATAAGCTAACTATGGGGCGGCCTAAAAAGATAAAAGAAAAAATAAAAAAACTAGCTCGACCTATTCAGCACATTTCTGGAATGCATGATGTTTTACCTCAAGATTGGAAATTGTGGGATTTTTGTTTTGAGAAGTTCGTAAGATTAGCTAAAGCCTATGGTTTTCAGAGAATTGAGACTCCGATTCTAGAAAAGACAGATTTGTTCGTTAGAGGCATAGGAGAGGTTACTGATGTTGTAGAAAAAGAAATGTTTAGCTTTCAAGATAAAGATGGTGAAAGTTTGACTTTAAGACCCGAGTGGACAGCAGGCATTGCTAGAAGTTATATTGAACACGGTATGCACTCTTTGCCTCAGCCACAAAAGCTTTATAGTTTAGGTCCTATATTCAGATACTCTCGGCCTCAGGCAGGTCGTTATAGACAATTTCATCAACTAAATTTAGAGATACTAGGAGACATTCACCCAATTTTAGATGCCGAAATTATTTTCTTGTGTTGGAAATATTTTTTAGAGTTGGGTTTAAAAGATCTTGAGATTCGGATAAATAGCATTGGTTGTAGAGAATGTAGAGCTCAATACAAAGAGATGTTGAAGGATTATTATATATTAAAGCAAAGAATGCTATGTGAGGATTGTAAAAGAAGGCTAAAGGCAAATCCCCTAAGGCTCCTAGATTGCAAACAAAGACAATGTCAAACCTTAGCTCAAGGTGCTCCTCAAATTATTGATTATCTATGTGAAGAGTGTCATGATCATTTTAAGAGTGTTCTTGAATTTCTAGATGAATGCGAGGTGCCCTATGCTTTAGATCCTAGACTGGTGAGGGGTCTAGATTATTATACCAAAACTGCCTTTGAGATATGGCCCAAGTTCCATGAGGCTCAAGGAGCTGTACCCCTATCTCTTGCAGGAGGAGGAAGATACGATGAGCTGGTAGAGCTTTTAGGAGGAGAACCTACACCTTCAGTAGGAGTAGGCATTGGCGTAGAAAGAGTAGCATCTGTTGTCCAAGAGCAGAAGATTGAACTTCCCTCCAAAACACCAGAGGTATTTCTGGCTCAGCTAGGGGAATTAGCCAAGAAAAAAAGCATTAAGATTTTTGATAAGTTGCTTGAAGAAGGAATAAGAACTCAAGAGGCCTTATCTAAAGACAGTCTTAAGAGTCAACTTGCCTTGGCAGATAAATTAAAGGTTGCTTTAACCTTAATTTTAGGCCAAAAAGAAGCAGCAGAAGAGACAATACTCCTTCGAGATATGAAAAGTGGAATTCAAGAGATAGTAGATTTAGAAAATGTAGTAGAGGAAGTTAAAGAGAGACTAAAGAAGATAAGAGAGCAGGAGGAGAGAGAAAAATAACTAAACATAGCCTATTAAAATCCTTATTATACTGGGGAGGTGAATATATGTGGTTGAGGTTAGAAAAAAAGAGCATGAATCCGTAGAGTCTTTGCTACGTCGTTTCAAAAGGAGACTAAAGCAAAGTCGTATTTTGATTAAAGTGAGAGGGAAAATGTTTTATCAGCCACCTAAAAGCAAAAG
>JAUVWW010000003.1 GCA_030603885.1 bacterium
AAGTGGAAGAAGAAGAGACTAAAAAAGGACTAGGTTTGGCTGTCTTGAGACTTTTTGACAAGAGATACGGAAGACTCCTTCTAACTCAAGTCACCCCAGCTAATGGAAAATATGGATTTTTGATAGGAAAAGAAAACTATATCTTAACCTGTGAAAGAGAAGGATACAGCTGGCCAGAAAAACAAACAGAGATTTTAGGAACAAAGGAAGGGATAGTGAGGAAGGATGTGGAGATGAGAAGGAAGTAGCTGTGCAAGAACTTGACAGATTTTTTTAAAGGAGTATTATAGGGGGGAGAGAGAAAAATTAGTTAAATTAAGAAAATAATGGATAAAAAGACATTAATTTTTTGGCTTACAGACGGCTAAAACCGACCTATTTGTTTATTTTAAAGTAGCCGCGTAAGTCGCGGCTCTTTTAATAAGATGTGGATATTTAGAAAAGAGATACTAAAACTGGTAGCCAGTATCTAGCTACTAGAGATAAGGATTCTTGGCTTGAAAAAGTTTGAGAGAACCACTTTCTGGTAGCTGGATACTAGTTGCTAGGCAACTAGATTATTGAAAAAATTTTATGCTCTTTGAAAATTTAGTGATTAGAATTCCTGACGAAATTCTAGTCATAGATTGCTAGTCAATCGGATCTTGCGCTAAAAAATAAAGGTATATAGTGGATGCCTTGACACGAAGAGCCGAAGAAGGACGTGGTAGCCTGCGATAAGCCTCGGGAAGGTGGCAAACAACCTTTGATCCGGGGATTTCCGAATGGGGAAACCCATCTCTGATTTATCAGGGATATCCATTACTGAAGACATAGGTAATGGAAGGGAACTCGGCGAAGTGAAACATCTCAGTAGCCGAAGGAAAAGAAAACAATATTTTATTCCCTAAGTAGTGGCGAGCGAACAGGGAACAGCCCAAACCTATACTATAAAGTATGGGGGTATGGAATGATTGAGCTAACTACCAAAGAAATTGGTTAGTCGAATCCTCTGGAAAGAGGAGCCATAGAAAGTAATAGCCTTGTAGACGAAAATCTTTCTTAGGTAAAATCAATTGTATCCTAAGTACTACGAGACCGGTGAAATCTCGTAGGAAGATGGGAGCACTACTCTCCCAAGGCTAAATACTCTTCGTGATCGATAGTGAACTAGTACCGTGAGGGAAAGGTGAAAAGTATCCCGGTGAGGGAGTTGAAATAGAACCTGAAACTATATACTTACAAGGAGTCAGAGCCCCGCATCATGTGGGGTGATGGCGTGCTTTTTGTAGAACGAACCAACGAGTTATTGAGTATGGCAAGGTTAACCCTCTTAAGAGGGAAGCCATAGCGAAAGCAAGGGCTAACTGCCCGTTTAGTCATGTTCAATAGACCCGAAGCCAGGTGAGCTATCCATGGCCAGGATGAACCCTGCCTAAACAGCAGGGGGAGGTCCGCACCTGTCAGCCGTGCAACGCTGTAGGATGAGCTGTGGATAGGGGCAAAAAACCAATCGAACCTGGTAATAGCTGGTTCTCCTCGAAATAGCTTTAGGGCTAGCCTCATAGCATGCTATATAAAGGTAGAGCACTGAATGGACTAGGATGGAGCAATCCTACCTAATCCAACCAAACTCCGAATTTTATATAGCTAAGCGTGGGAGTTAGTACTTGGGGGCTAAGCTCCAAGTACAAAAGGGAAACAGCCCAGATCGTCATCTAAGGTCTCAAAGTATAGGCCAAGTGTTAAAAAGGATGTTAGATTTTTAAAACAGCTAGGATGTTGGCTTAGAAGCAGCCATCATTTAAAGAATGCGTAATAGCTCACTAGTCGAGAAGTCTGGCGCCAAAAATATAACGAGACTAAGCCTATCACCGAAGATACGACCTCTGCACTATAGTGTAGAGGGGTAGAGGAGTATTCTTAAAGCAACGAAGCCTAAAAGAAATTGAAGGTGGAGCTTTAAGAAGTAAGAATGTTGGTATGAGTAACGAAAAGTCGCATAAAAACTGCGACCACCGTAAGTCCAAGGTTTCCTAGGCAATGACAATCAACCTAGGGTTAGTCGGTCCTAAGCCAAAGCCGAAAGGCGTAGGTGATGGACAGCAGGTTAATATTCCTGCACTTCGGTTTGTGTTTTTGGGAAGTGACGCAGCAAGATAGATCTAGCGTAATTCGGTTATGTGCGTTCCTTTCTTTTAAAGAAGAAGGGAGAAGGATAAGAGAAATCTTATCTAACTAGATTAAACTTGTTGCCAAGAAAAACTTTCCAAATTAAAACAAACTGGATCCGTACCGCAAACCGACACAGGTAGACGAGGCGAGTAGCCTCAGGTGAACGGAAGAACCTTCGCTAAGGAACTCGGCAAACAAGCGGGTGTAACTTCGGAATAAACCCTCCCCCTCATATGAGGGGGCGCAGCCAAAGTTTCCCAAGCGACTGTTTATCAAAAACACAAGTCCCTGCAAACTCGTAAGAGGATATATAGGGGCTGACGCCTGGCCAGTATCAGAACGTTAAGGAGCGTCCTGCAAGGGACAAACCTAAGCGCTGATGAACGCCGGCGATAACTATAATCGTCCTAAGGTAGCGAAATTCCTTGTCGTGTAAGTTACGACCTGCATGAATGGCGTAACGACTTGGGAGCTGTCTTGGCGAAGGATCCGGTGAAATTACATTAGCGGTAAAGATGCCGTTGATCTATGGCAAGACGGAAAGACCCCGTGAAGCTTTACTACAGCTTGGCATTGGATTAGGAGTATTTATGTTCAGCGTAGGCAGGAGTTCCTAGTTTATCTAGGGACGTCAATGAGACACTGCCCTTGAATACTTTTAGTTCTAACCCTAAGCCAACCTTAGGGAACAGTGTCTGGTGGGTAGTTTGACTGGGGTGGTCGCCTCCCAAAAAGTAACGGAGGCGTCTATAAGGTAAGCTTAGGCTGGATGGAAATCAGCCTAAAAGTACAAAGGCAAAAGCTTGCCTTACTGCGAGGGGTACATCCCGAGCAGTTGCGAAAGCAGAGCTTAGTGATCCGACGGTCCACATTTCTTGAATGTTGCAAATTCAAGAAATCGTTTGTAGGAGCGCCGAAGCCCAACGGATAAAAGCTACTCCGGGGATAACAGGCTGGTCTCCCCCAAGAGTCCACATCGACGGGGAGGTTCGGCACCTCGATGTCGGCTCGTCCTATCCTGGGGCTGAAGAAGGTCCCAAGGGTTTGGCTGTTCGCCAATTAAAAGGGTACGCGAGCTGGGTTCAGAACGTCGTAAGACAGTTCGGTCCCTATCTGCCATAGACGTTGAGACTTGAGAAGATCCGTCTTTAGTACGAGAGGACCAAGACGGACAAACCTCTAGTGTACCAGTTGGCCCACCCGGGCCATAGCTGGGTAGCTACGTTTGGTTAGGATAAGCGCTGAAGGCATATAAGCGCGAAGCCTTCTTCAAGATTAGGTCTCTTAGATCCCTTGTAGATTACAAGGTTGATAGGCTGGAGGTATAAGTCCGGCAACGGATTAAGCCAACCAGTACTAATAGATCATCATTAGCAAGTTTCCAATTGACTAGCAATCTGTGACTATATTTAAAAATTATTTCCTGGTCATTTTAGCGAGAGGGTTCCACCTGATCCCATTCCGAACTCAGAAGTTAAACCTCTCAGCGCCGATGGTACCTGTAATTAGGGAGAGTAGGTCATGGCCAGGATTATATTGAACCCTCTATGTAGAGGGTTTTTGATAGCAGATTTTTTGTATGATAGAATAGAGTTGAAAGAGATAAAAATTATGCCTATTTTGTGGTATATTCTTATAGCTCTGATTCCTGGCCTTTTTTGGTTGTGGTTCTTTGGAAGATTTGACAGAGAACAGCCCGAGCCAGGGAAATTAGTCGCTAGACTATTTATTTGGGGGATGCTGGCTACTATTCCTGCTATAGCTTTAGAGCTGGGCATTGATTTTTTTATTGGCTATTCTACGTCAATAAAACTTTCTGTGATAATTTTTTCTGCTCTTTTAATCGTTGCTCCTATTGAAGAATACTTAAAATATTTTGTAGTTAAGAGAATAGTATGGAAACATCCTGCTTTTGACGAAACTATAGATGGCATTATCTATTGTGTAGTAGCTGCTTTAGGTTTTGCTACTCTAGAAAATATACTGGTAATTATTAGCACTGGTTCGTCTAAAGCCATACTTCTCCGTTTTGCTACTGCTACCTTGATGCATGCTTTAGCTTCGGGCATTGTTGGTTATTATCTAGGGCTGGCCAAATTCAACAAAGAAAAAGAAAAGCCGTTGATTACACAAGGAATAGTTATTGCCATTGTTCTCCATGGGGTATATAATATTATTGCTGCCACCAATACCCCTTTGACTATTTTTCTTTTAACCCTTCTGCTTATAGTAATGTATATAATGTTAACTAGTGGCATTCGTGAGATTAAGAAAATAAGAGTAAGATCCAAAAATATATAGATTTGCAAGAATATTTTTTTGAGGTATAATATGAACGAAGTGAATATTTCAAGGTTCTGCGAAGCAGGTTCTTATAATAGAGTAGAATTTAATAAATAACTAATATAGTAAAAATCATGTCAGATGACAAAGAAGAGAAAAAATCTTTTTTTGGCAGACTAAAGCAGGAGACAAAGCCACAGGTTAAAGAAAAGTCGCCTGAAAAAGAAGAAACAAAGGATACACCAGAAGAGAAAAAAACTACCTCTCCAAAGAAGGAAGAATGGCTTAAAGAGGAAGAGGGACAGTTGTCAATCGATGTTTATCAGACACCTCAGGAGATTGTCATTATGTCTACTATTGCTGGAGTCAAGCCAGAAGATATAGATGTCTCGATCAATGATGATATGGTTACTATCAAAGGAGAAAGAAAGAAGGATGTGGAAGTCTCTGATGAAGATTACTTTTATCAAGAATGTTATTGGGGAAAATTCTCAAGATCAGTAATTTTACCTCAAGAAATAGAAGTAAACAGAGTCAAAGCAGAGATTGAAGATGGAATCTTAACTGTTAGACTGCCCAAATCAGAGAAAGCCAAGAGTAGAAAAATCCAAGTCGAGGCTAAATAGTCTTGACACAAAATTTTTAATACATTAAACTAAATTAGCACTCTATTAAGGAGAGTGCTAATTACTAAATTATTAGACTACCAAGTTATTACCATGTTATGTGAGCTATGTGGCAAACATCCAGCCACAGTAACAATTAAAGAGATCCGGGGAGGTTCAATCCAAGAGCTTCATCTATGCAGAGTTTGTGCTGAGAAGAGAGGATATCTGAGCTCACCTTCTCTATTTGGTTCCTTTTTTGAAGGAGGAGAAGATTTTAGCCCTTTAGAATTTCTTTCTCCCAAAGTCCATCAGGAACGGGTCAATATTATTGATTACTTTTCTGAAAGGGCGAAAAAAGTAGTTCAGAGAAGTATCAGGCAGGCTAAGAAGCTAAAATCTAAGTATGTAGATACAGAGCACCTACTTTTGGGTCTGACCGATGAAGAGATAGCTTCTAGAATTCTTAAAGATTTAGGAATTAAGCCCCAAGATGTCAAAGATTATATTAAACAGAATGTAGTAAGAGGCCAAAAAGAGATAGAGGAACCTGAGCTTTCTCCTCGAGCTAAAAAAGTGCTGGAAACAGCTTTCTATGAAGCAAGAGATCTAGGTCATAGTTATGTTGGCTCAGAACATATTCTTTTGGCGCTAATCAAAGAAGGTGAAGGTATGGCAGCTCATATTCTTACTAAATATGGCATAGATCATCCTAAGGCTCAAAGAAGAGTAATCAGGGCCATTGGGAAAGGAAGGCTGGCCTATAAAAAAAGCCCTACCCCAACCTTAGATCGTTTTTCTAGAGATCTTTGTGCTTTAGCTCAAGAAGGGAAATTGGATCCTGTTATTGGAAGAGTAGATGAAATAAATCGAGTTATCCAAGTTTTATCCCGAAGAACAAAAAATAACCCAGTTCTTTTAGGAGAACCCGGAGTAGGAAAAACAGCTATTGCCGAAGGCCTAGCTCAAAGGATTGTCAATGAAAATATACCTGAAACTTTAAAAGACAAGCGCGTCTTAGCTCTGGATCTATCTGGGGTAGTAGCTGGTACCCAATACAGGGGTCAGTTTGAGCAAAGATTAAAACAAATAATGAAGGAAATAACTTCCCAAAAGAGAAATATTATTCTTTTTATAGACGAATTGCATACCATGGTAGGAGCTGGAGCAGCTGAAGGAGCCATTGATGCCTCGAATATATTAAAGCCAACTTTGGCTAGAGGAGAGCTTCAGATGATTGGAGCCACTACATTGAAAGAATATAGAAAATATATTGAGCGAGATGCAGCCCTGGAGAGAAGACTCCAGCCAATTTTAGTCAATGAACCCTCGCCTGAAGTAGCTCAAGAAATTCTAAAGGGTCTAAGAGACAGATACGAAGCCCATCATAAAGTTAAAATAACTAATGAAGCTATAAATACAGCAGTAGAACTTTCTACAAGATATATTCAGGATAGATACTTGCCTGATAAGGCTATAGATCTAATAGATGAAGCAGCAGCTAAAGTTAGGTTGCTTGCTATCTCTGCCCCAGAAAAACTTAAAGAACTAAAAAAAGATATTTTACGTCTTAGAAAAGAAAAAGCAGCTTTGCATAAAGCAAGAAATAAAAGAAAAGTGTTAGAGACAGATAAAGTGCTTCGAGAAAAAGAAGCAGAAAGAAAAAAATTAGAAGAAGTTTGGAAACAAAGCAAAGCTGTCAGCTTGCCTAAAGTGACCTCTTCTGACATAGAAGAGATAGCGAGTATGTGGACTGGAATTCCCGTGACTCAATTAGCAGAAGAAGAGGCCCAAAGACTGATTAAACTAGAAAAGAGGCTTCATTCTCGAATTATTGGCCAGAATGAAGCAGTCAGAGCTGTATCAGAGGCAGTTAGACGTGGTAGAGCCGGGCTAAAAGATCCTAATCGTCCCATCGGCTCATTTATCTTTTTAGGTCCTACCGGGGTAGGAAAGACAGAACTAACTCGAGCTTTAGCTTGCTATTTATTTGGAGACGAGAAGGCTTTAATAAGATTAGATATGTCAGAATATATGGAACGTCATACTGTTTCTAGACTTGTCGGTGCTCCTCCTGGATATGTTGGCTATGAAGAAGGAGGACAGCTGACAGAAAAAGTGAGACAAAAGCCTTACTCGGTGATTCTTTTAGATGAGATTGAAAAGGCTCATCCAGATGTATTCAATATTTTACTTCAAATTTTAGAAGATGGAAGACTGACTGACAGCAAAGGAAGAACTGTTGATTTTAAAAATACAGTCATCATTGGCACTTCTAATTTAGGATCAAACATTATTTTTAATTATCAACAAAAAGGAGTTGGTTTTGAAAGAAAATCTGATACAGAAGAGGCTAAAGAAAACTACGAGGAAATTAAAAAAGAGCTAATGATGCAACTTAAAAAGACATTTAAGCCTGAATTTCTAAATCGTATTGATGAGATCATTGTCTTTCACTCTTTGACTAAAAAACAGATCAGACAAATAGTAGATTTGATGATACGAGATGTTAGGCTCTTGCTTAGAGGTCAAGGTATTGAGCTAGAACTGACACAAAAAGTTCGAGATCAACTAGCCGAAGAAGGCTACGACCCCCAATTAGGAGCAAGGCCTTTAAGACGTCTTATTCAAAAGAAGATTGAAAATTCTCTTTCTCTAGGCCTTCTTTCTGGTAGATTTGAGAAAGGAGATAAAATAAAAGTGGATGTGAAGAAAAGAAAATTTATCTTTTCCAAAATAAAGACTAGAACCAAAGCTAAGATGGCTAAAGTTTAGTTCTTTTTGAGTCGTAAATCTAGAGTTAAAAAACAACCCTTTTATAAGGGCTTTTATTTTTATTATAAATATGCTATATTACAAGGCTAAAATTTGTAAAGAAATATGGGCCAAAATCCTGTAAATAAGCACTCAATCAAAGCCACTATTGTCAGCATTAAAGGAAAGCATGCTCTCTTGACTTTAGAGGACAAACAAACTCTACTTTGGCCTCTTGAAGGTTTACCTAAGAATGCTAAGGTGGGATTGAATATTTATTTGACTTTAGATACTGAAAAAACTCAAGATCAAAAGCAAAAGAATTTAGCTCATGCATTGCTGAATGAAATTCTAGGAAGCTAAGAACTTCGTTTCGATTTGTTTTCTGTTTTCTTAAGTGTTATAATAGCCTTGTCAATCACAAAATCTATGCAGGATAATAGCCAGACAAAAAAGGAACTAAACAAAAGGGTTGTCAGTCCTATTCAAAGAGAAGAAGATAGGATGTTTGATTTAACTCTTCGACCAAAAAGTCTTTCTGAATTTATTGGACAAAAAAAGATTAAGGAGAATTTGAGGATTTTCATTGAGGCAGCTAGAAAAAGAAAAGAATCGCTTGAGCATGTACTATTCCATGGCTCTCCAGGCATAGGCAAGACAACTTTAGCTCATATTATAGCTCGAGAGCTTGGAGTAAATATTAAAACTATCTCTGGTCCAGCTTTAGAAAAACCAGGAGATTTATGTTCTATTCTGACTAATCTTGAAGAAAACAATGTCCTTTTTATAGATGAGATTCATAGAATGAATCGAGTTTTAGAGGAGATTTTGTATCCAGCCATGGAAGAGTATTGTTTGGATATTGTCATTGGCCAAGGACCATCAGCCAGGACCCTGAGACTGGACTTACCCAAATTTACTTTAGTTGGTGCCACCACCAGAATGGGACTTCTTTCTTCTCCTCTGCGTAATAGATTTGGAAATATTTTTAGATTGAATTTCTATAAAGATGAAGATATTGAAAAAATAGTTTTAAGATCAGCCAAGCTTTTAAAAATAAATATCGAAGGTCAAGCAGCTTGGGAGATTGCCAAGCGAGCTCGAAAAACACCTAGGGTGGCAAATAGACTTTTAAAAAGAGTAAGAGACTATTCTCAAGTTAAAGCGGATGGAAAGATTACTTTAGATATAGTCAGAAAAGCCTTAGATCTTTTAGAGATAGACGAATTAGGTCTTGATGAGATAGATAGAAAGATCTTGCACACTATCATCAAAAAATTTCAAGGCCGTCCTGTAGGCATTCAAACTCTATCCGCTGCCACTTCAGAAGAAAGAGATACTATAGAGGAAGTATATGAACCTTATCTTTTGCAGATTGGATTTTTAGCCAGGACCCCTCGGGGAAGAATGGCTACTAGGTCAGCCTATGAACATTTAGGATTAAGATATCCCAAGAAGTTGCAAGAAGAGTTGAAATTCTAATCTTGTAACTCAAAACATAGAGCATGACAATATTAATCTTCAAAATTATTTATTATATAGGCCTGGCTGTTTTTTGTATTGTTAGCCTTTTAGCTCTTAGGCAGATGAATAGATTTTCTTATTTAGGAAGAGCTATAAGGCCTATGATGGTTTTATATGTACTGGTTAGTTTGACTATTATTGTTTTTATTCAGATATACATGACAAATATAGATTGGGATAAACCTTTATTTAGCAGATCTATACCTAGTATTCCTTCTTATAAGACTCTGGATACCTCGGTATCTGAGTCTTCAGGTGGAATTATTGATTTTATAAGAACCTTTCGCTTCGCTCAAGAACCTTGATTTTCGCTTCGCTCAAATTAAAAAATCTTATAGGATATTAAATCATGTACACTCTTCGTTTACCTTATCGAGAAAAAGATGAAAAGATACTCTTGGTTCTGCGTAGATTTTGGCCTATTTTCTTCCGTTCATTACTTCTTATTTTATTTTTCTTTGTTCTGCCTCTGATTGCTTATGTTATGATCTTGAATTTTGCTCCAGAATTTCTTGAGACTCTATTTTTTCAAATTTTAGGCCTCCTTTGCGGTCTTTATTGGCTTTTTATTTTGCTCTATGCTCTTATTTCTTGGATAAATTACTATTTTGATGTCTGGATTGTCACCTCAAAAAGGATTATAAATATAGAGCAGGTTAGCTTGTTTGAGCGGGTTACTTCAGAAACCAGATTAGAGATGATTCAAGATGTCACAGTTGAAGTGAAAGGTTTTTTGCCTTCTGTTTTTCATTTTGGAAATGTTTATGTTCAGACTGCAGCAGAGCGGGCCAGATTTGCTTTTGAACAGATCCGCTGGCCTTATAAGGTGAAAAAACTTATTTCTGATTTGCACAGAAAGGCACTAAGGGAAGAGGAAATAAAGTATGCTAAGCCGGCTGAGTCTAAAAGAAGAGAAAAGGAGATAAAGTATCGAGAGCCTAAATTAGAAAAGCCTAAGCCAGAGGAACCCCAAGAAGGCTTAGGAAAAATTTCAGATTATAGAAAATAAGAACCTGCTTTAGAGAAACCTTGATTCTCGCTTCGCTCGAATTAAAAAAAACAGCCAACCAGCTTATAGCTGAAAGGCTGTTTTAATGTATCTCTTCCTTCTTCTCTTTCAAAAAGTACCGCCATTTTTCTAAGAATTCTATAAATGTGAGAAAGGGCATTTCTATTAGATAGTTAAATATAACCGCCACAATATTTATTTTTTGCCAGCGAGCCATGAGCCATTTTCCTAAACGAATAAGAGGTAGAGCAAAGGGATCAATAATAAGATTGAAAATTGTTTCTTTTTCTTCTGAAAGTTCAAGTTCTCTAGCTCTCTGTCTAATTTTTACCCCAGTAAAAGCAATTAGGGAAGTGAAAATATACATGATTAAATAGGAAAGAGGGGGGTAATTTATTCTGTAAAGACCAAAAGTCATTGCTCCAAAACATAAACAGAAAATTGAGAGGTAAAGAAGGCCAAATATTAGCCTAAGCACAAAGCTCCTTTTTGGATAAAGCTCTACCTCAAAAACATCTTTCCCTTCTCCATAAACAGTTTTTTTGACTTCATTAACAACTAATTTCAGATTTTCTTTCCTAGGCAGTCTAATAGTTGTTACTAAAAGGAACATTAAAAAGGTGGGCCCCAAGACATCAATTATCATGGCCGTTTTGTTAAATTGACCAATTACATATGTAGCCAGAGGAACTTCAATAGCATAAAGAACAGCTACATTACTGAGAAAGATGGATAGAGTAGAATAGAAAGCTGCCCGACGACTCCTTATTCTTAGTGTGCCAAGTCTTTTATTGTAAGCCTCTTCAATTAATTTTTCTAAAATACCAGGATCTGAGATTTTTTCTTGGGCTCCCCCGGGATCTTGAGACATAATATCACCCAAAAGTAGATATGGGGTATCGTATCTTTCACAGACCTTATAGAATTTATCTCCTAGAGGATGAGACAGGACTTTTTCTATACCTCCCCAAATCAAATAGATATTGGAAGCAATCTTTTGTAAAGTTTTAGGGGGAAGAGCTGACCAATCAGGAAATTGCCGTTTTAGGAAATTATAGCTGATTATTGGCGCATCTAGATTTAGCAAAGCCCTCTGTACTGCAATATAAATCTGGATATCTTTTTCTCTTTCACTCATTCCTACCCGGGTTAAAGCCTCTTCTCCTATGACAATCTTTTCTCTTATGGTTGCCTCCATATATTCTATTAGAGAGTTGGCCTTTAGATAGGAAGCAGGATCAAGCGTTTCTTCAATTTCGCAGGCAGCAATCCCTAAAATTTTATTATAGAGTTGAGCTTTTGTTTTATCCTTTGGTGGGGGAGGGTTATTTTCCAAGATATAGGCGTATTTATCTATTACATACTGAACTTCCTCGATTTTTGTCTTTTCAATTCTGTCATTAGGAAAATGACCTCCTCGAATTAGTTCCAAAATAAAAGGTTCAGCCTTCTTGACACCTGTATTTATAAATAACCTTCTCTTTAATATTCTTTCTATGGCCATTCTTCTCATCAGATGTTCCTCTTTCCAGTCCACTATCTCTCTTATTCTCTCATAAAAAGCTGCCACTTTTGAGGCTACTTCATCTACATGAATGGTTACTGCCCCTTCTTTTGGTTGAGAAAGCCAATACCATTCATGGTATTGATCAATAAGCCTTTGGGTAGGCTTAGAAAGATTAGTATCTGATGTATTTTGTCTATTCTCTTCCATAGGATTAGTTATTGATTTATTTAATTCTAACATAAATAAAATAAAATATCAAGGCTAAAGCCAAGATATTTTATCAAACAAAAAAACACCAAGTGGTGATGTGCTCAAAGTATACTTGTCCCAGATAAAAAAATTTATTTAAGCCAGTTTTTGATTTTTCTTCCTTCTAAAATAACCAAATACTATCTCATAAACTGGACCAACTAAGAGCCCGGCTGAGAAAGTCCAGATAAATTCTTCTATGGGAGGACCAAATAAGGTTATCCCAGTTAACCCAAAAGAGGAATAGCTGGGAGGAACCGAGGGAAAGATATACCAAATGAAATAGAAGAAAGGAATATAAAATATAGAAAGATAAAAAGCATTGAGAAACATATTTTTAATCATCTCTTTTCTGATAAAGAAGAAGAGGACAAAGTAGGTAATAAAGTTAGCTAAAATGAACCAGATTATAGGATTTATTTTTATAGGAACAATAAAATAAAAAGTAAAAATAGCAGGGATTAACAAAATAATTAAGGGATTAACATTGCCTATTTTATAAAGAGTTTTTCTGGTAAATATCTGACCAAATACAGAGAAAATCCCACCCCAGAAAAAAATTGTAAGTAGTGAACCTAAAAAGACCTTGCCAAACAAAGGAATGACATTATAGAGCCAAGGGTTATAATATTCCGGAATGAAAAAAGCATCAGCTATTACTAAAGGAGCAATGATCATGCTCATAATTAACATTTTTCTTCTCAAGTCTTTTCTTAAAAGAAAGAAGATAGTCCAAATTATCCCAGAGATTAGAGCAACTGTTAAATAAACATAATTATTTCTTTGTAAATAAAAAAAGCTTTTTGTTAAAATAAAAGCTCCCACAACAATAAATATAATAATATAAATTTTTTTCATTATATTTATTTAGCCGTTCCCAATTGCCCTGCACCTAATTTACCTAAACATGGGGTCACAATCGTTCGCTTATTATAACCGTATTAGGTTTAGAAGTGTATGTAGTTACTTACTAAACCGTGGACCAAAATGACCGCCGTGGTGTCTTTTTGGTCTATGTTTGAGGAACCGTTTTAAGCCAATGTTGTTCTCTTTTGCCCAAGCTTTCATTTCTTCCCTGTGTTTCTTCATGGTTGCCCATCTTTCCTTTGGAGACAGATCCCTCATTTCTTTATGTTTATCCTGTATTTCAGCCTTCTTGGCTAAAATTGCTTCTTTCTGTTCTTCTGTAATTTTACCTTTCGACACTACCTGATTTAACCTTTCTTCAAGATGAGCCTGCATTTTTTGGTGTCTCTCTTTGTGAGCTTCATTAAAGACTTCCCGTACTTCATCAACGTTCAGGTTAAATCGCTCAGCGAGCTTTTGGACTAGGGGTGGGTAATCGCTACCATCCTGAGCATGTATAGCTCTTGTCCTCACAAGAATGAATACACCGGCCGTTACTAATAGTGCTACTAATAGTGTGTAAGCTGAGAGTTTTTTCATAGTTTTTTGTTAATTAGAATTTATTATTTATCCTTGCGGAGCTTTTCTTTTTCTTCGTTTAACAATTTTTACAATTATCCAAACTAATATCACTAGGGGACCAAGGAAAATAACCAACCAAATCAATACATTAGTCAATCCTTGCAAAAATTGTATCCAGGATCTAAAAGCTCTTTTGAGAGTAGCCAGAGGTCGCCATTCTTTGGTGGGAATTTCTATTCTTGCCTCTTCTTTTAACGTAATAGTAATAGTAGACATATCTGTTTGACTCTCTAAATATTTTATTTGGCCTTGAATCCTTTCTATTCTACCTCGAACTAAAGAGAGCTTTTCTGTCACCTTGAGAATATCCTCTATAGTAGTGGCCTTTTTCAAAATCTCAAGATACTGTTCTTCTTCAGCCTGATAATTTTTCAACTGAGACAGTAAATCTGTATATTTTTCAGTTACGTCTTGGCCAGAAAGAGATTCTTTCTTTACCACTTTAGCTAGCTTCTTTGCATCTTCTACTGTTTCTTCAAATTTATCTACCGGAACCTTCAAGGTTATAGAGGCAGATTGGGTTCCGTCTGGATTAGTAGTGACAGAGGAAGATAAAATAAAGCCACCCTTAGACACGGCAAGACTGTTGAGTTCACTTACTGTGTCCCCTGCTTTTTCTACAGTCAAAGTTAAATTGGCTGTCTTAATTACCTTCTGCTCAGCCAATTCTACCTCCCCAGCAGCTGTCTCTGGTACTTCCTCAAGTTCAACCTCTTCAAATTTCTCAGCTGAAGGAGCCGTCATCCTTTCTGAGCTAGTAGCAGGAGCTTCTGCCATTTCTTCTGCTTCATAGCTAGAAAGTTCAGATGTCTGACCTAAAAAACTTGAGATAATTGCAATCCCTACAAAAAGCACAAAAATCCCTCCTATTATTCCTAAAACAATCCAGAGGGCTTTTCTCTTTGATTTTGGTTTTTGGACTGGTGTGGTTTGATTGGACATGGTTTTTCTTCTTTCTACTCTATTTTCCCTAATCTAAGAATAGAGCAATTAATTATTAACTCTACTTGTATTGTATATTAATAAAGTTAAAAAATCAATCCTAAACTAAAAAAGAGACTAAATAAAAAAGCCCTGATAAGCTCAAAATTCCCAGGGGTCGCCTAGTGAAGGATGTTAGAAACTTTTGGATGACTACTAAAGAGTATATCAGGATTCCAGTTCTAAGTCCAGCTAAATGAAAAACCACCAAATCTTGCGAGATGGTGACAAACAAGTTAATATAAATCAAAACCAATAAAAATAATCAACCATAATTTTTTGTAAGTTTTTCTTTTAAAGAACGCAGCATTTCCTCATATACTTTTTGCTCTCTTGGTCGTTTCTTATCTCCTAATTTCCCCCTTCTTTCAATATAATGTAAATAGGCAATTTTGTCTTCTTTAATAAAATAACAAATAAGTCTAAATCCACCTTGAGTTCCTTTTTTATAATCTGGGTCTGGCAATTTAGCGTTCCAAATTTCAAATTTATTTGTAGGCGAACGGAAATACAGCCTAAATTTCTTTGATTGAACCAAATTAACATCAGAAATACAATCCTCAGTACTTTCTATTACCTTTTGTGTTATTCTGAGCTTATCGCAACACTTTTTAAAGTGCCTTGTTTTATTTACTTCCCATTGTCTTATTTCCTTTGGTAAAGAAATCAACATTGCTAGCATATTTTAAATCGACCTTTTCATAAGGTTTCGAATAAAACCAGGGGGATTCTAAATGAGTCTGGTTTACAATTTTACTTGAACTCCAAGGAAGAAATGTATTGCAAAGATATTTTAAAAGCTCTTTTTCATAACTATCAAAACTTGAAAGGCTAGATTTAACATTGGCCTCAAACTTAAACTTACCAGAATCTTTATACGGCACTTTATCGACCTTTATTTTTTCTTCTTCTTGAAGCTTAACTAATATTTCATCAGCATTTTCTGGGATAGGGCCAAATAATTTATGAACATACACATCACCGGTAACAATTTTTTTTCTGTCACGATAGGAAATGAAATCTAAGTAATATAATAACTTATTAAGCTTTGTTGCGCCTAAATACTTATTATTGCAATGATTCAAAAAATACAATACAGCGTTTTTATATTTTCTAATATTGATAGATGTGGGAAGAATTGGTTTGGTAAGCATATTTAGTAGTTTAATTGTTAAACTATTTAAAACCTCTATTTTATCTTAGTAGATAGGGAGTTGTTTGTCAATCCAGAACCGCCAAACATAAAGCCACAAAATCTTGCGAGATGGTGGTTTAGATTATTTAATCAATAGAGTTATTCTGCTAACAAATCAGAATAGCCCCAAGATTTAAGAAGTTCTGCAGTTCGTGACTTGTTTATAGGCTCGATACACGATTTTTTTATGTCTTCTTCAGTTGCTTCTTTGTTTCTCTCCCTCACTGCACTAGTGCAACCTTGAATATCTCTATTATATTGATCCAAGAGGCTACTGATATAGGTTTCTTCCTTGATCTTTAATTCTTTATCTTTAATATCAAGCTCTTTCTTTGCTAAATCGAAGCTGTAATCCTGAGAGCTCCAATATATGCTTATAGCTATCCATAAGGTTATTATTAGAATGATGAATAAGACAATTTTAATTTTTTCCTGCATAAATTTTCAATTTACCAGTCGTAATAAGAATTGTAGGTATCATAAGTATCAGAGTAGTTATCATAGTCATAATTGTATAAAGAGCTTGAGTCAAACGGAGATTTGTAGTCAAAAGATTCGTATGATGAACTATAATCATATAGGGAACTACTTGGGGAATTATAGTTATATAAGTCGTAATCATCTAGAATATTACTGTAATCGTAAGTATCTAGGTAGTTACTGAGATCATATGAAGGAGTATAATCATAGGAAGGTGAGTAGTCATAGAAATCATAAGTATCTATGGGATCACTGAAATCATACGATGGTATATAATTGTAGGAGGGGGTATAGTCATAAGAAGAATAATTATAGGTATCATAAGTATCGAGAAGATCACTATAGTCATAGAAAGAGGTGTAATTATAAGAAGGAGTATATTCATCGTAATCGGTAGAATGACTTAAATTGTAATGATATTTACCTACATAGTAATCCTCGTCCCATAAATAAGATGGGCTATACCAATCAGAACTATAGTTTCTATCTCCAGAATCATAGTATGTTTTATTATAGAGTTTATCACCTTCCTTCCAGCTGTAGTTATCGTATTTTAAAGCATTGGGTTCGCTACGGTGATGTCCGCTAACCCACGTGCCATCTGAGCGCAAATAACCATCTACCCATACGCTTGCGTTTGCTAAAAAAGGGTAAAGAAGGAAAATTAAGGCTAATATTAGAATAGTGATCTTTTTCATTATTTTAGTTCTATTATTTTAATTCCAGTATAATATAGTTTTTATCTTATTGCAAGAGCTAAATTCTTACCTCAATTCTGGACACACTATAACCCATTAAGGAGGATAGGGTTAAGCACACCCAGAATTAAGATACTTTTATAATACTCAAAATAAATAAAGAAGACCAAAACAAAGAGATAAATAAGGAGATAAATAATAGATAAGGTAATGCCGAATTTTCTTATTTTTTTCTTTCATGATTATTTATAAAAATTTCCTATGAGAGCGTTATATTCATCAGCAAGGTTGTTATATTTATCTACTTCTCTGTCGTGTTCATTTGCTTTAGATTCGTATTTGTTATAAGTCGATTCATATTGAGAATATAATCGTCTGTATTCATTATATAAAGCATAATCTCTTAAAATCTCGTGTCTTCTATAAACTGCTTTGGCTTGTTGGTCGTAATAATTAACACTATTTTCTAATTGATTTGCTTCACTTCCTAATAAGCTTATAATTCCCTCCAATTTGTTCAGTTCTTTTTCTAATGTCTCTATCCTCTGTATTGTCTGAGCTGTTTTAATTATTTCATGGTAGCTATTGCCTTCTGTTATCTCATAGACTTCAGCATTCTTCAATTCTGACCAAGTCAATTCACTCTCTTTTTCTTCATTGAATAGTTCTATCGTTGTCCTCGTTTTAGGTTTTCCAGCACGAATATCCATTTGAGGTATTTCGCCTATTCTAAACCCTAAATCTGTAACCTCAGCAAAGCAATAATCAGAATTATAGGAAGAATACTCTTTGGGGCATTCAACCGCTGGCGCTATATGACCAATTTCATCTTCCGTTACAGCCTCATAGTCAAACAAGGCAACTCCGTAACCTAATTCTTTTATAAGTGATGCGGCCAAAAAAGTTTTACCGCTACAAACTCCCTTATTATCATACAAAACTTCATATGGATATCTTGGATATAAATCTTCAAGATTATTAGGATATATAATTAATTCAAGTTTATCTTCATCATAAGGAATTGATTGAACAAAAGCCACGGTTAATTCTAATAATTCATCACCCCTTAATCCGTTTTTTGAAGCTATCGCTTTAATATCTGATGCAATTTTAGAAATTGTATTATCTTCTTCTGCTTCCTCTAAAAACCCTTTAAGACAACTCTCATAATCACCCCCTTCTTGCCAACAATGTTTATCCGGGCTTGAGTTATAATAATCATAAGCTGTTTTGTATAATGTTTCTTCCACCGTGTAAGGTAAGCCTCCGTATTCCCATTGGAAAGTTACTGTTTTTGGCTCTTCTAATGGTGGAAATTTCTTTGTTTGAGTAGTATAATCACGCTCTGTGTACCAAGTATCTGCGTACCAAATAACAAAGATTATACCTATTACAAATAGAGACGTGTAAACGAAACGTTTACCCTTCCAACGCCACCATAATTTTAAGCTTCTCCAATGTCTGAGTTTATAACTTTTTTGTTTCTCTCTTTTCTGTCTACCAGTAGGCCTACTGAAATATTCTATTCTATATTTTTCAGGGACTTCAGGCGGATATTTATTGTTCCCTTTTTCATTATCCATATTCTTTCTTAAATTTTTTCTTTCATAAATCATTTTAGATCTTATAGAGCATCTTTATAATAGCATATCCGAAGATTAGACTAAAGAAGAGATTAATAAAAAACTGCCAAATTTTGCTTTAAATAAAACACAAAAACCTGCTTTTGAGCAGGCTTTTGTACTAAGGGGTGACCGTCGGGAATTGCACCCGAACTAGGAGTTCCACAAACTCCTGTGCTAACTGTTACACCACGGTCACCATACTACCCTCGAGAGGAATCGAACCTCTATCCGAAGCTTAGAAGGCTTCTGTTCTATCCATTGAACTACGAGGGCTAGTTCTCTTTAAACATAGCATAAGATTTTGTTTTAGTCAACTTTTTGTGGTGGGATATGTTGAGTGTAATATATATAATTTGCACTGCTATTTTTAATATGCTACACTAAAGACCAAGTTATTCACATTAAGCATTGGTGTATAATTATGCTTACCAGACGTCAAAAAGATAACATTATTAAAAAATTCGCCACCCATAAAGGTGATACTGGTTCTCCAAAAGTTCAGATAGCTTTGTTAACTTACGAGATCGAGGATCTAACAAAGCACCTAAAGCATCATAAGAAGGATTTTTCTTCTCGGAGAGGCCTTTTATCCAAAGTAGTTCAAAGAAAAAAATTGTTGAAATATCTAAAAGGTGAAAGTGAAGCCCGATACGAAAAATTGATAAAGAAATTAAAAATTAAAGGCTAAAAATGGTCATACATAAAGCACAAAGAGTTGGTGTATTTGTCGATGTTCAGAATATGTATTATTCGGCAAAGAACCTCTATCGAGCCAAAGTTAATTTTAAAGAAATTCTAAAACAAGCTGTAGCTGGTAGAGCTTTGATTAGAGTTATTGCCTATGTGGTTAAGACAGAGGTCATAGAAGAAGAAAAGACATTTTTTGAAGCTTTAAGAAGGATTGGTTTTGAAGTCAAATCTAAACCCCTTCAGGTTTTTTATGGTGGAGCCAAGAAAGGCGATTGGGATGTAGGGATAGTTATTGATGCTATTGAGATGGCTCCTAAATTGGATGTGGTTATTTTAGTTTCGGGAGATGGGGATTTCATTCCCTTAGTAGGACATTTAAAAAGAGCTATGAGCTGTCGAGTTGAAGTTGCAGCTTTTTCTAAATCTGCTTCCTCTAAGCTAATCGAAGCAGCCGATAGCTTTTTGGATCTTTGTAAAGATAAAAAATATCTTATTAAGTAGCAATTAACAATTAAAATATCGGCAGTTGATCTATAGACAGATAGACTACAAGAATTATCTCTTGGGCACAGTAATTGTAGTCTCTAGCCTGTAGGTCAGTTGCGGATCGACAATTATGCCTCAATATGAAAAAGAAATTGGAGGAAGAAAATTAATTATTGAGACAGGAAAATTTGCTCTTCAAGCTAATGCAGCAGTAACAGCAAGATATGGAGATACTGTGGTTTTAGCTACTGTAGTTATGGCTCGTGAGCCAAGAGAAGACATTGATTATTTTCCTCTATTTGTAGATTACGAAGAAAAACTATATGCGGCTGGTAAAATTAAAGGCAGCCGTTTTGTTAAAAGAGAAGGAAAGCCTACTGATGAAGCTATCCTTACTTCTCGCTGTATTGATCGTTCCCTGCGCCCTCTTTTTCCTAAAGATATGCTTAATGATGTTCAGGTGATTGTTAATGTTCTTTCTTATGATGAAGAAAATGATCCTGATATTCCAGCTTTAATTGCATCTTCCTGTGTTCTTTCTATTTCTGACATACCTTTTGAAGGTCCCATGGCTGCAGTTAGAGTAGGGAAGGTAGGAGATGAATTGGTTTTAAATCCTACTCGTGAGGCCCTCAAGGAAAGCGATCTTGATTTGATCATAGCTTCTAAAAAAGACGATATAGTTATGATTGAATCTCTGGCTAAAGAAATTCAGGAAGATACAATAACTGATGCTTTAAAATTTGGTCAAAAGCATTCAAGAGAAATAATTAGTCTGATTGAGGAAGTTATAAAAAAAGAAGGTAAGAAGAAATTAGAACCAGTTTATAAAGAGATAAAGCCAGAACTGAAAAAAGATGTAGAAAAGTTAGCTCAAAATAAAATTCAAGAACTTCTGTTTCCTAAAGAACCCATAAAGGGTAAATTTCATCTTCGAAGTGAGCAAATAGGAAAGTTTAAAGATGATATTGTCCAAAAGCTAGCTTCAAAATATCAAGAGGAAAAAGATCAGAAAGATATAGGAGATGTAATAGATGATTTAATCAGACTTGAGGTAAGAAAGAGTATTTTAGAGAAGGAGAGAAGACTGGAAAATAGAAAACTAGATGAAATCAGACCACTTGAAATAGAAACAGGGGTCTTACCTCGGACTCATGGCTCTGGACTGTTTAAGAGAGGAGAGACTCAAGTTCTGACTACAGTTACCTTAGGAGCTCCGAGTTTAGAGCAGATATTAGAAGATTTGGAAGAAGAAAGAAAAAAACGCTTTATGCACCATTATAATTTTCACCCCTTTTCTGTAGGCGAGGTAGCTCCTCTTAGAGGACCAGGAAGAAGAGAGATAGGACACGGAGCTCTAGTAGAAAAGGCCATCATGCCGCTTTTGCCCGAAAAAGAAGGATTCCCTTATACTATTCGTTTAGTTTCTGAAGTGCTATCTTCCAATGGTTCTACCTCTATGGCTTCAGTTTGTGGATCCTCTCTAGCTTTAATGGATGCTGGAGTGCCTATTAAAAAAGCGGCAGCCGGAATTGCCATGGGTTTGATGACCGATGGCAAGGGTACTTATAAAATTCTAACCGATATCCAGGATCTAGAAGATTTTGGAGGAGATATGGATTTCAAAGTGGCAGGCTCCCTGGATGGAATCTGTGCTTTACAGATGGACACAAAACTAAAAGGGCTTTCTCTTGAAGTTATGGCCAAAGCTCTAAAGCAAGCCAGACAAGCAAGACTCTTTATATTGAAGGAAATGTCCAAGGTGATAGATAAATCCAAAGAGAGTCTTTCTCCTCTTGCTCCTTCTATTGTGTGCTTTAAGATTAGTCCTAAAAAAGTTAGGGAGGTTATTGGTCCTGGAGGAAAGGTTATTCGAGATATTATTGGCAAGTTTGGAGTGGAGATAGACATTGAGGATGATGGCTCGGTTTGTGTTACTTCTAAAGATAAGGAAGCAGCCAAGAAAGCATCTGATTGGATAAGAGATATTGCCAGAGAGGTAAAAGTAGGAGAAATATTTTCTGGAAAAGTAACTAGGATTTTAGCTTTTGGAGCCATGGTCGAACTTTGGCCAGGCATGGAAGGCATGATTCATATTTCTAAGCTAGCCCCCTTTAGAGTAAAAAGAGTAGAAGACGTTGTTAATATAGGAGACATTATTCCTGTTAAAGTAATAGAGATTGATAGGATGGGGAGGGTCAATCTAGCTGTGACTAAGAAAAAATAGTATATTATATATATTTTTAAATTTGTGGCCAAGATTAAGATCAAAATAGAAAAGAAAAGAAAAGTTTTGCCCAGGGAAGAAATACAAGAGGTTGAACACGAGTCCACGCCTTCTATGACTGACGTGAAGAAAGAAAGCAAAGCAAAAACGCTTGTCCCCTCTCCGCCGAAAGTAATTCATCTTGAAAAAATCAAAAAGAAGTTTCAAAAAAAGAGTTTACTTTTCACTCTTTTTGTTATTATCATCAGTCTTTTGGTTTTGGGACTGATAATATGGTTTGGGTTTCTAGCCAGAAAAGACAAAATCGTGGGCATGGTACCAGAAGAAGCTGTGTTATATGTTTGGGTAGATATAAATGAGAAGTGGGACACTGATTTAAAAGATATATTGATTGGGGAAATACAGAAGTTGGTCCAACCTTATCACTTGGATTTTAGAAAAGACATCTTACCTATTTCAGGAAATCAATTTGCTTTAGCTTTGTTACCAGGTACAGGTGATCAACTTTCACCTCTTTTAATTTTTGAATCAAATAAGAGAGAAGGATTTAAAGATGTTTTAAGTCAAATTGAGGGTGACCTTAAGAAAGAAATATATAAAGAATATGAGATGAAATGTATGGATGGAGAAGATTTAGAAGGATGTTTTGTCTCTTTTGATAATTTTTTTATTTTAGCAAGAAACTTTGAGTCTCTTCAAAAGATCTTAGATACTCAAGAAGGTACTATACCTTCCTTAAAAGAATCGCCTAGTTTTAAAAGTACTCTAGCTAAACTTCCTCGAGGTGCACCAAGCCTTATTTATCTTAAACTAGAATATCTGCCTAGTATAGTTTCTGGTTTTTCAGAAAATCAAAATTACATATCAGGGCTATTAAGTTTTTTAGAAATTCAAGAGGCAAAGAATTTTGCTTTGGTTGTTTTTCAAGATACCCAGGGCCTAAATTTCGTGAGTGGTTTGGATATTTCTTTTGAGAAAAATTTTACTTCGGAGTTAATAAATTTTGTTCCCCAAAATGTAGTTAGTGTAATTTCAGGATATAATTTAGGTCAGACATATTTGGACTTAAAAAATAAATTAACTGATCAGTCCCCTTTATATTCGAATCTCATCTCTAATTTAGAAAAGACATTAAAAAGTGACTGGAATCTCGATTTAGAGAAAGATTTAACTTTGTGGATGAATGGAGAATATGAAATAATTATTATGCCCAGGCAAGATGGATTATGGCCCGTGGCTTGTGTCTTTGAATTTGATGACCTTGACCAAGTCAAAGAAAAATTAGAATTAGTAGAGAAAGCAATAACGAGTTACTTAGCCAAAACACATCCTAAGGAAAAAGAGATTATTTTAGAGGATGGAACAAAAGCTATAGAGCTTTTGCCAGATATCGAATCTTATCAATTTTCGGATGCAGATTTTGAGGGTGTAAATATAAGAACAATATCTAACATAGATTCTAGTTTCTCGTATGCCTTTTTAGACAATAAATTAGTTGCAGCAAATCATCTTGGGCCAGTCAAATCTATAATTTCAGCTGCTAAATTTAAAGAGAATAGATTAGTTAGTCAGGAAGACTTCAAGATATCTTACGCTAAAATACCTCAACAGAATAATGGGATATTATATATAGATATAGAAAAATTATCTGATTTTCTAGGATTAGAAGAGTTATCTTCTTCTTTTAAAAATTTTATAGGGACTCAAATTAATTCAAAGCTAAAAGGATACTTACTGTTTAGATAAACTATACCAGCTATAAATAGGTGGATAAATTGTGTATATTTCAAGACTCAACCCCTACAAATACCTGTGGATAAATGAATCAAATTGTGGACAACTGATTTTTTACTAAAATACTCTCTATTTTATCCTTAGTTTAAGCCAAGATTCTACATTTTTAATTTTATATCGGAACAGTTGATTTAGCTGTTTTTTTATGCTATAATAAAGATAGAAAACAAAAGTCCATATGCCCCCAAAAGAATAAATTCAATCCGAAAGGAAAGGACTAACCGGAGGGGGCTTTATCCCTTAGAACTTTTACAATTATACCCTGCCGCAGAATAGTATGGGGTTCCTAGCAACCAGCTCCCAAGCTTTAGCTGCTAGAAATCCCCTACTATTCGTTAGGGAGCCGATACTCCCAAAGTTCAAACAAAAACAGATTTGCTCTTTGAGCAAAAAAACAAAAACAAAACTTTGTTTTCGCAAGAGACCAAAATAGTTTCTTGCGAGAAGAACGGTAGGGGAATGACGGAGACAGATTATCGGGCTGTCATACGTCTTTGGACATTATGTATCATCTCTCTTCCCGCCTTTTCTGCCTAGGAAAATTCTTAGTTAGAAAAGGCGGGATGAAAGTGGCAAGTGTCCGGAAGGGCACTGACGCTAAAAATTATTTTATGAGCGAATTCAGTGCTCTTTTTTTTGCTTATAGATATTTTCTATGATAGACTGACAACAACTATCATTGAATCATGATTTTTATGTATCGGGAGCTCTTAACTTTTACCATTTTTGGAAAATCCATTACCCTCTATTCCTATGGTCTTTTTATGTCCATAGCCCTTGTTTTGGGAATTTTAGTATTTTATAAACTAGCAGAAAAGAAAGGTCTTAGGATCTCTAGGATTTTTGACAACATTGTTCTGGTTATTCTAGTTGGATTCGTAGGCGCTAGAGTTGGTTATGTGCTAGCTCATCTAGATTACTATACCAGGTATCCTCTTGATGCTCTTAAGATCTGGCAGGGAGGGTTAGCTTTCTACGGAGCATTTTTGGGTGGACTTCTGGCAGCTTTGATTTGGTTTTTAAGAGAAGAAAGAAGGAACCTATGGAAATGGCTAGATTGTGCTATACCAGCAGTTATTTTAGGAAATGGTATAGGAAAAATTGGCTGTTTTCTAAATGGCTGTTGTCATGGAAGACCAAGCAATCTAGCTTGGGCAATAAAAATTCCTGTGTTGGAAGATAATATTGCTCGGCACCCAGCACAGATTTATGAAGCCTTAGCTTATATTTTAGTTTTTGTCATCCTTATTTTAGTAGGTCGCCTAAAGTATAAATTTGACGGCTTTATCTTCTTTTTAGGATTAATTTTACATTCACTGGCTCGTTTTGGGCTAGAGTATTACAGAGAATGGATTATTACAGTTAGGCTAGTCAATATAGAATTTTCTGATGCACAGATTATCTGTTCTGTTATAATAATTTGTGCTATAATAGGGATGGTCTGGAGAAGAAATATATGGACAAAGAGACTATTCAAAAATTAAAGAAAAAACTTCTTCAAAAAAAGAAAGAATTGGAAAAGGTGCTTAAAGAGATTGCCACTAAAGATAAAGTGGTTAAAGGAGATTATGATGCTAAATTTTTTAATATCGGTCGAGAGCTGGAAGAAAATGCTTTGGAAGTGGGAACTTATGATCTTAATTTATCTTTGGAAGCCAATCTTGAAGTAGCCTTAGCTGCCACAAATAGAGCCTTGGAGAAAATTAAAAAGAGTACCTATGGCATTTGTGAGAAATGTAGCAAAGAGATAAAACCGAAAAGGTTGGAAGCTTTTCCTCAAGCCAGATTTTGTATAGATTGTAAAAAGAAGTTAGGAAAGGGAATAAGGGAAGTGAGAGGAAAATGGGCAAGAATGTAGTATGGAAAAATTTAGCCGGAACATAAGAAGACCAGTACTTTATACATTGATAGGTTTACTTATTGTCTTTTTAGATCAATTTACAAAATGGTTAGCAATAGACAAAGCAAGAGGAGGTTTTTTTGTAATTCCCAAATTGTTAAAGATAGAAATTTACAGAAACAGAGGTATTGCCTTTGGTTTCTCTATTCCATATTTTATTCTATTAGTCCTTGTGATTTTGGTTTTAGTTTTTTGTCTTTTGGAATTAAGAAAGGGACTAGCTAAGAAAAATTTTTTAGTGGTCTTAGCTTTAGTGCCAGTCATTGCGGGAGCAATAAGTAATTTAATAGATAGAATACGTCTGGGATATGTAGTAGACATTCTACATTTTATTCCTACTAGATCCATGTTTAACTTAGCAGACATAGCTATAGTGGTAGGAGTAGGGATGTTGGTCTGGAGAGAGATACGAAAATCAAGATTCATAATTCACCGTTCATAATTCTAAGCCATGCCTTCAAAAGTAATCTCAGTTGCTATTGTTGGCCTTGAGTGCCAGCTCATAGAAGTAGAAGCAGATATATCGAGTCATCTTCCTTCCTTTAACATTGTTGGCTTACCTGATACAGCTGTTCAGGAGTCAAGAGAAAGAGTAAGATCTGCTATCAAGAATTCAGGTGCTCAATTTCCTTCCACTAGAGTGACAGTTAACTTAGCCCCAGCAGATATTAGAAAAGAAGGCCCAGCCTATGATTTACCTATAGCTTTGGCCGTTCTTGCTGCCTCAAAACAACTTCAATTTGATTGGCAAAGAAAAATCTTTGTGGGAGAGTTATCTTTGGAGGGTAAGTTACGTCATGTCAATGGCATCCTTAATATTTCTTTAATGGCCAAAGAGAAAGGGGCAGATACCCTATTTGTTCCAGAAATAGATGCCAGAGAGGCAGCTTTAATTAAAGGGCCAAAAATTATTCCGGTTAAATCTTTGGCTCAGGTGACTTCTTATCTTAAGGAAGAGGAAGAGATAGAGCCTTATCAGAGAAGAATTAGTTTAAAAAACCAAGAGCAAGAATCAAAATACGATATGGCCTATGTTAAAGGTCAGGAGCATGTCAAGCGGGCTTTTGAGATTACTGCTGCTGGAGCTCATAATCTTGCCATGACAGGACCGCCAGGTGCAGGAAAAACCTTGCTGGCCCGAACCGTGCCTTCGATCTTGCCTAAAATGGGTATTTCCGAGGCTTTGGAAGTAACTAGAATTTATTCCGTAGCTGGCATGTTGCCTCATGATATGCCTTTGATTTGTCAGCGGCCTTTTAGATCTCCCCATCATACTGCTTCTGGAGTGGCTCTAGTTGGGGGAGGAACTTGGCCTAGGCCGGGTGAAATAAGTTTAGCCCATCGAGGGGTTTTATTTTTGGATGAATTTCCAGAGTTTTCTAGGCAAACACTTGAAAATCTACGCCAGCCCTTAGAGGATGGAATTATAACTGTAGCTCGGGCTCAGAGTACCATAACTTTTCCAGCTAAGTTCACTCTGGTGGCAGCTATGAATCCTTGTCCTTGTGGCTATTTGGGAGATCTTGGAAAAGAATGTACCTGTTCTCCCTCTCAAGTTACTAAATATCAAAAAAGAATTTCAGGACCACTTTTAGATAGAATAGATCTGCATGTAGAAGTGCCAAGACTTAAATATGAAAAACTGGCCGATGAAAGAGTGGCTGAGGGCTCTAAAAAAGTAAGAGCTAGAGTAGAGGGAGCAAGAAAGATTCAAGAAAAAAGATTTCAAAATAGCCCCTGTAGCACCAATTCAGACATGGGGCCAGAAGATATTAAGAATTACTGTTTAATTGATAACCAAACAAAAGACCTTTTGCGGGGAGCTGTTAATCAACTATATCTTTCAGCTAGGGCCTATCATCGAGTTTTAAAGTTGGCTCGGACTATTGCTGATTTAGCAGAGAGTGAAAAGATACAAATGGCTCATGTAGCAGAAGCTTTACAGTATAGACCAAAGCAATAACAGCCAACAGCAAGCAGCTGATTTACTGAAATCAAAAAGCCCTCGATTTTTTGAGAGCTTTTTTAATTAAACTTTTGATTTTTAACTTTTAGTAGACGTATCCTTTTATTCTTCCACTTGAAGCAGGCAAAGTTCTCTCGCTAACTATTCCATATCCTTTATAATTCTGTTCAGTAATAGTTATGGTGCCGTCATTGTTTACAGATTTAATTACACCTACATGTCCCACCCAACTTTCATTAGTAACTATAATGGCTCCGGCTCTGGGAGTGTTTCCTATTTCATAACCCTTTGCCCTAGCTCCTGATAGCCAGGTTCCCGCATTTCCTCCGATATTTTTACCGGTTACAGCATTTACATAGTTTGTACAATAACCACCACCGTAGCTACCTCTTCTATAATAACTAGGTCTAGAATAATAACTTCTTCTCGAAGCCAGATAAACCGGTCGAGGTTTGGGTTTGAGCTCTGGTTCTGCCTTCCTGCCTCCAGGAATAATTAAAACTTGTCCTTCTTCTATATCTGAAGCATTAATTAGCTTGTTGTAAGATAAGGCTTGGTCTAGATCTGCTTGATATTTTTGAACAATAGCTTCTAAAGTTTCTCCATTCTTTACTTGATGGGCAAGGCCGGTAA
Organism: bacterium; assembly: GCA_030603885.1. Classification (GTDB taxonomy): domain Bacteria; phylum Patescibacteriota; class JABMPQ01; order JABMPQ01; family JAUVWW01; genus JAUVWW01. The sequence goes on from JAUVWW010000003.1 coordinate 28,249, forward strand.
CTGATAGAATTTTTAAAGTATCACCAGGTTTGATAACACTATCTGCATACTTAAGAAGGCTTTCATTGGCCCAAAAGATAGTGTTCTGAGAGATACCAAACTTAGCTGCTACATGAGAGACAGTTTCTCCTCCTTTTACCTCATAGGTTATGATCTTATCTTGAGGAAATTTTTGGAGGCCATTGCGGGGAGCGGTAGTTTTAACTAAGACATCCCCTGCTAGATATCTAGAAGACAAAGTGTTATCTTGATATGTTTGGTTCTGACGAGCATCAAAGGCAGAAACTGGTGAAGCCAAAGCAAATAGTTTGCTTTGTTGAGGCTTGGGAGTTTGAGAAGTATTTTTAACTACTTCTAGCTCCTGCTCGTATGAGGGTGTGATTAGAGAAATAAAAATACTACTATCTTCTTCAAGGAAATTTCCCCTGGTCTTAGCTTGTAGATTTCCTAACACACAAGCCGAAGTTAACAATACCACAAACAGAGGAATGGCAACCTTGGATAGTAGTTTACTTAGATTAAATTTTGATAATTTTTTTGTTTGGGATGTTCGCTTCAAGAGCGAACTAGGAGGCTTACTCATCCTGGAAGGATTTTTCAAAGGAGTAAGCTTTAGTAGAGTACGAATAGTGCTCTAAAATTAATTGCTAATTAAAATCCAGCTTATGGTGCCGGATGGATGTATCCTATCAAGGGTATATTTTCTGTCAAGGTCGAATTATCCACAATCGCCAAAAAATGCCTTAAATAAAGCAAAAAATTGTGAAATGCCTTAAATAAAGCAAAAAATTGCATCTTTTTAATTTTGGCTTAAATAAGGGAAAATTCTTTTAAGAAAATTAGTAAATTAAGGTAGAAAGTGATATACTGGATGAGAAATGATTCAAAATTACAGAATTTTAAATCCTAAATTTAAATATCAATCGTCTAAAAATACTTCATCTCAAGAAGTAAAAGCTCTTTTAAAAAAATATAATCTTAGAGCCTTAAAGCAGCTTGGTCAACATTTTCTAGTAGATAAAAAAGTGTTAATAAAGATTGTTGGTGCTGCCAAGTTAAATAAAGGGGATACCGTGCTTGAGATAGGTCCTGGCTTAGGAATTCTGACAGAGGCTTTAGCAGAAAAAGCTGGAAAAGTGATAGCCATAGAGATAGACAAAGGATTAGTGAAATATCTAGAGAAAAGATTTAAAGACCACCAGAATTTAGAAATTATTCATGAGAATATACTAAAACTAAGGACTAAGGATCTAGCTTCTCGGCTTGGCTCGAAGAATAAATTTAATTATAAAGTAGTAGCCAATCTTCCCTATTATATTACTTCTAGAGTTATTCGGCATTTTCTTGAAGCAGAGATAAAACCGAATCTAATAGTTTTTCTGGTCCAAAAAGAGGTAGCCGAGAGAATTATAGCTGAGCCTCCAAAAATGTCTTTACTTTCTATATCTTGCCAATTTTATGGAGAGCCAGAAATAGTTGATTTTGTGCCCCAAGATAGCTTTTGGCCAAAACCAGAAATAGAATCTGCTATTTTAAGAATAAAAGTATACAAGAAGCCAAAAGTCAAAGTAAAAGATAAAAAGCTATTTTTCCGAGTTGTCAAAGCTGGCTTTTCCAACAAGAGAAAACAGCTTCATAATGCCTTGGCTGGAGGCCTACACATATCTAACCAGAAAGCAAAAGGCCTACTTAAAAAAAGTGGAATTGATCCTGCTCGAAGAGCCCAGACCCTAAATTTAGAAGAGTGGGCAAAGATAGCTGACTGCCGTAAGCTAAGTTTATCCACACATTGACTCTTGATATTAGATATGATAAAATAAAGTAAAGAAGACTGATTTTTTCGCTAATATAAAATAAAAATTAAGCAAATTATTATGCCAAATACAAGCAAAGCTAAGATCATTGCCTTGGTTATTATGGCTATTACTGTTTTATTAGTAGCCTTTTTTATTGTCAAAGAGAATTTTGCTTTGTCTCAAGAAGGAAAGATTATCTCCCGAGCTTCTATTACTGACACAGACGGAGATGGGCTGACAGATGAAGAGGAAACCAAGTATAAAACCAATCCAAATCAGGCAGATTCAGATGGAGATGGAGTATCTGATTTAGAAGAGATCCAAAAAGGAACAGATCCCAACAAAGCAGATCAAATTCCTGGGGACGTGGATTCCGACGGAGATGGCTTGACTAATGACGAAGAAGCCAAATATGGCACAGATCCTTTTAATCCAGACACAGATCAAGATGGCTATTCAGATGGTCAAGAGATAGTTTCAGGCTATGATCCTTTAACTCCTTGTGAAGGATGTGAAGGAAGAGTGGCAGGAGACTGGTCTAAGACTTTGGAAGGTCTAACAGAGGGCTTGGAGGCTGATAAAATTTTAGAAAATGTAGATACATCTCCAGTTGAATTACCAGATATCTCAGATTCAGAGTTAAATATTACAGATGAGACTGGAAAGAAAGCAATGAGAAAATATTTTGATGAGGTAGAAAAGGTGTTAAAAAAAGATCTGCCCTTTGTAATGGGCAAGGAAAATATTCAGGCTTTTGCATCTGATGCTCTATTAATTCTCCAGAATAAAGAGAAAATAGATGAAATTACAAAACAACTAGAGACTACCTACCAAGATATAAAAAATATTCCTACTCCAAAGGAATGTAAGACAATTAAAACAAAAACATTACAAATTTTAAAAGTATCTCCTCAAATATTGAATACAATATACGATTGTCAACAAAGAGGCGATTATTTAAGTTATTTATCTCAACTTTATAAGATTCAATCCCTTTCTCTCGTCGGAGGGGATTTAGCTAAGGAGATAACCAATATCCAAAAATAAATATATGTCTTTTTTTAGAAAAATAACCTCTTTGCTGCTAATTGTGTTAATAGTGGCAACTATAGGAGGCTTTGCCTTTTTTAAACCAAAACCTGCTCAGGCAATTTTTGGAATTGGTGATACTGTATTTAACCCCTATGATGATTTTATTCGGCCAATTATAGTGTCAACTCTTAGAACAATGTATCTGGGCGCAGTAAGGCCTCAACTGGCTAATATAATTGCCGGTAAATCAGATAGACCAATTTATGTACCTAATGCAGCAGAGTACCTGAGAGATGTATTCACAGATGAAGTAGCTAAGCAGATTGAAGAAATATCTGGTATAAATGTCTGTGAGCCATTTAAAGCTCAGCTAGTTATCGCTTTAGGAGCAAATTTTGCTAGGCTTCCCTATGAAAGGCCCCCGGCTCCTGAATGTACAGCTGAGAGGGCTTGGAAAAATATCGAAGAAGGTGTGGCCAGTCTAGATGATTTTGTTGTAATCTCACAACCTCAGAACAATATCTTTGGTGCCTATCTCATAGCTAGTGATAATATGGAGAGAATAATAGGTCGAAAACTTGAATACGAGAACACACAGCTGGTAACCGGTCAAGGATTTATAGGTGTTAGGGCTACAAGAATAAGAGATGGAAAAGAGGAGGAATATGTTAAGACACCTGGTGCAATAGTATATAAAATGGTTACTGATACTGATCGATCACCTTTAGAAATTATTCAGAATTCTAAAGATGTCGCCTCTTTGTTTACTGGCATAGCTTATGATCTTATCACCGTAGCCACAGGAGGACTGACAGAAAGATTTTACAGGTCAGCAATGAATTATTATGAATCAAAGAGATAATTTTTACTACAATCCATGCTAAGAAAATCTAAAAATTTCCTTATTTACTTTCTGGTTTTTAGTTTTGTTTTATTATCTCAACCATGGTTAGTTAATAAAGCAAGTGCTTATACAAGGCCCACTCTCAATTTAAACATCCCTTCTCAGCCGAAGATTGGTGATGAGATGAAAATTAGGGTCATGGCCATGTATTTTGACGAAAAAGAGCCTACAAAGATAGGGTATAGTTATTATATCAAGGGCTTTCCAGGTGGGGGCCTTGTAGCTGGGTCTCAAGATAGATTTGTTAAAGATGGGGTATTGGGCAATCAATATGGCAATTTAAAATATATAGATTATGAACCAACTGCTGGGCATAAGATTAGATATTGGTATAGGACTACTTTAGATTCTACAGGAACAGAGAAAGAGCCATGGGAGAATAATGATAAGGATATAAATAAAAATAAAATACATGATGATTGGGAAAGAAGATATTTTAGAATTGACCCTACAACTGAAGCAGTAAATCCAGATGATGATCCAGATGGGGACAGTTATAATTGGCTGGATAGAATGAAAGCTGCTCATAGGGTATGTATAACTTTCAGCATGCCTGAGGCAACCCATTGTGCACTTTACGGATTTCCAGGTGAAGTTTGCTTGCACAAGGCACTATTTGATGCTGGAGTTCCTCAAACAGCAGATGTTGGTCCTGCAGGAATTATTAATCCTACCTCTCCTAGATATGGAATAGGTACAGACAATAAGTTTACTAACTATGAAGAATATGTTTTTGGAACTAATCCTAAATTAGCAGATACAGATGGAGACAGTATATTGGACGAAGCCGATGTAATTGGTATGGGTCAAGATGAGTGTAAGTTTAAGGTTACTCCTGCCTTAGGTCCGGTAGGAAGAAAGTTTCCTGTGGAGATTAAAACTCTAGGCTATGTTCCAAGAGGTAGTGGTGAATTTCATTGGTGGCGGGGAGGGTCGCCTGGGTGGGGTGGTATCTTTGATTGGTCTTGTCTTCTTCTACTTTCTAAAACAAATACTGTTGAAATTTCCCCTGGCCCTCCTTTAGATATTATTTTGCAGTCAGAGCCAGAAGTTCCTACTCCAGCTAATAATGGAACAGATTATCCTGAAGTTAAGATAGAAGCTTCAGTAACAGGAATGGAATATAAACAGAGATTGTATTTTAAATGGTATATTGGGGCCAAGGTAATAGATGAGGGATACGGAAAGAATATATTTACATTTCCAGTAACTGCTGATCCTTGCAGTGTTGTTCCGGTTACCTGTGATGTTTCAGAGGAGTTTCCTGGGGGGGTAGTTAGATCCGGATCTGCTAGTTTGGATATGGGAATTGGATATGATATTCCAGAAGATGCCTTATCAGCTAGCCTGCTTTACAATACTTCCCAAGACCAAGACGAAGATGGCTGTATAGACGGGGATATGAATTGTAATTTCATATTAGATGGTGGCGAAACTTGGACTACAACAGATCCATTTTATGATCAGATAAACGATGACCTATTGAATAACGGTCGTAATATAAGACAAAATGATGTAATAACAATACATACCGAATTTTCCAGTACTAATGGATTATGTACTTTGCCAGATTCAGACGAGCCAAAAGATTTTGTCTATGTCTGGTATCTAGATGGAAAAGAGCAGACAGACCAATCAGGTGCAGGAGATAAACCTAATCCTCAAATCGAAGGAGGAACTTTTCAAGATTTTAAATTTACTGTTACCAAGCCTCCTGGAAGTAAACATCTAGTAAAATTAAAACTAATCAGAATCTCTGATGGTTTTGAATATGGTCAGTTTGGAGAGAAAGTATTTACTGTTCAAACCCCAACAGCTTCTATAGAATCAGGTACAGCTTTTGGTTGCGATGAAGAGGAGACAGGTTTGTGTAGAGTAATATTAGAGCCTGATGAAACACGAACAGTAGATTTTAAAGCTGTTCTTGAATATTTCCAGCCTACCTATGCCGAAACTTTCCATTATACCTGGACTTTTGATGGAGAAGTAGTTAAAGAGAAAGATACTACTGAAGCTGAGGATATTCTCACTTATGAATTTACTCATCCAGGAGGAGTAGAAGAGGAGCGTACAGAGAGCCACACTGTAGTAATAACTGTAGATAATTATATAGACTTAGATGAGATAGCAGATGAATCAGCTATAAATACTTATGCTGTGGAGCTAGTGCTAAAGCCGGGTGGAGCAGCAGTTGCCCGGGGTCCCCTCCGAACTTTCTTTGCTCAGGCAGGCCAGGCTGTATCAAGCCATTTCAAAAATATCTTTAACATTGTTTTCACTATAGGTGTCATTGGCTTTATTGTCTTTGTAGTTATGGCGGCAGGACAGATTAAGAGAAAAAAAGAATAGAGTCTCCAAATTTACAAATTTCAATTAAAAATTATTAATGATATTTGATTCTATCCAGCAAAAATTGATTCAGGTTTATTTTAAAGGAAAATCTTTTATTTTTTCCCATAAAAAAGTCGTAATCGCCGGAGTCTTGCTTTTGGCTCTGGTTTTTGTTCTTTTGCCTCATTTTTCACAAGCAGCAAAAGCACCAACTTCAATAGAAGTACCAGGGGGAAACTTTCTAGCCTGGGTATTGTATATGGCTAAGATGTTAATATATTGGTTAACATTACTTGCAGCCAGAATTTTAGCTTGGATGCTAAGAGGAACTCAGGGTTTTCTAGATAGTGAATTAGTTACTGTGGGCTGGTCTGTAGTTAGAGATACAGCCAATATGTTCTTTATTTTAATTTTGTTGGTTATTGCCTTTGGCACTATCTTACGTCTGGAAGCCCTTGGCCTTACCTACAAAAGACTTCTTACTCCCATGATCGTTGCTATTTTATTAGTTAATTTTTCTCGGACCATTTGCACTACCATTGTTAATTTTTGTGATACTTTAATGGAGGGATTTATAGGAGGAATATCAGGCGGAAAAATAGGGACTTTACCCGATGCCCTTGTTAGTGGTATGCAGTTAGATAAGATGTGGGAAACAGCTCCCGTAAAGATTAGCTTGTGGAAAATTTTCACTGGATTTCAGACGTTAGATGTGATTTTAGCCCAAGCTTTTGATAGTGCTTATGCTAGCGTAGCTTTAATAGCCATGTTAGCAGTCTGTATCTTTTTAATGATCCGAGTTTTGGCTTTGAGCCTTTTAACCATTGCTGCTCCTCTGGTATTTGTCATGCAAATAATACCAGCTACCAAAACCTATGTAGCTAAGTGGTGGCCTACTTTTATTAAGTATGCTCTCTATGGACCCATAGCTGCTTTTTGTGTTGCCCTGGCTGGAAAAATGAGTGAGCTTCTTAGAAAAGGTGGGATAGGGCTTTTGGGATGGGAAAAACTTTCAAATGTGGAACAGCAAGCGCTAGAAAAAGCGGGTTTTGCTTCTGCCATTAGCACTCCCAGAGCCCTTGTAGAAGGCCTTTTTGTCTGTGGAATTCTCTTTGCCGCGGTTTTGGCTGCCCAACAGCTTGGTCTACACGGCGCAGGAGCCATTGTTAAACTTGCCAGAGGAGGAGCAGGAGTTTTGTTTACGGGAGCCAAAGCTGGAGGAAGATTTGTTGGTCGAAGAGTATCCATGGGTCTAGGTGCAGGTAAGGAGGGCCTTGTAGGGAAAGTTATGACTCGGGTGGGACTAGGGAAATATGCAGATTTTCCCCGTTTTCTCTCTCCTAGGGTGCTAAAAGAAGGTTTAAAAACAAGAATAGAGGAGGCTGAAAAAATGTCCTACGAGGGAGCTTATGGTTGGGTCACGGATAGAGTAAACGCTTTATCTACTAAAACTCTTGGTAGTTTAGGAATGGCAAGAATAATGAAAAGAGATTACGAGTCCATAGATTTAGCAAAGGCTCGAAAAGAGAGAAGAGCTTATTTTCAAGAAGTCAATCCCCATGGTGGCCATCCTTATCTAAGAGACGAATTCTGGAAAGCTGTAGAGGCTAAAGATATACCGGGATTACAGGAGCTCTTGCTTGAACTAGGCCCACGTCAAAATTGGAATGAGCTTTTAAGGGAATCAGCCCAAGCACCTAAAACCGAAAAAATTGGAAGACACATGTTCTCTAAAAAGTATAAGATCTTATTTGGAGAGAAATATTTAGCAAGTGAGAAAATTCAGAAAGAAATGGATCGAACCGGGATGTTAAAGTTTGATAATGCATCCAGGATAGCCATGCTTGAGAGTCTCTTTGGCAAAGAAAGGGGTATTAAGCTTGGAGCAGAGATATCCGAGGAAGGAAAAATTTCAGGAGATCAATCCCGGTCTGAAATGAGAGATTTTCATGCTGGAAAGGAGATCTGGACAGGAACAGTGCAAGTTAATGAGGCTAAAAGAGACGCTGAGACGTTATCCGAAGCTGCTTTGAGAGATAAGGCGTTAAAGGCTGGATTTACAAAGACTGATATAGAGGGAGCCTCAAAGCTAAGATTGGCTTACCTAGTTAAAGCTGTTGAGGTGGGAGCAGACAGAGATGAGATGATCCAGATAGCTCTTGCGCCAGACGAGAATCTCGATGAGATTTATAAGCAGAAAAGAGACACAGAAAAGTTAAGGGATGTTGTTGATCAAGAGCTAGAGGCTAAGATTATGGATCGGGTTAGAGGACATAGGGCAGCCATAGAACATGCCAAACAGTCTTCCCGAAAGAAGCTGGATCAATCCAGATTTACCCATGTTATTGTAGGCTATAAGTCAGATGGATCAGAGATGGTCTTTGATATGACTACCAATGCTAGAGATACGGCAGAGGGTGGAAACTATGTAGCGGGTGATATACATGAAGTAGATAGGTTTACTTCCGCCGTAACTATAGAAAACCAAGTCAAACCTAATGTAAAGATAATAAGAAAATATACACTTAAGAAAACAAAAAAGAGAGATCCAGAAGCAGCTAAGCGAAGTGAAGCCTACTATGCACAAGTAGATTATGCTCATGAGCATCCAGAAGGAGAGCTGAAAAAATTAGCAAGAGCCATACTGGAAGAGGAAAAAGAAAAGTAACCTTTTATGCCTGAATATCTAACAAATATGCAAGACTAGTAGACTAAAAAGAGATAAAAAGATGAAAACATATTCTAAGTTACCTGACAAATGATTCTCAATTTAGTAAAAAAAGAGCTAGACAAACCTGAGACTTTCGAAAAGATTTTGAGAAAAATCAGAGTTTGGCATTATGACGGTTATAGAAGGTATACAGATGAGATAATGGTCTTTATTGTTGAGCTTGGAAAGAGACTGCCAGACCTGAAGAGGACCAATCCAGACCTAGCTTCAAAATATGAGACAATCTCAATCAATCTCAAATGGGAGATGTTAGAGAATCTTCCAGATGATGAAGTGGTCGAGATGTTTGAGAAATATTATCTTACAGGTCTTAAGAAAGGGACTAACTTGGTGGATAGATTAAGGATAAAAATGCTGATTATATCAATATGGCTGAGAGATGATTATCTCAAAGAAATAAGGCAAGTTTTAGAGAAAAATACCCAGAGATTAGGGACCAAGACTATTATTGTTCCTGGTCAGGTGAGACCCCAACCTCCAACAATAGGAAATTGGCTTCTAGATTACAATGATGCCTTAGGAGTAGGAAAGCATAGCGATATAGCTATTTCTAACTATTTTGTCACATCTGCTAATGTTGCTGGCCTAACTACCGAAGAAAAAGAACTCCTGAGAAAAACCATTCTCTTTTATGAACTTCTAAAATTAGGTGTTAGAGATCCAGGCTCAATGAGTGGTTACTCTTTGAATTTTTATGGCATCAGGGGTACTGAGGCTATACCTGTCGAATCTGGTATGGGTCATTTTGTTACTTATCCAGCATTGTCAAGAAGATTTGCCGGAGAACATCCCATTCCAGGCTCTCCTCGGCTAGGAGTACTTGCAGAAAGAAAAAGAAAAAGAGAAGTAGCCAAGGTAAAAGAACACCTAGCCAAGATAGCAAGGAAGCCCCTTGCTCCACCAATTACCCCTCCACATATTAAGGCGCCTAAGCCACCATCAGAAATAGAAAAAGAGATTGAAGCTAAAAGAAAAGCAGAAGAAGAGAGGATTGCTCGTTTAGAGAGAGAAATGGAGCCAAAAGTGGCTCCGCCACCTAAAGTCAAAATACCCAAACCTCTCGAAGTTCCTAAAACACCTCCTAGGCCAGAGGTTGCTCCTCTTAAGATTAAGCCTGCTCCGGAATTTAAGCCTCCTGAGGCACCAAAGCCTAAACCACTCGCTCCTCCAGAGATTAAGCCTGCTCCTCCTTTGCCTCCAAAACCAGCAAGGCCACCTCGAATCGAGGCTGCTCCTCCACCCCCACCTAAGCCCGCTCCTCCGCTAGAGCCAAAAGCTCCTCCCAAAATTGAATCAGTTGATGATATTAAAAAACTTGGCTTGGATGATTTTAGGAGCTATCGAGAAGTACCTCTTGATTCTGCACGGGTTATTACAGAAAAAATAAATTCTTTACTAGCTGAAGCTTCTCCTTTAGATAAAATAAAAGCTCTGGCCTTTTGGAAAGAAAGTAATCTTTATAAACTTTATATTGAGATGGGAAGAGAATCCATGGCTCAAGGTATCTCTGTCAAAGAGCTAGCTGAAAAAAGAAGAGCTGAGGGAAAACCATTTTTGTCCCATGAGGAGTTTGAGGCGATAGTGGAGATATCAGGAAGCATTGGATAATTTAAAGTTAAATTATTAATAATTCATTTTTTATGCAATATGCTGTTCCTCAATTTGTCGAGATAGAAGACAAAGTCATCGGCCCTCTCACTGTTCGGCAATTTTTGATTATTTTGGCTGGAGGAGGACTGACTTTTTTAGCCTACAGATTAGCCGATCTTACTCTTTTTATTTTGTTAGCTCTGGTGATTATGGGGGGAGCATGTGCTTTTGCTTTTGTCAAAATTAATGGCCAGCCCATACATCAGTATGGCCTGAATGCTTATAAGTTTCTGACCAAACCAAAGATTTTAATGTGGGCTCATGATCCTAAGCTGGCTCGAGTAAAAGCCACCGAAAAAGTTAAAATAGCTCGACCTAAAATAGAAGAGGCAGTGCCAGCAAAAGAAATAGTTCCAAGAAGTAAATTAAGAGATTTGTCTGTTATTTTAGATACCTATACGGAGGGAGTGGAGAGAGAAGAAAAGAAAGAGGGCGAAGAGAGAAAAGAAAAATAGCTTATTAAATTTAACTGCCTAACGAAGATGGAGCAAGAAGTTAAAAAACCAAAAGGACCTTTTGAAGGGATCATTGACAAGATCCTTAGTTTTTTACCTACCCCGAAAAAACCTCCTGGGGCCAAGGGTCCTGAAAAGGAAGCTAAGCCAGTTGAGGCGGCAGAGACCTTGAAATCTTCTCGAGCTAAAGCAAGAGTAGCTGCCTCAGTTCAAAGATATCTTCCTTTTAAGGAAATAAGAGATGGCTGTGTGGTGCTTAAAAATAACGCTCTTAGAGCCATTCTAATGGTCTCCTCTATTAATTTTGCCTTGATGTCTGAAGAAGAGCAAAAAGCTAAGCTTTATGCCTACCAAGAATTTTTAAATGCTCTAGAATTTCCAGTTCAGTTTGTCATTCAATCCAAAATGCTAAATATTTCAGGATATTTGGAAAAGGTGGAGGAGATAGCCAGGGTTCAGGAGAATGAACTTTTGCGTATTCAAACTTCAGAATATAAAGAATTTGTAAAAAGCCTGGTTGAGCTAGCTAATATTACTTCTAATCATTATTATATAGTGGTTCCTTATTCGGGTCCCGGAGTAGAAGTTAAAAAAGGAATAGCCGATAGAGTAAAAAGTATGATTCAACCAGCCCAAAAGATTGCCGAAGAAAAGCTTAGTTTTGAAAAATCAAAAGAAGCCCTGGATTTAAGGGTATCTCAGGTGATATCTGGTCTATCTGGCATGGGTCTTAGATGTGCTCAACTTTCCACCCAAGAAATAGTTGAGCTTTTGTATACAGTTTATAATCCAGATACAGCCAAGAATCAGATTTTGGCTGATTTGGAAAGATTAGAAGTAGCATAAAAAGGTCTCGACCTTTATCTGAATTTATTGTTCAAAACCATGGTCGAAAAACTCGAAACAAAACAAGTTCCCATAGGTAAAAAAGATCTTGAAAGTCTCACTCTAGAAGAGAGAGAGGCTATTCTTAAAGCCGAAGAAATCTATCGTAAGGGCCTGGTTTCTGTTCAGGATATCATTGCTCCTTCTGCTTTAAAAATAAATCCTGATCATATTATTATTGGTACCAAGTATGCTCGTACTATATACCTAGTTACTTATCCTCGGTATCTAATGACTGGTTGGTTTGCTCCCATAATTAACTTAAATGTGGCTTTGGACATTGCCCTGTTTATTGAGCCTATGTCTTCAGAGACAGTGTTGAAGACTCTTCGTTCTAAAGCAGCTCAAGTTCAGGCAGGCATAGCTGGCAATATAGAAAAGGGAATGGTCAGAGATCCTATTTTGGATGCAGCTTTAAAAGATGTAGAGACTTTGAGAGATAAGCTAACTGCCGGAACAGAGAGATTTTTTCATTTCGGACTTTACATCACTATCTATGCTAAAAATACAGAAGAATTAGAAAAGACCACCACTGAAATAGAAACTATGTTTGGGCATAAGTTAATTATGTCCCGGAGAGCCGTATTTCAAGGGGAGCAGGGTTTTAATTCCACTTTACCTTTTGGAATGGATGATCTTGGTATAACCCTGCCCATGAATACAGGACCTTTATCTACTTCATTCCCGTTTGTCTCAAGTGAACTTACTTCAGATAAAGGAATTCTTTATGGCATAAATCGGCATAACAACTCCCTAATTTTATTTGATCGATTTTCTCTTCCCAATGCAAACTCAGTTGTTTTTGCTACTTCAGGAGCTGGAAAGAGTTATGCTGTGAAACTTGAAGTTTTAAGATCTATGATGTTTGGTACTGATGTCATTATTGTCGACCCAGAAAATGAATATCAGCATTTATCTGAAGCTGTGGGTGGAACTTTCTTGAAAATTTCTTTAGGAGCCAATTATATTATCAATCCTTTTGATCTTCCTAAACCTGTGGCTGGAGAGTCTACTGAAGATATTATCAGATCTGCTGTTATTAGCTTAAAGGGATTAATGAAGGTTATTTTAGGCCGAATGACTAAAGAAGAAGAGGCTTTGGTAGACAAAGCTCTACTTGAGACTTATGCTGCCAGAGACATTACTCCTGAATCAGATTTAGCTAAAATTACTCCTCCAACTATGGAAGATTTTGAGAGCATTCTCTCTGGTATGGAAGGAGCAGAAGATCTTGCTCTAAGAATTCAGAAATATACCAAAGGAACCTTTGCAGGGCTTTTTAATAAACCTACCAATGTAGAGCTGAAACAGCAGTTGGTAGTCTTTTCTATTCGAGACCTTGAGGATGAACTTCGTCCAGTAGCTATGTACATTATCTTGAATTATATCTGGAATATAGTAAGATCAGAATTGAAGAAAAGAATTTTAGTTGTTGATGAAGCTTGGTGGATGATGCAATATGAAGATTCGGCTCGGTTCCTATTTGGATTAGTTAAAAGAGCAAGAAAATATTATCTGGGAGTGACAGTTATTTCTCAAGATGTAAATGACTTCTTGACTTCTGATATGGGCAAAGCAGTAGTGACTAACTCTGCCATGCAAATATTACTTAGACAGTCTCCAGCAGCTATTGATCTTTTAAGAAAAACATTTTATCTGACTGAGGAAGAAAAATATCTACTTTTGGAATCCAATGTAGGGGAGGGAATATTCTTTGCCGGAGCCAAGCATGTGGCCATAAAGATAGTTGCCTCTTATTCTGAAGATCAGATTATTACCACTGACCCAAGACAGCTTTTAGAGATAGAAAAGGCAAAGGAGGAATTTGCCGAGGCAGAGAAACAAGCAGGTTAAACCTATAAAATGTTCAAAAAAAATCTTTCTAAAAAATTTATTCTAGTCATTTTTGTTGGATTGATCGTAGTCTTAGTAACGGCTGGTTTGGGTTGTAAAGAACCAGCCGAAGAAGAAGCTGCTTCTCCAGCTCCAGTAGCCAAACCAGTGGAAAGACCAGCTGAAGAGATTGAAGAAGAGGCTAAACCAGTAGCCAAGCCCAAAGAAGAGGTTGAACCTATAGAAGAAGTAACACCCGAGGAAGAAAAGCCTCAAGAGCTTCCCCTGACAGCTGAAGATGAGCAAGCCCTAGTCCTAAAACAAGCAGAAAAAATAGCCCAGATTTATGGGACCTATGCTACTACGGATGACCCCCCTTACAAAAATATAAGAGATCTAAAAGATTTTGGAACTGATGCATTTAATTCCTGGCTAGATACCATCATTAAAGATGTTGCTCCCACTGGTCCGTTTCATGGATGGGCCACTACGGCTATATCTTCTGCTATATTAGAAAGTTCTTTTGATTCTATGGAAATATTAATTACTTGTAAAAAAGAGGAGTTTTTAGAGACTCAGAGAGCTCCAAAAGTAAGTTATAAAATGTTGAAGATAAGTTTTAAGAAAGTTGGGGAAGATTGGAAAGTGGATAGAGTGAAATGGATAGAATAGTGAATAGTGATTCTTGATTCAAAATTCAATACCCATGGAAATATCTCAACAAGAAATACAATGGAAACGTCAATTGGCTGCCATCAGGCGAGCCAAGCAAGGTATTGGAGTGGCTAAAGATATTGGAAAATCAAGATATTTAAAAGATGGAGGAAATCCAGGTCTAGAAGATCCTCCCCAGGAGGAGGAGATTTTGCCAGAGGAGGAACAACCAAGTGCAGTAGCTAGACTTAGAGAGGCTGCCGAAGAAGAAGCAAAAAGACTAGCTAAGGAAGCAATTAAGAAAGCAGCCAAGAAAGTAGTTAAGAAGGCAGCTGTAAGCGTTTTTAAGGCCTTAGCAAAAAATCCTTACTTTTGGGTAGCTGTAGGAATAATAGTGGGTATAATTCTTTTAGTCGTGCTGGTAGTGGTAGTATATAATATTAGCGGGGGTGGAGTAGAGATTACTCCAGAGGAAAGAGCATATTATGAGGAAGTGGTAACTGAAGAAAGAATGGAAAGTTTTCTAGATAAACCTGCCCCAGTGCCTGTACCTGGAGGAATACCAATCCAAAGGTAGAGGATTAAGGTTATAGGTAGGAAGTTAATATGGTTTAAGAGCTAAGGTTATATCTATTAGTTAATATGTTCAATAAATTAAAATCCATTTTTCTTTTTCTTGTCTGCCTAGCTTTATTTGTTTTACCTCTATTTACTCTTGCCCAAGAAGGATTTTTTGGTGAGGCAGAAACAGCTACTGGAATGATTAGAAATATTTATTGGTTTGGAGTAGTCATAGTTGGCTTTGCGGCTGTGGTAGCCATTGTCATTGCTGGCATAATGTATATGCAGTCCTATGGAGATCCGCAGAAAATAACCCAGGCCAAACAGCTTTTAGGAGGTGCTCTTATTGGTATGGTCCTACTTCTTTTTTCCTACACCATTCTCCGAACCATAAATCCTGCCTTGGTAAGACTAAGGGAGCCGATGTTGGAGGTGGAGTTGGAAAAGCCTGAATGTCTTCCAAACGGGACTTCGTGTAATGTACATGCTGAATGTTGTAGTGGAAGATGTGATCCGCAAACAAGACTGTGTATAACTCCTGGGGGTGGAACCGCTGGAAAATGTAATGAAGAAGACCCTACAAAAAAACATGAGTGTTGTAAAAATAATGATACTGGCGAATTTTGGGAAGCATGGCTAGGGGTTAATCAATACTGTCACCATGTTTGTCCTGAAACCCCCGGGGGTTGGGCTGGCGTCGGTTCTTCTGCTTGTGGATTTTAAATTACAGATTGAATTAATAAAAAGGGGCAGTCTCCCTGAGAACAATAGAATAATTTAACAATTAAACAATTTCCATGTCTAGAAAACTTATTATCATTGGAATTGGAGCAGCTATTTTGATTCTTATTGTTGTTGTAGTTGTCTCTACTATAATAAGAAGAAGAGCTGTTGCTCCTACCCCTGCTCCTGAACCAACTCCACCTCTGACCGAAGAAGAAAAAAGACTGATTCCTGCTGGAGAAAGGGTAATATCATCTGAAGCAGAGGAGATTGCTGGCCGGCTTAAAATAGAAAAGACTTTAGATGTTCAAACTCAGGCTCCAGCTCAGTCTGCAGAAGGAGATAATATTGTCTATTTCGATCAAAAAGCAGGCGAGTTTTATATTGCCTCAATGGCTGGAGCAAATATCGAGCCTCTAACCCAGGCTGGATTTAGAAATGTTGAAGATATAGTTTGGTCTCCCAAAAAAGACAAAGCTATAATAGTCTTTCCTGAAGAAAAGCATACTTATGATCTAGTAGAAAAATCATCAACCAAACTAGATGAGCACATGACTGCTGCCACTTTTTCTCCAGATGGATCAAAGATTCTTTATAAATTCGATTCAGATACTCTTCGTGCTTTATCAATGGCTGACCCCGACGGTTCTAATTGGAAAAGGATTAAAGATGTGGGGCCGGGGAATTTAGTTTTACATTGGTACAGGCCAGACAGAATTGCCTATCATTCTCCTGCCTCAGGATATTCTCGGACCACTATTTATACTTGTAATTTAGAAGGAAAAGACATAAAAGTTATTGCTTCGGATAACTATGGCTCAGGAGCCAAATGGTCTCCTGATGGCTTAAAAATGATCTTTACCACCTCACCAAAAGAATCTTCTAGCCTAGCTTTGAAGCTGGCTTGGGGTGATGGAAGTCATGTTAGAGATCTTGGCATGAATAGCCTGGTTGAAAAATGCACTTTCTCTCAAGATTCAAAATCTTTATATTGCGCTCTTCCTGAACCTGTCTCAACTGTATTTGTTTTACCTGATGATTGGTATGACAAGAAAGTAATCACCTCTGATTCTTTTTGGAAAATAGATACCGAGACTGACGAGCGAACAAAAATAGCCTCAACTGACGACATTGAGACACTATATGGTAAGACTTTTGACGCTTCGAATTTATTTGTTTCACAAGATGCTTCAAGACTTTTCTTTACTGCTAGAAATGATGGTAAGTTGTATAGTTTGATACTGCCTTAGCTATAAAGACACAAATTTTCCACGAATATTAACTCGAATAAATATAGTGCAGACCTTCGGTCTGCTTTTGTTAGACATAAGGCATGTTTTTTGATAGAATACAATTAGTATGCGTCTCAAAATAATGACAATCTCAATTTCGATTATTCTAGCAAGTGTTTGTGCTACAAGCATAGCTCATGCTCAGGCAGTTCCCTTTTTCGGAGAGGCAGAAAATATCTGTGAGCTAATAAAAAACATTGTTTATTTTGGAGTAGGTTTAGCTGGTGTTGCTGCTATGCTGGTGATCATGATTGGAGGGATTATTTACATGGTTTCTTTTGGTTCGGAGGAAAGAAAGAAAACTGGCATGGACCTTATGGGAGGGGCAGTCAAAGGCTTACTTTTAGCTCTTTTTTCCTGGACCATTTTTTATATTATTAGTCCCTATCTTTTAAGATGTAAAGTGCCTGTGTTGGAAGTAGAGCTACCAGAATGGTATGGAGAAAGAGAAAGAGGGATAGCAAAACGCCTTCCTTGTCAAGGTAAGGAAACCTTTGACCGGGCTGAATGTAGCACAAAATGTGGCGTAGAGCCAGGCGAAGCAAGGCCAGGCATGAATTGTATCCCAGAAAAGAATTCTTGTGGTCAAGAAGGAGATAAATACTGTTGCCTAGATTTAAAAATCGATCATATCACTGTTCATTGGACAGCTGGACATCCTAGTCATATCACTAATTTCTGTACAAATGGGTATCTTGGATATCACTATGTTGTCGATTCACAGGGAACTGTTCATCAAATGGCAAAGGATTGGGAAATCCCCCCCTGGCATACTAAAGGTAGAAATACTCGGGGCATTGGTATTACTGCCGCAGGTATGGCTGGAGCCGGCACAACTTGCTATGTGGAGAGTGGTGATATCGGTGGATGTCCTAATTGTCCAAACTGTCTTACCCAGGCTCAGATAAATGCAATGAAAGCCAAAATAGCAGAACTAGCAAATAAATATAATATTCCTTCTACTACTGCCGGTATAATCACACACGGAGAAGCTGCTATAGAAGATGGATACTATCCAAATAGATGGGAATACACTGTAAAAAATAAGGTTAACTATGGACCCGAATTTCGACAATAAAAAACTTAAATGTTAAGTTTGATTTATGAAATTAAGTAAGAGAGCAATTATTTTCGGCTGTGCACTGGTAATTTTAATAATTGCAGCCATTATTATTTTTGTTAGGAGAAGAGCAGTTCCTAAAGTTCCAGAAGAAGAGATTCACGAACGAATAACTTTTTTAGAAGCTAATCCAGACATTAAATTAGCTTTTGAAGAATCACAGACCCCTGTCGTTCCAGAACCTTTAAAGATAACTGAAGTTATTGATGATAGGGTTTCTTTTCCTAGCTTGTCTTTAGAAGAGAGGGGTATTTTTTACTTTTCTCTAACGGGTGGAAGACTTTATAGGACACAATTGGATACAAAAGAGAAAAGAGAATTATTTCCACTAGCACGATTCGAGAATATGGACAGTGTTATTTGGTCGCCTTTGTTTAATCGAGCTATCATTTCTTATCGCTCCTTTCCCAAAGAATATCTATTAGATGATTTAGAATATTTAGAGATGCCTGTTACCAAAGAAGTACTCGATTTTTCTAGTCAATCCTCGGTCAGATTAAATAAGAATATAGAAGATGTCATGTGGACTCCTAGTGGCGATAGAATTGTCTATCATTATTTAGATGAAGAACAAGATCTAAGTGTAATAAGTATTGCTGATCATGATGGTGGTAATTGGAGGAATTTAAAGGAATTAACTATTACACCTTACTCAAAAGTTTTAAGACTTGTTAAATGTTATAGTAATAGGGTTCTTTTTGTTTCTTTTTCTGATGATGGTTCAGAATTTACCTTATATAGTTTGGATTTATTTAGTGGAGAGCAGACCAGGATAATAGATAAAATCCGGTGGGCAAAGCCATCCCCAGATGGAAGAAGTATTTTAGTAGAGGCTATGGAAAATGGTAATTTGATTCATTTTGTGATGGATTTAGACAGGAGAACGAGAGAAATTTTAGATATAGATACCTTGATAAATAAATGTGTTTGGAGTAATGATAACACAACTATTTACTATGCCTTAGGAGATAATGTTAATTATTTAGTTTCTGATAGTTTTTGGAAGCTAAACACTGTTACAGGTCAAAAAACCCAACTTACTAATTTAGATCTAGACTCTCCTATTGATGCCAGTGATCTATTTCTATCTCAAGATGAAAAGACTCTTTTCTTCAAAAACAATATTGATGGCAAGCTTTATTCCTTGGCTCTTTACTAGTGAGCAGTTAGAATGATGGGATACCAAGAAAATTTTTGAGTTTTTAATTTGTCTTTTTAATTTTTCTTCATGCCTAAATCAAGAACAATCTATGTTTGTTCAAACTGTGGAGATGAGTTTTTGAAATGGGCTGGAAAATGTGAGGCTTGTGGAGAGTGGAACACTTTAAAAGAATTGAGAATTACCAAATCTGAAGGAGGAAGCGGAAAAAGAGAAGCTAGCCAGCCAGTGAGTTTCGATCAGATTCAGCAGGAAGGTTTTTCTAGATTAATGACTGGAATTTCTGAGTTTGATCGGACAGTAGGAGGAGGAATTGTTCCAGGATCTGTTATTCTTCTTGGTGGAGATCCGGGGATAGGGAAATCAACACTCATTTTGCAAGCCTGTGACAAGATTACACAAATGCTCTCGGATAACAGTCTACTTTACGTATCAGGCGAAGAATCAGCAGAGCAGATTAAAATGAGAGCAGATAGGTTGGGAATTAAGGCTCAAAATTTACAGTTTCTAGCTGAGACAAATATCGATTCTATAGTGGCTACCATAGATAAGACTAAACCTGGGCTAGTGATTATTGATTCTATCCAAACTATGTGCCAAGAAGATATTCCTTCTTCGGCAGGAAGTGTTGCTCAAGTCAGAGCTTGTGCCTTAAAACTCATTGAAATAGCCAAGGCTAATCATATTCCCATAGTCCTTATTGGTCATGTGACTAAAGGAGGAGAGGTGGCTGGTCCAAAAACCCTAGAACATTTAGTAGATTGTGTGCTCTATTTAGAAGGTGAGCGATATGGAACCTATAGAATTCTAAGGGGAACAAAAAATAGATTTGGATCAACTGATGAAGCAGGAGTATTTGCCATGACTGAGACGGGGATGACTGAGGTCAAAAATCCCTCTGGTGTGTTTTTGCAGGAGCGAAAAAAAGGAGCAACTGGATCTTGTGTTACGGCTACTCTTGAGGGAACAAGGACATTTCTGCTGGAGATTCAGGCTTTAACTTCCTTAACTAATTTTGGTTATCCCAGACGAACTGCTTCTGGTTTTGACTTTAATAGGATGCAGTTGCTAATTGCTGTTTTACAAAAGAAGGCTCGACTTAAACTAGATAACCAAGATGTATATTTAAATATAGTTGGTGGCTTTAGAATTAGAGAGCCAGCTTGTGATTTAGCTTTCTGTCTAGCTATTGCCTCTTCTTATACAGGGAAAACAGTTGATCCTGAGATGGTGGTGATAGGTGAAGTAGGTCTAAATGGAGAGATCAGATCAGTGAGCAAACCAGAAAAGAGAATTTCTGAAGCAGCTAAGCTTGGATTTAAAAAAGTGTTAATACCAGCTTTTGTAGCTCAGACCTTTAGTTCTGACAACAAGGGTGTAAATGTTATCAAAATAAGAACAGTCCAGGAGGCGATTGAGAAGGCGTTAAAATAAAAATATAAAAATTTAATTGAAATAAATAACGGTGAATCTCGAATGCTCAAGATTCACCGTTCCCCACATCATAAAGTTATGCACGTACTTGCGTGGTGTAGGGTGTTCTTTTTCTAAGATGGCTTTCGGTCGCCTTCTTACATTTCACACAGAGTCTCGCTTCTGGTTTAATCTGAAGGCGGTCTTTTGAAATTGGCTCCTCACAAATTACGCAGATGCCATACTCCCCAGTTCTCACTCGTTCTATTGCTTCCTCAAAGTCTCTCAGTTGCTTCTGGAGACGCAATAGCCGTGTTCCATTCATCCGACCGAGCTCCTCACTGTCACTATCAGCCAGATGATTACCATAGTCTTTGTCTTTCAGTGTCTTAGCTTTTTCTTCCAAGGAATTAATCCGTTTCATGATCTTGTTTCTTTTTTCTTGTAAGATCCGCAGAATCTTATTGGTTTTCACCTTTGTCATCCTTTGCGTTGCCATCTGTGCCCTCCTCTTTTTATTGAGTTTTTCTTATTTTCCATTTCTTTGAACTCATATAAAAAGAGTTACTACAGGCCATCTAATATCTTTTTCATTACCACCTCCTTTTTTAAAGGTACAAAGTTATGTTTATGGCGAGCCAGCGAGAGGAGTTATCAAATAAGGGAGAAGAGGGCACCCCCAACCCTTATTTGATAGTAGGGAGTAAGCAGTAGGAAAAGGCCCGCCATTTTTATCAAGGTACTGTCTATATTATAATTTACTAAAAAATCTTGTCAAGGCTTTTATTCTAAATGTACCATTTCTCCAAATTCCTTAAGTTTTTCTCTTAATTGAGGGAAATTTTTTAATTGAGGCTCTTTTTCTAAAAGTTTCTTAGCTTCGTCTCGAGCTTTCTTTAGAGTAATAGCATCCATCAAAGAAGCCATCTTTAGATCTGGGATTCCCCATTGTCTTAGACCAAATACCTCGCCTGGTCCTCGCATTTTAAGATCAATTTCTGCCAGCTCAAATCCGGATTTTGCTTGGACTAGAGAGCTTAATCTTTTTCTTACTTTTTCCGTTTCAGAATCAGAAAACAGAAAACAATAGGATTTAGCTTTTCCTCTGCCCACTCTTCCTCTAAACTGATAAAGCTGAGCCAGTCCAAATCTTTCTGCTCCTTCAATCATCATTACTGTTACATTAGGTACATCAATTCCCACTTCAATAACTGGGGTAGAGACCAGAATATCAATTTTGCCTTGGGCAAAATCAGACATTACTTTTTCTTTCTCCTCTTTTTTTAACTTTCCATGCAAGAGTCCGATTTTGTAATGAGGAAAGATTTTCTTGGATAATTTTTTGTATTCTTCAGTAGCTGACTTTACTCCTAACTTATCTGATTCTTCAATCAAAGGACAAACTACATAAACCTGATGTCCTTTTTTTATTTGATCAGAAATAAAATCATAAGTTTTTTCTCGATCCTCCAAGGAGACTACTTGGGTCTCGATTTTTTGCCTTCCTTTAGGCATCTCTGAGATGATGGATAAATCTAGGTCGCCATAAATACTCAAGGCTAAAGTGCGAGGAATAGGAGTGGCGGTCATGGATAAAAGATGAGGAGTCAGACCTGATTTATTAATTTTTCTTAATCTAGCCCTTTGTTTTACTCCAAAGCGATGCTGTTCATCAACAATAACCAAGGCTAGATCTTTGAATTTAACTTTTTCTTGAAGCAAAGCATGAGTGCCGATAAGAACTTGTATTTTACCTTTTTCTAATTTACTAAGCATCTGAGAACGTGATATTTCTTTTGAGAGTGACTTTTCTTTAATTTTAGAGTCAGTACGGGTTAACAGTCCGACAATAGAATCAAATTTTTTTAATAGATTAGAGATGGTCTCAAAGTGTTGTTTGGCTAAAATCTCAGTTGGTGCCATCAAACAAGACTGTAGACCAGCTTTAGTAGCCTCTAACATAGCCATGGTGGCCACTACTGTTTTTCCTGAGCCGACATCCCCTTCTAGGAGTCTTGAGGCTGGTTTTTCTTTTTCTAAATCCTTGATGATTTCCCAGGCGGATCGTTTTTGATCATCGGTTAGTTTATAAGGCAGAGACCGGACAAATGACTTTATTAATTCTTTGGGAAATTTGACAGGATAAGATTTATTTTTTTGCCACTCAAGTCTTTTAGATAGAGAATTGAGCTGGATTAGAAATAATTCATCAAAAACCAGCCTTTTTTTGGCTTGTTTAAGCCTAAAACTGTTAGTGGGGAAATGGATTTCTCGGATAGCCCAAGGAAGGGAAATTAGATTTTGATTTTGTTTTATTTCAGCAGATAAAAAATCTTTGATTTGATTGGTGTATTTTAAAAGGGGTTTGATAATAAAACGCAACCACTTAGAAGTTAGATTTTCTGTCACAGAATAAACGGGAACAATTCTTCCGACATGAACCTGATCTTTTTTAACTTTTTCATAAGCCGGATTTTCAAGTTGCAGACCAGAAATTCCCAGTCCTACCTTGCCAGCCAATAAGACCTCGGTTTTTGGTCTTAAAAAACGAGCAATAAAAGGTTGATTAAACCAGATAGCTAAAATTGATCCTGTTTTATCTTTGATCAAGGCTTGGGTGATGATCATTCTCTTTCTGGGGGTTCTTTTATTTTCAATGACTTGTATGATTCCTCTGACCGTAGCTGTTTGTTCTCTTTTAAGATTAGAGATTTTAGAAATAGTACTAAAATCATCATACCTTAAAGGAAAGTGAAAAAAGAGATCTTTTAAAGTAAAAAGACCCAGTTTTTTTAAAGCCTTTTGATGCTTTTTGTCTATTTTTCGGATTTGAGTAAGTAAAGTATCAAGCATCTTGGAAATTTAGACTTTAGTCTGCCTCTTGCTGTACACTAAAGTGTACTATTCCATTATTCTATCAGATTTCCCTTTAATAAAAAAGAGGGAAGTCCTTTAATATGACTTCCCTTTAATTCTGTACTGCAGAATCTTATACTAGTCTTTCTGGAGATAATGTTTTCGCCAGATTTTCTCTGTAAGTTTAGAGAAATCTTTGTCGTATTTGATTAAGCCCTCACGATAATTTTTATCCTTAAATGCTTGTCTTGAGGGTTCATCTACTCCTTGGGCACCACAATTCTTTACAACTTCTCTGAACTTTTTGTGGTGGTCTCTAATAGGACAGGGCATAATCCAGTTTTGCTGCTCCCCTAGAGGTTTCTTATAGCCGTAGTCATCCTGCCATTTCCTGATTTCTGAAAAGAATTTTGAACGAAAGACATCATTCAGATTTTTACCTTTTTTGTAGATATCATAAATATTATCTGTGGAATAGGGAAGGAAAACACAGGGCATAATATTTCCATTCCAGTCTATATAGAAGTATCCTCTTCCGGCTGCAATACAGCCATCAGTTAATGTTGCACTGTTCCAGAAATCGGCAATGAAGATATCTCTTTCTCTGACAAGCTGCCATTCTTTTTTGAAAAGTTTGAGTCTTTGTTTGGGCGTGGGCATCAGGTCAAGAGTATATCCTCTTCCTATGGGCATATATTGAAACATCCAGACATAAACAGCTTTTTGCTTTTCAAAATAGAAGTCAAAGAACTCTTCACTTAAGGGAATATCTATGTTATCCCTCATCACGGTGAATGAGATACCAAAAGGGACTCCTACTTCTCTAAGGTTTTCCATGGCAGAAAGGATTTTTTTGAAAACCCCTTTACCTCTTCTTTCATCTGTCTCTTTCTTGAATCCTTCAACGGAGATAGCTGGTGTAACATTACCCAGGTCTGCTAAGCGCTTGGCCATCTTTTTATTTATCAGAGTGCCATTGGTATACATGAGAAAATAACAATCACTATTTTCTTCATATATATCAAGAATGCTTTTACCTTTGCTTTGATAGAGGAGCGGTTCACCACCTGAGATGACAAAGAAACTTGAGCCCCAGAGCTTTTTGGCGTCGTTTATAACCTTGGAGAAGATATCATAATCCAGTTTTTCAGAGAATTCCTTGCCAGAATCGGCATAGCATCCCTTGCATTTGAGATTGCAGGCTTTCCCCGGGCTGATGGTGAGAAAAACAGGAGGCCTAAAACCATGCTTCTTGATAAATTCTGCCCTTTTATAAAATCCACCGAAGAAGACGCTCCCCAGGAAGACAGAGAATAGTCCTTCTGTTACTTTTCTGGAGAGATTTCCTTCTGTGAATGCCTTGTCTATCCTTCTTAAAAGAGCTCTACCCATATAATATTTATCCTCCTGGACCCTAAGGGGTCTGTTGCGAGGATTGGCTTTAATAAGGTCTTCATACCTTCTTTTTTCCAGCTGTCTCAAGATAAGCTTTCTTAGTGTCCTGTTTCTAATTGCAACATGGGTAAGTTTCAAGAGGGTTTTAATAGAGATCTTTTTTGAGACATTAGTAACTGCGGTTGTAACCGACATATTTTTTCTTTATTAAGTTTTATTACTTTTTTTATTTAATAAATGTATTTATAATGGTAGACAATAAAAAAAAGAGTGTCAAGTGTAATGTGTTCAGCTAGGATTGGTAAACGACAGTGCCCTCGAGAGGACTCGAACCTCTAATCTTGGGAACCGCAATCCCACGTTCTATCCAGTTGAACTACGAGGGCCTAAAAATGAAAAATTAAAAACTTGTGGTGAGCAAGGTCGAACCATAACAATGCAAAATGTAAAAATTTACAGTCCCAGTGTTCTAGCCAGTCTATCAATTCCTCCTTCTTCACGAGTTACATCCTCTGCTAGATATTTTAATAAGATTTCTCTAATTTTTAAAGGATTTTGGTCTTCTAGCTGAATGACTAAATTGGGACGAATGCCTCTTTGGTCGAAGTTTAAAGTCTTTACTTCCCCATGAGGTTTATAAATAATCCAGAATTTTGCTAGATCTTCATCATAGGAATAGAGTCGGTCATTGATTTTGACACCATCAGGAGTGATGACTATATTTATCATCTCTGACTTTCTTTGACTAAGCATATAAATTACTACTGCCCCCATAGGCACGATTAAAGTGAAAAGATAATTTTTAGTAAAAATAGACCAGACAATAAGCAAACCTGAAAGAGCAAAAAGTCCAATATACCAGGCACCACTTTTTTCAGAGTGAGTATATTCTGATGCCTGCCAGGAGGCAAGAGGTTTTTCTTTTTCTCCATTGGGCATAAGTTTGAATTATGAATTATAAATATGGCGGTGGGAGCAGGATTCGAACCTGCGGCCCCCTTACGGAGACAATGGTTTTCAAGACCATCCCTTTAAACCACTCAGGCATCCCACCATGGCGGAGAGGGCGGGATTCGAACCCGCGAGCCGGAAAAATCCGACATGGTTTAGCAAACCATTGCCTTAAACCACTTGGCTACCTCTCCTTTATTTCATTATCTCTTATTTATTATAAAAAGTCAATACTAGTAAGCAGCTGACAGCTGACTGCTGTCATTGTACTCTTGCCAGAACCAGTCCCCAGATTTCTTTTGGTTTAGCTTGGTATAAGGCTTTAGCACATTCTTCTAAGGTAGCAGAAGTAGTACAGACATCATCTATCAAAATAATAGTCTTGTCTTTGACTACTTTGGGATTAGTACACTGGAAAGCATTTTTAATATTTTTGCGTCGCACCAAGTGTGATTTTATCTGCATTTGGGGTTGGGTATGTTTTGAGCGGACAAGAATATCTTGTCTAGTTGGTATCTTTAATTGATTGTTAAGCCAATAAGATAACTCTTGAGCCTGATTAAATCCTCGCCATTTTAGACGCTTGGTGTGAAGTGGAACAGGGATATACACTAATTTATTTGCCAATATTTGTGAATCTAGAAGATTCGAATTTAAGGTTTTTACCAAAATTTTAGATAAAGGTTTAGCCAAGTCTTTCACAAATTTATATTTCATAGTATGGATAGATTTTTGTAGAAGTTTGTCATCATAAGAAGCAGCTACCATAATTCCAGTCATTCTTGATTTGAAAGAACATTCAGCACAAAATTTTCCATATTTAGATGGTTTACCACATTTGGGACAAGTTGGATTTTTTATTAACTCGATGGTGGCCAGACAATCACCACAGATCCATTTCCCTTCTTTGCCACAGCTAAGACAGCGGACAGGGAAGAGAATATCCAGAATGAATTTATAGATTTTTTGTATTTGTTTTTTTAGACTAGGCATTGTATATTGTATAATACAGCTTAAACTAAGCAAATGCAACAACAAAAAGATCAAGAAAAAGAAGCTTACAATTTTGTCTTAAAACTAATAGGGGTTCATCTGAGAACTATTTTTGAGATAGAAAATAAATTAAAAGATAAAAATTTTTCTCAGAATATTATTGATCAAACCATTGTCTTGCTAAAAGATCAAGGCTATCTAAATGATAAACAATATGCTAAAGCTTGGATTGAGGAAAGAATAAGAAATAGACCCTCGGGCCGAGCTTTATGCTGGAAAAAATTAAGAGAAAAGGGAATAGAAAAAGATATTATAGATAAGATTCTAGGCCAGATATTAGATGAGAAAAAAGAGATTAAGCTAGCTTTAAAATTAGCTCAAAATAAAAAAGCCGAGCTTAAAGCTCGGAAAGTCCACTGGAAGAAAATTCCAGGCAAAATAGGTTTCTTTTTACAGTCAAGAGGATTCCCAACAAATATTATTATTGAGGTGCTGGAACAGCTAAAATAAAATTCAAATCAGTTTAGAATATTTCTGAAATCTGAACTTCAAGAGCTTCAAATTCTTCTTTGCCAATAATGTCTTCTTGAGCTGTAGCAGAAATAGACATTCCTTCCTTAATATCTTCGAATTTCATCTTCTCTCTTTTAAATGGTTCAGGAGGAACAGATTCTTCTCCTTCTTTAGGTGCAGCCATCTCTTCTGGGGGAACCATGGTCATCTTAAAGATCTTAGTGCTGTCTGTAACTTTTACTTTTAAAGTTGTCTCTTGTCCCATCTCTAGAATCTCAGTTGTGGGCTTAGCTCCTTTGACATATAAAGTTTTTCCTTCAATCTTTTCTACTGTTCCAGAGAAATATGTTTGCTCTTCAGGCATAGGAGGCATAAAGGTAGAAACCGTCTCTTCGTATTTAGCTTTAGTCTCTTGTTCTGCTTTCTTGTAGCCATATGTCCAGCCAAAATAGGCTGAGGCAGCAAGAGCACAAAGAACAATAATGATAACGACTACTAGTAAAAGAGGCTTTGGGGTTGGTTTTACTTCTTCTTGCATAGATTTTTTGATTAGGGATTAGTTTTCTAAAAAAAGTATACCTTATTTATAAATAAAAGCAACCTGTGGATAACTTATGATCCAGTTTTTGACTTTAGGTTTTAAATATGATAAAATAAAACAAAATTAACATAATACAAAACATAAAATTATGCCCAAAGAAAAACTCAATGGAAGACGTCTGATCATTATTATTGTTATTGTACTAATCGTGCTTTTTGGTGTCTGGTATTTTTTAAACCAAAGATCCAAAAGAGCCGAGGTTGAAGTCTGGGGAACATCTGCCCATGCTGTCACCGCCCAAATAGAAAACTCCTTGCTTGATCTAAAAGAAAAACTAGGGGGAAGGCTAACCATAGATATACATTTAGTTTGTGCCAAAGACGAAGAAGGCCAATTTCAAAGTTATGCTCAGGTAGCCCAGAGACCGGAGATAGGAAGGTTGGATATTGAAGAAAATAAGCGACAACTAGTCATTAAAAAATATTGGCCAAGTGAATTTTGGAAATATATTTCAGTGAGGAATCAAGGACAGAATATATATGATCTGGCTTGGGAAAAATATGTTCTTTATGCTGGGCTAGACAAGGATAAAGTTTCTGAAAAGGTTGAGCAAGAAGGGGATGAGCTTTTGTCTAAAGAGATCGAAGATTTTGAAAAAGTTAAAACAAGTTTTAAAGAAAAATATGGACAGGAGCTAGCCGTGGTTCCTGTTGTTTTAATAAATGGTCAGTTTTATGAAGGCTCTCCAGATACTATGTCCCTGGCAGCTGCCATTGCCAAGCCAATTCTTCGGGGAAAAAGAGCTTCCCTGCCTGTGACTCCTAAAATTGAGCTATTTCGAGGCTTGATTACCTTTTCCTGGCCAATTAGTTACTCTACAAATGGCCTAGTTGAGTGTTATGCTCCTTTAGATTGCAATGACAAGTCAGACAAAAATGGAGAATGTGTAGAGGTGGGAACTTCAAAAGCCCACTGTGTTTACACTGAGCCTGTTCAGGTGGGTTTGACTGTTTTGACTTCAAAAGATTGTCTCTCTTGTAATACTGATTTGATAGTTAACCAGCTCAAGAGAGATTTTAAAGGGCTAAAATCCCAGGAGATTGATGTTGGTACGGCCGAAGGAAAGGCTTTGGCCGAAGGTTTGGGAATAACCAGTCTCCCTGCCTATATCTTTGAGCCCAATGTTCAGCAAGCTCAAGCTTTTCAGTATTATTCTCAAAATCAAGTACTTCAGCCTATAGGCCAGGCAGGGCAAATGACCCTAGCCCAGGTTCAACCTCAGGTACTGCTTAGTCGAGAGAAAAAGGAAAAGACCATGGATTTGTGGATTATGAGCTATTGTCCTTATGGGACTTTAGCTGAAAATAAAATGATCAATCATTTAAAAAAGAAACCAGAATCCTTTACTCTAGACATTCGCTATATTGTCTCTCTTGACGAGGAAGGAAAGATAACTTCTTTACACGAAGACAAAGAGATTGAGGAAAACAAGAGACAGCTTGTGATTAAAAAATATTATAGCGATAAATTCTTTGATTATTTATTAAA
Organism: bacterium; assembly: GCA_030603885.1. GTDB lineage: Bacteria > Patescibacteriota > JABMPQ01 > JABMPQ01 > JAUVWW01 > JAUVWW01. The sequence continues at coordinate 57,585 of JAUVWW010000003.1, forward strand.
GAGAAATGAGAACCTAGAAGGAAATTGGGAAGAGGTAGCCACTGGACTAGAAATTAATGTGGTTGATGTAAAGGCCAAAGTGGCTCAAGAAGGAGAAAGCTTACTTAAAGAAGAAGCCAATCTAGCTTCCGAACTTAGCATTACTGCTTCACCAACTTATTTCTGGGAAAATCAGCAGTTTGTTAATGCTCAAGATTTGACAAAGATAGATGTCTTTTCTGATCTAGAGGAAAAAGAACAAGCAAGTGGATCCTGCCAATAAAAATTAAAAATGAAAAATTCAAAAATAAAATATATTCTTTTAACTTTTGCCTTGATTCTAATCTGTAGTCTTTTCTTTTTCTTAAAATCCGAGACAGCAAAGGCTGGCTATGAGCATAATGTTTGGCAATGGGTTTGGTCTCAAAATATAGGTTGGTTTAGTTTAAATAATATTAATGCCTGTCCTGAACCTACCTGTGAAGACTATGGAGTAAATGCAACAGATGGGAAGATTTGGGGGTGGGCTTGGTCTCAATATACTGGATATATATGTTTTGGAAAGACATGCAAAGAGGTAGACTGGGACGGAGATGGAAATACTTGTAGCACCCCTAGTCCAAACACAGACGATGATTGTAAGCCACCAGATTCTAGTGAACTAGAAATAATATACGAAACTCCACCTCCGCCCAATAATATTTCCAAAGTAACCCAGGGTTGGGCTAGAATAATGAATCTAGGTCAATATGGAAATCAAGAATTTGGACAGAATGACTGGGGATGGATTCATTTATCTAATATTCCTACTTATTGGGTCCAGGTAAACACAGTTACTGCTCAGCTTCAAGGTTGGGCTTGGTCGGGAAATGGTTCGGATGCTCTTGGGAACGAAGTGGAAGGCTCAGGCTATGGTTGGATTGCTTTTACTTTTAGGTTGCCCACGCCAGCCACTATAGAAGGGAAAGTCACTGATTTTTATACTGAAGAGCCTATAGAAGGAGCAATTGTATTTACGGATAAAGGAGGATTTACAACTACTACCGAATCAGATGGATCCTATGAACTTCCTGTGATTAGAGACGATTATTTTGTTAATGCTGTAGCCACTGGATATGCCAAGAAAGGAAGAAGGGTATGTAAAGAACCTGACCCATGTCCAGTGGAGGAGTTTTTTACTGCTGACGATGGTACAGTTTCTGGAGTAGATTTAGGATTAGAAACTGCTGTAGTGGGAGATAAGACAATTTCTGGAGTAGTTTATGAAGATTTGAATGGAAATGAGATTTATGATTCAGGTGAAGAGATAAGTCCATCTCCACCGGATGTATATGTTATTGTTTGGACAGATCACGGAGGCTATTCTACCCTTGATGTAGGAAGAGATTGTGATGGAAATTTAGTTCCTGGAGCTTATTGTCTTAAAGATGTAGTAGCAGATTATTATAAAGTCTATGCTTCAGCCACTGGTTATAGTCAAAACTGGCAGCCAGGGGATGTAAGGGAAAATAATGCTACAAATGTCAATATTCCTCTTTCCAAAACCGGTCCTGGACCAACTAAGGCTACTAGTTGGATTCATACCTGGTGGAGCGATGTTCATAGTAACAAAATTATTGAAGGTAGCGTCTCTCCTAACACAGCTTTATATGGAAACGCTACTTATATAATTACGGCCGAAGGGACCATTGTAAATTTCTTTAGCTGGGCTCAAGGGATATCTGGAGATCCTGGAGAACAGTTAAAAGAATGGGTTTCTGAATATTATGGAGCTTTAGGATATACAGGTACTCCGGGCGGAGTATTTGATCCTATTGATATTGATAAATTAAAAGGTGAGGCTGAGGAAATTACTTCTTCCTCAATAAGTGCTAGTGATTTAGTAAATGATGATTTCAATGTTCCAAAAGTATGGAGATATGATGGAGATTTAGAAATTACAGGAGGAGAATTTGGAGCAGGAGCAAAAACCGTCATTGTTGATGGTGGTGATTTAGTTTTAAATCCTGGATCCGATGGTATTGTTTATGAATCAAATACTTTTTCCGATCAGCAACTTCCTTCAGTGGGATTTATAGTCAGAAATGGAAATGTAAAAATCCAATCAACTCAAGAAGATCCTAATGACGGCACAGGAGAACAAGAAAATATAGTAGGAGCATTTTATGTAGAAGGTGATCCATTAGCATCTACTCCCACAGGAATAATTTATACCCGATGTCCAGGAGGAATCTGTGCTCCTCCTGGAGAACCAGAACTTAATCGAGATAGACATCTTGTTTGTGAAGGATTAATGGTAGCTAGGAAATTAGAATTTCAAAGATCCACTTCTTTGGAACCCTGGATAGCATACAAGGGAGATGGAACTTCGATTAGTTCTTATCCAGAGGGAAATGCTCCTTCCGAAGTCATTTGGTACGACTCCCGTGTCGTCATCAACACCCCCAAAGGATTTGAGGATTTTGTGAAAGCATTGCCCGCTTGGGAGGAGCGTTAGCCAATGAACTATCAAGCCATATATACACATTGACCTTTGATTTTATTCATGCTAAAATATAAATAGATGCCACTTTTTGGCCGACCAAAAAGATACTTAGGTATAGATATTGGGACAGCTTCCTTAAAAGTAGTAGAAATTGAGGATATAGGAAGAAGAGCCAAACTTTCTACTTATGGTTCAATAGATCTTCCTTTAGATATCATCAAATCAGGTGCTCGAGAGGTAATTGTTCGAGTATCTGATGCTCTAAAGGAGTTAATAAGAAGAGCCGGAGTAACCACAGATAAGGCTACCTCAGCCCTTCCTGGATTTTCTGTTTTTACCACAGTGATTGAGCTTCCCAAAATGCCAGAGAAAGAGCTAGCTTCAGCTATCAGGTATGAGGCAGAAAAATATATTCCTTCACCTTTGGAGGAGACAGTTCTAGATTGGGAGATTGTGGGGGAGACAGAGGCAGAAATAACTCCCAAAGAAGGCGAAGGGAGAAAAAAGGTGCTCATGTCCAGAATTCTTCTGACTGCTGCTTCAAAAAGCCTAGTTTCGCGATACACGGAGATCTTCAAAAATGCAGGACTAGATCTTGAGAGTCTTGAGACAGAAGCTGTGGCTCTAGTTAGATCTCTGGTTGGCGAAGATACAACTCCTTTGCTACTCATTGACATGGGAGCTACTGCCACTGATATATGCCTAGTTGAAGATGCCTCGCCCAGGCTAACCCGGTCAATAGATATAGGAGGCAATGCCATTACTAGATCCATTGCCAAAAGCCTAAGTATTAAACCAGAGCGGGCTGAGCAATTTAAAAAAGATTTTGGTTTAAAGGGAGGACTAGCAGAGGGAGCCCTTGAAGAAAGGGTGCCTCAAGCCATAATAGCCATTTTAGACGACATTGTGAAAGAAATTAGACATGCTTGTAATTTATTCTATAATAAAGGTGGAAGAAGAATTGAAAAAGTGATCCTAACTGGTGGAGGAGCCAAACTGACCGGACTTCCTGAATATCTAAATAGCCTTTTAGGTGTTAAAGTTCTTATAGGAAATCCTTGGGCGCGAGTTGAATATCCTGAGGAGCTAAGACCTTTACTTTTAGAGCTTGGAGCGGACTTTGCCGCAGCCGTAGGGTTGGCCATGCGCAATATTTACTAATTAGCTAACATTGTTTCCAGGCCTCGGGTATGCCTGTGAGCATACGCGGCATACTACTCGGCCTTATAAATCTATGCCTATCATAGGCGTCGAGCCTGAAGAAGAAATAGAAAGACAAACAAAAAAAAGAACTGGTATGTTGACAGTGGTGTTGATTTTGGTGATTGTTATTGTTGCTGGGATTTGGTTTTGGCTTTATTATCTAGAAACCAACTCTCGTGATCAATTACTTAGCCTAGATGCAAAAATTACAAGCTCAGAGGCACAAATTGAAGAAAAGAGGACTATGCAAGAGGAAGCACAAGTTTTACAGAAACAACTTAGTAGTCTAGATGCCTTGATTAAAAATCACATTTATTGGTCAAAGACATTTAAGGAAATAGAGAATAATACTTTGAAGAAAGCATACTTTAGTAGATTTACTGGTGATGCAGCGGGAAAGAAGATTGTCTTGTCTTGCCAAGTTCCTGATTTTACTTCGGCTGCCAAACAGCTTGTAGTTTTTAGAGAAGCTGAAAAATTTACGGATGTAGATATATCCTCAATTTCTATAAATGTCGAAGAAGGCAAAGCCTACATTGGCTTTGATGTAACCTTGAGCCTGGCAGATGATTTATTGATACCATACCTAGAAAGGTAAGAGGTAAAAAACTTCTAACTTCTAACTTTTAATTTTATGAAGGTTCCAACAGCATTAATCATTGGCCTGCTTATTGTGGCAGTAATTGTGGCAGCCTATTTTATCCTTATGCCTAAATATAATAACTTGAAAGATCTAGGGGCCCAAGTCAAAGAGAAAGAACAAACATTAGCCAGTAAGCAAAAAACATGGGAAGATCTTAAAGAGTTAGAAGAAAACTATAATCGAGCCAAGGTAAAAGTAAAGGACATTCCCGATGTTTTACCTAAAGAAGAAGAAATTCCAGAGCTGCTCATTCAGCTTGAAGCTTTGGCTAAAGAAAATAATATGGGTCTGGCTTCTATTAATGTAATTCCGGGGGCAGAGACAGAGGAAGCTTTATATAAAAGTCTAAATATTTCTATCGGTGTAGCTGGCTCATATTCTAATCTCAAAAAATACCTGGATTCCGTAGAGAAGAATATGCGTATTATGGATGTAACTTCCATTGATTTTTCAGCTACTCCAGTGGTTGAAGAAGGACCACTTGATATATTTTCCTATACTGTGAATATGCGAACCTACTATATAGAGTAACAGCTTATAGTAAATAGCTTTTAGCAGAAGAGCTACTAGTCATTAGCTATAAGCCATAAGCTAAATCATGGCAATAACACAAGGAAAAGGAGGAAAGAGACAATTGTTGTTGATTATTGTGCTGGTAATTATAGCAGTGATTGTTGGTGTTTATCTATATTCCACTCGGAGACCAGCTCCTGAGGCTGTGCCTACTGAGCGAGTCGCAGCTCCTGAGGCTGTAGTTCCTGGGGTCGCAGCTCCTGCTGCGCGCGTAAGGCCGGAAGCATTATCTTCAGAAAGAATTACCAAGATCATTAGTAGTCTTGAGAAATTAGATTTGGTTTTGCATGGGGAGTTACCTATTGAAGTGGATCCAAAAGAAATAGGAAGAGCTAATCCTTTTGTTGCGCTATAACACTACGCCATGACACGCCTTTTATTTACGCCTAAATAACGCCATGGCGTTTATAATGGCATCTAATGGCGTTTATAATATGCCTCAAAATATAGCCGATATTTTATTTAAAGAAGGCAAAATTACCAAAGAGCAGTATGATTCTTTTTTAGCTGAGGCTGAGCGTACCAAAAATCCAGTCTATTCTATTGTGGCAAGAAGTGGAGCGGTTTCTGAGGAGGATCTAGTTCAAGCTCGGGCTAAAATTTTAGATATTCCCTACATAGACTTAAGAGAGAAGAGAATCCCCGAAAATGCTTTAACTTTGGTTTCTGAGAAAACAGCAGAGGCCTATTCATTTATTCCCTTTGAAATAAAAGATGGTATCTTAAAGATAGCCATGGTTGACCCAGAGGATTTTAAAGCCCTGGAGGCCTGTGAGTTTGTTGCCAAAAGAAAGAACCTTAGGCCTGATATTTATATTACTACTTCAGGTAGTTTTGAGGATGCTTTTAGACAATATGGAGGACTGAGGGAAGAGGTAAGAGAGGCCTTAAGAGAGGCAGAGGCTGAAGTACCAGAGGAAGTACCCAAAAAATTAGAGGCAAGAGAAGTAGAAAAGATTATTGAAGAGGCACCAGTGGCCAAAGCAGTGGCCGTCATTCTAAAACATGCTGTGGATGGCCGAGCCTCGGATATACACATCGAACCTCTTGAGGAACAAACCAGGATAAGATATAGAATAGACGGGGTACTGAAGAGCACTTTAATGATGCCTAAAAGAATTCATCCTGCAGTGGTGGCTCGAATAAAAGTTCTTTCTAATTTGAAAATAGATGAGACTAGAATTCCTCAAGATGGCAAATTTAGACAAAAAATAGTAGGCAAGAAGATTGACTTTAGAGTTGCCTGCATGCCTCAAACTGAAGGAGAAAAAGTAGAAATAAGAATTCTGGAAGTAGGTGCTAAAGCTCCTTCCTTGGAGGAGTTGGGACTTGGGGGAAAAAGCCTAACACTAGTTGAAAGATACATAGAGCGACCCTTTGGTATGATTATTGTTTGTGGTCCTACTGGATCTGGAAAATCTACTACTTTGTATGCTGGCCTTTCTATTTTAAATAAAATGGGAGTAAATATTGTTACTATTGAAGATCCGGTAGAGTACTTTATTCCTGGAGTAAATCAGACTCAAGTGCGCCCAGGGTTGGGGCTAGATTTTGCCTCAGGTTTAAGATCTATTTTAAGACAAGATCCCGACATTATTATGGTGGGAGAGATAAGAGACAAAGAGACAGCTGCTATTTCTGTTCATGCTGCCCTGACTGGTCATCTAATTCTCTCCACTTTACATACCAATACTGCTTGCGGAGCTATTCCTAGGCTGATCGATATGGGGGTTGAGCCATTTCTTTTGAATGCTTGTCTAAATTTAATCGCTGCCCAAAGATTAGTGAGAAAAATTTGTGAGCATTGCAGAAAAGAGGTTAAATTGTCTTCTAAGATAAAAGAGGAAATAGAAAAACAGCTTGCTCAAATTCCAGAAGAAGAAAAGAAAAATATTCCTAAAGAAATAAAAATATATAAAGGAGAAGGCTGTAAATATTGTGGTAGGGAAGGATATAAAGGTAGAATAGCTATTTTTGAAGTGCTGGAAATAACGCCTGAAGTGCGAGAAATAATAGCTCGTCAGCCTTCCATAGATAAAATTCGCGAAGAAGCCAGGAGGCAAAAAATGATAACTATGGAACAAGATGGGATTTTGAAGATGCTACGTGGGATTACTACTTATGAGGAAGTGTTAAGAGTAACACAGTAATAAAAGACCTCGGGTCTTTAGATATCGATAACTTAAATTAAATATGGAAAAGGAAAAAAAGACAAAGATTCTCATTATTGAAGATGATCCTTTTCTGTCTTCGATGTATATAACTAAGTTAGAAAAAAGTGGCTATGAGACTTTGGCTTGTGAGGATGGCCAAAAAGGATGGGAATTAGTTCAGGAAGAGAAGCCAGATCTGGTTCTTTTAGACATTCTTCTTCCCAAGATGTCTGGCTTTGAGGTGCTAAAACGGATGAGAGCTTCATCCAAGCTCAAGGACATCCCTGTTATTCTGCTTACTAATTTAGGACAGAAATCAGATATTGACGAAGGTTTAAAGTTAGGAGCAGTTGATTATCTAATTAAAGCCCACTTTACACCGACTGAGGTGGTTAAAAAGATAGAGAAAGCATTGAAAACTTTATAACTAACAGCTAACAACTATCGACAATCGACATAAGTTGGAAGTTGATAGTCGAAAGTTGTAAGTTTATCATGGAGAAATACGAAAGTGCCAGGCTGGAGCTAGAGCGGCTTCTTTCTATCTGTGCTAAAAGAGAAGCCTCTGATTTGCATTTGTCATGTGGAAAGCCTCCCCTTTTGCGTATTGAAGGAAGACTGACTCCTATAGAGAAAGAAGAGATCCCGAGTCCAGAAAAAACAGAGAGCCTAATTTTGGCTCTAATGAATGAAGCACAGAAAGAAAAATACCTTACAGAAAAAGAAATAGATTTTTCCTTTGCCTTTGGAGAACAAGCTAGATTTAGGGTCAATGCCTATCATGAAAAAGGTCACAAAGCTTGTGCCCTGAGACTCATTCCTTTACAGATAAAGACATTAAAAGAGCTGGGTTTGCCTGAGACATTGAAAGAATTCTGCAAGGCTAAACAAGGTTTTGTTCTTGTAGTGGGTCCTGCTGGCCATGGAAAATCTACTACCTTGGCTTGTATGATTGATATTATTAATCATGAAAGAGCCGAGCATATTATTACTATCGAAGATCCTATTGAATATTTGTTTATAGAGGACAAAAGCTTAATAGAGCAAAGAGAAGTCTATGCCGATACCAATTCTTTTTCTCGAGCCCTAAAGTCTGTTCTTAGAGAAGATCCTAATGTGGTTATGATTGGAGAGATGAGAGATCTTGAGACTATATCTTCGGCTCTAACTGTGGCTGAAACAGGACATTTAGTTTTTTCAACTCTACATACTAATAATGCCCCTCAAACCATAGATCGAATAGTGGATGTTTTTCCTCCTTTTCAACAAAGACAGATAAGGGTTCAGTTAGCCAACAATTTACTGGCCATTATTTCACAAAGACTTATTACTAGAATTGGCGGAGGCCTGGTGGTAGTAGTTGAGGTAATGAAGAATATTCCGGCAGTAGCCTCTCTTATTAGAGAAGGAAAGACCTATCAATTAGATTCTGTTATTCAGACCTCAGCTGAAGAAGGAATGATCCCTTTAGATAAATCACTAGCTGAGCTGACCAAAGCTGGAGTAATTCGCTTTGAAGATGCCCTGGCCTATGCCAATAATAAAAAGGGATTTAGGATGATGATGGGGGAATCGATTTAATATTAAATATATGCCACTTTTTGAGTATCGAGCTCGCGATAAAACAGGAAAAGTAGTTATAGGAACAGTAGAAGCCACAGGTAAAAAGACTGCTGTGGAGACTTTGCGTAAGCATGATTTGGTAATTATCTCAATAGAGTTAAAAAGAAAAATTGAAATTATCCCAGCTCGGGTATCTAGAAAAGATTTAGTAGTTATGTCAAGACAGCTAGCTACCATGTTAGAAGCTGGTCTTCCCATTGTTATAGCCCTAAAGACCCTGGTAAGACAGACAGAGAATCCTAAGTTGAAAGATGTTCTCACTGATGTGGCTGCTTCTGTCGAAGGGGGAACAAAGCTTTCTTTAGCTTTGGCTGCTTATCCTAAGGCTTTCTCTAATTATTTTGTTAGTTTAGTAAAAACAGGAGAAACTACTGGACAGTTGGATAAAGTGCTTTTAGTCCTAGCTGATCAGCAGGAAAAAGACTACACTCTAATTTCTGAAATCCGAGGAGCCCTGATGTATCCTATCTTTATTGTTGTGGGACTTTTTGTAGTTGGTCTTTTAATGATTGTCATGGTTATACCTCAATTGACAGCTATTTTAGAAGAAGCGGGTCAAGAACTTCCTATAGCTACCAGAATGTTAATTGGAACTTCAAACTTTCTAACAAGCTATTGGTGGCTGGTCTTAATTGTTATTTTAGGTATAATATTAGCTGTCCGTTCCTATGTTCAAACAGAAGAAGGAAGAAAATGGTGGGATGGACTAAAACTTAGACTTCCTTTGGTTGGAGATCTTTTTAGAAAAATATACGTAGCTAGATTTGCTGGTTCTCTTTCTGGCTTAATTATCGGAGGAACTCCTATTGTTGAGGCTCTAAAGATAGCTGGAGATGTCACTGGTTCTGAAATTTATAAGGAAGTATTTTATGAGACCTCAGATGCTGTCAGAGGAGGAAAACCCATAACCTCTGTCATAGAAAAAAGAGAGGAGGTTCCACCTATGGTGGCTAACATGATGGCTGTGGGAGAGAAAACAGGAAAATTAGGAGAGATTCTCTTGGTAGTAAACAATTTCTACACCAAAGAAGTAGATACATCACTTAAGGGTTTAGTAAGGTTGATAGAACCAGCCGTTATGATTATTATGGGAATTGCCGTGGGAATTATGGTAGCAGCAATAATCATGCCCATGTACAATTTGGCAGGAGCCATGTAAGCAACTAATAACCACCAACTGTAATTAAATAACTAATTAAAAGGAGAAAACATGTCCAAACTAAACAAAATAAAAAAAGGTTTTACTTTAATCGAGCTTTTGGTAGTCATCGCCATTATCGGTATTTTGGCTACTTTGGTCTTGGTAGCTTTGGGGGGTGCCCGAACTAGAGCCAGGGATGCAAGAAGAAGTTCAAATATGAATCAAATTGCTTTGGCTATGGAGATGTATTATGACGAAGATCAAAAGTATCTGGATACCTCTTCAGTGCCCACTAGTATTGGTACTTATATGGTATCAGTGCCTAAGGATTTACTAACCGATAATAACTACGCATGGTCTAATAATACAGGTGCAGGCCCTAATGGTGAAGCTGGATTGCAATGGTATTGTATTTCTGCTGAGCTAGAAGAAGATGTAAATGGGGACAATAACCTAGATAATGATTACTTCAGATGCGATAGCAATGGATGTAGAGAAACTACCAATGTTTGTCCATCGTCCACAGCTGAAAGTCTATAGAGGATTTAGTTAATCAGTAAAAAATATAATTCATAATTCTAAATTCTATCGAAGGGAGGTGAATAAAAATGCGAAAAAAAGGTTTTACTTTAATCGAACTTCTGGTTGTCATCGCCATTATCGGTATTTTGGCTACTTTGGTTTTGGTGGCTTTAGGTAACGCTAGGAGAAGAGCCAGAGACGCCAGAAGACAATCAGATATGAATCAGATTGCTTTGGCTATGGAAATGTGCTATGAGGAGGAACAGCAATATATACTAATTGGAACGGAACCACCTACTTCTATTGCTGTTGGTGGAGTAACTTGTATGAAAGATGTTCCAGATGATCCTGGTTCTGCCAGAGTTTATACCTGGAGTAACAATTCAACTGCTCGTCAGACATACTGCGTGAGTGCTGATTTAGAAGATGGTGGCTATTTTATGTGTACTCAGGAAGGATGTAGAGAGGAAACTACTGCATGTGATATTAGCTCTACCCCCTGATGGTACTCTCTGTTGTCTAGGTAAGCACTGTTCTCTAAATCGCTAGTTTAATTGAAGTCTTCTGTAAACCTAAAAATGGTTTTTATTGGATTATTAGCTTATTATACATCATACTTTAAGCTTGGGATAAATATAAAAATAAAATAAGACAATTTTATATTTTTATGTTTTTATATTTTTATGTTTTTATATTTGTATTTGGCCTTTGTCTAGGCAGCTTCTTAAATACGGTTATTTATAGACTCAAAACAGGCGAGTCTATTTTATTTTTAAGATCCCATTGTCCTTCATGCAAGCATACTTTAGGATTTTTTGATTTGATTCCTCTTTTTTCTTTTATTTTTCTTGGGGGAAGATGTCGATATTGTAAAAAGAAAATCTCTTGGCAATATCCTATGGTAGAATTAGCCACAGGAATATTGTTTGTCTTGTTTAGCTATCTAGCTAAACTACCTAGCTATCTAATAATGGAGCAGTTGAGCCTTGGCTGGTTTCTGGCTAGTTTAGTACTTAACTTTTTTCTTATTAGTATCTTGATTATCATTTTTGTCTATGATTTAAAACATTCAATTATTCCAGACAAAGTAGTTTGGCCAGGGGTAGTGGTAGTTTTTATGGCCTATTTATTTTCTGAATTTTCTCAATACTCAATACTCAATACTCAGTATCTAATACTTGCTGCAGCCTTAGCCGGTGGCTTTTTTCTAATCTTAGTTCTTGTTTCTCGCGAAAAATGGATGGGCTGGGGGGATGTAAAATTAGGAATATTAATAGGCCTTATTTTAGGTTGGCCTAATATTTTGGTAGCCTTGTTTTTAGCTTTTGTCTCTGGAGCCATTGTTGGGGGAGGCTTAGTTTTAGCCAAAAAGAAAACCCTAAAGAGTCAGATTCCCTTTGGTCCATTTTTATGTGGATCTACTATAGTGGCCATCTTAGTGGGAGAGAAGATTTTGGATTGGTACCTTGGATTGCTTGGATAGTTCCTCTTTAAAATAGCCAGCCCAAGCTAGCCTAAAGACATATTTCAATTAGTTTCTATTTGTGCTAAAATAAAAATAGAAATAGAGCTTTTAAGGTTAAATTCGTGAATATTCGTGGTAAATTAGTGAAAATTTGCAAGAAGCAGGGTTTTACCATTATCGAACTCATCATTGCCATTGCTATTGTAGCTTTAATTACGGGCATAGTTTTAGCTAACTATAGAGTAGGACAAAGACAGCAAACTATCCGAGCTGAAGCCCAGAAACTAGTCTCCACTTTAAGAAATGCTCAAAACATGGCTTTGGCAGGGAAAGTTCACAATACAGAGGTGCCTAAGTTTGGTTATGGGGTGTATATCGATGATACAAATAATAAATATACTTTATTTGCTAATTATTGTGAGCCAGATTATAAAGATTTTGTTTCCGAGGCTTGCCTAGACTACATGGATCAGGATATAGAGACTATGGATTTAACTTTAAAAAAAATTGATGTCGAAGTAGGTCTGGAGGATCCCACGCCTTCCAATTTCTACGATCCGGTGTTTGATTTTGAGCCGCCTAAAGCTTTACCTATTACTGTTTTTTATGGGCCTAAAGATGAGAGATACTCTCTTGATAGTAAAACAGTTTTAATTACCCTTACGTTAGAAGGTACTAGTTTAGAAAGAATAGTAAGAGTCAATGCTTCTACAGGACAGATCAGTATGGATTAATAAACTAAAGAATAATCTTACTAAGGATAAAAAAAATTGTGAAAATTGGTGGTAAATTTGTGAAAATTCGCGAAAAACAAAAAGGTCTTTCTCTCATCGAGATGACCATTGCTATTGCTATTTTAGTAGTGGCTCTCCTTTCTGCCCTGATTTTGGCTACTTTTGGTCTTGTGGCTGGGGGAGAAAGTCAAATGAGGGTAGTGGCTATTAATTTAGCCAGAGAAGGGGTGGAAGTAGTGAGGAATATTAGGGATTCAAATTGGCTAGCTGGGAATGATTGGACTAAGGACATTATTACTGGGAATTCTATTTCTATATTCAACGTTACTAATAATAATTGGACTTTGGGAACAAATTCAAGTATTAGTAATCTGGTGATAGATCCAGAAAAACCAGAAACCATTCAAGATGCTTCAACTCAAGTTCTTAAGGCGGATGAGTTGTACGTTCAACGTCTTCTTCATGTACCAGGTGAGATTAAAACAAATTTTTATCGTTTGATTAAAATAGTAGAAATTACTTCCAAGATATCCCCTGACCACGAGCTCAAAGTCACTTGCTATGTTGTTTGGGAGGAACGGGGCCGATGGCATCTAGTAAATGTAGAAGACCATTTGTTCAATTGGTACTAAAGAAATGCAAGATCTAAAATTCAAAATTCAAAAAAGTAAAGGTTTTACCTTAATGGAAATGGTAGTTGCCGTTGCCATATTTATCATTGTCATGACTGCCGTCATTGGAGTATTTATTGCTATTTTGAGAGTTCAGAGAAGAACTCAAGCCATGCAAGTTACTCAGCAAGATGCCAGATGGGCTATGGAGACAGTGGCTAGGTATGCCAGAATGAATAAAATAAGATATTGTGGTGAAAACTATTGTCATTGTGATGGTATAAATACCCCATGCCCTATGGTTGCAGATCACCCCGAATCTGATAAATTTATTGAGGCTGAAGCTCTCTATTTAGAAGGTGCCTACTTTAAAAGATCGGATGATAAATTAGAAATGAGCACTGATGGGGGTACAACTTGGTCTAATATTACCCCAGCCAAAGTTAGCCTTGAAGATTTGAAATTTTATATTTATCCCTACAAAAATCCCTACGAAAGTGGCGGCCCAGACGAACAATCTCGAATAACTATACTTATGAAAACAAAAAGTATTGGTGCTAAACCAGAAGAGGAAGTAGTGATAAATTTACAGACAACTATGTCAACTAGAGCATATACAAGGTAGAAATCTGCTAATCTAAAAATATGAGTGATATTAACAATAAAAAAGGACAAGTAATTCTCGTCGCCCTTCTTATCATGGCCGTAGTTTTAGTAGTAGCTTTGGCCATTGGAACTTTGATGCTCCGAGAACTTCGAATGGCAGGTAATATTGATCGGTCAATAACTGCCTATTTTGCGGCTGAGAGTGGGTTGGAAGAGGAGCTCTGGAAAGCAAGAAAGAATCCTCCAATGGATGCTATTCCTTATGGAGAGGGTTTAGCTATTGAAGGAGCAAGGTGGGATTTGACCAAAAGCGAAGCTCCAGAAGAAGAATTTGTTGAAAAAGTTCTAGTAAGAGACAAGTCAGAGCAGATTTATTTAAAATACGATCCTAGCGATCCAGAAAATATAAATAGATTTATGTTTGAAATGTGGTCATCACCCACTGCTTGGCTAGAGTATAAAGTAATAAGTTGGCCCACATATGATTCTACTGGAAAAATTCCCCTTGATCCTAGTGAGGTGATAACTAAAGAAGGTTTGTGGGGAACATCAGATGTTCCAAATATCTGCATTAATTTAAATGAGGGGACTAGGCCTATCTATTACTACGATCATGTTTTCCGATTTAAGCCCCTTTATGCTGACGTTAGCTATACTCTAAAAGGATATAGTGATACATCGTGCACACCCGCAAACGAGGTAGGTATAAAAGGAGGAAAGCTAGAAATTACTTCTACTGGAACTTATAGTGCTACAAAACGAAGCCTTAGCATTGTTTTTTATCCCAAACCTCCCCTCCACGGTATCTTTGATTATGTACTCTTTTCGGATGAGAGTATTGTCAAATAAAAACCATCAATTATCAATAGTCGAGAGTTGATTGTTGTTTATTAAGTTATGACCAAAAAAGAGGTCAAACAACGCATCGAGAAGCTAAAAAAGGTGATTAATTATCACCGTTATTTATATCATGTCCTTGATCGTCAGGAGATTTCTGATGCTGCTCTAGATTCTCTAAAAAAAGAACTTTTTGATTTGGAGCAGCAATACCCCGAATTTATTACTTCTGATTCTCCGACTCAACGTGTAGGCGGAAAACCTTTGGAAGAATTTAAAAAAGTCCGTCACAAAGTTCCCATGCTTTCTTTTAATGATGCTTTTTTTGAAGAGGATGTAAAAGCTTGGTTAGAGCGTGATGAGAGACAAATAAGAGAAAAGATTACCTGTGGTTTTTTTTGTGAGCCAAAGATTGATGGTCTGGCCATCTCTTTGGTGTATAAAAATGGGGTATTTGATGTTGGATCAACCAGAGGTGATGGAATTATTGGGGAAGAGGTAACCCAAAATTTAAAGACTATTGGTAGTGTTCCTTTAAAAATGGAAAGAATCCCTGAGAAGCTATATAGAAAGAAGTATAAAGTAAAAGATACAAGAGAAAAGAAAGAAGAAGATTTTGTGGAGAAGCTGTTGGATAAATTTAAGGCAGAAAAGGAAGAGCTTGAGGTAAGAGGCGAAGTCTATGTCTCTAAGAAAGATTTTGAAGCTCTAAATAAAAGAAGAATTAAAGAAGGCCTTGCCCCCTATGCCAATCCAAGAAATCTAGCTGCTGGCTCAATCAGACAACTAGATCCAAAAGTAGCAGCCAAGCGAGACCTAAATTGTTTTGCCTATTCGTGCAAGACAGATTTGGCTCAAGAGACTCATGAGCAAGAACATATTATTGCCAAAAAGTTAGGCTTTAGAGTTAATCCTCTATGTAGCTATTGTCCTGATTTGAAAGCAGTCTTTGCTTATCACAAAAAGATGCAGAAAATGAGGGAAAAACTTCCTTTTGAGATTGATGGCATAGTGGTGATTATTAATGATAATAGTATTTTCAAAAAACTAGGTGTAATAGGAAAAGCTCCTAGAGGAGCCATTGCTTATAAATTTCCAGGCAAGGAAGCCACCACTGTTGTAAAAGATATTAAAGTTCAGGTAGGCCGAACCGGTGCTTTAACTCCAGTGGCAGCACTTAAGCCAGTATCAGTGGCCGGGGTAACTGTCTCTTCAGCCACTCTTCACAATGCTGATGAAATAAAAAGGCTGGGAGTGAAAATTGGGGATACGGTGATTATTCAGCGGGCCGGTGATGTTATTCCTGATGTAATTAAAGTTTTATCTAAACTAAGGACAGGCAAAGAAAAAGAGTTTAGAATGCCCAAGAAATGCCCTATTTGTGGCTCGAAAGTTATCCGGCCTAAAGGAGAGGTAGCCTATTATTGCACCAACAAAAAATGTTTTGCCAGACAGGGAAGAAATTTGATTCATTTTGTCCAAAAAGGAGCCTTTGACATTGAAGGTCTTGGTCCTCAAATTATAGATCAGCTTGTTGATCAAGGTCTGATTAGAGATGCGGCTGATATATTTATTCTTAAGGAGGGAGATCTTATTCCCCTTGAAAGATTTGCTGAAAAATCAGCTGCCAATTTAATAACCTCTATTAATAAAAGTAGAGAAATTCATTTAGCTAGATTTATTTTTGCTTTAGGAATCAGGCATGTGGGAGAGGAAACAGCCATAGATTTAGCCCACCATTTTGGAAATCTGGAAAGAATAAAAAAAGCCTCGCTAGCCAATCTTGAAGCAGTACCAGACATTGGCGGAGTAGTAGCTAAAAGCATCTACGATTATTTTAGGAGCAAAGAGAATCTAAAGCTGATTGATAAATTTTCGAAAGTAGGAGTAAAGATAATTGCTCCAGCAATTAAAAAGAAGATTCTGGCTGGAAAGACATTTGTTTTAACCGGGACCTTGGCTACTATAACTAGAGAAGAAGCCAAGAATAAAATTAGAGAGCTAGGTGGAAATGTCTCATCAACTGTGTCTAAAAAAACAGACTATGTCATTGCCGGAGCCAAGCCAGGAACTAAGTATGATAAAGCCAAAAGGTTAAAAGTGAAGATTATTAAAGAAAAAGAGTTTTTGAAGATGGTGAAATAATGGAGTGACAGACAAGAATCTTTTATAAAAAAGAGCGCCTGCAACCTTTAATAGTCGCAGGCGGTTTTTTTCAGGTCTAAAGAAGACCAGAAGCCATCTTCAAGATCTCCTTTGCTTCTTTTAATTTATTCTTCTGTATTAATCTTGTTACTTTGATCAGTTTTCTTTTTACCTTATAACAACATCGGATCTCGAATTCTCGTTCATCAATAGTCTTCAGATCTGCTATCAGATATTGCAAGCGAGCTTCAAGATTAGATAAGTAAGCTACACGAGTAGATCGACCATAGATTATTAAGCTCATATCCAAAATAATCTTCTCTAGATCACTCTGGATTTCCTTAAGACGGAGAGCTTCCAAACTCTTCTTAAGAATTTTCTTTGATCGAGCAAATTGTCTTTTTCGAAGAAGTTCTCTGACTCTTTCAAATTCATTCTGAAGCATTTTCACGGGGAAAAGGAAAGGCTCCACATCAACAGTCTCAAGGTCACTTATCCACATCCATAATCTAGTAGCATACCCCATTATTTCTGATTCAGAGACATTTTTCTCTTTGAAGACAGTATGATTTTCGAGAGATGCAAGAAAGCTTCTAATAGGGCGTAGCACATCTTTTTCAATACGATTCTTTTCGGTGATCAAAGCTAGTTCTAACATTCCTAGTCGAGAAGCTATTCTATAGATCTCCTCTTTTCGCATTTTCAGTCTTCTTTCAGCTGCTACTGTCTTGGCACCCGTAGCTGAAGGATTGATTCGACCCAGGCTGTCAGTTATGTTGAGACTGCTTTTGAAATAGTCACGAGCCTCTTTCTTAGTCGGTTTTCTTACTTTCTCCAATCGAAAAGCTAACTCGGCTATTTTTTTGTTGAGATTTATGAACTCCTTTTGAGTTAGGCCGGAATAATCAAGAAGAAGTATAATGATCTCACGAGATGCCTCAGCAAATTCACTCATTAGCTGGAGCTCGCCCTTTTCTTCTCTGATTCCATACTGAGAGAGGGTATGGAATCTACCTCGGATAGCTTCATAAAGCCCACGTTCGTATATTTGATATTTTGTTATTTTTGGATCTTTTTCCTCTCTCCGAGGGATAAGAATCATTCCTTTTTTAAGCCAATGGTCTTTTTTGAGTGGCTTACCATCTTTCAGTTTAGTCCCTTTCCGATAGCGATAATCTTCTTTGACTATAAGAATGTTTATTCCGTGGAGTCTCCTAACTTCTAGCTGAGCAAAACCAAACTTAGTCACAATTCTCTGTTTCATTTTTCCTCCTTATTTCAAATTGTTTTTAAAAGGACATTTTGTTTTCTTGTGAGTTTATCTTAAAATAAATTTTTTGTCAACCCTTCGGCGATATACGTCCAGAAGGACATTTTATTTTAATACTATCTAGAATAATCAAGAAAAAAGGCTCGTGTGATTTATATGATTCACGCAGCCTTAGATGGGACAGGCCAAAGAATAAAACAGTAAAAAATTATTCTTTGGCCTGTTTGTCAAAATTGTCGATGCTTTCGATCATTTCTTCGAGGTCCTTTTCTGCTTCATGTAATGCCTCGCAGCCTTTAGCTTCGTCGATTGTGGCGTGATCTTTTCCACAGACATTACAGACGAAGCGTCTTTGATCGCCAGTCGTTTTAAAATCAGCGATCAATTTTTCTGTGTATTCACGAGCACATTCATCAGCCTCGTTCACGCGGTCATATAGCTTTCCGCAGATGGGGCATTTGTATTTAATGCTTACCCCTTTTCCTTCAAACATTTTACCTCCTTTTTAGTTTCATTTTACCCTATCATACTGCCTATTTTTTGTCAAGTCTAGGAGGTCATTTGAGTAAAATAAATAGACATTCCAATTTGGTAAAGGAATGTCTATATCTGGTCTCTTTTTTCCAAGAGTTGCCTTGCTTTTTTCTCTCTTTTCTGAGGAGTGTCATGTTTCTTAAGACAATCAAGGCAAACCAGAAAATGGTGTTTTTCATTGTCAATCTCGATCTCAAGAACTCTACCTTTGACTATAGATGAGTTCTTGAAACTCATGTGCGGATGGATTGTCTCTCCTCTCTCAAAATAGATGATGGCTTCTACCATAATTACATTATCCTCTCCGCAAAATTCACACCTTGATGTCCAGTGTTTAAAAGCTTCTGAGGATATACCAGAAACCTTATCCTTCATCTGTACCTCCTTTTTATTAACACTCCATTATATCACTATCAATTAATCTGTCAAGCCAATGGTATGGTTTTCTGAAATTGCATTCGATTAACCATTCAGTAAGATTCTAGATTTCAAAAGACTTGTCATGGATTTTCTGATATGCTAGTATAGGCAGAATTGGCCTTTTGATAATATTTAATAAAGGAGGAAAAATGAAGAGATTGTTATTTGTTGTTTTTCTTGTTTTACTTTTGCCAAGGCTTGCTTTTGCTAAGGAACCAGAGGACTACCAAGGGGAAAGATATAAAAAGCTTTTTTGGGAGCTTCAGGACAAGGGTTTCACTATATACGAGATAGGAAAAGTTTTTTATGACCCGAGAGTCGAATTTTATGAATTCCTTGTTAAACCTAGAAAAAGGCCCAAGCAAGACAAAGACTATAATCCTTATTTTGATCCCCAAAAAAAGTGGATCTCCACCCACGCTATCCTCAGGGGAAAGAGATTTCGAAAAGAGTCTAAAAATCCCCTGGATCAGACAGAAAAGAGGTTTGG
This sequence comes from bacterium, assembly GCA_030603885.1. Taxonomy (GTDB): domain Bacteria; phylum Patescibacteriota; class JABMPQ01; order JABMPQ01; family JAUVWW01; genus JAUVWW01. The sequence continues at coordinate 77,019 of JAUVWW010000003.1, forward strand.
CGTAGATTGGGGAATAAGCTCTGCAATTGGGTGGATTGAATCTCGCTTTGGAAGTAATACAGGACAATATAGGGTATTTAATGTTTACAACACCCTGTTTGCCTGGAAAAATTCAAAGTGGGCCAGGGCAGAGATTATAAGCCTTTTTTTACTGGCTAAAAAACTAGGTTTGGATCTATTGGATTTACTTGAGATCAGAGGTTCTTGGGGCGGGGCCATGTTTTGGCCTCAATTCGTCCCATCAAGCTATCTTAGGATAGCCATTGATGGAGACGGAGATGGAAAGATTAATCTCTGGGAAAAGACAGACGCTCTTTTTAGCATTGCCTATTATCTGAAACTTTCAGGCTATGTTTTTGGAGATCCAGACTGCAAGAAGAGCAGAAGAGCCATCTGGTGTTACAATCACAGCTGGAATTACGTCGATGCTATCATCTACCTTTCACGACAGATGAGCACAGAGTTTACACCTGAACTTAAGGAGAGTATGGTAGAATTCGACACTGTCGAAGTTAAAGAATACGTAAGGGAGAACTACTCTAGAGATGATTTACGGATGTGGTCAAGAGTGGTGATTGTTCATCTGGATGAGACTCAGGGTGACTCCCTGGCACATTACCATATAGCAAGAGATGGCAATGTTTATCAGGCAATAGCAGATAGTTTAATAACTCCTCATTGTCCAGGCCTTGATTGGATCTCGATTGGAGTTGGTGCAGATGCCGACTCTCTGGGTTTAGATGGCCGGCAGTGTGATGCTTTAATTTGGTCTGTTGAAAAACTGCTAGAAGAGAATCCTTCTATTGAGTATGTGCTGGACGTAAAGGAAGCACAAGCTCTAGAAGGTCATTTTCTCTTCATAGGAGAGAAGAGAAAAACAAAACTTGAGGAGTCTCGAGCTGCCGGAGAATTAAGAAAGATACTCGAGATAGATGGTTATAGAGTCAAGGATTTCTCCACTGTAAAGCAGGAAAAAGAAAATATTTGGAGGTATTTCTTTTTTCAAAAACGCTAAGTTTTTAGGTCGAACTTAGCGTTTTTTAGTTGGAGCTTTATTAACATTTTGAACTTTTTTGTTTTATGTTATACTATTTACAATCCCAGAACTCTAAAACTTATGAAACTCTCAAAAAAACAAGTAGAGCATATTGCTACCTTGTGTCGGATTAAATTATCCGAAAAAGAAAAGGAGAAATTTAAGACAGAGCTTTCTTCTATCTTAGATTTTGTAGAACAGCTTAATAAGGTAGACGTAACAGGTATTGAGCCAACAGCCCAGATTACAGGACTTAAAAATGTAAAGCGATTAGATAAAGTAAAACCATTTGCCAAGCCAGATAAATTAATAGAACAAGCACCAGAGAAAAAGGATAGATTTGTCAAAGTAAAACAAGTAATTGAGTAATATGAAATTAAACGAATTAACAGCTCATCAAGCCTATATTGGTCTTCGAAAAAAAGAATTTTCATCAACCGAGATTACTAAAGCCTGCCTCGATCAGATTAAGAAAGTAGACAAAAAGATCGGTGCTTTTGTAACCGTGACTGACGATTTAGCTTTAGAACAAGCCAAGATAGCAGATGAAAAAATTGCTCAAGGAGAAGAGCTTAAGCCCTTAGAAGGTATTCCTTGTGCCATCAAAGATAATATATTAATCGAAGGAGAGAGGTGTACTTGTTCTTCAAAAATTTTAGAAAACTACAGAGCTACCTATAATGCTGGAGTAATAAAAAAGCTCAAAGAGCAAGGAGCAGTATTTTTAGGAAAGACTAATATGGATGAGTTTGCCATGGGATCTTCCACAGAGCATTCTGCTTTTAAGAAAACAAAAAATCCTCATGATTTAACGAGAGTACCTGGCGGTTCTTCTGGGGGCTCAGCTGCTGCTGTAGCTAGTAATATGTGTATCTATGCTCTAGGAGCAGACACAGGAAGTTCTGTAAGACAGCCAGCTGCTTTTTGTGGAGTAGTGGGAATGAAACCGACTTATGGCAGAGTATCTAGATATGGCCTGGTAGCCATGGCTTCTTCTTTGGATCAGATTGGTCCTATTACTAAAGACATGGAAGATACAGCCTTGGTTCTTAGGGAAATTTCTGGTCCAGATGCAAAAGATTCTACTTGTGTTCAATATTCTGTACCAGATTATACTGAAGCTATTCCTTGGGGAATCGAGAACATAAGAGTAGGAGTAATAAAAGAGTATTTTGAAGAGGGGGTAGATAAAGAGGTTTCAGATTTAGTTAAAAAAGCTATTAAAGAACTTAAAAGATTGGGAGCTAAAATTTCAGAAGTCAGTCTGCCTCATACTATGTATGCTTTGCCTTGTTATTACATTATTATGCCGGCTGAAGTTTCTGCTAATTTGGCTCGGTATGACGGTATTAGATATGGCTATTCAAAGGTTAAAGCTAAAAATTTGTTAGATGTCTATCTAAGTAGTAGAGCCAAAGGATTAGGCGATGAAGTTCGTCGAAGAATTATGCTTGGTACTTTTGCTTTATCCACTGGATATTATGAGGCTTATTATGACAAAGCTCAGAGAGTAAGGACAAAAATAAAAAGAGAATACGATGATATTTTTAGAGATTTCGATGTTTTAATTGGACCAACTGCTCCAACTCCTGCCTTTAAATTAGGTGAAAGAATAAAAGATCCTCTGACTATGTACATGTCTGATGTTCTAACTGTCTCAGCTAACATCTCTGGCATGCCAGCCATCTCTCTGCCTTGTGGCTTTGTTAAAAGAGAAAACAAAAAATTACCTGTTGGCTTGCAAATTATGGGAGATCATTTTAAAGAAGAGATGGTGATTAGAGTAGCTTCATCATATGAATTGAGAGAAAGGGCAGAATAAAGGTTAGATATAAAAAATACGGCAAAGGTTATAAGAACCTCTGCCGATTTTTAGTTTCTATTATTCCTTTTCTATTCCATTTCAAGAAGCCGAGATTCGATCTCATCCATTATCTGCATAATTTCAGCTTCTTTTATTTGCTTTGGAAGACTTTCCAGATTTTCCAAAGCAATTTCACAACTTTCCATTGCCTTTTCCAGAATTGCTTTCTCCACTTTCTTCAATCCGGATACTATCTTTGCATAAAGAAAATGAGCATCTGGTTCCCATTCCTTCCCTTCCGATTGTTGAAGGAATGTCTCAGCCATAAGCAAGGCATCCTCTAGATATCTTTGCCCGTTTTTAAAGTCTAGCTGAGAGAGGCTGATTAAGCTTTTCAGGCATATCAGATACATTTCCAGGTTAGGATTTTTTTCCAGAGCAGATTTCGCCTCTAGGAGAGCCTTTCGGAAAAATTCAATGGATTGTTTACCTTGCGTATTTAGGCCCTTTCGGTAGTAATCGCCAGGCTGCATGCGAAACATGCTACAACTGATCAGGAATATCAGGAATATCAAGAAGATACATATCTTTTTCATTTTTTCACCTCCTTGCAGTTTCCTGCGCTAATTGTTTAAACATTTAACCTTAGCATAGGGCAAAAAAGGTGTCAAGTTTAGTGTGGTCTGTGTATTTAAACATCATAACAATAGGCAATTGATTAGATATAAAAATACGGCAAAGGTTTGAAGCCTTCGCCGCGTTTTTTATTTCCATTATTTATTCTTTTTCAAGCTGGAATTGTAGAATCCGGAATTCTAATATCTGCCGAACAGAGGCACTCTCTGCCTTTTCTGGCCCAGGATCAAGATTCTCTAATGCATATTCCACAGCTGCTAATGCTTCTGAAAGAATTCTACGATCTGCCTCTTCCCATCCAGCAGCACACTTGGCAAACCAGTAAGCGCCAAGTGCTTCCTTCTTCTGACCCATCGTTTTCAATCGAAATGCTCGACTTACAGTGAAAGCATCCTCGATATAGGACTGACTATTGTCATAATCTAATCCACTCAGAATTATTGAAGCTTTTAGGTAGAATAAGTATCCTTTGTCTGATGTCGGATCTGTCTTCATTACAGATTCCGACTCCTCAAGCGCCTTCTTTAGGTTCTCTATAGCCTTCTCTTTGTATACCTCTTTAATAGTAGCATCACTTTCCTTCAAATACCAATAGTAAGCCTGTACCCCCCTTTCATAAGCACCCTGACTCCTCATCAAATAGAGAGGAGAACAGCCTGCCAATATCAGCAATAAGGTAATTAAGACAATAGGGCATATAAATCTATTTCTTTTCATCTCACTCACCTCCTAAACTTTCTATGAGTTCCAGTATCTCCTTGTATTTTCCTTTGTCTTCATCCTTTATGAAATCAAGATAAGGAAGACACTCTTTGAAGAAATCTAGAACAGCAAAAAGCTCGCCTTTATGTCCAGGATCCAGGTCTGTCTTGCTAACCTCTTGCTTTACTATTTCGACGCATCTCCCTAAGAAGTCCAGATTCTCCCGGCTTTGCTTTTCAAGATATTCTTCGGGAACTTCCGGATACTTTTCTTTCAGAATTTTGAAACTGGTACAGTAGGTTAGGTCGAGATAGATAGGCCGAAGCAACTGAAAATCCTCTTCGTTTCGTCTTTCCGACCCCAACTGCTCTTCATACTTTTCCTTCAAGCCCTCAATACTCTCGATAAGATAAAAAACCATGGCAGGAGTCGGTTCTGGAAACTGAAGATCAGCAAATGGTTTTAGATTCACGATCTTTTTCCAGAGGTTAAATAGGGCCGGCCCAACTCCAAACAAAAGAGTTAGCCACCATTGCTGAGTCAGGATGGAGAACGTATTTAGCAAATCACGTAATTTCCGGACTTTTTCCAGAATTTCTTCATCCGTAAACTGTTTCATTCTACACCTCCTTTTTTGCTTTATTGTTTATGTGCCAAACATTAAACCCTAGCATATGGTAAAAAAGATGTCAAACTTGGAGCCTTTACAAGATTTTATAATTTGCTAATATAGGATATACTGATTTTTAATTACCAATTACTAATTACAAAAGACCATGCAAGACATTAAACCGCAAGCTACTCAACCAAAGCCATCACCCTCTCCAAAAAGACCAAGTCATGTTGGAATTATTGTTCTAGTAGTAATAATGAGCATTATTATTAGTGCTTTAGTTGGTTTTGCTGCTTCAGGTCTAGGAAAGGCATTGGTATCTAAGGTAGCACCAAAAATCATCGAGAAGATTGAAAAAGTTCCAACTGAAATGAAAGAGATTATAGTTCAAGAAGAATCAGCTACTATTGAGGCTGTCAAAAAAGTTCAGCCAGCAGTGGCAAGTATTGTAGTTACCAAAGAGTTAAAGCAGCTTTATGAAGAAAGTGGTCTTCCTTGGAGTCCTCTGGGCGAAGATCCATTTTTTAAAGAATTTTTTAAAGGAACACCTTTTCAATTCGAATTTGAAACTCCTAAAAATGAAACTTCTCAAGAGGAAGAGAAACAGACCATTGGTGGAGGATCAGGATTTATTATAACTTCTGATGGTTTAGTTCTGACTAACAAGCACGTAGTTTCGGACAAAACAGCAGAATATACGGTAGTAACCCACGAAGGAACAAAATACCCAGCTAAAGTTAAGACTATTGATCCAGTTAATGATGTTGCTTTCTTAGAAATCGAAGCTGAAGATCTGCCAACAGTTGAGCTAGGAGATTCAGATACCTTGCAAGTAGGACAAACCGTCATTGCTATCGGAAATCCCCTCGGACAATATCCCAATACTGTGACTAAAGGCATTGTCTCGGGCAAAGGTCGAGCCATTACTGCTGGAGGCATTTTAGGTCAAACTCCTGAAAGACTAGAAAATGTTATCCAGACCGATGCTGCCATTAACCCAGGAAATTCTGGTGGGCCATTGATTAATATTGATGGACAAGTAGTGGGAATTAACACAGCCATTGATCTTCAAGGACAGCTGATTGGCTTTGCCATTCCCATTAACGAAATCAAAGAGAGCATTGAGTTAGTTAAGGCAGGAAAAGAGTTAAAAGCGGCCTTTTTGGGAATACGTTATCTTATCATTACTCCCGAGATAGCTAAGGCTAACAACTTGTCAGTAGACTATGGAGCTTTGATTCTTAGAGGAGAAGAGAGAGGGCAGTTGGCTGTAGTTCCTGGCTCTCCAGCAGATGAAGCTGGTCTTGAGGAGAATGACATTATCCTAGAATTTGATGGTCAAAGGATAGACCAGGAACATACCTTAGCCTCAATGATTAGAAAACGTAAGCCAGGGGATGAGGTGGAACTAAAAATTCTACATAAGGGAGAAGAGAAGGTGATCAAGGTTGAGTTGGGGGAGCTTGAATAGTTTAGATAAAATAAAGATAAATACATAGATCTGATTGTCGATATAGAAGACAAATTCAAAGTTCTAGAGAAAAGGCAAGAGAGAGTGATGTTTCCACCAGATGCTTCGCGGGAAACCATAGTATTTAAAGGGACTCATGGAAAAATGAAGCTTGAAGGGTTAATAAGGCCTAAGATTCTAGACAAGAAAGTTCATTATCATAGAAAGCGCCCAGATAGCTGGATTGAATATCAAACAGATGATAAAGAGATGAGAGTAGAAGTAAAGCTGTGTATTTGGGAAACCGGTATATGGCGAGAAATTTCACTAGAAGCATTGGGGAGATAGTTTATCCCCATCTCCCCCTAACAACTTTTTCAAAACCATGGAACTAATTAAATTTCCAGGGGAAATAAGATACGTAGTCACGAACAGATGTCCATATACTTGTTATTATTGTCATACCGAAGGAATGCCCGGGCCACTTTATGGTCAAGAGGAATTAGATGCCGAAGACTATGCTTTCTTTTTTAAGATTGGAACTCAATTAGGCGTAAGGACAATATCTATCTCAGGTGGTGAGCCTCTAGTAAGAGATGATATTTCAGATATAGTATCTGCTTTAAAGAAAAAAAGTGCATTTATTGAAATAACAACAAATGCTTATCTTGTAGATAGACATAAATCGATATGGAAAGACGTTGACGAAGTTCATGTTTCAATTGATAGTCTTGATGAGAAAGTCTACAAAAATATTACTAGAGTTAAAGGTTCATATAGAAAAGCCATTGATGGTATAAAATTTTTGAGTAGTCAAGATTTTAAGTTTTTCAAACTTAATAGCTGTAGTATTAGAGGATTAAATACAAATCTAGGACAGATAAAGCAGTACATTGAATTTGCAAGAAGAGTAAATGCGATTCCAAGATATATAGAACTCTTTCCTGAAGAACTAGAAGGTTTTATTAGCCACGAAGAGTTATCCGATGTTTTGAATAAGATTGGTTATAAAGAAATTAGAAGACAACAAAGGAAAATAGTTTTACAAAAGAGTAACAATCTTATTGAATTAATCTATATTTTTTGTACCTTGGCTCTTAAGCAAAAAAATCCAGAATCATACTGTTACAATAATAACGATGTATTTTTAACTCCAAATGGAGTATTGAAATATTGTATGTTAAGAGATAGATCAATAGATGTCTTAAAAGAAATAAAAGATAGAAATGGAAATAGGTTATTGACAAAAATTAGAAGGTCTTTTGAAAAATTAGGAAAAGATTGTCCATTAAAAAGAAAAATATGAAGTTAGCAATTAAGGGTGGTAAAAAAAGTGTTACTTTTCCTCACCCTCATTTTAGCTGGCCACTTATAGAAAAGGAGGAAATAAAAGCTGTTACGACCTATCTCCAAAGTAGAAAGCCGATTTCTATAGATGGCCGAGAAGGAATTTACAAAGAGTTAGAAGACACGATTAAAAAATATTTCGGTGTCCGTTATGCTCTTCTTACAAATTCTGGTACAACTGCTTTACATTCAGCTTTTTTTGGCGTAGGGATAAAACCCGGTGATGAAGTTATAGCTCCTACATACACTTTTCTAGCTACAGTAACTCCAATTTTTCATTGTGGTGGCATTCCTATCCTATGTGATGCCCAGACAGATACTGGAAATGTCGATCCTAAAGATATAGAGGAGAGAGTAACTAAGAAAACGAAAGCAATAGTAGTTACCCATATGTTGGGGCATCCGGTAGAATTGGATGAGATATGTCAGATAGCTAGGAGGCATAAACTTTTTTTGATTGAAGATTGTTCTCATGCCCATGGCGCTCTGTACAAAGAAAAGAAAGTAGGAACTTTTGGTGATGCTGCTTGCTTTAGTTTACAAGCACAAAAGATTATTACTGCCGGAGAGGGAGGATTTCTCATTACAAATGATCGAGAAATTTATGAAAGAGCTATTTTACTGGGTCATTTTCGGGAACGTTGTAGGCAAGAAGTAAAGTTGCCATTTTATAAGCAATTTGTTGATACCGGGTATGGTTTAAAATATAGAATACATCCTTTAGGAGCAGTAATCGCTTTAGTCCAATTTAAAAAATTAGATAAATGGATAAAATTACGAAGGGAGACTTTGAACTACTTTAGTAAGAAGCTAGAAGGAATTCCAGGAATAGAACCTCCAGAAACCAGAACATATGTTGATAGAGGTGCTTGGTATGGATATAAACCAAAGTATAAGCCAGAGGAATTGGATAATCTTCCTGTCCAAAAATATATTAAGGCTCTTCAAGCAGAAGGAGTAGAAATACATAAACCAGGCTCAAAGCCTCTACATCTACTTCCACTTTTTCAGATAGAAAATGATAGAATGTATGGTTTTACTAAGAAAACCTATAAAAGAGGAGATTTTCCGAAAGCAGAAAAATACTACGAAAGTATATTGAGTCTTCCCACCTTTACACTCCCCCCAGAAAGAGATATAATAGATCAATATATAGAAGCATTCCAAAAAGTAGCTAATAATATTAAAGAGTTGGTATGAGAAAGAGTAAAATTCAAGCAATTGTAGTGGCTGGTGTTTTAATTAGAAAAGGAAAAGCATTGATTCTTCAGAGAAGTGATAAAGAGAAAATTTTACCAGGTATTTGGGAATTACCCAGTGGAAAAAAAGAATTTGGCGAGAATATAGAAGGAAGCTTGATAAGAGAATTTAAGGAAGAGACCGGAATAGATATCAAAGTCAGCAATCCTATTTCAGTCTTTGATTATAAGGTAGAAGAAAGAAATTGTATTCGAGAAACAACCCAAATAAACTTTTTAGTAGAGCCAAAAAATATCAAGTTCTCTGTAAGATTGGCTCCAGAACATCAGTCTTACACTTGGATAGCCAAAGAAGAAATTGATAACTATAAACTAACCAGTTCAACTAAAAAGGTACTCCTGAAAGCATTTGATATGTTTTCTTTATAAAACCTTTTACAAAGGAGGGGCTATGTATGACCATTATATGACCAGCAAGACTTATAAGAGAATGCACAGTAAGGTAGAAGAGATTGAAAATCGATTGAAAAAAGAGCTACCTAAAAAGTTCGGTGCCTTCGAGAATTATGATTGGATGGATGATGCGCCCTATGAGGCTTTACAAGATAAGCAGCAAGAACTTATTCGAGAACTGAGAAGACTATATAGAAGGATGAGTGGAAGGATAGGGATAATAGACGGGATGGACGACTTGCCTGAAGAAATAGTTACTATAGGTAAAGAGGTAGATCTTGTTAATCTTAATACTAGTGAAGAGGAAGTTTATTACATCTTAGGACCAGAAGATATAGATACCTATAGAGATGATCCTGAGTTCGAACGAGGGACAGTCATTTCTTATGCCAGCCCTATAGCCAAAGCACTATTTGGCAAAGGAGTAGATGCAATAGTTACCCTAGGAAATAGGGAGTTTAGACACACATGTAGGATTGTGAAACTGAGACAGCTATTTGGCAAAAGGGGTGATCAGTGAGATACATTGATTACCCCTTTTTACTTTTAATTTCTTGTAGTATCTCCCCTTATAAATCCAAAGTGTTCTGAATGTTAGGCCAATTTCGAAACAAAGTATTACAAGACATATAAAAATATTTGCTCTTAGGGAACACTGATGGGAATTGGCTAAAATTTTCAAATATTTATTTTTTATGTTAAATTAAACAAAGGATATAAACCATGGAAATCGAATTAAGAGCCTTTGTAAAAAATCTAAAAGAGATTGAAAGAAGATTAATAAACCTTAAAGCAAAGAAAATCACCAGAGAACATATTATTGATTGGTGGTATTGTCCAAAGGAGTTTAAGAAGTTCAAAGAAATACATCAGCACAAACCAGGATCGTATGGTTTACGTATCAGAAAAAGAATCTCTCATAATAAAGAATATTATGAGCTTAACTGTAAGGTCCTGGAAAAAAGAGGTGATCACAGAGCTTTTCATGAGTATGAGACTCAACTGTCTGATTATAAACAAGCAGGCAAAATTTTAGAAGGAATAGGATTTAAGATATTTTGTGTCTTGGATAAAATCAGAACCACTTATAAGCTGGGAAGGTGTCTTGTGAATCTTGAAGATATAAAAAAATCCCCCCCTGTAATAGAACTGGAAATAAAAGCTCATAAGAAAATAAAACAACACAAAAAGCATCTTGGGGAGATACTGAGAAAATTAGGGGTAGAGAAAAAAGATGAGATTGAAACTAGCATTACCAATCTTTATATGAAACAATATGCTTTTAAATAAAATTTTAGAAAATACTTACAATAAAGAGAGGTTCAAGTCTGCCTCTCTTTTGATTTATATAAATTTATGATAAGATTAATATAAATTATAAAAAATTATAACAAATGACTCTCTAAACTAATTTTTAAAAGTATATGCCAAAATTACTCCAAAAAATCGAAGAGGATCTAAAAAAGGCTGTCATGGAGAGAGATGAGGTTAAAATCTCTACTTTGAGAATGATTATTACTGATATTCACAATGAAGAGATTGCTAAAAAGAAAAGAGGTAAATTGACCGATGAGGAAATACAAGAAGTTATCCAGAGATCAGTTAAGAAACATAAAGATTCTATTGAGGCTTTCAAAAAAGGTGGCCGGGAAGATTTGGTTAAAAAAGAAAAAGAGGAAATGGAGATCTTGGTTGGATATCTGCCCAAACAGTTTACTAAAGAAGAGATAGAAAAGATTGTAAAAGATGCTATTACTAAAACAGGAGCAACCTCAATGGCTGATATAGGAAAAGTGATGGGTCAGGTTATGGGACAGGTAAAAGGTAAAGCTGAAGGGAGGGTAGTGAGTGAAATAGTAAAAGAGCAGCTGAGTAAATAGCTATAGATTCCTAAAACTATGAGAAATAGAATAATATTTGCCATTTTTGCTATTGGCCTTTTAGCCTTTGTTTTTTATTTTTGTTTTGCTGATCTTATTTTTGTCCAAAAATCTGATTTTATTTCTAACGTTTTAAGAAGTGAAGCAAGTCAGTTTGCCTCACAAGAGGAGGAGGAAATAAAGCCAGAAAAAGTTGGGACTACTTTATTAGCTGTTGGTGACATTATGCTCTCTCGACATGTGGGAACCAGGATCCGTCAGGCTCAAGATAATATTTTACCTTTCCGAAAATTAAAAGATGAACTTAGCCAGGCAGATATTACCTTTGGAAATCTCGAGTCTCCTTTCTATAACAAAGGTCCTCTAATAACAAGTGGCATGGTTTTTAAGGCAGAACCCGAGACTATTGAAGGACTTGTTATCTCTGGTTTCGATATTTTATCATTAGCTAATAATCATTTTGGGGATCGAAGAGAGGAGGCTATGGTTTATACATTCAAGCACTTAAGAGAAAACGGCATTAAATTTATTGGTGCAGGAGAAAACTTTAAAGAAGCCCATGCTCCAACTTTTCTTAATCATGAGGGTATTAGGTTTGCCTTTTTAGCCTATGATACCCCTACAGTTACCCCATCTTCTTATGCTGCTACAGAAGAGAAGCCGGGTTTGGCTTTTATGGATGTGGAGCAATTAAAGAAAGACATAGCTAAAGCAAAAAGAAGGACGGAAGTAGTGATTGTCTCCATGCATGCTGGAACAGAATATACCAACCAACCTAACCAGGCACAAAAAGATTTTGCTCACACTGCCTGTGAAGCTGGGGCTAGCCTGGTTTTAGGTCATCATCCTCATGTGGTTCAGATCACAGAACAATATAATGATTGTTATATTATCTATAGCCTAGGTAATTTTGTCTTTGATCAGATGTGGTCAGAAGAAACAAGGGAAGGAGTGATGGCTAAGTGCAAGTTTGAAGATGAAGAGTTAAAGAAGATAGAATTTATTCCTATAAAAATAGAAGATTATAACCAACCAAGATTGGCTCATGATTCTGAAAGCAAGGAAATATTAAAAAGAATGAATTTAGACAAAACTACTTTTGAGTTTAATCAAATTGTGGATTAATCATTTTTATTTTTGTGTTAGGATTAATACAGTCGATTATAATTAAAAATATCAACTAACCTAAAAATTATGAAAAAATCAATCATCGTAGCCATTATTGTCGTCGTCTTAGTAATAATTGGTCTTTTCTTCTATTTTAGGCCAGCCAATCAAGTGAGGATTATAGAAGTGGAGGCAGCTAAAGTAGAAATAGGGTCACTTTCTAAAATTGTTTCTGCCTCAGGAAATCTTAAGCCAGAAAGAGAAATCTCTTTGACCAGCGAGAGAGGAGATATAGTGAAAGAAATTCTAAAACGAGTAGGAGACGAGGTAAAGAAAGACGATGTTTTAATTAGGTTTGAAAATAACTTTGAGTTAAAAAGTCCCATCGAGGGAAAAGTATTAACCCTGGATGTTGTAGAAGGGCAAAGAATGCAAGTAAGCCAAGCTTTGCCAGCTTTTTCTGGTCAACAAACTGCTATTATTACCATTGCCGATTTTGATCCTTTGATAGTCGAAGTAGAAATAGATGAAACAGATATTATAAATATAGCCAAAGAACAAGAAACAAAAATTACTTTAGATGCTTATCCAGACAAAGAATTATCTGGCAAAGTAGTTGAGATTGGGATTAGTCCTCTTCAAGCTATGCCAGGAGAATCTCCTACTTATCTTGTGAAGATAGAGATTCAAAATAGTCAAGAAATTAATCGAGCTGGACTTTCTTCAGATGTAGAAATTAAAGTGGAAACTAAAGAAGATATATTATATGTGTCTTATGAAGCAGTCTTTGAGGAGGAAAATAAATACTTTGTCTTTGAAGTAGAAAATGAAATGGCTAAGAAGACCGAGGTCAAAATTGGCCTAGAGACAGATGATTACTATGAGACAGTCTCTGGATTAGAGAGAGAGGATATGGTCATTGTTTCTGATTTGGACAAAGTGGCGGATGGGCAGAAAGTGAAGATTAAATAACATCTAAACATAACGAAGGGCAGTGATGCTTAAATGTATCTCATTGAAACCAAAAATCTAACCAAAATTTATAGACTAGGAGAAGTTAAGGTACCAGCTCTTCAAGGGGTTGATCTTAAAGTCAAAAAAGGAGAATTTGTATCCATTATTGGTCCTTCAGGTTCTGGTAAATCAACCTTAATGCATTTGATTGGGGCTTTAGATACCCCAACCTCAGGATCTTATAAATTAGAAGGAGAGGAGATGTCGAAAAAAAGTCAGAGTGAGCTGGCTAATATTCGTCTAACAAAGATTGGTTTTATTTTTCAATTTTTTAATCTTTTACCCAGATTAACCGCTTTGCAAAATGTAGAATTGCCCATGGTTTATCAGGGATTGCCACCAAAGGAGCGTAGACAAAAGGCCCTTGAAGTTCTAAAGTACTTAGGATTAGAAAAACGCATCAGTCATAGACCCGGTGAGCTTTCCGGAGGAGAGCAGCAAAGAGTGTCTATTGCCCGATCTTTAGTTAATGATCCTGAAATAATCTTAGCTGATGAGCCAACGGGAAATTTAGATACTAAAACTGGACGCGATATTCTTAAGATTATAGATAATCTAAACGAGAAAGAAGGAAAAACAATTATTATAGTTACTCATGAATATGATATTACCAAGTATACAGATAGAATCATTACTTTAAAAGATGGAAGGATTGTAAAGGATGAAAAAGTAATTTAGCAACTTAATAAGGTTTTAGACATGAGCACACTCGAGAGTATAAAAATTGCCATTTCTGCCATTCGATCCTCAAAGCTCAGGGCTGGACTAACCATGCTAGGGCTAATCATAGGAGTTTTGGCAGTAATATTACTTGTTGGCCTTGGTCAAGGAGTAAAACAGGAAATTGCTTCCCAGATTGAGGGCATGGGAGCCAATCTAGTAGTGGTTGTTCCAGGAAAATTTGAAGAAGGAGGAGAAATGACTGGCTCAGCAGCAGCTGCTATATCCACTAGCCTAACCAATGAAGATATTAAGACTATCAGAGAAAGATGTTCTACCTGTAAGCTAGTCTCTGGAATTAGTTCTATTTCCGGAACAGCTCGCTATCGAAAGAAAGAAACTCCTTCTTTGATGGTTTTGGGCACGGATTCATTTTTGGCTGGAATTCGGGGAACAGCTATGGACAAGGGAAGATTTATACGTCAAGCAGAGGCAGAAAGGGGAAGTTCAGTAGTTGTTTTAGGAAACAAAATTGCTCAAGATTTATTTGTCCGTGAAGATCCTATAGGTAGAGAAATAGATCTAGATAAAACTAATCTAGAAGTAATTGGAGTAGCTGAGGAGGTAGGTGCCTTTGGTACTGCTGAAATGGGAGTTAATTTTGATGAGATGATATATATACCTTTTAGTCTGGCTCAAAAGATAGGTAGAGTCGAAGATAAAATTAACCGAATTATTATCCAAGCTGCCTCTTCTGATAAAATAGAAGAAACCCAAAAGGAGGTAAAAAAGATTCTCGTTAAGCAACACGGAGGCACAGAGGATTTTTCTGTTTTAACTCAAAAGGAGATGTTAAGAATGATGGATACGATATTAGGAATGTTAACTACAGTACTGGCTGGCATAGCTAGTATATCTTTGGTGGTGGGTGGAATAGGTATTATGAATATTATGCTTGTTTCTGTGACAGAAAGAACAAGAGAAGTCGGAATTAGAAAAGCAGTAGGAGCTAAAAATAGAGATATCTTGGGACAATTTTTAATAGAAGCTGTAACTTTAAGTTTGGTGGGGGGAGGCTGCGGGGTGCTTTTAGCTTGGGTCATTGGCGTGCTAGTTTCTCCTTATTTAGATTTTAATATTGTTTTGACCTTGCCCATTATTCTTTTAGCCTTTGGTATTTCAGCTTCAATAGGGATTATTTTTGGTACTGCTCCAGCAGTCAGAGCTTCAAGATTAAATCCGGTGGATGCTTTAAGATACGAGTAATAAAAATGCAAAACGGCAATTCAAAATTTAAAATTAGTTTTTTAGTTAGATATTCTAATTTAATGGCTCTTTTTCTTTTGGTTGTAATGGCTGTTCTGGCTATTACTAGTATGGCTGGTGATTCAGGTATCACTGACGAAGTAGCCCATATTCCGGCTGGATATTCTTATTTAAAATTTCAGGATTATAGGCTTAATCCCGAGCATCCGCCTCTGATTAAAGGTCTAGCTGCTGTGCCTCTTTTATTTTTGAATCTCAAGTTTCCTCTCAAGCATATTTGCTGGGCGGAAGATGTTAATGGTCAATGGGAGTGTGGCTGGCAGTTTATTTACCATATCAAAAATAATGCTGATCAAATGCTATTTTGGTCTCGAATCCCAATAGTTTTACTTGCCTTACTTTTGGGATTTTTTATTTTTAAATGGGCTAAAGAGCTTTATGGTCCAAGAACAGCTTTATTTGCTCTATTTTTGTATTCTTTTTCTCCTAATATTTTGGCTCATTCTAGATATGTTACTACAGATTTAGGTTTGTGCGTTTTTTTCTTTATATCTTGCTATTATTTTTGTAGATTTGTCAGAAAACCAGGCTGGCTTAATCTAATTCTAGCTGGTCTCACTTTTGGTCTAGCTCAGCTTTCCAAATTTTCGGCTGTTTTACTTATCCCTTATTTTATTTTACTGACTATTATTATTCTTTTAATCAAAAGAAAAGTCTTTAAAATTTTTGTTCCTGCTCTTCTCTTGATCTTTATCATCGGCTATCTATTAGTAGGAGCAGTTTATCAGTTTACCATGGCTAAAATGCCTCTTGATCTCCAGCACCGGCTCATTGATCAGTCTTTGGCTAGCGATTTAAAAATAGCTGGCATAACTCGAGATACCTTACATAGGTTAACTAACTTTTCTCTGACAAGGCCATATGCTCAATATTTGACCGGTTTAGCCATGGTCTTTGGCCATATGGCCGGTGGTCATACTACCTACTTTTTAGGAGAGACTTCTAATCAAGGTTGGTGGTATTTCTTTATTATAGCTTTCTTGCTAAAGACTCCAATTTCTGTTTTGATTCTAGTCTTTTTTGCCCTCATTCTATTTGCCAAAAATTTCATTACTACCTTTAAAAGTTATACTGCCCAAGGCGGATTGAATAGATTAAGTCGAGCCCATAAAAAAATAACTGGTTATATTTGGAAGCACCTTGAGAAATTTGTTTTTGTTACCATTATTTTGATGTGGGTAGTTGTAGGGATGAGAAGCAAGTTAAATATTGGCTTGCGTTACATTTTGCCTCTTTACCCTTTTATATTTATTCTATTAGGTAAAGAAACAATAGGATTTATTCGTAGTATTAAGTCAAAAGCTAAGATTTATTTAGGATGGCTTCTAGTAATTTTGATGATTTGGTATGTGGCTGCCAATCTTTATATCTTCCCTTCTTATCTTGCTTATTTTAACCAATTTATCGGTGGTCCAAGAAATGGCTATAAATATATGGTGGATTCTAATTTGGATTGGGGGCAAGATTTAAAAAGACTAGCTCATTGGGTTGATGAAAAAGGAATTGATAAAATTAAAGTTGATTATTTTGGTGGAGGAGTACCTGAATATTATCTAGGAGATAAATACCAAGAGTGGCATTCGCAAAAAGGACCCACCACTGGCTGGCTGGCTGTTTCGGCTACTTATTTTCAAACTTCCAAATGGTGGTACAAGATCCAAGGTCAGCCAGATTATTCTTGGCTTGAGAAATATGAACCAGTGGAACAAATTGGATATTCGATACTTATTTATCACATAACACAAAACATGTAACACATAACATTTTGTGTTCCATGTCCTATATTCTATGAGAGGTCCAGAAGCAACAGTAGGAGCTATAATTAAGAAGGGGGGTAAGATTTTATTAGTTAAAAGGAATAATAAGCCTTTTAGAAATTATTGGACTTTTCCAGGAGGACATATTGAGCGGGGAGAAACTGCTCTCCAGGCCATAAAGAGGGAAGTTAAAGAAGAGACAGACCTTACTTTGACCAAGCCCAGATTTTTTTGTTTTAATGATGAAATTTTTCCGCGTTTAAAGTGGTATGCTGTACTTTTGGTTTTCCTTGGTAAATCTAAAGGGAAAATAAAAGGGGATGGAAAAGAAGTAAAAGAAATTAGATGGTTTTTTAAAAAAGATCTTTCCAAAATAAAAATGGCCTTTAATCATGGCCAGATTTTAAAGAAGTATTTTAGGTTGAAGAAGGGATAAAAAATGGCGGGGACGAAGGGATTTGAACCCTCGATCTCCTGCGTGACAGGCAGGCGCTTTAAACCACTAAGCTACGTCCCCTTAAACTTAATAATACCAAAAAATAAATTATTTGTCCATAACTGACAAAATAACTGGGACAAGATATACTAAAAGTTACTAACGCATAATCTGTGTTTTTAAAAGAAAAACTGGCTATTAACCCAGAAAAAATTTGTCCAAAACTAGAGTCTTTTATTAAGGAAAAGATGGATCTTCTAAAAAGGGATGGAGTGATTTTAGGTGTGTCTGGAGGACTTGATTCAGCGGTGACAGCTGCCCTTTGTGTTAGAGCAGTAGGAAAAGATAAAGTCTTAGCTCTGATTATACCAGAGAGAGATTCTGCCTCAGAGACAAAGACTGATGCCATTATGGTGGCCAAGAACTTAGGTATAAAGTATATATTCGAAGACCTTACTCCCAAGCTTAAAATGTTTGGTATCTATCAGCTTCTTCCCTCAAGGTTTATTCCTAAAGCATGGAGAGGAAAAACTGTTCGTAGGTTTTATGAGTTATACGCTAAGAAGGTAGGTGAGAGCCCGTTTCAGAGTGGACTTTTAGGGTCAAAAGGTCTACCTTATGCTGACTGGTTAAACAAGAGCAATGCTTATTATCGAATCAAGCATCGTATGAGAATGGTTATTCTTTATTGGCAAGCTGAGCTAAAAAATCTTTTGTATGTCTCCTGTGCCAACAATACAGAATGGCTGACTGGATTTTTTGTAAAATTTGGTTGTGATGGAGCAGGGGATGTCATGCCTCTTTTGCCTTTTTATAAAACCCAGGTTAGAGAGCTAGCAAAGTATCTAAAGGTACCTAAAAAAATTCAAGAGAAAATACCTTCCCCGGACATTATGGCTGGAATTACTGATGAATACGCTATGGGCATCTCTTATGAGAAGTTGGATTTGATTTTAGTAGGACTAGAGAGCAAGATGAACTTTAAAGATATTGCCAAAGAAGCTTCAATAAGCACTGAACTTGTTGAATACGTTAACGATCTATACAAAAAATCAGACCACTTCCGCAAGGTATATGTACCTGAGTTTTAGGATTAATAAAAATAGTGGTCAATTATCCGCCACTATTTTTTTAAATTATTTATAAGATAGTCTTTTTAGAAACTTTCTTCGAAGGCTTCCTCATCAGCCTCAGACCATTCTTGAAGCTGTTCTTCTTCTCTCTTTAAAATCTCATCCCACATGGAGGAGTTTTGAGAAGTTAAGGCTATAACCTTGCTTTTAAAATTGGTATTAAATTCAGCCAAAGCTTTTTTACTTTTTTTAAAAATCTTAACTAGATCTTCAAGTGCCTTTTCAGGTAATATGGGCAAAAATACCAAAAGATCATTCTGATCGATTAAAGGAATGGTAGATTGAGAAATTAAATTTTTAAGTTCTTCTAGGAGAGGAAAGTCTTCTTCTTGATAGTATTTTTGAACCAATTTTTTGGTGTGAGGAATATTTTTTCCGGTGGTATCTTCACTTTTTGAAGCAGCAGAAAAGCTAGCTGCCTTTAGCCGGGCGATAAAGCCCTCAATAATTTTTTTTAGACTTGGAGTTTTGCCAGCCCCCTGATATTGATCCGAAGTTTCCATTTCTCTTTTGATGGAGTTTTCCACAAACTGTTCTCTAATTTCTTTGATTGGTTCTTTTTCAATTTTCATAAAAATTGGTACCAGGGGTGGGAATTGAACCCACGACATGAGGCTTATGAGTCCTCCGCTCTACCACTGAGCTACCCTGGCTTGGTTGCGGGGGTAGGATTTGCACCTACGACCTCGAGGTTATGGGCCTCGCGAGCTACTACTGCTCCACCCCGCTTTGTGAACGCCATTTGGCGATTTCATTATATACTATAACTTGAAATAATGCAAGGTTTTTGGTAAAATAGATTTAAAAGCAGTTTATAAGTTTATTAAATTAACATGCTTATTACTAATTTAATCTTTTTCATTGCCTCCTGTATTGTTTTAATTCTTAGTGGATCTTGGTTGGTCAAGAGTTTAAGTAAGATTGCTCGTTTTTTAAAACTGAGTGAGTTTATAGCCGCTTTTATTATCATGGCTTTTTCTACCTCTGTACCAGAGCTGTTTGTGGGTATCACTTCAGCTATAGAAAAAAATCCTGCTCTGGCTTTAGGTACTGTTATTGGTTCTAATATTGCAGCTTTGACTTTGGTCATTGGTATAGCGGTTATTTTGGCTAGAGGAATTAAGATTAGGAGTAAGATGGTTAGGCAAGATGCCACTAATATGTTCTTTATTGCTTTGGTCCCTGTGCTTTTAATGTTTTTTGGTCGTTCTATTGAGCGATGGGAAGGAGCTATCTTAGTGGCTATTTTTGTTTTCTATATCTGGCGGATGATTAAAAGAAGAAAAAGATTTGAAAGAGAATACAAAGATGGAGTGAAAGTTAAAGATATAATTATATCTTCATTGATCTTTTTAGGCTCTTTGGTTTTATTATATCTAAGTGCTCAATTTTTGGTAAAATATGCTACTTTATTAGCCTTAGATTTAGCTTTACCCGCTATCCTGATTGGTTTGTTTTTGGTGGCTATTGGTACTTCTTTACCTGAACTTGTTTTCCAAACAAGAGCAGTTCTAACAAAACATCCTGAAATGGCTCTAGGTGATTGTATTGGTAGTGTGGTAGCCAATTCTACTTTGGTTTTAGGAATAACCGCCCTTATTTATCCCATTGAAGCAAATTTTCTACTTTTCTTCACTTCTGCCATTTTCATGCTAGTCATCGTCTTTTTATTTGGAACAATGGTGGAAAGTGGAGACAAATTATATCTTAGAGAAGGCTTATCTTTGATTTTTCTCTATATTTTCTTTATCATGCTTGAATTTTATATTCATACTCTTCAAGGAAAAGAAGGAATTTTAGGATTTTAAAACTTAAATAAAAATTTTTAAATCCCTTTGATAAGGGATTTTTTAATCTTATTATATTGAAATTTATTTTTAGAAATGTTAATCTAAACTGAGCTAAATTATAGCTATGATTAAACTTCTTCACATTGCCGATATCCATCTAGGTATGGAGAATTATGGAAAGACAGATCCTATAACTGGTCTTTCCTCCAGGCTTTTAGACTTTTTAGAAAGCTTTGATTATGCTATTGATTATGCTTTAGAAAATAAAATAGATTTAGTTTTGTTTGCTGGTGATGCTTTTAAATCAAGATACCCCTCTCCTACTTTTCAGCGAGAATTTGCCAAGAGAATAAAAAAACTAGCTTCTTCGGGAATACCAACGGTTTTGCTAGTTGGGAATCATGATATACCTGCTTCCGAGGGAAAAGCTAATACTTTAGATATCTATCATACTTTGGAGGTGGAAAATGTTTATGTCTCAAGAAAACCAGAACTTTTAACTTTAGATTTAAAAAATAAAGAAAAAATACAGATTGCTACTTTACCCTGGCTTGCCAAAAGCATTTTAGCCAGCAAAAAAGATTATGAGAAAAAGACCATTTCTGAAATTCATCAAGAGATGGCTGAAAAGCTTGTCAAAAAAGTCAAAGATCTCATTCCTCAAATTGATGACCATTTGCCTTGTGTTATGTTGGCTCACACAACCATTGCCGGAGCAGAATATGGTTCAGAGCATAAGGTCTATGTTGGCTCGGATGTTGTCTTACCTTTGAATATTTTTGCTCAAGAACCTTTTGATTATGTAGCCCTAGGTCATCTCCACAAATTTCAGATTCTAAATCAGAATCCGCCAGTTGTTTATTCAGGAAGTATAGATAGAGTAGATTTTTCAGAAGAAAAAGAAGATAAAGGATTTATAGTGGTAGAGATCTCAAATAAAAACACCAAATACCAATTTATCCCTGTCCCAGCCCGAAAGTTTTTGACTATTAGGGTTAAAGTTAATGAGGAAGATTCTGAGCCCACCCAAAAAGTAATCTCCCAGATTGAAAAGAACAAGATAGAAGATAGAGTAATAAGAATTATTATAGAAGTTCCCGAAAGCCAGGTTGAGAAACTGCATGACCATGAAATTAGAAAAGTATTATCCCAAGCCCATTTTATTGCCGCGATTAATAAAGAAGTAATTAAAAAAGAAAGAGATAAAAAAGTTTTGTATACAGAAGAACTATCTGTGATAGAGGCTCTGGAAAGGTATTGGCAATCAAAGGGGATTAGCCAGAAAAGGATGAAGAGGTTGAAAGATTATGCAGAAAAGCTCACTAAAGAGTAAGAATTGTTAAATTGTTATCATGATTCCTCTTCGTCTACAACTTCATAATTTCATGTCCTATGGCTCAAATTCTCAGCCTTTAGATTTTAAAGGTATTGATTTGGCTTGTCTTTCAGGAGCAAATGGCGTGGGAAAATCTTCTCTTTTAGAGGCAATAACCTGGGCGCTTTGGGGCAAGGCAAGAGCTAAATCGGATGATGATTTGATTAAATTAGGTAACCAAGATATGTGGGTTGATTTTGTATTTGATTTAGAGGGGACAAAGTACAGAGTGGTTAGAAAAAGATCAAAGCAAGGCAAAGGGCAAAGTTCTCTGGAATTTATGATAGCTTCTGGATTGGAAGAAAAAGGAAGACAAGAGAGTTTAAGCGATTGGACACCCATGACCGGGGCTACTAAAGCCGAAACTCAGGAGGCAATCGTAAAGACCCTACGCATGGAATATGACACTTTTATTAATTCTGCTTTTCTGCGTCAAGGTCATGCTGATGAATTTACGGTCAAACGGCCAGCCGAAAGAAAAGCTATTTTAGGCGATATTTTAGGTCTGTCTTATTACGATCAGCTAGAATCTCAAGCTAAAGAATTATCTCGTCATAAAGAAATCGAAAAAGAAAGTTTAGAAAAACAGCTTGAGGACATGATTTTAGAGCTTGGAGACAAGAAAACAATTCAAAAAGAAGTAGAAAAAATTGAAAAATCTTTACAAGGAACTTCAAAAGAAATCCAAGTCAAAGAAAAAGAGGTTATAGACCTACAAAAAAAGAAGTCTGATCTTGAAACAGATCTGAAAAAGATAGAGGAATTAAAATTAAGAGTCTCTGATTTTGAAAAAGACATCCAAGATTTAAATTTAGATATTCAGAAACATGATCAGATCGTATCTTTTGCCCAAAAATTAATTATCCAGAAAGAAAGCATCGAGACAAATTTTGAAAAGTATAAAGAGAATCTAAAATTAAATGAAGATTACAATCAAAAATTATCTAAGCAGCTAGAATTAAATAAACAAAAATCAGAGATTGAAAAAAACATTGATCAGGAAAAACATAAATTAGAAATGGAAAAAGGACAGACAAAAGCCAAATTAGAGGAAATAAAAAATAAATTAGCCAAAAAAGAAGAAATAGAAGAAGAAAAAAATAAAATAGAGAAAGAGTTGAGTTTATTGAAACAAAAAGAAAAGGAATTAATTGAATTCCAAAAAGATTATCATAAAATTAAAGAAAGATTAGCTGAAATAAAAGTTGAGTTAAAACAACTAAAAACAAACGGAGAAGAGATTAAGAACAAGATTACTATTTTATCCAAAGCAAAAGCTGATTGTCCTTTGTGTAAACAAAGTTTGACAGAGGAACATAGAAAAGAAGTCATTGGTGAGCTAGAAAATCAACTTATCCAGAAAAGAGAAGAGTATAAAGAATTGAGAGATAAGAAGATTACTTTTAAAGAAAAAACAGAGAGTTTGGAAGCAAATATTAAAGAAACAGAGATTGAACTGACTGGTAAATCAGAAGTAGAGAGGAAGCTGACTGAGTTGTCTAAAGATTTAAGGGAAATAGAGAATTTAACACAAGAAGAAAAAGAACAAATAGAAAAATACAAGAAATTGTCAGAGAGACTCGAGGGAAAAGAATATGATCCAGAAGATTTTAAAAAGCTTCAAGAGCTAGAAAAAGAAATTTCTTCTATCAGTTATGATGAAAAAGAGCATAATCAAGTTAAAGAAAAAGTTAAACAATTAGAGAAATATGGTCAATTAAAATCAAAGCTTGATCAAGCAAAAGAGAAAATTACTGATTCCAAAGAAGCCAGAGCCAGAATTGAAGAAATCATCAAAAGAAAAAAAGTCTCCATAGAAAAAGATACCAAAGAAAAAGAGGATTTGGCTCAAAATATTAAGAAGCTAGAAATAATAAATAACAAATTAGAAGAAGAAAATAAAGTTTTAATGGATCTGAGAGTTAAAGTTTCTGGTGTGCAAAAGGAATATGGGGCAGTTAAGGAAAAGTATGATCGATTGATCAAAATTGAAGAGGAAGAGAAAGAAAAGCGAAAAAAACTAAAAGGGGCAGAAGAGGAAAAATCAATTTATGACGAATTAGCTTTAGCTTTTTCTAAAAAAGGAGTTCAAGCCATGATTATTGAATCAGCTATTCCTGAAATTGAAGAAGAAGCAAATAAGCTGTTATCTCGTATGACCGACGGAAAAATGCAAGTCAAATTTGAAACACAAAGAGAAAAAAAGACTGATGGTGAACTTCAGGAGACTTTGGATATTAAGATTTCTGATGAGCAAGGAATAAGAGCTTATGAATTATTCTCTGGCGGTGAAGCTTATCGGATTAATTTTGCCATTCGAGTCGCTTTGTCTAAACTTTTAGCTCATCGGGCTGGAGCCAAATTGCAGTTTTTGGTGATTGATGAAGGCTTTGGTACTCAAGATATTCAGGGAAGAGAACATTTAGTAGAAGCCATTAATTCCATTTCTTCTGAATTTAAAAAAATTCTAGTTATCACCCATGTCCCAGAACTTAGAGATGTTTTTCCCACTAGAATAGAAATAACTAAGGATGAAGAAGGAAGTCATTTGAATGTGGTGGGGTAGGGTCTAGTAATCTAGTAATTTAGGAATAAAAATAGGTCAGCTGTCGTACAGACTAGCTGACCCTATTTATTTTTGGCTTAAATAAGCCATTTTTATTTGAATTTATACACATAATTTTCTTTACTTTTGCTTAAAAATCGTGTAAAATAAAGAAAAGTTCTAAATTCTACATCCATTTATGACTCTTCGTCGCTACTTAATTGGCATGATCATTTCTACCCTTACCTGTTGGGCTGCTTGGGTGATTGTTTTAATTTATATTGATCCTGAAAAAGCAGGCTTTGTTGGTTTTTTAAGTTTTTATGTTAGTTTATTTTTTGCCATGGTTGGCACCCTAGCTTTAGCTGGATTTTATATTAGACGTTGGTTTTCTAAAAATGAGGTTCTCTTTGCCCACATTACCCCTTCTTTTAGACAGGGAGTACTGCTTTCTATTTGTTTTATTGGATGTTTGATTTTGCAATCTTTTAGAATATTGACTTGGTGGGATGGGATTTTGTTTGTAGGGGCAGTGGCACTTTTAGAGTTTTATTTTATGAGTAGATAATATAAACATGGAAAAAGAATTAAAGACAATAAGAGAGATTGCTTTAAAAGAAATTTCTCAGGCAAAAAGTTTGGATGAGCTTAACAATCTCTATTTAAAGTACTTTGGCCGCAGAAAAGGAAAACTCACCATTATTTTACGTGGCATTAAAGATTTGTCAGAAAAAGAACGGCCCAAGATTGGTAAGTTGGCTAATGAAATTAAGCAAGAGCTAGAACAAGAGTTAGAGAAAAAGAAAAGAGAGTTTCAAGAAGCAAAGATAGATATCATTGCTAAAAAAGAATGGATCGATGTTACCCAGCCTGGTGTAAAACCTCCTCATGGACATCTTCATCCTATCACCCAAGTTCGAAGAGAAGTAGAGAAGGTTTTTTCATCCATGGGATTTGAAATTGCAGAAGGACCAGAAGTGGAGAAAGAATATTATAATTTTGATGCTCTAAATATTCCTAAAGAGCATTCGGCCCGAGAATTGATGGATACTTTTTGGTTAAAGGATGGAAATTTGCTTCGGACTCATACCTCTCCTGTTCAAGTTAGAGTAATGGAAAAAAGAAAACCTCCTTTAAGAATAATAGCTCCTGGCCGTTGCTTTCGTTATGAAGCCATTGATGCTTCCCATGAAGCTACCTTTAATCAGGTAGAAGGACTAATGATAGGCGAAGGTGTATCTTTAGCCAATCTTAAAGCAGTTCTTATTTCTTTTGTCAAAAGATTTTTTGGAGAAGAAACCAAAACTCGTCTTAGACCAGGATATTTTCCCTTTGTGGAACCTGGATTTGAGTTAGATATAACTTGCACTGTATGTGGTGGAAAAGGCTGCTCTGTTTGCAAAGGAACAGGTTGGGTAGAGATTATTCCTTGTGGTATGGTCCATCCCAATGTGCTGAAAAATGTAAAATATGATCCCAAAAAAGTTTCTGGCTTTGCTTTTGGCATGGGTCTGGATCGGGTGGCCATGATGAGATACGGGATTGATGATATCCGACTTTTTTATGGCGGAGATCTTAGATTTCTAAATCAGTTTTAATTATGAAAATCTCATACAACTGGCTAAAAGATTTTGTAAAGATTAAATTAACTCCTGAAAAACTGGCAGAAGAGTTAACTGTCAAGTCTTTTGAGGTAGAAAGCATAGAAGAGATAGGTAAGGGTTTAGAGAAGATTGTAGTAGGAGAGATTTTAGATATTAAGCCCCATCCCCAGGCAGAAAAGTTACAGCTGGTAACAGTTGATATTAAGAAGAAACCGCTAACTTTTGTCTGCGGAGCTTTTAATATTAAAAAGGAACAAAAAGTGCCAGTAGTTTTAGTTGGAACAACTTTACCTGATGGCACCTTAGTTAAAGAAGCTACCATCCGAGGAGTTAAATCTCCGGGTATGCTTTGTTCGGAAAAAGAGCTAGGCCTAGGCGAAGATCACACTGGCATTATGATTCTTGATCCGAAATTGAAAGTAGGACAGTCCTTGGCCAAAGCTTTAGAATTAGAGGATACAATATTGGATCTAGATGTTTTACCAAATCGAGCTCATGATTGTTTAAGTCACATTGGAATAGCTAGAGAAGTAGCAGCCATTACTAATGTAGAATTTAGGATTAAGAATTTAGAATTAAAAGAGCAGAAAGATTTAAAAATAGAAGATTTTGTCAAAGTCAAAATAGAGGATACTAAATTATGTCCTCGCTATACGGCTAGAGTGGTTAGTGATATAAAAGTAAAAGATTCGCCACAATGGCTTAAGAACAGACTGCAAGCTTGTGGTGTTCGGCCGATCAATAATATTGTCGATATTTCCAATTATGTCATGCTGGAGTATGGTCAGCCCATGCACGCTTTCGATGCAGACAAAATCGTTAATAAACAAATTATTGTTCGAAGAGCTAAAAATGGAGAAAAGATTATTACTTTGGATGGAGAGAAAAGAGAACTGACTAAAGATATGTTAGTTATTACTGATAGCAAAAAGCCTATTGCCATTGCTGGAGTGATGGGAGGAGCTGAGAGTGAAGTTAAAAATACTACAAAGAGTATTATTCTAGAATCAGCTAATTTTAATTCTTTAAATATTCGGCAGACCGCAACTAAGCTATGTTTAAGATCTGAATCCTCTGATCGCTTTGGCTATGGACTGGATCCTAATCTAGCTAGCCAGGCTCAAGATAGAGCTGCCTATCTAATGCAAGAGCTGGCCCAAGGAAAAGTAGTTTCTGGCCTGATTGATATTTATCCTAAAAAAGTAAAGCCCTGGAAAGTAAAAGTGAATCTAGATTGGCTGGATAAATTTCTTGGAGTGTCAGTTCCTAAAAATAAAGTTTTGCAAATATTGAAATCTTTGGAGTTTGAGGTAAAGCAGAAAGGAAGAGAATTAGAGGTGAATATTCCTACTTTTAGATTAGATATAACCATTCCAGAAGATGTAGCAGAAGAGATGGCTAGACTTTATGGGTATAGCAAAATTAAAGAGCAAAGCCCTCGAGGGAAACTAGAGCCAGTGCCCAAAAATGATCAGCTCTATTGGGAAAATTTTGTCAAAGATACTCTATCTGGTGCAGGATTTATAGAAGTCTATAATTACTCGTTTTCAGGAGAAAAAGAATTGAAAATTTTAGGAAAGGGCACAAAAGATGTCTTAGAATTGGTTAATCCGCTGAACATAGAACTAAAATACATGCGTCCTAGTCTTGTTCCTGGAATATTACAGAATGTGCTAAGCAACCTAAGAAATTTCGATCAGTTTAAGATTTTCGAGCTAGCTCGGGTGTATATTCCCAAAAAAGGTAAACTACCAGATGAGAGGAGAAGGATCTGTGGAGCAATTGTCAGTCAACAGCTTTTTTACGAAGCAAAAGGTGTAGTGGAACTTTTATTAAATAAACTTGGTATCCCAGAGAAGACCGTAAGCTTTAAGCTGAAAGCTGAAGGCTGGATATGGCATCCTGGTCGGACAGCCGAGATTAAAGTCAACCAAGAAATAGTAGGCGTATTAGGCGAAATTCATCCCAAGATTTTGGCTAGGTTAGATATTGAATCTAAGGTAGCCATGTTTGATTTAGATTTTGACAAAATTATTACCCTAGCCACTACCAAAAAAGCCTTTAAAAAAATGCCAAAATATCCTGCCATAACCTTGGATTTAGCCTTTATTTTAGCCAAAAAAACCTTGCACGATCATCTAAAAAATGCTGTATTAGAAGCAGGAAAGCCTTTAGTTCGAGAAGTAGAGCTTTTTGATGTCTACGAAGGAAAACCACTGGAAAAAGGTAAAAAAAGCCTTGCTTTTCATATCACTTATCAAGCAGAAGACAGGACACTTAAAGACAAAGAAGTATTTAGGATTCAGGATAAAATTATAAAAGCTTTAGAAAAGAAGTTTGGAGCAAAAGTAAGGAAAGAATAAGTTATAAAATTATGCCTAAAAAGAAAAGGCGAACAATTAAAAAGAAAAAGACGATCAGGGGATCTGCTAAGCAAGCAAGAAAGCCGGTTCGAAAGAAGCCTGCTAAAAAAGTTAGAGAACCTAGAGCTAAAAAGCGAGCGGCTAAGAAAGAAATAGAAAAGCCTAGGGTCATGACTGCTCGCACCGGAGCTACTAGATTAGAGGAAACTTATACTGTTAAAGACATTACTGTTCTAAAAGGTCTTGAACCTGTTCGGCAGAGACCAGGAATGTATATTGGAGGTACGGGCAAGGAAGGATTACATCATTTAATCTGGGAGTGTGTTGATAATGCTATAGACGAAGCCATGGCCGGCTATTGCAGTGAGATTAAGGTAGTTTTAGAACCAAAAAATTTAGTAACTGTAGAGGACAATGGCCGAGGCATACCCATAGAAAAACATCCAGCTACAAAGAAATCGGCTCTTGAGACAGTGATGACCACTTTGTATGCTGGAGCTAAATTTGGAGCAAAGAGTTATAAAGTAGCTGGTGGATTACATGGGGTTGGTGTTTCTGTGGTTAATGCTTTATCTGATTGGACAAAGGCTGAAGTTAAAAGAGGGGGTTTTCTTTATAGTCAGGAATATTCAAAAGGAAAAGCAAAGACCAAAGTCAAAAAAATAGGCAAAGCTAAAACCACAGGGACCAAAGTCTCCTTTCATCCAGATCCAAATATTTTCAAAGAAATAGAATTCAATTGGAATAAAATTCTAAATCATCTAAGACAGCAAGCTTATCTAACTCCCGGAGTAAAAATTACAATTACAGATAAGAGAAGTTCAACCAAAGAGTATAGTTTTTATTTTGAAGGAGGTATTGTCTCCTATGTTAAACATTTAAATAAAGGAGCCAAGCTAATTCATGAAATTCCATTTTACGTGTCCCGCCAGATAGACGATACTCTAGTTGAGATAGCCTTGCAATATACTGATGAAGTCAAGGGGATTGAGGTTAGTTTTGCCAATAATATTAATACTCAAGAAGGAGGCATGCACCTTGTTGGATTTAGGACCGCCTTAACCAGGGTGATTAATGATTATGCTCGAAAAAATGATTATCTTAAAGAAAAAGAGGGGAATCTGACTGGGGAAGATGTTCGAGAAGGACTAACCGCTGTTATTTCAGTTAAGCTAAGAAGTCCTCAATTTGAAGGTCAGACAAAAGCCAGATTAGGAAACCCAGAGGCAAGGACTTTAGTTGCTTCTGTGGCCTCTGATGCTTTTTCTGAATATCTTGAAAAGCATCCTGATCAGGCTAGGCTGATTATGGGCAAGGTACTTTTGGCAGCCAAAGCTAGATTGGCAGCTAAAGCAGCTAAGGAAACAATCATAAGGAGAGGGGTGATGGAAGGTTTGACTTTACCTGGTAAGCTAGCTGATTGTTCTACAAAAAATCCAGAGGAAACAGAATTATTTATTGTGGAAGGAGATTCGGCCGGAGGCTCGGCAAAGCAGGGTCGAGACAGAGAATATCAGGCTATTCTACCTATTCGAGGAAAGATTCTAAATGTAGAGAGAGCTAGACTAGATAAGATGCTAGCTTCAAAAGAGATCAAAGCCTTGATTATTGCTCTGGGATGTGGAATTGGAGATGATTTTAATATTAAGAAGCTAAGATACCATCGAATTATTATTATGACCGATGCTGATGTTGATGGAGCTCACATTAGAACTTTGCTTTTAACACTTTTTTATAGGTATCTTCCTCAGGTTATTGAACGAGGACATCTATATATTGCCCAACCTCCACTTTATAGAATCCAATATGGAAAGAAGATAGAATATGCTTATACTGACGAGGACAAGACAGAGATTATAGAGAGTTTTATAAAGAAGGGTAAGGAGGCCCAAAAAGGCCAAAAAAAATCAAAGAAGGCAACAGCCAAAGGGTTTAAGGTTAAATCTTTAAAAGGAGAGGAAAAAGAAGCTTTGCCCGAAGCTGGGTTAGGCGGGGAAGCCAAAGTTATTATCCAGCGCTACAAAGGCCTTGGAGAGATGAATCCGGAGCAGCTTTGGGAAACAATTATGGATCCAAAGAATAGAGTAATGAAGCAGGTAACCATAGAAGATGCAGAGAAAGCAGATGAGACTTTTGATATTTTAATGGGAGATGAGGTGGAGCCTCGTAAGAGATTTATCCATACTCATGCCAAGGCGGTTAAAAATCTTGATATTTAATATAGAAAATGCTATCGTAATATAGATATTTAACAATTCAGTCCATGTCTAAACCATTTAAAATCCTACCCATTGTCCTTTTGTCTGTCTTAGTTGCTTTTCAGCTAGGCCTGCCTGTTTTAGCTCAACCAAACTATAATCAAGCATCAGGCATCTATACTGATGATTTTTCTGATACTTCAGGGATTTCTTCTTTAGATAAAACTGAGCACAATGCCCCAGCTACACGAGTAGAGCTTGGTCCGGGGATAAATACATTTACTGAGGATTTTACTACTGAGACCTATAAAGATGCTGCCAATACTACGGCTGATTGGGATACCAGTGGTACCAAGGTAAATTTGTCCAGAGGACTAGATGCCACCGCGCAGACCAGCGGTACTAGCGAAAATTTGAATTCTGTCTTCTTTACTGACTCCAACACTGGCTGGGCAGTGGCTGATTGTGGTACCTTTTGTATAGGCAATACTTCCATTATTCATACCAGTAACGGAGGCACAAATTGGTCAACCCAAAATAGTGGTACCGGTCAGCATTTAAATTCTGTCTATTTCACTGACTCCAACACCGGCTGGGCAGTGGGGGAGAATGGCACTATTCGCTACACTACCAATGGCGGGACAAATTGGTCTTCTCCATCAAGTGGGATGACTAGTAAAGATTTAAAGTCTGTTTTCTTCATCGATTCCAATACCGGTTGGGCAGATGGAACAACAGTTAACATCCCAAGTAAGATTCTCTATACTACCAACGGAGGAGTAGATTGGGGTTTACGGACCAGAAACGTTAGTAATACTTTATACTCTATCTTCTTTACCGATTCCAACACCGGCTGGGTAGTCGGTACTTCCGGCACCATTATCCATACCACTAACGGCGGTTCAAATTGGTCAGTGCAAACAAGTGGAACTAGTAATCATTTACGTAGTGTTTTTTTCACCGATTCCAACACCGGCTGGGCAGTGGGAGATTCTGGCACTATTATCAAAACTACCAACGGAGGTACGAATTGGTCTCCCCAGACTAGTGGGACTAGTGATAATTTAAACTCTGTCTTTTTTGTTGACTCCAACACCGGCGGTGCAGTTGGTAGCTCGGGCACTATTATTTATACCACTGACGGAGGCTCAACTTGGTCAGCCCAGACCAGCGGGACTAGCAATACTTTAAATTCTATTTACTTCGCTGACTCTGATACTAGTTGGACAGTGGGAAATAGCGGCACTGTCTTAAAATTAGAACGAGTTTACCAATCTCCTAAAATAGCCCAATCAACCAACGTTAATACTACAGGTTTTAGTATTGCTAAAGCCACCCTTAATGCCACTCAAGAGCTAAATGGACAATCAATAGATTATTATCTTTCAGCGGACGGAGGAACAAATTGGGAAGCAGTAACATCTGGCCTAGAGCACAGTTTTTCAAATTCTGGATCAGATTTGAGATGGAAAGCAGTTTTGGAAACTACTGAGCCATCAGCCACGCCAATTATCGATGATCTAACTGTTGAATACAGATTCGACTCAGCCACTTATGACAAGTCGTTTAGTGAGGACTTTGATACTGATGTTTATAAAGACACACCTTCCACCACAGCTTTTTGGGATACTAGCCAGGGGCAAGTAAGTCTCCCTTCAGAATTTCAGGTTAATACCTATACAACTAGCCACCAGTTATATCCAGCCATAGCTGTGGATTCAGATGGTGATTTTGTTATTACTTGGGCAAGTCTAGTCGATCTTAATTTCGATATCCGTGCTCAAAGATATAACTCTTCAGGTACACCTCAAGGTTCAGAATTTCAGGTTAATACTTATGCAACCAATAACCAGAGCTATCCAGCTATAGCTATGGATTCAGACGGGGATTTTGTTATTGCCTGGGCAAGTAGTGGTCAAGATGGTTCGGGTTATGGTGTCTATGCTCAAAGATATAACTCTTCAGGTACACTCCAAAATTCAGAATTCCAGGTTAATACTTATACAGATGATCACCAGGAATCTCCAGCTATAGCTATGGATTCAGATGGTGATTTTGTTATTACTTGGCAGAGTTTTCAAGATGGTTCAAGTCGGGGCATCTATGCTCAAAGATATAATTCTTCAGGTACACCCCAAGATTCAGAATTCCAGGTTAATACCTATACAGCTAGTGATCAGTATAATCCAGCTATAGCTATGGATTCAGACGGGGATTTTGTCATTGCCTGGGCAAGTCTAGTCGATTTTAATTTCGATATCCGTGCCCAAAGATATAACTCTTCAGGGACACCCCAAGATTC
>JAUVWW010000008.1 GCA_030603885.1 bacterium
AATAAGGTGGACGAAATGGTTAAAGCAGTTAAAAAGATAGATCAAATAGATCGAGAAGAATGTAGAAAACACATAGAGAAAAATTTCACCATTGAAAAAATGGTAGATAAATATGAAGAAGTTTATAAGAAAATAATTAGTAAATAGTTATGAAGGCATATCAACTTTTGCCTAGAGTTAGAAATCGAATTGCTAAATTAATCAAGGATTTACAGCTTGAGCCCTTGATCCCTCTAGAGAAGTTTATTACCAATAGAAAAGCTTTCTATGCTGCGCCCTGTATAGATAAGAGCAATAAAAAAATATTTTTAAAAGTCTCTCTACAAAGAAATTTCCCTCTTAATTTAATTAGAGAGATTAAAATTACTAAGTTACTTAGTCGAGAAAATATTTCGCAAAGAAAGCCATTGACCGCTAAGTATATTAAGGGAAGCACAAACCTCGACTTCCCTTGGTATTTACGTGAATATATCGAGGGACATACTGTAGGAGATTTTTATGAACTGTCAGTGGAAGGATCAAAAAGAAAGTATATCCCTTTGATAATTGATAATATATATAGATTACAGACTCTAACCGACAAACTTCTTCCCATAGTCCGTCATCAGGTCAGAGATTTTTGGAAGCAAAGATACGAATATTTTTTGCGAACAGTCAAGAATTTTCAGAAAGATATTGGTGATTCCCGGGGTAAAATCGCTTTCGAAGCCATTTACAAGTTCTATCAGGATTGTAAAAAATATTTTAGATCTTCGAACTATGTCTTAGCTCATGGGGATTTTACTTTAGCTAATAACATTTTGTCTCGTGGCCAAATATATCTGACTGATTGGGATGGATGCATTTAGATATTTTTGTTAACGATTTGTCCCACATGTGGATTCAAACCTGGCGTTACTCTAATTGGCGTAAAGAATTAGTTTTGACTTTCCTTTCTCGCCTTCCTCAGAATAAAAAGAAAGTATTTAAAGGACTATTTAGGTTCGTGGTTATTGATCAAGCTCTCTCTGAAATTAGATGGAATGCTGAGATTTGCAAAAAGAAATATAAAAGACAGGTTATTTTATCTTCTTTAGAAGCTATTAAAAATTCACTGAGAGATTTTAATAGTTTAATAAATCATTAAACATATGCAATTAGAAAAGGATCTCTGGATTGAAGGAGGATATTATGTAGATTTCGACGAACTATACCAATTTAGAATTATTGGTCCAAATAATCATCTCTATTGTGGTTTGGTAGATATTCCCAGACATAAAATTAGAATTAATAAAGTAGAATCTAAAGATAAGGGTGCCAAAGCCGTTATCCAAGGATCCTTTCCTGCTAAAAAATTAAACTTGTATTACCCAGCTCAAGATGATATTAGGACTTTTAGAAAAGTATCTCACCAATATCGCGATAAAGGTATTTTTTATGCCAGTTTTTTAGAAATCAGAAGAGATGTTTTCGACCGCCTCATTCCCTCCTATATTAGAATCAGAAAAGATAAAGGTAAAACTTATCTTGTCTTTAGAAGATACTATGCTGAGACAAAGTGGTATGGAGTTACTTTTGAATTTCCTAAATATGTAAAAATAGAGAAAATAAACGTTCCTCTTAGAGGATATAGACTATCAAGTAATAAAAAAGAGATAAAGTTTACTTTAGAGGCTTCAACTAATGATATTCCTAAAAAAGAAATTGAATTTATATTTTCGCCTATCAAATTTGACTTTAAAGTATTTGGTAAGTATGCCAAAACAGTCAGAAAATTTTGGAAGAGAACAGAGGTTGAGATAAGACATCTAATTGAATGGGGAAAGACTTCGGGAGATAGGTTTGGTACTATTTTCCCTAGGGATTGGATTGAATCAGCTGATATCGGAGTTCATGACTTGACTGAAGAAGCCCGGGCTTATATGTACGAAGCGTCTTTAAAGAATATTAACGACAAAGGCGAAGGATGGCATGAAGATGTGGTGGGTGAGTATAAATATGAGCACCAGATTGCTGGTAGGGATATTTTTGATCGTCATATGATCGATATTGAACCACATATTGTGCTTGGTCTAAAAAAACTTCCTGAAGATTTTTTAGTCAAAGAAGAAGTGAGGGAGAAGTTTAGAAAAGTAGTTAATTTTTTACTAAAGCAAGCTAGAGAAAATAAATTAATTACCTTTAAAAAACTACCCAAAGAGCAGCAAACAGCAAGAGAGAAGTACTGGGTTTCGGGTAATTGGAGAGATTCAGGCTGGGCTTATAAAAAAATAAGTCCAATCATTGCTCCTTTTGATGTTAATGCTGTTTTTTATCCAGAAGTTCTCAAAGTTATTAAAGAAAATCAACCGAGATTGAAAATGAGAATAAAAGATATTGATCGGCTGATCAAGAAATGGGACAAGGTTAAAGATTATTATAGGTTTACTAATGAAGATGGTAGAGCAGCCTATGCTTTAGCTCTTTATGATGTTAATCAAAAAAGAAGTAAATTAACTTACAAACAATTGAAGGTAAATAATCTTGATGAAGCATATTATTACACCTATAGTCAGGCTAAGCCAGAAGAAGTAAAAGGCTTCTGTGAAAGATTGCAAGACCCAGAATATTTTTATACCAAGTCTGGTCCACTTTTGATAGCTCAAAATAATATCCATGGCTATACTACTCAGGAATACCATGGTCTGGTTATTTGGATGAAACAAACTGCTTTTGCTGCTTTGGGACTATCTAAACATCTCAAGTATGGTATGGCTCAAGAATGGGATAAGAAGCTTTTAAAGCAGATTAAAAGCACTATTTTGAAATTGGCCGAGACTACCATGTATACCGTAGATAAATTGCAGGCTATTCCAGAACTTCATTACGATTCAAATGGTGAGCCGCATTTTTATACTGATCAGCCTTATGTGGTTAGTTCTATGTCTAAAGTTCAACTTTGGTCAGCCGTGGGATTTAGGAGAATGATCAGAAAATATTATGAACTGAAGACTTCGGAGAGATACAAAATATAATTTAAAATTTAAGATGTAAAATAAAACGTGCTAAAGAGTTAGCACGTTTTATTAAATAAGTTAGGCCTTGTTATTTAGAACTTGATTCGGGCGAATTTTCTCTTGCCAACTTGGATAATTGTGTCTTTTTTGACTTGGATTTTCTTTTTCCAGTCTTTGATCACTTTGTCATCAATTTTTACTCCACCTTGTGTAATTAGCCTTCTTGCTTCAGATTTTGAAGAGACTAACTTTAGCTTAAGCAATAAATCAGGTACCAGCCAGCTTTTAGCTTTTAGCTTATAGCTTTTTACTTTGGTTGGCTTTTTCTTTTTTTTAAATATCCTTTCGAACTCCTTTTCTGCTTTAAGGGCTTGTTTTTTTGTATGATATAATGTTACAATCTCTCGAGCTAAGCGAGCCTTGAGATCTCGGGGATTAACTCTAGATTTTTTAAGATCTTTCTTCATCTTCTCTATTTCTTTGTCTGGTACATCTGTTAGTAAACTAAAATATTTTGTTATCAGACTATCAGGAATAGACATTATTTTGCCATACATTTGGTCAGGTGATTCCGTAATGCCAATGTAGTTTCCAAGACTTTTTGACATTTTTCTTATGCCATCTGTTCCTTCTAAAATAGCCAGAGTCATAATATCCTGTGGCTTTTGATTGTATTTTTTTTGAATCTTTCTTCCCATTAAAAGATTGAATTTCTGATCAGTACCACCTATTTCTAAATCTGCCTTTGTGGCCACTGAATCATACCCTTGAAGCAAAGGATAAATTATTTCTAAAATACTAATCTCTTTATCCTTTTTTAATCTTTTTTGGAAATCATCTCTTTCCAAGACTCTCTGTATAGTTATTTTAGAAGTTAGCTCGTATAAGAATAGAATTCCCTTTTTATCAAACCACTCACTGTTATATCTGATCTCTGTCTTTTTAAGATTCAAGATTTTATTGATTTGGGGCAGATAAGTTTTCATATTCTTTTTGACCTCTTCTCTGGTTAACGGCCTTCGAGCTTCTAATCTAGCCGAGGGATCCCCAATAGTGGCTGTAAAATCACCAATAATAAGAACGATTTTATGTCCTAAATCCTGAAACTGCTTAAGTTTTCTTAATGGAATCGTGTGTCCTAAATGGATATCTGGAGTAGTTGGATCAATGCCAAATTTTACCCTCAATTTTTTGCCAGATTTAAGAACTTTTTCTAAATGTTTTCTTTCAATAACTTCTTCTACTCCTCTCTTAAGGAGTTCCTTGATAGTGACAGACATAATTAAATGATCTAAAATTAACTGCTACTAATATAACATATTGCTATAAGTTGAGCAAACTCTTGAATTTTGGTCTAGTTTTTGCTAGAGTTTATAAAGATATATAATTTTAAACCATGACCAGAGGTAGATTTAAAGTGAGAAAAATTAGGGGTAGACCTAGGTCTAGAAGGAAGATAAGTCTAGGCAAGCTCAGCACCAAAAAGATGCTGGGCAGGCTGATCAAGAAAGGACCTTTAATAATCTTCTGTCTTTTTATAGCAGCCATTTTAGGTTCGGCTTGTGTTTTTGCTTATTTTTCCAAAGATCTGCCTTCTCCAGATAGAATTAATACTAGAGAAGTAGTAGAATCTACCAAGATTTATGACAGGACAGGAGAAATATTGCTTTATGAGATCCATGGCGAAATAAAAAGAACGGTTATTCCTTTGAAAGAAATTTCTGACTATGTAAAGAAGGCTACCATTGCTTGTGAAGACAAAGATTTTTATCGCCATCGAGGATTTGATATTCGGGGAATTGCAAGAGCCATATTAGCTAATCTAGGAATAATAAAAAGAGGTGATACTATTCATGGAGGTTCAACTATTACCCAACAATTTGTTAAGAATTCTATTCTTACCCCAGAGAAAACATTTACCAGAAAAATCAAAGAACTTATTTTATCTATAGAGATGGAAAGAAGGTTTTCTAAAGACGAAATTCTCAAGATGTATTTAAATGAGATCCCTTATGGTTCCAATGCCTATGGTATAGAAGCAGCGGCTCAAACCTTTTTTGAAAAAAGCGCCAGAGATTTATCTTTGACCGAGGCAGCTCTCCTAGCCTCTCTTCCCAAGGCTCCTACTCACTACTCTCCTTATGGTAGCTACCCGGAAGAGCTTAAAGCAAGACAAGAATGGGTTTTAGATAGAATGGTTGAATCTGAATTTATTAACTCGGAGGA
Source organism: bacterium (assembly GCA_030603885.1). Classification (GTDB taxonomy): domain Bacteria; phylum Patescibacteriota; class JABMPQ01; order JABMPQ01; family JAUVWW01; genus JAUVWW01. The sequence continues at coordinate 5,202 of JAUVWW010000008.1, forward strand.
AGCTCAAGAGGCTAAGAAAGAAGAACTAAATTTTATAGAGCCCAAGGCTGGTATTGTGGCTCCCCATTTTGTTATGTATGTTAAAGAAAAGCTAGTAGAAAGATACGGAGAAAAAATGGTCGAGCAAGGAGGACTTAAGATATACACTACTTTGGATATGGATTTACAAAAAATTGCCGAGGAGGTTGTGCCCGAAGGAGTAGCTAGGAATGAAAAAAAATACAATGCCGAGAATGCAGCTTTAGTGGCTTTAGATCCTAAGTCAGGACAGATTTTGGCCATGCAGGGCTCCCGCTGGTATTTTGATAAAGAACATGAGGGAAATGTGAATGTGGCCATTCGAGAACGGCAACCAGGTTCTTCTTTTAAACCTTTTGCCTATGCTCAAGCATTTTCTAAAGGTTTTACCCCAGAGACTTTACTTTATGACTTAAGAACAGATTTTGGAGGAGGCTACCGACCTAACAATTACGATGGCCGTGCACATGGACCAGTGACCATGCGTACTGCTCTTGCCTGTTCTTTTAATATTCCTTCAGTAAAAACTTTATACTTGGCTGGTATAGACGAGACAATCGATTTAGCTCATAAGATGGGAATAACTACTTTAAACGAGAGGGGAAGGTATGGTCTAGCTTTGGTTCTTGGAGGTGGAGAGGTTAAACTTTTAGATATGGTTTCTTCCTTTGGAGTTTTTGCCCAAGAAGGAATAAAAAAACCTAAAACTGCCATTATAAAAATAGAAGATAAAAATGGAAAGATTCTAGAAGAATGGAAAAGCTCCCGTGGTGAGCGAGTCCTAGAACAAAATATAGCAAGAACAATTAATGATGTTTTATCTGATAATGCTGCTCGATCTCCTGTATTTGGCTCATCCAGCCCTCTGACGTTAGGTTCTCGTCCTGTGGCTGCCAAAACAGGAACTACTCAGGAATACAGAGATGCTTGGACCATTGGTTATACTCCTTCCTTGGCAGCTGGAGTCTGGGCTGGAAATAATGATAACTCTCCTATGAATCGTGCCCCAGGGGTATATGCTGCTGGTCCTATTTGGCAGGCTTTTATGCAGAGAGCTTTAGCAGGCAAAGAAATTGAGTACTTTGCTAAGCCTAGTCCGATTCCTGTCTCAAAGTTAATACTTTCAGGAAAGCAAGAAGAAGAAAAAGCTAGGATTTGTCAATCCTCAGAGAAATTAGCTTCTGATTTTTGCCCTGGACATTTGGTTGAAGAAAAAACCTTCAAAGAGGTACACTGCATTTTACATTATATAGATAAGAACAATCCTCGGGGTGACTATCCTATGCATCCAGAGGCTGATCCTCAATATGCAAGATGGGAAGGGCCAGTGAGAGCATGGGCAGAGGGTCAAGAATTTGTTCAAGAAGAACCACCTACTGAGGTTTGTAATCTACATACTGAAGCTAATCAGCCAAAAGTGGTCATTACTTCTCCCAAAGAAGGAGAGAAAATTTCTAGCTATCTAAGGGTTTCTATTAAAGTTTCTGCTCCACTTGGAGTAGCTAGAGTTGAATTTTGGTTAGATGACTTTTTAATCTATACCGATACCACTTCTCCTTATGGAATTCAATTTGTTCCTCGGACAAATTCGGGCTCCTCTATAGTTTTAGTGAGAGCTTATGACAAGGTAGATAATGTAGGTGAAGCCAAGGTAAAAGTTGCTTTAGATATAAAATCAGAAGGCACAATAACACTCCTGAGCCCTAAATCGGGTGTTACTTTAGATAAAGAGGACTTTCCTTATATTGTCTTGGCTGCTTTGTCTAAAGATATCCAGGCTCAAAAAGTGCAATTTTATTTTCAAGACTTATCTAATTTTAAAGAACCACCTCGATTAATAGATCAGGTTATACTTTCTGCGCCTAGGACAGCCATTAGGGTTAGTGTGGCCTGGTCATACCCTGGTTTTGGCACTTATCAAGTCTATGCTCAAGCCTCTGATAAAAAAGGGAATATGTATTTTTCAGAAAAGGCCGAGGTGAAAATAGAAGAATCTGCTATAATAAATTAAATCCTATGACTATTCTAATGTTTGGTGATGTAGTAGGTAAGCCCGGCCGTAAAGCGGTGGCTAAAATACTGCTTGAACTGAGAAAAAAATATGATCCAGACTTAGTAATAGCTAATGCTGAAAATTTAGCCCACGGTATTGGTATCACTAAAAAAACTGTAGATTATATATTATCAAGCGGGGTTGATGTTCTTACCTCTGGTAATCACGTATTTGGTAAAAAAGAAGGCCTAGATCTCTTGAGTAACAAAGAGTATCCAATTCTACGTCCAGCCAATTATCCTCCAGGTGTAGTAGGACGAGGATATGATATTTTCAAAGTAAGAACAAAAAAAGTTTTAGTAATTAGTCTATTAGGGCGAGTATTTTTTGCTTCAGATTACGACTGCCCTTTTAGAAGCGCAGACGAAATATTAGAAAAATACAGGAAAGAAAAAATCATAATAGTTGATTTTCATGCTGAAGCTACCTCAGAAAATGAAGCCTTTGGATTTTATTTAGATGGTAGAGTCTCAGCTGTACTAGGTACTCATACCCATGTCCCTACTCAGGATTTTAAAATCTTGCCCAAAGGAACAGCTTATGTAACAGACATAGGTATGGTAGGCACAGCTGATTCTATTCTTGGAGATAAAAAAGAACCCATTCTAAAAAGATTCCTGCATCAGATACCAACAAAATTAGAGATTGAAGAAGAAGGACCAGTTGAGGTTAATGCTGTAGTTGTAGAAGTAGACGACAAAACAGGCAAGGCTAAAAAGATAGAAAAAATTTATCAAACTGTGGATATCTAAGGAAATTAAAGATTAAAGATTGAAAATTAAGAATCTCAATCTGATAAATTTGGCTTAAAATAGCCAAAAACCTGATATCTGGATCTAAAAAGTTGAAAAATTAGCTTAAACTAGCCTAAAACTTGTATTCGGTAATAGATAATGTATAATTTATATACAAGTCTAGTTCCCAATTCTTAATTCTAAATTTTTGAGAAGGGAGGTGAACTATCAATGACTAAAGCAGAACTAATTGAAACTTTGGCCTCAAGAGCTGGGGTGTCTAAGAAAGCAGCCGCGGATTTGCTTGATGCTTTTGTGGGAGTAGTGACAGAGAAAATTAAGGCTGGAGAAAAAGTAGCTATCACTGGTTTTGGAACTTTCTCTATTTCTCACAGAGCAGCTAGATCAGGCATCAATCCCCAGACTAAAGAAAGAATTGAGATTCCAGCTATGGATGTTCCCAAATTTACTGCAGGAAAGACATTAAAAGAGGCAGTCAGGAAATAAAAATAGAAATTATTTTTATAAAAGTAAAATAAAGATCCTTATAAGAATCGAGGATCTTTATTTTTATTAGATTCTATTTTGAAGGAAAAGGTAGTGGTCTTATAGAAAGTAAATGTTTGATATATTTTTTTCCTTTGGGAGTAAGCTTTATTTTTTGTATTATGAATTCTTTCGAAGTAGCATATCCTAAGCCATGGATAAGATCTCGTTTAATCAACCTCCTAATGCTTAAAGTTATAGCACTTTGAGTACTATTGTATCTCCGAGATCCTCTTTTTAATTTTTTGGGACTGTAGAACTTAAATATCTGTCTTCTTTCTAAAATACTATCTCTTTTTCTGTAGCAACTTAAGAGTATATATTTTTGGAGTCTGCTTAATTTATATTGAGGCATATTAGAAATATAGAATGTAGGGTAAAAATTGGAGCGGGTAACGGGAGTCGAACCCGTGTATCAACCTTGGAAGGGTTGTGTAATACCGCTATACGATACCCGCAAGTCGGGGCACTGGGATTTGAACCCAGGATCTCTGCCTCCCAAAGGCAGCGCCTTAAGCCACTAGGCCATGCCCCGCTATGGTTATTATAACTCTTTAAGTATAGACAAAGATTGAGACTCAGTCAATACAAAAAGTCCTATAGAAAGGACTATTAAATTAAAGTTACTCGAGCTTTATTTGATCTCTTCTACTTTAACCTTTATCACCCCACTTCCTAGATGGGCAATTTTAGAGAAAGCTTCCTTGGTGAGGTCAATAATTCTCGAATTGTAAGGGCCGCGGTCAAAAACTACAACCTCGCAAGAAGCACCGTTTGTAAGGTTAGTTACTTTAAGCCTGGTCCCTAAAGGGAATTTTAAGCTAGCACAACCAAGACCACTTTTCCAATCATACCAGCTAGCCATACCCACTAGTGATTTGTCAGATTGAGGCTCCTTGGTTTCTGGTTGGGAGGGGGGATTAGGTTTTGGCTCGGTCTTTGTTTCACTTTCTTTGGAGACAACTTTAGGCTTTGGAGGTTCAAATATTCTCCCATTAGGGATAATAATTTTTTCTCCGGGGGTTAGATTTTCTGGATCTTTGATTCGATTATATTCTATTATTTCCTTTGCGTCTCCTTTATAATTTAAGGCTATTCCATTAATAGTTTCCCCTTCTGAGACAGTGTGGAGGATACCAGTGACAGGTAAAATAATTAAGATTTGTCCAGGGGAAATCTCATCATAGTTTTCCAGATTATTAGCCCATTTGATAGTGTTCCAAGTAATGCCAAATTTTTTAGCTAAGGACGAAATTGTATCGCCTGGTTGTACTATATAAGTAGTTATAGCATTCTCAGCTGCTTTACGATAAATAAATATTTTATAGTTTTGATCAACCTCGGACAATAGATCAGGAAATATTAAATCTTCACTATTAAAGGTTATATTTACCTCTGTTAGTAGATCTTCTACCTTCTTTTTGGTAGTTTCTATTTCTATTTCTAGACCATTATCTATAATAGTTACAGACATTGTTTTGGAATCTTGAGCCTTGGCTTTTTGACTGTCCATAAAAGCAATAGCTACAATAATAAAACCTACTACAAAAATGGCTTTTAGTAGGCTTGAATGCCTTAAGAGTAAATTTTTAGTAGGTTTGGTAAAAATAAGCCTTTGAGCTATTTTTATATTATCTTACTATATCCACATGCTATCATGGGTAAATTCCATGTCAAGTGTTGATTAAAATATATTTTTATGGTAGAATATTTAAGTAACTTAGCCCCTGTAGCTCAATGGATAGAGTGTCCCGCTTCGGACGGGACGATGAGGGTTCGAGTCCTTCCGGGGGCATGGGTCGTTAGCTCAGCTGGTAGAGCACCTGCCTCTTAAGCAGGGCGTCACAGGTTCGAATCCTGTACGACCCATTTGAATTTTTAGGCAATTGAGATATAATTATTAGAAAGCCTGGGTAGCTCAGTGGTAGAGCACAGCGCTGAAAACGCTGGTGTCGGCAGTTCGATTCTGCCCCCAGGCACGCGGGAGTAGTTCAGTGGAAGAACGTTTCCTTGCCAAGGAAGAGATCGCGGGTTCGAATCCCGTCTCCCGCTTTGGCCACGTGGCGGAGTGGTTACGCAGCGGTCTGCAAAACCGCGTACACCGGTTCAAATCCGGTCGTGGCCTCCAATTTGCCGCGGTGGCGGAATTGGTATACGCGACGGACTTAAAATCCGTTGGTGGTAACACCTTGAGGGTTCAACTCCCTCCCGCGGCATTAGAAATAAAAAGTCTATGAAAGATCTTCAGAAAAAAGCCCGTGATTTTCTAAAAGAAAGAGACTGGGAACAATACCATCAGCCCAAGGATTTACTTTTAGGTATTGTTGAAGAAATAGGAGAGTTTAGAAACCTGGTTAAATGGGAACAAGATCCTAAAAAGATTCTAAAGATTATTAAAGATAATCATGAAGAAGCAGAGGACTTCTTTGGCGATGTTCTTTGGTATCTCTCTTCTCTAGCCAATGTCTGTAATGTGGATTTGAAAGGAGCTTTAGATAAGGTGATTAAAGAAAACGAAAAGAGATTCCCACGTCATTTAGTAAAAGGTAATGTGGCTAATCCTAAAACTGGTGGAGTGGATTTGAAATATAAAAAGAAAGGATAATATTGATCGGTCGAAAATAAAAAACCTCCAAAAGAGGTCTTTTTATTTTATATCAAAGATTAAAACAATCTTTTTTGTTCTATTTCTTCTTTGGTTTCTTCTCTTTTTTCTTTTAGTAATTCTTCTACTTTTTCAAGCACTCTCGGAATCTTTTTAAAATCTTTCTCCAAAGTCTCTCTTAAATTTCCTCTATATAAAGCAGCTGCTGGATGATAAAGGGGATAAAAGATGAGCTTACCTAGCTCAGCAATTTCTCTTCTTTTTGGCTGACCATGCACGCTAGATATACCTAGACCAGGGATAAATTTCTGCAAAGCATGTCTTCCTAAAGTGATAATTAATTTTGGCTTAATGATCTTAATTTGTTCAATTAAATAAGGCCAGCAGGTTTCTATCTCATCTGGAAGAGGATCTCTATTTCCTGGTGGTCGGCATTTAACTACATTAGCAATAAAAACATCCCCTCTTTTTAGTTTGATAGAGCCTAGCATCTCTTCCAGAAATTTTCCAGCTGTACCAACAAAGGGTCTTCCTTGAAGATCTTCTTGTTGGCCTGGACCTTCACCAATAAAGATCAGTTCAGCTTTAGGATTTCCTTCACCAGGAACTGCCTTAGTTCTGTTTTTATAAAGAGGACATTTTTTACAAGCTTTTATTTGTTTAGCTAGTTCTTCTAAAGTCATTATTTTCTTTCTGTTTTTCCTACTATCTTCCATTGACCTTCTTCTTGGGTTAGCTCAAAATCAAGATCTAGATGGAGAGGACTTCCTTTTTTTGTTTCTGAAGTAATGGTGGTCTCAATTTCTACATTCCGGGAGTCCAAAGGATTTACTTTTCCAATATCTATATTCAGAATGGACCAAGATTCAAACCAGGTTTTGTCCTCTTGAGCTTTTTCTGTAAGAAATTTCTTTATTTCTTCTTTATTTCCCTTGGGTAGAGTATCAAGAAAGGATTTTAGAGTCTCTATTGCCGTAGCATAGGCTGGTCTTCCTGTCTCGACCACTGTTTTGGTCTTAATAAATACCCCTTTAACTCTATCTATAAAATTCCCTATATTTTCTCTGTACCTTAGGCCAAAGTATAAGACGACTAGAGCGACAATGACTACCAGAATTAAAGTAATAGCTCCTTTGGATTTTTGATTGGATTTGCTCATGTCTCTATTTTATTAGTTGTCTTAATTATTTGGCCATGCAGGCGGCCATTGGAAGCCAGCATATCCTCGCTTTTTAAATTCCACTCTTTTCCTTTAAAATCTGTTACTTTTCCCCCTGCCTCTCTTACCAACAAAGTTCCAGCTCCTACATCCCAAAGGTGGGCTCCGGGAATCATAATAGCTTCTGTTGAGCCTCGGGCTACAAATGCTAGTTCCAGTCCGGCAGAGCCCAGTTGTCTCATATCAAACCCTGAAAGTTTAAATTTCTCATAAAGTTTGACCACTCGTTTTATGTCTTTTTCTTTATGTCCATGGCAGAAAGTGATTAAAGCCTTTAACAGTTTATCTCTTTGTGAAACTTTTATATTCTCACCATTTAAAAAAGCACCCTTATCCTTTTCTGCTACATAAAGCTCTTTAAGGTAAGGGGCATAGACCACACCTAATATTGTCTCATTTTTGTAGGCTAGACCAATAGAAACACTAAATAGAGGATTACCCATGGAATAATTTGTGGTTCCATCTAGAGGATCAATAATCCAAAGATAATCAGATTTTGGGCCGATCTCTCCTGACTCTTCAGACAAAATATGATGGTTGGGATATTTCTTTTTAATAATTTCTAAGATAATCTTCTCGGCCTCAAGATCTAAAGAACTTAAAATCTCATGTTTACTTTTAAATTTAACAGTTCTTCTGTCTAACTTCTTAAATTTTTCCAAAAGCAATTTCCCAGCTGCTTTAGCTGCTTTGATGGCTGTTTGTTTCATGACTTTACCATATCAATTACTTGGTCGACTGTAAAGTTTACAATATCTTCAACCTTTTTAATTTTCTTCTTCTTTACTAGATATTTGGCAAGTCTTTCCACTATGTGATTGAGTGAAGCAAAAAGGGTCCAATAAATATAGGTGGCTTCTTCACTCAGTTCTGTAAGTAAAGGTAAAATCTGGCTATATTTTTGGAACTGGACTTGGATTTTATGGCTTTGCTTTTTTAGGATTCTTTTTACTTTGAGATCTATTTTCACTGAAAAATAATACTTAGGTTTAATTTCTATGAAACCATAGCTTAGAGGAGGGGCTGGAAATTCAAAATCGTGAATCCTCTTCGGAGGAAGCTTACCCGTCTTGATAATCTTATCTGCATAACTAGATCTAACTAAGATGCTTAGAAGTTCCATAACCAGAGTGGGAGGTAAAAAGGAGGCGAGAAACTTATGACATTCTTCCTCAGCCTGGTCTACTGAAAGATGGGTAAGATCATTGTATGGCCTCAGTACAGTAAACCATCCTCTTATTAACTTTAGCCAATCCAGATGATCTTCTATATCTAAAACTCTCTTTCTTAGAGCATTTGTTAAAAATTTAAGATGTTCTTTCAATCCATAAAATATTCTCTTTCTTTCTTTTAGTCTTTGTTTGAACCACTTATCATCTTTAATAATTTTTTTAACCAAAACTTTTGGAGTGGGGTAATTTTTTACCCAATAGCCAGCCTTGGTTTGCTTAAATCCTCCTTTCCTTTTCGAATTAAGAAGCACTTGAGGGGTAATCTCTATCCCTTTTTTACTTAAACTAATCTTCAGCCGACTATTTTGACGAGGTCTAAACAAAAGCCATGGTCCTTTCTTTGTGGGCCTGAATTTTCTATAAGGGATGTGGAATCTGACTCTTAGTCTAGTATCAATGTAGCCTCGAAATCCATCAATCTCTGCCCAAAGATTCTCTTTAAGAACTTTTTTAGCCCCAGGAAAAACAATTCCGGGGATACGTAATTCTCTAAGTAAAATAGCTCCGTGAGAAGTAATAGCTCCTTTTTCAGCCACAAAGCCACGAGCTTTTCTGGCCCTAAAAGTCCTTTTAATAGAAGTTAGATTTTCCAGTACTACAATCTTATTCTTATACTCTTTGACTTTTTTCCTGGGATTATAGAAAACAATCTCTCCTTCGGCTGTTCCTCCGCTAATTGGTCTAGCTTTAATTCTCATTTGAATTCATTATGATGAATTCACCCGCTAGGTCTGTATAATTGGAAGCGGGTGGAATTTGACTTATAGCAATTTTTTACTTTATCTAAGCTTTTTATTTCTGTCAAATATTTAGATAAATTAGATCTTGATCTCCATTAAATTATGAGCTAAATTATCCGCTTGTTTCTTATTCTTGAAGAGGGGTTTGACAAATTATTATAATTATACTACGATTTACTATTCTAGATTCGGGTGTATTTAATGACCGTTGTTCATTACATAAAAATATCAATCAAAGAGGAGGAATCATGGCTGAGTTCTTTGTCAGTGCCTTTGTAATAATTAGAGACAGAAAAGGTAGGATACTTTTAGTAAGAAAGAAAGGTGAGGCCAAGTGGTCTCTTCCTGGTGGTGGTGTGGAAGAAGGAGAGGCCCCATGGCAGGGAGCAATTCGAGAAAGCCAAGAGGAAACTGGCTATAAGGTAAAAATCTTGAAAATGCTTGGTATGTATTATATACCAGCGATAAACAAGATCAAAATTACTTTCAGGGCCAAAGTCATTGGTGGAAAGTTAAGAAAGGATCCTGGAGAAATCTCTGATTGTCAGTTTGTAAAGCCCAGATTAAGGAATCTAGAACGGAGATATAAGGAAATAATACAAGATGCTATTTCAGGAAAGACACACGTTCTCAAGATACTGACAAGCCCACAGACCTCTGGATGATTCAGAGGTCTATTTTTATTTGATCTTCTTTATAATCCATTTATACTTTTATCTCCATTAAATCCTTAGCTAGAATTATTTGTTTTATGTTAACTTTTCTAGTTTCTTTTTACATTTTTTGTAGAACGGCTTAGCTAATTCCTTAGCTTTTCTAAAAGTAATTCTATTGAACATATAGTCAAGCTTTTCGTTTGTTCTCTTTTTCCCACGCAGTTTAAAATAGTAATTAAAATTATTTTCTAGAAAACTTATACTATCAGCATCTTTCAGAAAATTTGCTTCTCTAAAGCCACCATCTTCATGTGCTTTCAGTAACTTTTTTACTTTATTTATCAACTTTATATCAGCGTCTTGTTCCTTGAGAAATTTTGCCATACATTCCCCGCTTCGTCGTCCGTGTTGCTCTCGTGCTCTTTTATTTGGTATAGCTTTCCCTGATTCGCCATAGAAAATCCCTTTCTTTCGAAAAAATCTTTCTATGTCATGAGATAAAGCAGCTATCTGTAATGCCTCATCAGCCTTTGGATAAAGTTTAAGTAAGTAATGTAAAGTACGCTTGTGATGTTTTATAATTACTCTATTTTTTATAGATCTTTTGACAAATCTCTCAACCTGTTTGATTAACTTCATTTTATATCTCAATTCTCATTAAATCCTTAGCTAAAACTATTGGACCTTTATAAGTCTTTTGGGCTTGTTTTTTGATATCATATTTTTCACAAGGAGGATAAAAGTGGGTAAGGATTAGTTTTTTGACATTGGCTAAAGTGGCAATCTCTCCGGCTCGAGAGGGAGTAAGATGATCGGGCACTTGACGTTGATTTGGGACAGCACTTTCAATTAATAATAATTCAGTATTATACGCTAGTTTTATAAGGCTTTTAGGATAATCATAGCGCATATCACCAGCATAAACTAATGATTTTCTCTTAGTCTCTAGACGATAAGCTACTGAGTGAGGTAAAAAAGTATTTCCTTGTTTACACATCGGCTTGCTTAGTATTCGCCAACCATTTCCCTTAATTTTACTATTACTGATCTCTTTAATACTAGTTTTAAATTTAGATCTTTTATAAAACAGAGGAGAGAAAAGTTTAATTATCTGCCTGAAAAATCTTTTAAATCCTTTTGGACCAACAATAACTAAATCTTTCTTGCGAGGCTGAGTATCGTACATGTAGCCCCAAAGTAGAGCAGGAAGTTCAGCTACATGATCAACATGGGTATGAGTATAGAGAATGTAATCTATGCTATTGGGATGGATACCCACTTCCATTAATCTTCTTTTTGTTCCCTCGCCACTGTCGAGAAGAATTAAATCTTTACCTATTTTTACCACATACCCTGGAGCCTGTCTTTTTAGACTGGGAATGCAGGTCCCCGAGCCCAAAATAGTTAGTTTCATTTTATTTTTACTTTATCCCATTTGTCGTATAATCTATAAAAATTTTGCATCAATTGATAGAAATCTTTAATAAACTTTTTAGCTGTTTTAGTTTGTAATACATTATAATGTCTTTTCTGTACGTCTCTAATTTCATCTACAGCGTCTTTTAAATCTAATTTTTTCTCTGCCGAAAAGTGGTGTAGCAATCTACAAAAACCACCTACTCCAACCGTTTGAAATTTATCAGCATCGTGAATTATTTTTGCTTCTAAAGTCTTAGCATTCTTTACTAGTCGTGATCCGTGGTATTCAATAGCATGCACAACTTTGTTAATAAAATCTTTATCTAGCTTTAGATTTTTAAGAAACTTACTAGCCATTTTGGCGCTTTCTTTTTCATGATTCTTAACACCTTTTTTCTTAATTGAACAATCATGAAGTATAGCTGCTACCCTGATTATATCTAAATCTGCTTTTTCTCTTTTAGCTATAATTTCAGCAAATTTTCTGACTTTCGTAATATGATCTATGTCGTGAGCCTTGCCTGGCTTTTCGGCACTACTTTCAGCAAATTTTTCAATCTCTTTAAGTTGTTTCTTAGTTGGTCTCATGTCATTTTTTCTTAAATACGATATCTTTTGGTTTTATTCTTTTTTCTTTACAATACTGATTATAAAGTTGTCTATAGTTTAAAGTTGATCCTTGTTTTATATCCAGTTCCAATTTGTCTATTACCGTTTTAATGTCTTTTTCTTTACCCTCTATCTCTAAATAAGTACCAAAAGGTAATTGATCAATGCATATCTCTGTGCCTTTATATTTATAGACTTCTCTTACTTTCTCATAAATAAACGATTTATAAAAGCCTAACTTTTCTAGAAGTTTTTTCATTTTCTCAAAATCTTTTACTTCTATCTCGATTTCCTCTTCTTGTTTATATTTTCGAGAAGGTATCTTTCTCTTATAGCCCAGGATAACTTTTCCAGCTGCCTTTCTTAACCTTAAAAGAATCTTTGATTTATATAGTTTCTTATCTTTTGTATCAAAAGCTAAGTTATATTCAAAATATCGTTTGATCTTTTTTGCTCTGATCTTCTTTAGCTTCTTCTTAAGTTCTCTGATGTTTTTTACCTCAAACTTTATTTCTATTTCAATAGGCATTATATTTCATTGTCTAATTAGAGATCTCAATATTTTAAGATTTTTCCTATCCCAATTAACCTTTCCAAAATGTGGAGTCTCAATAATTAGGTCAAGATGCTTTAGTTTGGGATGATTAACCAGGGCTCGAAATCCCTCTATTCCTATCTTACCATGGCCAATGTGTTCGTGTCTATCAATGCGGCTTCCTAAATCCTTTTTTGAATCATTTCCATGTAAAAGTTTTAAATATTTTAGGCCAATAATATTATCAAATTCTTTTAGAGTTCTATCCAGAGCTTTTTTGTCTCTTAAGTCATAGCCAGCAGCAAAAGCATGGCAAGTATCAAAGCAGATAGCTAATCGTTTATGGCTTATAGCCGATAGCTGAATTATTTTAGCTAGCTGTTGAAATCTAAACCCCATTTCTGTTCCTTGACCAGCCATATTTTCTAAAAGTAGGAAAGTTTTTGATTTGCTTTTTTGAAAAGCCTTTTTTATTGCCTGAACTACTCTTTTTATTCCCCAATCTATTCCTTTTCCCATATGATGGCCAACATGAAGAACTAAAAATTTTGAACCAAGAACCTCACATTTTTTCAGATCTTTAACTAGAACAGAAATGAAATATTGCCATTTCTTTTCATCGGGAGAAGCAAGATTAAGATAATAAGGAGAATGTAAATTAAAATGTACCAAAAAATGATCATTTTTTAAATTTATTTTAAATTGTTTTATTTCTTCTTTTGAGATTTTTCTTTCACCTCTGCCTCTTGGATTTCTAGAAAATATCTGAAAACATTGACAGCCTGTTTTTTCAGCCTGGCTAATAGCACCTAGAATGCCTCGAGCAATAGATACATTAGCACCAAAACGCATATTACTCTCTCGCTAAAAGCCTGACAATGTCTGCCCTGGAAACAATCCCTACCAACTTTCCATTCTTAACTACAGGCACAGGGTTGATGTGTTTGTCTTCTATTAACTCCGCCAGCTCCGAGATATCAGCCTCAGGATCAATGGTCACTACCTCTTTGGTCATTACCTCTTTAGCTGTGGCACCAATCATTTTCCTTAACTCTTCTTCTACTTCGGCTGGATCTTCTAGATATAAGAAGCTGTCCAGGATATTAATATAAGCAGGGATATCTACCACACCCTTTCTTCTAATTAGATCAAATTCAGTGACAATGCCCACAATCTCGTCCTTATCATCAATTACTGGTACCCCAGTTAAATTGTATTGAATGAGTTTCTTGGCAACTTCATTTACTGGGGTATCTGGTTTTACCGAGACCACATTGCGATTCATTATTTGACCTATTTTCATATATTTTAATTTTATTGAATAGCATTTTTTCTTAAAAGTTCAAAGACTTTCCTATTTCTAATCAATCCTCTTATATACTCTTTATATTCATCGGTTTGAATCTTTTCTGTAACCTTCTTATTCCATTGGTAAGTCTGAAGTGTTTTTTGTCTTTCTTCCTCTATCTCTTGATCCGAGATTTTTATATTTTCTTTTTTAGCAATAGCTTGCAAGGTCAAGCCAATCTTTACTCGCTTTTTAGCCTGATCTTTAAATTGTTCTTCTAGTTCTTCTTCTGTTTTTTTAACACTTTTCAGGTAGTTTTCAAATTTACCTCCCTGAGTTTCAATCATTCCTTTTAATTCTTGGATCATTTTTCCAAGTTCGGCTTTTAGTAATACCTCGGGTATCTCTGTTTCACATTGCTGAACGATTTTATCCATAATTTCCATCTCACACCTGGATTTCTCCTTGACTTTCATCTCTTGCTTGAGGTTGTCGGTTAACTGATCTTTTAAAGCTTTAAGATCTTTAAATTTACCCAAAGATTGAACAAATTCCTCATTGATTTCAGGCAATTCTACTTCTTGGACCAAATTCATCTTTACTTTAAAATCTACATCTCTATTAGCTAGATGTTTTTGATGATAATCTTTAGGAAATCTGAGAGTAAATTCTTTTTCGTCTCCCTCTTTCATACCTATTAATTTTTCTTCAAACCCAGGCACAAAATAGCCCTGATCTAAAGTTAGAGGATGATTTTTACTTTCTCCTCCTTCCACAGGAACTTTTCCTAGATAAGTCTTAAAATCTACCTCTACCCGATCTCCTTTTCGAGCCTCTCTTTTTATAGTCTTAATTTTAGCCCGAGATTTTTGAAGCTCTTTTAAGGTAGCTTCTATTTGTTTATCTTCGACTTTAATTTCTTTTTTCTTAACTTTTATTTTTTTATAATCAGGTAAATCGATTTCTGGAAGAACAGTCACTTGAGCTCTGTAAACCAGGGGATTGCCCGGAGCTAGCTTTTCTAATTTAACTTGGGGAGGGCCAATAGCTTCTATATCATTTTCTATCAGAGCTTTAGTATAAGTCTTGGGTAGAGCTAAATTAGCTGCTTTTTCGTAGAGTTTAAAAACACCCACTTTTTGTTCCACGATCTTTCTGGGAACCTTGCCTGGTCTAAACCCAGGAATGTTTAAATCTTTAGATAACTGTAAAGCTGCCTGATCTAAATGTGGATCAAGTTCTTTGGGTGAGACTTCAATAGTCAGCTCTACTTGGCTTTTTGGTTGTTTTTGGATGGTGACTTTCATAATTTATAACAATGGGGCAATAATCAGGGCCACAATGGACATTAATTTAATCAAAATATTCAAACTTGGTCCTGCCGTATCTTTAAAGGGATCTCCCACTGTATCTCCTACTACGGCTGCCTTATGAGAATCAGAACCTTTGCCACCCAGATTTCCTGCTTCAATATACTTCTTGGCATTGTCCCAGGCTCCGCCGGAGTTAGCCATCATAATAGCAAGTAAAAAGCCAGTAATAATGGCACCAGTAAGCAAGCCTCCTAAGGCTTCTTTGCCTAAAATAAAACCTATAATAGGTGGTGCTAGTACTGCCATTAAGGAAGGAACAATCATTTGTTTCAAGGCTCCGCCAGTAACAATATCCACACATTTAGCATATTCAGGCTTAGCTTCACCAGTCATTATTCCTTTGATCTCTCTGAATTGCCTTCTTACTTCACGGACTACAGAAAAGGCAGCTCTTCCTACTGCACTCATAGCCAGAGCAGAAAAGACAAAAGACAAAAGTCCACCAATAAACAGCCCAATTATTACTTTGGGTAGAAGCAGATCTAAAACTTTTAGCCCTACTACCTGAGCATAGCTAACTGCCAAGACCAAAGCAGTCAGAGCGGCAGAACCGATAGCAAATCCTTTACCAATGGCCGCCGTGGTATTACCGACTGCATCAAGTTCTTCACATCTTTTTCTGGTCTCATCTCCCATCTTAGCCATTTCAGCAATACCTGCTGCATTGTCAGCTACTGGACCATAGGTATCAGCAGCCAAAGTAATGCCTAAAGTAGAAAGCATGCCACAAGCAGCAATGGCAATACCAAAAAGTCCGGCAAAATGATAGGACAAAAAGATGGCTCCACAGACGACAATAATGGGAACAATGGTACTTTTCATTCCCAAAGCAAGGCCAGAAATAATATTAGTAGCTGCTCCAGTTTGTGAAGCCTCAGCAATCTCTCGGGTAGGTCTATTAGAAGCAGAAGTATAATACTCAGTAATTAGTCCAATGATAATTCCAGCTGCCAGGCCACAGATGACAGCCCAAAAGATATTCATTCCTCGCTCAACAGTATGGGTATATTTAGTTAAAATTAAAGTGCCTAAAGCCATAACTAAAGCTGCAGTAAAGATACCTCGGTTCAAAAGAGCGTGTAGTTTGCCAGATTTGGCTAATTTAATGACTAGATTACCAACTAGACTGGCTAGAATACCAATGGAAGCCAAAAACAGAGGTAGAATTACAGCTCTTGAACCAAACATTCCCACGGCCATACTTCCCAAGACCATGGCAGCAATAATAGAATCAACATAAGACTCAAATAGGTCAGCTCCCATGCCTGCTACATCGCCAACATTATCTCCTACATTGTCAGCAATTACAGCTGGGTTTCTAGGATCATCTTCTGGGATTCCCTTTTCCACTTTTCCCACCAGATCTGCTCCCACATCAGCTGCTTTAGTATAAATTCCTCCTCCTACCCGAGCAAATAAAGCTATAGAAGAAGCTCCAAAGCCAAAGCCGTAAATAATTTGGGGATCACGAAAGATAATATAAATAATAGTTACTCCTAAAAGACCAAGAGAGACAACACAAAGTCCCATCACAGATCCAGACGAAAAAGCCAGTTTTAGTCCTTGATAAATATCTTTTTTAGCTGCCCAAGCAGTTTTGACATTAGCTTGAGTAGCAATGCGCATGCCAATATTTCCAGCCAAAGCAGAAAAAATAGCTCCACAAATAAAAGCCAAAGCTACTTTCCAGCCAATAGGGGTTAGAGCTAAAATAACGGTTACGGCTAAAACAAAAATAGCCAAGATTCTATATTCCTTGCCTAAAAAAGCCATGGCCCCCTCTCTAATGTAGGAAGAGATTTTTTGGGCCGGCTTGGGTCCTTTTTCTTGTTGCCTGATTTGTAAGGCTAAAAGTAAAGCAAAAAGGAGACCTAGAGCGGCAGCCAGGATGGGAAGGGCGTACAAAGGCATAGGTAAAAATTAAAATTATTAGGTGTTATTTAGTCTTAGCTTCTTTTTCTGATTTAGTCTTCTTAGACCTTACCTTCTTTTCGGGTTTAGCTTTCTTTTTAGGTTTTTCCTTCCTCTTCGGTTTAGCCTTCTTCTCTTCTACTTTCTTCTCTTTAGGTTCTTTCTTCGCTACCTTTTCTTTTAGTTTCTCTTTAACTTTTTCCTCTTTCTTAGCTTCCTCTTTTGGTTTCTTTTCCTTTTTAGGCTTTTCTTTCTTCTCCGGAACCACATCAATCTTCCAGCCAGTAAGTTTAACCGCTAATCTGACATTTTGTCCTGCTTTACCAATAGCTAAAGATAGCTGGTCTTCAGCTACTTCAACTAGAGAGTGTTTTTTCTTTTCATCTAATTTTACACTTATAACTTTAGCAGGGGATAAAGCATTAGCAATAAACTTAACTGGGTCTTCATCCCACATAATAATGTCTATTTTTTCTCCCGCAATCTCTGAGATAACTGTCTGGACTCTAGTTCCTCTTTGTCCAATGCAGGAACCAATGGGATCGATGTCTTTTTGATCTGTAAAGACGGCTATTTTGGTTCTGGCTCCCGCCTCTCTGGCCACCGATTTTATTTTGACAGTTCCGGCGGCAATCTCTGGGACTTCAAGTTCGAATAGTTTTTCTACCATTTTTGGATGAACCCTTGATACCAGAATCTCAGGTCCCCTAGCCCCCATTTTTACCTCGGATATATAGACCTTAATACGTTGCCCTACTCTTAGAGGCTCGTGAGGTATTTGCTCGGAAGTAAATAGAATACCTGAAGCAGGACCAAGATTAACAAAGACAGTTCCTTTTTCTATTCTTTGTATTACTACAGCTATGACCTCTCCTTCTTTCTCTTTGAAGGTAGAAATAATAGCCTCTCTTTCTGCTTCTCTGATGTGTTGAGTAATAACTTGCTTGGCCGTCTGAGCTGCAATTCTTCCAAAATGGACTTCTTTTGGGGTAACCTCAGTCTCTAAGACATCTCCCACCTTGGCATCTTTCTTGATCTTTTTTGCTTCTTCTAAAGTAATTTCTCTTGGTGGTTTTTCTACTTCTTCTACCACCTCTTTGATATCAAAGATTTTAGATTTGCCCGTTTTTAAATCAAATTCAGCCCTAACATTTTGACCCTTTTTGCCATAGTCTTTTTTGTATGCCGAAGCTAAGGCTGCTTTAATAGCCTCAATTACTTTTTCTTTAGATATTCCTTTTTCTTCACAAATTTGCTCAATAGCAAGTTCAAATTCTTGTGGCATGAATATAATTAAGAGTTAGTCTCTGTTTCTAAAATACCGAACTTTCAAGGTTCGGTAAACTAGTCTATATCTAGCCTAAATCTATAATATATCAAAATAAAAAGTAAAGCAAATTCTATCATTCTCCTACTGCATTCTTGAAATGTCTAATATGACCTATTTGTTCTTTGTTATCCAGATCAACAGCGATGACATCTATTCTCCAAGGAAGATCAGGTTTATGGTTTTCTAGAATATAGTATTGAGCAGTCTTGATCAGTTTACGTTGTTTTAAAGGGTTGACTGCTTCTTGAGGAGGGCCAAAGCTGGTGTTTTTTCGAGTCTTTACTTCTACAAAGACCATAGTTTTGTCTTGGTCTTGAGCCACAATATCTATCTCTCCTATTCTTTTTTGCCAGTTGAGGGCTAAGATTTTATAATTATGTTTTTTAAGATATTTGATAGCTAGCTCTTCTCCTAGATTCCCTAGTTTTCTCTTTTCGTGGACCATGATTATTTCGAAAAAACTAGCCCATAATGATAAGGATCAGTCTCTACTTCTCGAGCAAACTTAAATCCAACCTCTTCTGCTTCCCGTCTTGCCTGATATTTAGCCACTCTCAAGGAGATATTTGGTCCCATAGGAGCCTCTGTTTTTTTCCAGTCTAAAACTAGAAGCGTTCCATTGGGTTTGAGCACTCTTTTGGCTTCCTCGAAAATCTCTTTATGTTTTTTAGATTGAAAAAGAATTTTAATAACAAGAACAATATCACAAGATTCTTTTTCTATTTTAGTTGAGCCCGAGACTTCAAGATTAGCCCAAACAGGTTTAACATTTCTTATCCCTAAAAGACTCATTTTACTTTTAATAGCAGAAATCATCCCTTTTTGGATGTCTACTGCATAAACTGAGCCTCCTTCTCCCACCATTCGAGCTGCAGGAAAGGTAAAATAACCAGTGCCACAGCCAAAATCAGCCATGGTCATTTCTTCCTGAATATTAAGCTGGGCTAGAATTTTTTTAGGATCAAGAAACTGAGCTGGAGTTCTTATTGGTTGTCTCTTTCCATTGGGCATATATGTCTTTTAAGATGTCTTTATTATATTACAAACTACATATGGGGGCAAATGATCTTCTGTGGATAGAACAGGGTCCATATTTCTTTATTGCTTCTCTATGGTTCTTTGTTCCGTAACCTTTATGTTGAGCAAAGCCATACTGGGGATGTTTTTTATCTAGCTTTATCATTAATCTATCCCTGGTTACCTTAGCTAGAATGGAAGCACAACTAATTGAGAAGATCTTGGCATCACCTTTGATAATAATTTTTTGAGGAATCTTTATTCGTTTTAATTTAATACCTCCGTCCAATAAAAGATAATCTGGTTTAATTTTAAGGGTTTTTAAAGCCTTTTTGACTGCTTGGATGTTAGCCTTAGCAATTCCGATCCGGTCAATTACTTTCTCACTTACCTTTCCCACGTTCCAAGCCAAAGCTCTTTTTTTAATTATTTTAAACAGTTCCTCCCGTTTTTGAGAGGTAAGTAACTTTGAGTCCTTAATTCCTAAAAGCAATAGGTTGTTTTGTTTCTTTGTTTTTTGGTTTTTAAGTATTACTATGGCAGCAGCAATTGGTCCAGCTAAAGCTCCACGACCGGCCTCATCTATGCCAGCAATATATTTATATCTCTGTCTTTTAAGTTTGTTTTCTAACTTAAGAGTGGGAGATTGCATTGATTCAATTATAGCTTAGAAAAAACAAAAATAAAAAGCGCGACTAGGTTTCTCGTACTTTATCGCGATCCCAATTTTCTGCATTCTAAAAAACCACTCTTCAATCTCAATTAGCTTAATGGTCAATTTTAATTTAATAAGGTTGTACAGCCAATCTAGACCAGCTAAATTTAAGATATTTGTCTAAATAAACTAAAGCAGTTTTCATCATTTTATAACTTTTTTATAATTCCCTTGTTAGCATCAACCTTTACCTTATCGCCATCCTTTAATACTTTAGTAGCATGTTTAGCCCCGACTACACAGGGAATTTTAAGCTCTCGTGAAATAACCCCAGCGTGGCAGAGAACTCCTCCTTCATCAGTAACTACAGCCCCAGCTTTTTTCATAGCAGGTATAAAATCAGGAGTAGTCATCCGGGTAACCAAAACATCACCTTCCTCTACCTTTTCTATTTCTTTTTGATCCCTAATTAATTTAACTATACCTATTACATTCCCTGGAGAAGTAGGAGTACCCTTGATTATTTTGACCTTGTAATCTATTTGCTCTTTGCTAATTTCCTTCTTTTCTATTTCTTTTGCTTCTTTGCCAAGATAAATACCAATATTTCCTTGCTTTAGCCAGACTAAGCAATATTCCATTCGTTTTTTAATTTCTTTTCTGCCAGTCAATTTTCCATCAATTAAGAATCTCTTTACTTCGTCAGGGGTTAAATACTTTATTTCTAATCGAGTAAGATTGGCTCTTTTTCCTATTTCATCGAAGAGTGGTCGAGAAAGATAATGGGATAGGTTGAAGATATTTCTTCGCCAATCTTTAATATAAGCCATCTCTCTTAGGATTTCTAAATAGATTTCTATTTGTGGAGAAAATCTTAGTTTGGAAGCTAAATTTGATTGTTCTAGGGCGATCTTTCTTGGATAAGATTCTAGTTCTACTAGCTTTTCCCAAGCATCAACTTTCTGGCTAATAACTTTGGAGAGTAAGCCTACAAAGTATCTCTTATCCCAAGACTCCTCTTCATTAATTATAGGTAAGTGTTTGTATTTCTCTAGATGAGCTTCTAAACGAAGATTGATTTCAGGATCAACCTGAGAAAGTTTCTTTTCTAGCTTTACAAGAGAATTTCCCTTTAAAGTATCTCTGACGTGAGGTCGAGCTAAGATCTCAGCTACAATTCCCATAAATTCAATCTCCTGTTGAGCAGCAAATCCTGCCCGGTTAGTTTGGGATAGAGAAACAAAATAATCTGCTAATTTTTTCGTTTGATTTTTCTTTTCTAATTTATTTTTAAGCCATTCTTGGATTCGGGGAGTTAGAAGTCCCTCAATAATAAAGGGGGAGTTCATATACCTGGTTAGAGAGGCATAACTATGACAAAATTGTAGATAGAGTCTATAAAGTTTTTGCGGAGAAGCACTCTTTAGATCCTCTGAATAAATTCTTTTAGAAATAGAAAGAAGATTATTTGCCAATTTCAAATACTCCCGAAAAAATTCGAGTAGAAAATTTGGTTTCTTAATCCTTTTTTGCCATGTTTTCTTTAACTCCTCAATCTCTTCAATCCGATCATAAATATCTACATTTCCTTTTCTAAAAATATCCAGCCGGTTATTAAATCCCCAACCTAAAGATTCTTTTAGATAATCTCTTAGACCTAAAAGGATTAAATAGTGTGAAATAAATGGTTCTTTCCTTGTAATTAGTTTTTTCCAAGCCATACGTTTTCTCCTTTCTTGAATTACCCATTTCTAATGAGTAATTTAAGAAAAGATGGCTGACTTCAGGTACTTCCCGAAGTCAGCCAAGTCTCGATTTAGAAAAGCTTGATCCGCTCTTGTACCGTCCATTTCTTCCCGGCTTCAAGGATCATCACAATCCCGTTTCCAGGATCAGTACGATACTCCTTTTTGCGTGCCTCCATTTTTTCAAAAGTAATCTCATCATAAAGTAGACACTCAATGAGCGGATTGGAAGTAAGGATCAAAGAAGTGCTTTTCAGCTGCCCGAGAATTCCATGCATAAGTTTATTATACTTCTGGAGCTTCCGGACTCGCTCTTCACCTTGGGTGCGACCGCCTTTCTGTTTAAGCTCTGGTATAAACCGAAGCTTAACGCCCAGAGCTTGAACAATAGCTTTCATGGCTTGTTGGTATCGCGGTTGATCGGCACAATAAGCGTACACGATTCCTTTCCCTTGAAGATAATCGGTGATAGTAGTAACTTGTTGCTTTCCTTCCTCTGAGAGAGGATTCTTGTCATCCCTAGCAGCAGTCGCTTCTCCTGCTCCCTCACCTTCAATTAGAGGATGCCTAAATAAATAAGCTTTCAACGCTTCCATTTCCCCCTCCTCGTATAATATTTAAAGAAAGAAAATTGCCCTCCAGGCCTGTTCCTGGGTTAGAACTCTCTTTCCCACTTTTGGTGGCAGGTGCCCCTTTAGAAAATTTTTCTGAAGAAATATCTGCCACCAAAGAATTTCTTGAATATATGTCAAAGAGCAAATTCTTTTTTCTAGGTATAGACTAGCATAATATTTAAATTTTGTCAATAATTTCGGCACTTTTTGGAAAAAAAATCGGAAAGATTTGGCTTAGATAAAGGATTTTACTGTCTTCCAATTCTAAAATTAGCTTTATGAAGCCAAAAATAAGCTAAATTGTGGATAACTGGTCTTGTAAGTGCCATTATTATTTGCTATTCTAGAAGCAGAAATGTCGTCGGAAATACCGACATTTATAAATGTTAATTAAATAATAACTATGAAATTAGAAGCTATATTAGAACAATCTGGACTTACAAAAAAAGAAGCCAGAATCTATCTTGCCTCTTTAGAGTTAGGCCCTTCATCTGCTCAAATGATAGCCAAAAAGGCTAAGATCAAACGAGCCACAACTTACGATGTTCTTGAAGCTCTTACAGATAAAGGTTTGGTTAGCACTATCATTAGAAGTAAAAAGAGGTATTTTATTGCTGAGGACCCAAAAAGAGTAATAAAAATATTTAAAGAAAAACAGAAAGTATTGGAAGGAGCTCTTCCTTATCTTAAATCCATCTATAATATTGAAGAGATAAAACCAGCAGTCAGATTTTATGAGGGCAAAGAAGGCATAAAGGCAGTTTGGGAAGAGGTTCTAGAAGATAGAAAAGAAGCTCTAGCCTTTTCATCTGCAGAGGATTTATTTGAAGCTTTGCCTGATTATTTTCCCAGTTTTGTTGAAAGGAGAGTTAAGCTAGGTATTCCCACTCGAGTAATTTTAAGAGAATCAAAAAGGGCCCGAGAGAGAAAAAGGTTAGGACCTAGAGAACTTCGAGAAGTTAGAATCATTCCTAGAAAATTTGTCTATCATGCCATGATCGTTATTTTTGGTAATAAAATAGCTATGTTTTCATTGAAAAAACATTTTATGGCAGTAGTGATTGAAAGTAAAAGACTAACCGAGGTTCAGAGAGCCATGTTTGAATTTATATGGGGGAAATTGAAATAATTCCTATTTTTGCAACAGAGAACTTGTATTATTTGATCGATATCTCAATAAATTAATAAAAGAACAGGAAAAGTCCTGTTTTTTATATTTGGTGGAGACGAGGGGGTTTGAACCCCTGAACCTCCTCAATGCCATTGAGGCGCTCTACCAACTGAGCTACGTCCCCATGCCTTCTAGTATAATTTATATTTCTGATTTTGTAAAGAGATTTAGTCTATTATATCTAGGTAAACTTGTTTCACGTGAAACTATTACTTACTCATACTACCCTAGGTAAAAACATACAGTTTTGAAACCTATATATAATTTGAAGTTCTACGTAGAACAAAAGGCTCCACGTAGAACATTTATGCCTCATTACTATTATAGTTCTACGTGAAACTAATTAGGGAATGTATATTTTGATCCACTTTGAAAATTATGCCCCAGTTCTTTATGTTCCACGTAGAACGCTATAACATTATATAAATGGAGCCAGAGGGATTTGAACCCTCGACCTTTACTATGCGAAAGTAACGCTCTACCACTGAGCTATGGCCCCAGAGTTTCACGTGGAACAAAAACGTTCTATGTAGAACAAATTAGCCAATAATCTTTTTAAATTCGATTTATCTTTACTGACTGTAGTTGGCTTTAGTTGACAAATATCGGGGTGCTGGGATTTGAACCCAGGATCTCTGACTCCCGAAGCCAGCGCTTTAAGCCGCTAAGCTACACCCCGAGATATGTTAAATTATAGCCTACATCTCTTTACTTTACAAATTAAAGAAATTGGCTTAAAATAAAATAAAGTGCCCTCGTAGCTCAATGGATAGAGCAAGACACTCCTAAGGTCGAGATGTAGGTTCGATTCCTACCGAGGGCATTTTTGATTTATAGTAATAAATAAAAAAACCGCTAGCTGTATTTTCACAACTGACGGATGTTTATAATTTGATTAAAACGGTCTATGACAGAGGTCCAAGGGGGGTCGCACATTACGTTTTATCAGAACGGCATGTGCAAGAGCCTGTCTTTTAGGGCTAAATTGGCTAATAGGGTTAAATTAGCTAATAATTTCAAAAGGATATAATCTTAACGCACCAACCTTTCCATCAA
>JAUVWW010000011.1 GCA_030603885.1 bacterium
CCCACCTAAGAGTATTAGAAAAGAATGGAAAGTATACTGGCTGGGATGTCTTTGCTTTTGATCGAAACTTCAGAAAAGGAATTAATGTGGCCACGGGAGATGTGGATGGGGATGGTATTGACGAAATCGGAGTCTGTCAGGCTCAAGGAGGCCATGCCTGGTGTAAGGTATATAAGTATAATAAACAACGCACTATTCTTTTTGAAAAAAATGTCTTTGGGGATACCGAATGCGGAGCTTCTATAGCTTTTGGAGACGTTGATGGAGATGGTAAAGATGAGATCATTGTTGGCTCAGGTCCAAAAAAATTCAACTCCCAGATAAAAGTCTTTGAGCTTTCTGGAAAAGAGAAACCTATCTCAATCTTTCCATTCCATCCTGGCTTCTCTGGAGGTCTTGAGGTAGCAGCTGGAGATATAGACAGAGACGGAAAAGACGAGATAGGAGTTTGTCAAAAAGCTTCTGGTGAAGCTTGGTGTAAAGTCTATGAATATAATTGGGCTCGCACTATCCGAGGAGAATGGAGAGCCTATCCTCAAGGTATAGAATGTGGAGCCTCAATTGATTTATCCGATATTAATGGAGATGGAAAGGATGAGGTAATCACCTCACCAGGACAAGGATATAAACCTCAAATAAGAACATTTTCATCTTCAGGCAAGGCTTTAAATTATGGTTTTCTTGCTTTCGATAAGAAATTTAAACAGGGAACAAATGTAGCCTGTGGCACCTTCTAAATGATTAGTGAGTTCTAGTAAGTCAAAATAAATAAAGACCGTCTTAATCTTAGATGATCTTTATTTTAAAAAATATTTTTTACTTCTAAGCCCTGGCTAGCTCAGGCTCAAGTGCCTTAACTTTAACCACCTCATCCTTAACCACGATAGCATCCTTTCCTATAGAGACAATCTGATCATAAGAAACCATAAGTGGTCCTCCTAAAATTTTAGTTCTTACAAAAATAAAAGATAACCTACTTGGGTCTAAATCTATCTCAAAATCCATCACTTTTCCTAAATTAGTTTCACTTTCAGTAATGACTTTATTTCCTTTTATCTTTATCTTACTTTGGATAATATCTTGAATTCTGCCTGGCGTCATGACCTCCAAGGATCGGCTGTCCAGAATCATTACTGTATCCCGGCCAAAATTTCTTACTTTATCCACCCTTATGATCCTTGACCCTGTTAGTATTCCTTCTCCAACAACCAAAGCTAAAAATTTTCCATTGTCATGATCAACAACCAAGTCTTTTATCTCACCCAGGCGATCTCCACTCTCGTAAGATATAACAGGCAGGCTCAAGACTTTATTAAAACGAATGGACATAAAAAATTATTTTTTTACCCTTCGACTTTGCTCAGGGCGGGTTTTTGGTTTAATAATCACTCTTCTTTCTGGCTCCTCTCCCGTGCTTTCGGTAGTAACTTCTTCATTTTCAGCTAAAACTAAATGTATAATTCTTCTCTCGTAAGAAGACATGGATGCTAATTCTATCTCTTCGCTTGAAGATTTTACTCTAGAGGCTACATCTAAAGCTAAATCTTTTAGGTATTGTTCTTTCTTCTTTTTATAGTTATTGACAT
Organism: bacterium; assembly: GCA_030603885.1. Lineage (GTDB taxonomy): Bacteria > Patescibacteriota > JABMPQ01 > JABMPQ01 > JAUVWW01 > JAUVWW01. The sequence continues at coordinate 1,587 of JAUVWW010000011.1, forward strand.
CCACTATAAAATTAATAATTTGACCCAATTTCTTTCTTAGCATAACTCGGGCTAGGTGTTGAAGAGCATCTAAACTCTGGCCCCTTTGTCCAATTAAAAGATTGCCATCGGGGGTTTTAATGTCTACTAAAATTGACTCAACCCCTTGGTCTTCTTGAATCTTAGCTTTGGTATCTGCTTCTACTCCTATCCTTAGAAGAAGTTCTTCTATCTGTTTTATAACTTTATTTACTGCTTTTTCGTTTATCTCTATCATTTTTTTATCTTACTTTCTTTCTTCTTTCCCATTATAAAATATTGCTGGCCAATAGCAAATAAGGTAGTTACTAACCAATACAGAGCTAGGCCAGCAGGAAGGCTCATGGCAATAAATACAGTCATCACCGGCATAAAATAGGTCATTTGTTTTGACATCATCCCCGCCATACCCTTGGCTTTCTTAGTCTTGGGCATGATCATCTTTGACTGAATAAACTGGGCTATTCCAGCTAGGACAGCTAAAATAATATTTTTCTGGGAAAGATCAACTAGGCCCAAAAACATAGGATTAATAACCTCGGGTTTAGCCACAAAGGGATAGAGAACTTCGAGCCCACTTGATGTCAGACCAGCTCTAAAAGCACGGAATAAGGCAAAAATAATGGGAAGCTGAATGAGTAAAGGAAGGCAAGAGGCTAAAGGATTAATCTTATGCTCTTTATAAAACTTCATTAGTTCTTTAGACTGTCGTTCTCGATCGTCCTTATGCTTTCTTTTTATCTCATCCATCTTTGGTTGTAGCTCCTGCAATGCTTTTTGTGATTTTACTTGCTTAACAGTCAAGGGAACCATTAAAAACCTGACCGTTAAGGTTAGAACAATAATAGCAATACCAATATCATGTCCAGGAATAATATTATATAGCCAAATAAGAAAATTAAAGATTGGCTGATAGATAAATGCGTTGTAGAGTTGAATCATACAAAATTAAAAACTATAACTTTAAATGTAAAATTTCTACAGTAACGCAGCTTTCCGCAAAAGTTTGGTTACTGCTGCGTCAATTTCGTGATAGTCTTTATCTGCGATTTCTGGCCTGACCATAATCACTACATCAAATCCTTTCTTTATATCTTTTAATTTTAATCTAACTGCTTCCCTAAGTCTACGTTTGACCCTGTTCCTTTTAGTTGCTTTCTTAGAAATTTTAACTCCTACTACTATACCAAATCTAGTAACATTAAGATTATTCTTTAACATTTTACCCATTAAAAAATCTTGAGCAAAGAATTCTCCTTTTTTATAGACTCTTTCAAAATCTTTCTCTTTAGTAAGCCTTTGAGGTTTGGGTAACATAAGTTTAAGGAGTCAGTCTTTTTCTTCTCTTTAGTCGTCTTCTACTAATGACTCTTCTCCCGGCTTTGCTCTTCATTCTTTTTCTGAAACCATGGGTTTTCTTTCTCTTCCGCTTTTTTGGCTGATAAGTTCTTTTGGGCATGATAAAAAATCAAAATTTAAAATGGAATATAGAAAAAATCTTTTCCATCTTATATCTTCTGACAGTGTAGCAAGATTTTCAAAATGGGTCAAACTTGCCAATTAAAGCCTTATTTGATATTTTTAAGACGGTAATTATTCCAAATTAACCACCATTTCCACGTATCAACATGAGAACCTTTCTTTTCTCCGGCACTTCCAATCCAAAATTAGCCCAAAAGATTTCTAAGTTAGCCAAAATTAGATTTGGTAAGATTGATATTAAAAGATTTTCTGACCAAGAAATTTATGTCAATGTCAAAGAAAATGTCAAAGGCAAGAATGTTTTTGTTTTACAGTCCTGCTCTACCCCTGGCAATGAATATTTAATGGAACTTTTGATTCTCGTTGATGCTCTAAAGAGATTGAGACCAAGAAAAATCACGGCTATTATTCCTTTCTATCCATATCGTCGTCAAGAAAGGAAAGTGGAGCGAGGCGAATCAGTCACAGCAGAATTAACAGCCAGACTACTCGAGACGGCCAGAGTAAACAAAGTAGTGCTCTGCGATATCCATTCAGAAAAGATTCTGGGATTTTTTAAAATTCCAGTTGCTCATCTAACTGCCTTATCTTTGTTTGTTAATTACTTCAAAAAGAAAAATCTAAAAGATGCTATGGTCATAGCGCCAGACCAAGGTGCACTGCAAGTAAATAGAAAATTGGCGAAAAATTTAGGCATACCAGTGACCTTTATAAAAAAATCTCGCATGAGAAAACATGATGTAGTTCCTAGAATGGAAGTACCAAAAGAAGTAAAAAACAAAAACATCATTATGCTAGACGACGAAATTAATACTGCAGGCACCATTGTCAAAGCAGCTCAACTTCTAAAAAAGCAGGGAGTCAAAAATATTTATATGGCAGCTACCCATACTGTTCTCTCTGGACCAGCTATCCAAAGAATAAAAAAATCTCCTATCAAGGAGATAATAGTTACAGATACTATTGCTATTCCTAAACAGAAACAAATCAAAAAGATTAAAATTGTATCTTCAGCAGGACTCTTTAGCTCGCTTATTTAGGCTAAAGGCTAAATTGACAGGTAAATATCATTTTCTCTTAAATTGCTTAATGGCCTGAACTACCCTTCCGTCATCCTCCAATCCTTCAACAAAGAGAACGTGTCCTTATTAAGGGTCATTTCATCTTTAGGCCCGTGCAACTCTTCTCCCAGTTTGATCAGAGAAAACTCGGGCATATTTTTAAGTCAATATCAGATAACTCTAAGTAAATTTTACCTTAATTTTAAAAAAGATTAAGCTTTTAAGTATAGAAATTAGGAAAATAGACGTCAGGTTCCTAAAACAGGGAACAAATGTCTGCTCTTCGGGGCAGGCATTTTTATTATTAAAAGACCAAGACCTTTTTCTTTTTCCAGAGATCAAGTCCTGGTCTATTTTTTAAATCTTTCAAAGAAGGTTCCCTCGATACTAACCCACCACAAGGAAAAAGCTTCAACTGGGGCTGGATTTAACTGTGTTTCTGAAACACGATGCTCTTCATTAACAGCGTCGGGTAATCCCCATTCTTCCTCGATTTTTTAATCGTTTTTTAAAAAATGGCTCTTGACATATTTTTTTTATACCTTAATAATATAGAGATAATTTTTATCCCCTCTATCCCCAGACCATCCACACCTTATAAACAAATTTTGGCCAAGACAAGGGATTTGATGTATGTTATACTCCAAGTAAATCTTAATAATTGAACTTAACTCTCTAGCCTTTATGGCTATCTCATATGAACAAATTTGGCAAGCAGCTCTAGGACAACTAGAGCTTTCTCTGTCCAAGGCTAACTTTACTACTTGGTTTAAAAATACTTCTATCATCCAAAATAAGGATGGAGAAATTACCATTGGGGTTCCTAATGCCTTCACTAGGGAATGGCTAGAAAACAAATATCACAAATATATCTTCTCTGCCCTACAGGATGTTACAAAAAACAAAGTTAAAAAAATTATCTATCAAGTAGAAACTAAGATTATCCCCTCTCCAAGATTTACTGCTCCCCCTTTGGAGACTAAAATTGAAAAGTCTACTGTAGTTGATAAAGATACTGATCTTAATCCTAAATATACTTTTGACAGCTTCGTTGTCGGACCTTCAAACGATCTAGCCCGAGCAGCAGCTCTAGCTGTGATCCAAAAGCCAGGAAAAAACTACAATCCCCTTTTCATTTTTGGAGGAGTAGGATTAGGAAAGACTCATCTTCTCCAGGCTATTGGTAATGAGTTTGAAAGAAAATCTTCTGAGAAAAAAGTAGTCTACGTTACCTGCGAAAGATTTACTGATGATTTCATTAATTTTATTCAAAAAGGAAAGGCAACCTCTGACTTTAAAAATAAATACCGGGCTACGGATGTGCTACTTATCGATGATATTCAATTTCTAGCCACAAAAGAAAGAACCCAAGAAGAATTCTTTCATACTTTTAATGCTCTCTATCAAAAAGATAAACAAATTGTCTTAACCTCCGATCGTCCTCCCAAAGCTATTGCTGGTCTAGAAGATCGGCTGGTTTCCAGATTTGAGGGAGGGATGATTGCTGACATTAGTATGCCTGATTTGGAAACCAGAAAAGCTATCCTTAAAGAAAAATGTAAGGAGGGAGGAGTTGAGCTAAGAGATGATATATTAGACTATATAGCTTCAAATATGCAAAGTAATATTCGAGAGTTAGAAGGAGCCTTATCTAGACTCCTGGCTTATTGCCAGCTTAATGGCACTGGCCCCACGTTGGAAATGGCTAAGGAGATTCTAGCTAATATTGTTACATCTTCTAGAAGAAAGGCTATTTCTTGCAAACAGGTTATAGAAACAGTTATAGATTTTTATGATCTGGATAAGAAAGAATTTACTACTAAAAATAGAAAAAGGGAAATTGCCTGGCCAAGACAGATAGCCATGTATTTAATGAGAGATGAGGCCAAGGCTTCCTTTCCTTCTATTGGTCTTGAGGTGGGAGGCAGGGATCATACCACAGCTATGCATGCCTACAACAAGGTTCTAAAAGAACTAGAACAAAACGACTCTTTACGTCAAGAAATTGATCTTATCAGACAAAGAATATATATTAGACAAAATCAGAGGTGAATTTTTTGGGCGTGTTCCACTAAACAGAGTTGGATAAATTGTGAATATGCTGGGCGCTTGGTCATATCTGATCTGGATAATTTCTTAAATAAGTACTGAATAGCATCTTAATAGCTATTTACAAAATGTTTATAATATTTATTCATCATTTTTTTATTCACACTTTATAAATACTAAATTATAAATAATCCCCAAGTTATAAATTTTAAAAATTTTCATCTTTAATCTAAAATAAGCTTATATCTAAGTTATCCCCATAAATCTAAATCTCTATTACTATCACTATTAATATATATATAATTAAATTAAAAATAAAATTATGAAACTAATATGTACTCAGGAAAATTTATCTAGAGGCCTAGCTATAGTTTCACGAGGTATAGGAAAAAGTCCTTCTCTCCCCGTTTTAGCAAATATTCTACTAACCACAGAAAAAGGAAGACTTAAACTTCAAACTACAGACTTAGAAATAGGAATCACTTATTTCTCAGGAGGGAAAATTGAAAAAGAGGGAGGAATTACTATTCCTGCTCAACTCTTCTTAGGTTACATAGACAATCTTCCTTCCGCTAAAGTAAAACTTGAAGTAAAAGATAAAACCTTACATATAAGCTGTGAGAATTTTGAAGCAGATATAAAAGGTATTGATGCTGAGGAATTTCCCCTAATTCCCAAAATAGAGAAAAAGTCAATATGTACTGTAGCTGCTTCAGATTTGAAAGAAGCTTTATCAAAAGTAAGTTTTGCTACTGCTCTTGAAGAGGCTCGTCCAGAGATTGCCGGTGTTTATATGAACATCTCCCAAAATCTAAGACTGGCAGCCACAGATAGCTTTAGACTAGCGGAGAAGACTATCAAGCTTAAACAGCCAGTTAAAGGAAGTGTAGAGGTTATTGTGCCCAGTCGTACTATACAAGAGCTAATTAGAATTATTTCTGAGGAAGCTAAAGATGTGGATGTTCTTGTCTCTGAGAATCAGATTGCCTTTAGATTAGATGACTCAGAGTTAGTATCCCGTCTGGTTGATGGGAAATATCCCGATTATAAACAGATTATCCCTAAGGAATATACCTGTCAGGCTATTCTAGATACAGGTGATCTTCAATCTAGCATAAGAACAGCTAGTCTCTTTTCTAAAACCGGTGTCTTTGATATAAAGATAGATATTAGGCCAAAAGAGGATGAAGTAATTATTACTTCTGAATCAGGACAAGTAGGAAGTAATGTAGCTAAAATCAAAGGGAAAGTTGAAGGAAAGGCAGAGAAAGTAACCTTTAATTATAGATATCTTTTAGATGGACTAGATCACATGACTGCTTCTCAGGTGTTGCTAGGAGTAACTGGTGATGCTACCCCGGCTTGCCTGAAGCCTCAAGACGAAAAAGATTATACCTATGTTGTTATGCCCATAAAACAGTAATATTTCTAAACTGGCAACTAATAACAAAAAACTATCTATTTAGGTAGTTTTTTGATTGACTAGATGGTCTTAAATTAGTATCATTGAAGAGCTACTAGGTTCAATGATAAATAGTAAAATATGTCTGGACATTCTAAATGGTCACAAATTAAAAGAAAGAAGGGGATGGCTGACGAAAGGCGAGGGCAAATATTTTCCAAGTTATCGAGGATGATTACTGTAGCTGCTTTGTCTGGAGAAGATCCTGCTACTAATTTTAAGCTAAGACTGGCCATAGATAAGGCTAGGTCCGTTAATATGCCTTCTGACTCTATTGAGCGAGCCATAAAAAAGGGGGCAGGTAAGCTGGAAGAAGCAAAAATGCAGCAGGTAACTTATGAAGCCTATGGTCCAGGGGGAGCAGCATTAATGATTGAGACTGTCTCTGATAATCAAAAAAGAACTCTAGCTGAAATAAGACATATTCTCTCTCAACATGAAGGACATATAGGAGAAGCGGGTAGTGTTAGATGGATGTTTAAATCTTGTGGGGTGATTAGGATTCTCTTGGTTTCTGATTTGGATAGAGAAAAAATAGAACTTCAAGCCATTGATCAAGGAGCAGAAGATATTAGAGAAGAAGACAATACAATTGCAATTTATATTAGTCCAAAAAATTTAACTTCACTTAAAGAATTATTAGAGAAAGAGGGGGTGAAAATAGATTCAAGCGAGATAGAACTGGCCATTGTTAATCCAATAAGAATTGAAGATCCAGTCTTGATGAGCCGGGTGGAAGAGTTAATGTCTGCTCTGGATGAGCACGAGGATGTCAGCGAGATTTATTCCAACGTGGAAAATTAGTAATTTATTAATTAAGTAATATGGTAATTTTAGGCATAGACCCAGGTACAGCTGCTACTGGCTATGGGATTATAAAAAAGAGATCAAACGAGCTGGGCTTAGTTAGCTATGGCTGTATTAGTACTAAATCTGATTTGCTATTGCCAAAACGCCTTGATACCATTTATAAAGAATTGGGAAAGCTTTTTAGAAAGTACAAACCAGATGTACTAGCCACAGAAAAGCTTTTCTTTTTCAAGAATCTAAAGACAGCTATTTCTGTATCTCAGGCTCAAGGAGTAGTGATTCTAGCCGCTCAAAAAGCTAAGGTTCCTATTTTTGAGTATACTCCCCTGCAGCTTAAGCAAGCTGTAGTAGGCTATGGTCGAGCAGATAAAAAGCAGGTGCAAAAGATGGTTAAAGTGCTGTTAGGTCTAGATAAGATCCCCGAACCAGATGATGCGGCTGATGCTTTAGCTTTAGCTATCTGCCATGCCCATTCGGAGAAGATAAATAAAATAGCTAGATCCTAACGAGAATTAGGAAAAATTTCACTTTAAAATTAAAATTATGAAAACTAGTATCCATTTCAAAACAATTCTTGTTCTCTCGTTGTTTGCTCTTTTGTGTTTTAGTTTCGCCAGAGTAATCCAAGCTGCTCCAAAACCAGAAGAAGGGGTGACACCTGAAATCGAAGAGGAGATAAAACCACCTCAAGCTGTGGCTGGCGAAGATCAGAATGTAAAAGTTGGTCAAGAGATTTGGTTCGATGGCTCTAAGTCCCAAAATCCCTTAGAAGGAGAAATGAAATATACTTGGAATTTTGGGGATGGACAGGTTGTGGAGGGTCAGAAGGTAACTCATGCTTATACAAGAGTAGGTTCGTACAAAGTCGTTCTAACTGTGGACAATGGACAGGCCAAGGCTAAAGATGAACTAAAAGTAACTGTTTGGGAGCACTCTGTTATTCTAATAACTGACAAGACTCCCACCCAAGAAGAAGTTGACTCTCTTAGAAGATATGCAGTTCGTGAAGGGATGCTGCTTGAGATTATTTCTGATCTTATAGACGAAGCAGATTATATTAAAGAAGAAAAACTAACAGGATCACTTCTTGAAAAAAGAGATCTTATCCGTGAGTCGAGCATCATTATTTGCTGGACCTCAGGAAATCTTGGCCTTAATGTTCTTTCAAAATTTGCCCGAGAGGCAGAAAATATTGAAGAGCTAGACATAACTTCAAAAGTAGTGATTAACATTGTCGATGGCCGTTTTGGTCCAGTAGCCAGAATAGCTCAGTCCACTTTTGATGTTCTCAAGCCTCAATATATTTTACTTACCAGACAAGCAGCTCTTTATCCAGTAATAGATGCTAAAACTTCAGAGAAAGTACTTTCCCAGGTAAGAGGAAGTGGCATTGATTATCAGCTGATAGGGATCTATTCAATCAGGGCAGTAAAAGAGCTAGGTCCAACAAACTTTATGTCTTATGCTGTAAATTATTTAGTAAACAAAGGGATATCAGCAAGAGATATAGTTCTCATTCTTATGTTGCCTGTCATTGCCACTATCATTGTTCTTTTTAGACAAATTTTAGGTATAAAAACTTTAGGTATCTATATTCCTTCTATTTTAACTTTGGCTTTTTTGGCTGTAGGTCTTAAGTATGGCCTAGCTGTCTTTTTTGTGGTTTTAGTTACCGCTACAGTAGTAAGGTGGATTCTCAAGCGAGCCAGACTTCTCTACCTTCCTAGAATGGCCATAGTACTTACCATAGTAGCTTTAGCTATTCTCTTCACTTTTATCCTAGGAGCTCGTTTTGGCAAAACAGGCTTTATTTCTATGTCTATTTTGCCCATGTTGGCTATGATTCTTTTAGTAGAGAGATTTGTCGCTGTTCAAATAGAGAGGGGGGGCAGACAGGCCCTTGGTCTTTCTTTAGCTACTATAGTAGTTTCTTGTGTCTGCTTTTGGATTGTCAATCTAGAGTATCTTAAGACTTTGATTTTGGGCTACCCAGAGATTATTTTAGTTACTCTTCCTCTTAACATTTTATTAGGAAGATGGACAGGACTGAGACTGACTGAATATTTTAGATTTTTAGAAATAAGAAGGTTAATCAAAACTAGAAAATAATTATGCCCAAGCTAGAAGTTTTGGGGATGAATGCTAGAAACCTGAGGTACCTCCGTCCCCACAATAGACTTAGAGCTATAAGATTAGCTGATGATAAACTGGTTACTAAAAAGCTGTTGATTAGGCATGGTATTCCCACCCCTAGGCTATACGGAGCGATTAAAGACATTAGAGGTTTCGAGAAGTTTAATTGGAATAGAATGCCTAGGAATTTTGTAATCAAGCCAGCTAGAGGCCATGGAGGAGGGGGAATTATCATTCTAAGAAGCACTTTAAAAAGGAAAGAGTTTGTTAAAATTCCCTTAAGAGAAAAGAAATGGGAGGATTCTAAAGGTGAGATTTGGAGAATTAAAGATTTAAAGTGGCATATTTTGAATATTGTAGAAGGACAGTTTTCCTTAGCTAACATACCTGATTGTGCCCTAATAGAAAGAAGGATAACTAGGCACCCTATCTTTAGAAAATATTGCAAGAGAGGTATTCCAGATATAAGAATTATCGTTTTCAATAGAGTGCCAGTAATGGCTATGTTGAGGTTACCCACCTTGCTATCTTTAGGAAAGGCCAATCTAGCCTTGGGAGCAGTGGGAGTAGGAATAGATATTTCTACAGGCATCACTACCTATGCCATGCTAAGAGTGCCCCGAAGAAGAATTATCGAAAGACATCCAGATACTAATCAAGAGCTTCGAGGTCTTGAGATTCCTTTTTGGGATAAAATATTAAGTATAGCCCAAGAAGCCCAAGAGGTATCCCACCTAGGTTTTTTAGGGGTAGATATCGGTATTGATAGAAAATACGGACCAGAAATTCTAGAATTTAATGCTCGACCAGGTCTGGATATTCAAGTGGCTAATCTAGAAGGGCTAGCTTCTAGATTAGAAAGAGTTTACGGCCTAAAAATTGAAACCAAAGTAAAAGGGGTAAGATTAGCCAAAGAACTTTTTGGAGGAGATATCGAGAGGAAGGTAGAAGAAGTTTCAGGCAAGGAAGTGGTGGGAGCAGTTGAACCAGTCCTGGTGTTGAATAAAAAAGGAACTAGAAAGCGTGAGATTAAAGTTAGGATAGACACTGGAGCAAGATTTACGGCTATTGATCTTGATTTGGCTAGAAGTCTAGGATACAAGGAAGCTATTAAACATTACCAAAGTTTCAAGATAAAGGAATGGCTGACCAAAGAAGAAATTCAAGAGCTTTCCAGAAAAAAAATTTGGAAGAAGCTAGAAAAGCATCCAGACATTGTGGGAATAGCTAAAGTTTACTCTGTTCACGGAGCCTCTTATAGAATAGAAATTCCTCTAGTTTTTTTTATTGAAGGACGCAAGATAATCTCAAAAGCCACTGTTATTTCGAGAAAGGGACTTGACCACCCTGTGATTATTGGCCGGCGAGATCTGAAAGGCTTTTTGGTAGATCCCGCCAAAAGAAAACATAGATATGGAAAGTATTAAAACGATGGATTATAAAAAAATTGATGACCAGCTTTCTCAGATCTCAAGAAAGATCAACTTATTGACTTATCTTAGGCCCAGAAATTTAAGGCAAGAAAAAGAAAAATTTTTTGCCAATTCAAACTTTAATCCTCACTTTAGATATCCCAATATTGATTTAGATTTTAATAAGCTAAAAGCAGAGTTAAGATCTATTAGCCCTGACGAGACTCCTTTAGGGCTTATTTTTAAAAGAAAGTGCAAAGAGCTCTTAAAGAAAATTGCTCTTCTTGAAAATTTAGGCAAACCCGTATTGACAAAACTATCACTTGATCTCTACGGAAAACCAGATGAAAAACTTTTAAAGAAAGCTAAGGAACACCTAGTCCAGAAACCCTGGCTCTTTTTCGAAGGAAAGACTCACAATGTTCAAGAGGCAAAAAGATATTTTGAAAAGCTGCTCCAATCTTATAATCTTAGCAAGAGATGGAAAATAAAACTTAAAAAGAGCTTAGTGCCTGATTGCTACGTGGTTAGATCAACAATGTTCATGAGACTAAGTGTTAAATTCTCAAAAGAAAGAATGAGAAGAACGGCAGCCCATGAAATAGAGACCCATATTCTAAGAAAAGAGAACGGCAAAGCCCAGCCTTACAAAATATTTTCTGAGGGATTGGCAGATTATACATCTACAGAAGAAGGCTTGGCTATTTATAATGAAGAACAGATGGCTGAAAAAAATAGCAAGAAAAGCTTTTGGCCAGCTTTGTATGTGGTAGCTGTAGATCAAGCTCTGGCCGGTTCTTTTAGGGATGTCTTTGATACTATAAGAGGCTATGGTTTTTCTAAGGAACGTGCCTGGGTTATAGCCTGTAAGGTAAAGCGTGGTCTTAGGGATACCTCAAAGCCAGGAGGTTTTACTAAGGATTGGCTTTATTTAGCTGGAAAGTATAAGATAGATAGTTACTTAAACCAAGGTGGGGATTTAAAAAGATTGTACCTGGGCAAGATAGGGATTGAAGATTTGTCCTTGGTTGAAAAAATACCAGGCATAAAAGAACCAAAATATTTACCTAAATTTTTAACTAACTCAACATGATAAAAAGGTTTTCCAATCGAGAGAAATATATAGAAGGAGTCGAGAAAGAACTGGTTCCCAAAGATCCTATAGTTGATATTCGACTAGCTCAGATAGAGGCCTGGAAAGAAAAATTTATAAGAGAACTAAGGCCAGAAGGGAGTGTAAAAAGAAAAGGATTTCAAAGAGAAAAAATGTCTGGAGAGTTTGCCGATGTTCCTCAACCTTTTAATTTTAAGCAAGGAAAAGGCAAGGAAGCCTCATGTACCATTGATGCTGTTCATGCTGGACAGGAGTATCCTAAAGATATTCAGATGAGAATGAGAGGGGCGAGCTCTTTTAATTTTAATCGTCCAGAGAAGACTGATCTTAAAGGAGATCGATACACTGATATTATTGTAGAAAAGATAGGTCAAACTACTAATTGCAATGCTTTAATTGTTGAGACGAGTCGTTTAGCAGTAGATTTCAATCGATACCCAAAAGAATGGAGCTTTAGGGCTAGGGATACTTATAATTTCAATGCTCCAGAGGATTCTAGAAGAAAGGCGGAGCAATTTATTCTAGAGTATCAAGATAAGATGAAAGGGCTTATCAGAGTATCAGAAAGTAAAAGACATCTTCATTTAGCTATTCATGGCATGGTGCAGAGAGAACTTATTGATGGGAAACCTTTGGATGTGGTGATAGGCACTTTGGGAGGAAGAATATGTGATTCAGACATAGAAGCCTGGGCCTATACTTCTTTGAAAAAGAAACTTTCCAAGGAATTGGGAAGGGAAGCTAATATTTGTCTTACCACTTTAAATAAGCCTATCAAAGAAGGAAGACCTAGAAGACATCCTGTACTTGAGAAAGAAATAAAAAATCAAAGGTTAGAATATAAAGATTTAGAGGGGAAAGAAAAAAGAGATCATAGACTGATGCGTCTTGTTGGAAGTATGCCCCAAATTGTTCATAGATTAGCTTATCCTTATGTCAATACTGTTCAATTCGAACTTAGCGCAGATCTAAGAAAGAACCACCAGAAAGAAATCTCTAAAGTTTTGGCTGAGATGGTAAAGGAATTTGGAGAGAAATTTGGCTTCAAGGAGAAAAAGCCAGAAGTAAAGAAAACTAGGCCCGAGATTTTAGAGGTTAAAGAAGCCCCTTCAGAATCTATTTCTAGACTTACTAAAGAGCTTGAACCTGAAACGTTACCCTCATTAATAAAAGAGGCTAGAATAAGAGCTTTAACTAGTCGAATGATAGGAATAGACAAAGATACAAAAGAAAGATTTTCTCTTCGGGACGGACAAAGGGTAATTGTAGAAATAAAAGATACTAAGATTGCTACCGACTCAATTGTTTATAAAGGAACCCCGGATAAATTAAGATTACCCAATATTTTGAGAAAACATTTAGAATTAGAAGATAAGGATATAGGAAAGCGATGTAATGTTGAAAGAGGACAGATAAGGTGGGTTCCAAAAATTATCATTGATTGGCAAAAGGAAGGAGAATCTTCTATAGCTCAAGGAAACCTAAAGACTATAAAGGAATTGAAACAGGATTTGATAGCCAGAGAAAAAGAAAGAATGGCCAGAAGTTTAGCTAGAAGAATGATTGGTTTACCAGAAGAAGTCAGAGATAAATTAGGAGTTAGATCAAAGGAAAGTATTTTGATAGAAAACAAAATTACAGGAAAAGAAGCTGTTGGTGTTGTTTTTGAAGGAGAGAAAAAGTTCATACAACTAACCAAGAGATTACGAAGTGAAATAGGCCTAGAAGACGAATTGATTGGATCTCAACTGAAAATCTATTTAATAGAAGAAGATGGTAAAAAGAGAATTATTATTGATAAAAAAGAAAGGTGACTAAGAAAATAAGAAATCTGGCTGATATAAGAAATTTATTCAGGAAAATAGACACTCCTATCATAGGCATAGGGGTGACTGCTTTTAATAGAATTGGTTTGGAGGACATGATTCCAAACTATCGGATTGTTTGTCTTCGCTATTCTTTGAATACCCAGCTGATAGAAAAAGACATTCCTATTTTATCCCTGGAAAAAGAAATAGCCCCAGAACATCTTTTAAGAAGGAGAAATTCTACTACCGTACTAAAGCATAGAAAAACTCAGGCCTGTCTTAAATCTTTCAAAAAGAAACCAGCTTTACTCTTTTATAAAGTCTCTTCCCAAATTGAAGAAATTTGCCAAAGGAGTAATTGGATCATGATTGCCAATCCTAAGAGGTATGGAAAGGAAACTATAGAGAATAAAATAAAGTTTAGGAAAATATTAGAAGAATGTGGTGTGCCATCTATTCCAGGAGAAGTGACTGATTTTTTTAAAATCGAATTTAAGGATTTAGCTAAAAAGTATGAGCTGCCTTTTGTTATCCAACATCCAACTAAAGGAGGAGGTAAAGGAACTTTCTTTATTAAAAATGAAGAAGATTTTGAAAATCTTAAAATGGAGAAGAGAGATCAATTTAAAGAAACTGAAGTTATCGTGGCTAAATTTGTAAAAGGCCCTTCCCCTTCTCTGACTGGCTGTGTTACCAGATATGGCATCGTTTATACTAGCCTACAATATCAGCTTTTGGATATACCAGAGCTTTTTTCTCCAGAGAAAGGTTCTGGTCTTTTTTGTGGTCATGATTGGAGTGCATCTGATTTTTCTAAAGAGGTATCAGACCAGGCTTATAGTTATACCAGAAAAATTGGAGAATATTTTAAAAAAATAGGCTATCAAGGAATTTTTGGTTTGGACATGATAGTTGATAAAAAAACAGGCCAGCTCTATGTTGTAGAATGCAATCCCCGACTTTTAGGTTCTTTTCCAGTTTTACCCATGGTCCAGATAAGGAATAACGAGATTCCACTTTTAGCTTTACATGTCTTAGAGTTTTTAGATGTCGATTATGAAATTGATGTAGAGGAGATAAATCGAATGGTTCAACAAAAGAAACAAGGAGCCCAGATAATTATGCACAATTTAGAAGGTGTGCCGGCTAAAACTACACTGGAATTAAAGGCTGGGGTGTATAAAATTAAAGATAACAAATTGGTCTACCAAAGAGCTGGATACGCTTTAAGACATTTAATAGACAAAGAGGAATTTTTGATCACCGATGGTGTACCTCAAAAAGGATCCAGATATTCAAAGAATGGCCGGATTATGAGAATTCTAACTTTAGGTAAAGTTTTAGATAGTTATAAAAAATTGAACCCTTGGGCTAGGAACGTAGCGGTGATGGTATATCAATCTTTGGGGCTTGAGCCTCAGACAATTTGGGAACGGCTCAGACCAAGAAACATTTTAAGAAAAATTTATAAAAGATTAATCTAAATGAGATGTTGTTAAAAAAAATACATTTAATTAGAAAAGAAGAGGTAAATCATTTTAAGCCTGTAACCAAAGCTATTATTAAAGCCGCTTGGCAGAGGAATATTAAGGTTTATCAACTCTTCCCCAGAAGAAGCTTTTTATACTTGGTAAAAGGTAAAAGGAGAAAATGGTTTTACAGAAGTCGTATTTCTGGTACGGATAGACTGGCAGTGAGGATTGCTAGGAATAAGGAACTGACCAGAAAACTTCTTCAACTATTGAATATACCATCAGTTTTAGGAAAACAGGTGAAGACAAAAATTGCATTACTGAAGGCAACTGCTGAATTAGGGTACCCTTTAGTAGTTAAGCCTTGTGGCAGAGAGGGAGGAAAAGCCGTATTCACTAATATTAGATCTAGAAAAGTGTTAGAAAAAGCTTTCATAATTACTAAAAAGTATGGCCCAAGGGTAATTGTAGAAAAATATCTAAAAGGTAAATATTACAGAGCTCTGATGATCAATTATAAGTTTTTTGCTGCCGCAGAAGCCGAAGGTGCAGAAGTAGTTGGTGATGGGAGACATAATATACAGGAACTTATTAAATTGGAGAATAAGAAAATTGAACGTGGTATAAATGGTAGATTGAGAAAAATAAGATCAAATCTTAAGGCGAAGAGATTGCTCATGACTCAGGATCTCAAACCAGAATCCATTCCTAGAAAGGGACAGAAAGTAATTTTGAGTTTCAGTGGTGCAGATGGAGGAGAATGGATCGATGTTACTGACAAAGTTCATCCTAAGACAAAAAGGTTACTGATTCGGATTGTAAAAGAAATGAATCTAAATTTAGCTGGTATAGATATACTTACTTTTGATATAGCTAGGCCAATTAAGTCGGGCCAAGGGGCTATCTTAGAGGTTAATTCAGCCCCCCATTTAGATATCCATCAGCATCCAACACAAGGTAAACCAAAAGATGCTGCGGGAGTAATAGTGGATATGTTATTTGATTTATAAAGCTTTATTTCGATGAAGCTAAAGTGGGTTATTAAAGAAAAAACAGCTAAAAAGGTAGCTAGATTGCTTAATTGCTATGGTAATTTGTCTAGTGAAATTACTGTCAATAATATTTTAAGAAGGCCGGGTGGTCATTATATAGGATTAGAACAAAATAGAGTTGTAGGCTACCTTGCTCAAAAGCCAAACAATTTTTATTCTACTAAGATCTATCATTTATGTGTAAAGCCGGAATATAGAGGGCAAGGTATAGCTAAGTATCTAGTAAAAATGTTGGTTAATAAACTGGGCAGAAAAAGACCACTCTTCTTTGCTACGATTGATGAATCGAATCTGGTTAGTCAGAAAGTATTTAGAAGTTTAGGATTTCGAGTCCTAACCTGTTTCATTAATCCCCAAACAGGAAATAAGTTGCTGGTTTATTTTTTTAATTATCAGAAGAACGCTTAAGGACTGGAAGAAAAGAAAAAGAGGTGACATTATTTTAGTCAAAGGTTCTCATGCTGTGGAGATGGAGAAAATAGTTAAGGTTTTGACTAAAAAGTAAAGGTGATAGACAGACCATTTTTACTTTGCTATAATTAGACAAAAGGAGCTAAATTAAGCCTAAAATTAAGGCTTTTTAAATTAAACTAAATAATTAAAAGCAGTTTTAAATATGTCTAGAAATCGAAATAAAAATAAAAATAGAGTTGCTTTGGTAAGTCTTCATGCGGATCCTTTAGAAAAACTAGGAACCTCCTTTGCAGGAGGGCAGAATGTTTATGTTAAATATCTAGCCGAGTATTTAGGGAAGATAGGTTGGAAGATTGATGTTTTTTCTAGGCTAAATAACCCGAAGAAGAAAGAAATAGAAACATTTGCTAGAAATGTAAGGGTAATTCGTTTGAAAGGAGGGCCATCAGCATTTTTAGAAAAAGATAAGATTTATGATCGTGCCACTGAAATTATAAATAATTTTATTGCTTTTCAAAAGAAGGAGGGAATAGAATATCAATTGTTGCATGGCAATTATTGGCTTTCCGGATTTGTCTGTTTAAAGTTAAAAAAAATACTTAAGATTCCAGCCGTGGAGACGTTTCACTCTTTGGGTTATGTCAGATACAAAACATTAAGTATTTACAAAAAAGAATTGATAGACTCCCCCTTAGTTAAGAGAAGATTGAGAGTCGAAAGGAATATTATGAAGAACTTTGATAAAATAATAGCTACTAGCCCTTATGAGAAACAAGACATGTTTGAGTATTATCATATAAATCCGAGAAGGGTTGTCATAATTCCCTGCGGAGCAGATAGTCAGGTATTTAAAAAAATAAGTAAGACAAAAGCAAGAAAATATTTAGGATATTCCCCAAATTGGAATATTCTTCTTTATGTGGGACGTTTGGAGTGGAGAAAGGGAATTGGCACTCTTTTATTTGCTCTCCACTATGTTCTTACAGAGCTAGATCAGGGACAAGATTTTCTAAAAAATCTTAAGTTAATAATTGTGGGTGGCAGTTCGTCTGACGAAGAGTTGCAAAGATTGAAAAAAATTGTTGCAGAATTAAACATTAAAAGACATGTTAAGTTTTTAGGAAGCAAACCCCAAGAAAAACTATCTTATTACTATTCAGCAGCAGATATTACAATTACCCCTTCTTATTATGAGCCATTTGGCTTGGTGCCTATTGAGTCAGCAATTTGTGCTACGCCAGTAATTGCCTCGCGTGTCGGAGGTTTGCAATACGGGGTAAAGGAAAACATAACAGGACTTTTGTTTATTCCTAGAAGTCCCTATGATCTGGCTCAAAAAATCGTTTTTCTTTTGAAACATGAAAAAACTAGGAGAAATATGGGGAAGAGCGGGAGAAAAAGAGTACTTTATTTGTTTGATTGGAGAAAAATCGCTTCTCAAATGAGTAATTTATATAAAGATATTATTAAGAAATGAAGAAAAATATAGAGATTGCTCAAATTTCGTCTTTTGAAGAGGTTGTACCTCCTAAAAAGTATGGTGGCACAGAATTAGTAGTGCATAATTTAACTGAGGAATTAGTTAGGAGAGGACATAAGGTAACCTTATTTGCTTTAGGCGGATCTAAAACTTCAGCTAAACTAATTCAAGTTTACCCCTATTCTCTCAAAGTGAGAACGATGGATCTTAAGACACGAGAATCTTATAAGCTAATCGGAGTAGGAAAAATTCTAGAATACATTAAAAATCATCATTTTGATCTTTTACACAATCATATTGGTTGGCGGGTTTTAGCCTTTTCTTCTCTTGTAGATATTCCCATGGTTACCACCCTCCATGGTCCGCTGAATATAAAATATCAACGGCTCGTTTTTGGCAACAAGAAAAATCATCCCTTTGTCTCTATAAGTAATAGCCAGAGAAGATTTTTTCCTGGCTTAAATTATGTTGCCACTGTTTATAATGGAATTAAGGTTGAGGATTTCATTTTTAATAATGATCCAGATGATTACCTTGCTTTTTTAGGAAGAATTTCTCCAGAAAAGGGGGTTGTGCAAGCAATCAAAGTAGCTAAAGCGGCCAGAGAAAAATTACTTATTGCTGCTAAGATTGATCCAGTAGATAGAGAATATTGGGAGAAGAAAGTAAAGCCTTTAGTTGACGGAAAGCAGATTAAATTTTTAGGGGAATTAGGACATAAGGATAAAGTGAGACTTTTAGAAAATGCTAAAGTTTTACTTGATCCTATTAATTGGGAAGAACCTTTTGGTTTGGTGATGCCCGAGGCAATGGCTTGTGGTACGCCAGTTATTGCGCCCAGACGTGCCTCTGTACCAGAAATAGTGGTTAATGGTAAAACCGGTTTCATCGTCAGCCAAAAACACATGATTTCTGAGATGGTTAAGGCAATTAAGAAAATAGATCGAATAAAAAGAGAGGATTGTAGAAAACATGTAGAAAAGAATTTTACAATAAAGAAAATGGTAGATGGATACGAGAAAGTATATTATAAAATTTTAGCATGAAAAAACTTAGAATTGCTCAACTAGCTCCTTTGTGGTTTAGAATTCCTCCTAAAAAATTTGGAGGAACAGAATTGATTGTACATAATCTGACAGAAGAATTAGTGAGAAGAGGTCATAAGGTAACCCTATTTGCCACTGGTGATTCTATAACTAAGGCGAAATTAATATCTGTTTATCCGCACGGGTTGCGAGAGGATAATATTCCTTGGCACAAGAAGATCTATGATTTGTTGAATTTAAATGCCGTATTTAAAAAAGCCAAAGAGTTTGATATAATTCATAATCATGTTGGATTAGAAACCCTCTTTTTTACGGATTTTGTTTCAAAGCCTTGTATCACTACTCTTCACCGGCCTTTACCCTCTAGGAAAAAGTCAACTTCTTTTAAAATTTATCAAAAATACTCTCAAAACCCTTATATTTCTATTAGTAATGCTCAAAGAAAATCAATACCAACACTTAATTTTGTGGCTACAATTTATCATGGCATTGATATAAAAAAACACGAATTTAACAAAAATCCAAAAGATTATCTTGTTTTTCTTGGTAGAATAAGTATAGAAAAAGGTGTTGAATATGCCATAAGAGTAGCAAAGAGGATCAGAAAGAAGCTGTATATTGCTGCTTTTCTTGATGAGCTTGTAGATAAGAAACGTTTTGAGGAAAAAATAAAGCCACAAATAGATGGAAAGTTGATAAACTTCATAGGAGAAATAGATTATGAACAAAGAGTTAAACTTTTAAGAAATGCTAAAGCTCTTCTTTTTCCTATTCAATGGGAAGAACCTTTTGGCTTAGTTATGATTGAAGCTATGGCTTGTGGTACTCCAGTCATTGCCTTTAGACGAGGTTCTGTTCCAG
>JAUVWW010000012.1 GCA_030603885.1 bacterium
CCACATCTCCCGTGGCCACATTAATTCCTTTTCTGAAGTTTCGATCAAAAGCAAAGACATCCCAGCCAGTATACTTTCCATTCTTTTCTAATACTCTTAGGTGGGGTCCTCCTCCTTTTCCTGCTCCAACCACAATCTCTTCTTCTCCGTCACCATCCACATCTCCTAAAGCTAGAGATACTCCTATCCTAAACTCTGGACGATAAGCCCAAAAGGAAGAAAGAGTTTTTCCTTCTCGATTAAATGTCTTAATTTCATTAGAAGAATTTCTTTTGCTCACTAGGAAATTCACCAAATCCGGACTATCTTTAATTTTATTCTGGGCCTTAATCGTTCTCCATCCTCCAGAAGAAATATAGCTTACTTTTGGGGTTAACTTATATCCTATCCTTTCAGCTAAAATCAGTCTTAGCTGTTTTCCCTTCTTTCTTACCTTAAGAATAGGATAGGTTTTTGAACCGACTTTGACCCGAAATTGGCTTTTTCTTACTCGAATATTACTTAAAGATTTGTTAAAATTAAGCACTATAGTATTGGTTTTGGAAAAGACAGCTGATCTTACTCTGGGCAAAGAAGAGGTAATTACAGTACCACCACCTCCAATTTTTCTCTTACCAATCATGATCGAAAAAGGCTTATTTCCTAACCTAAAAGAGAAATGAGCTATTTGTCCTGGAGCCACGTTTGTCTCTTTCATTTTGGCTATTTGCTTCTTGCCTGAGACTATTCGAGCTGCATTTTTAGTATAGTTGTGCCAGACAAAATTGCTTAGATTTTTCACAGCTATATTTACTCTTAGACTCTTTCTGACTTTACTTACAATCCTTCCCTTATATGCTTTAGCTCCAAAACCCCTTTGAATACCCCTAGCTAGACTTCTAATAGAAGAAATTTGACTATAAAATCTGCCTCCTGGACATTGGGTAGGCTCAAGATCTCGGTGAGCACAAACAGTAGGCACTCTTTTACCTTGTAATCTGCTCCAACTTGTGGGACCGAGATTGAAATCGTAAAGCAAGGAGGCAGAAAGCTTACTAAGGGCTTGTTTGGCTTTATAAGATATACCATAACTTCCATAACTTCCTAAAACAGCCACACCAATTGAGCCTCTATTATAATTTATTCTATTTATTTCATCATAAGCATGGGCAGCAATTACTCCTTCTCCTCCGGATCGACCTTCATAAATATTGCCATACTTATCCACTAAAAAGTTATATCCTATATCTCCCCATCTTCGGGTAACAGCATGATAATAATAAATACCTCTGACTACAGCAGCTGGGTTTGATCCCCCATCCCAACCAGCCGTGTGATGCAAAACCAAAGCTGAAACTGGATAGTATTCTGGATTCCAAAACATCAAACTTTCATCACAGCCCCACTCTCTGCGAGAGATAATCCTTGGCCTACCAGCAGCCCGAGCTATATTAAACAATCTATCTAAAAAGGCTACTTTCTTAACTTTTGGACCTCGGGTAGAATCAATAAAAGTGAATTTCAGATTGTCTAACAAAGGGGTGACTTTTGGATTAGAGGTTTCAAGTTGGACTCTGTACTGAATATCCTTTCCAGATTCAACAAAGACAAGCTCACCAAAAGTCTCTTCCTCTTTAACTTCTTTGCCTGCCTCTGCTTTTTCAACTTTCATCCATTGACTCCATTTATTCTTGGTATCTTTTATTCTCATCTCTAGGTCTATTTTTGTGCCATCTGGCAATTCTTCAATCCAGTGAGGTCCAACAGCATTAAAGCCCATCTTAGAAGAAAGAACTTTAGAAGTATATAGGTGTTTTGGCTCAAAGTTTCCATCGCCCTTTTTAGAAAGAGTTAACTTATCAGTCTCTCTTTTTTGCAGACTAGCTGTTTTATAAGTTTGGACAACCGAGGCAGAAAGTAAAGATAAGGGATCGGTTTTTTGATCTTCTTGAAAATCTTGAATTACTATTTCCTCTACTTCAATCTTGGCTTCTTTAAGTTTCCCTCTAGAAAGAATAAAAATAGCCCCAACGACCAGGACTACTCCTAAAATTGCTAAAATAATAGCAAATTTTACTTTTTTTCTGTTCATTTTGGTTTTTGTTTTTATAGGCTTTCTCTCGCTGCCAATCTACAAATCTCACTCTCTACTTCTATTTTAGTCTATTTTTTTCTTTTTGTCAAGCCCGAGATTAGCCACAACTAACAAACCTACAAATATCCAAAATTGAACAGATAAATCGTTTTTGAAATAGGGAACATCTACTAAACCATGAATAATAAGACAAACCATAGCAGCCATCAAGCCAGCTGATAGTTGATAGTTGATAGTTGATAGTTCTTTTCTTAGAATGGCAAATCCTGATTTGAAAAACCTAACTACCAACCATACAAAAGCTATCAGTCCTAAAAGTCCTGTCTCTAACCAAAAATTTAAAACAATATTATGAGGATAAGGAAATAATCCAAAGTGTTTTACCTGGCGATATTTTTCATAGATGGTTTGAAAACCAGCCAGACCTGTGCCTAGTAAAGGAGAATATTTTATGAGCCTGAGACTATCTCTCCAAAGATCAAGTCTTAATCTGATATTTTCTTCATAGCCTGCCCAATCTAAAATTTTCATCCTTGTTTGAGGAAAAGAAAATAAAAGAATCAAAATCACTATAGCTAAAATAAACCAAGCTCTTTTTTTGCTAAGTAAACCTAAAAAGAAAATTCCAGCCACCACTCCCAGCCAGGCTCCGTGAGAGCGGGCAAAGACAACGGCTAGTGAAGATAAGACAATCACTAAGATATAAAAAATATATCTTAGGGGTCCATTTGATTTTGTATTAGTACTTGAGTAGTTTCGTGTCCAAAAGAAAGCTCTAAGTTGTCCCAGAGCCAACCCAAAATACAAAACTATAATTGGTCCAAGATAAAGGCCCAAAGCATTAGGATAACCATAAATCGAAGTTACCCTTCTTGTTGGTGAGGCCTGCCATATAGGATCAGGAATAGCCCAACCAGTAAATTTTTGATAAATGGCAATGACTGAGACCCAAATGGCTGATATTCCTAAACCATATAAAATTAGTCTAATCTGTCTTTTTGTTTTAATAGCAGAGATAAAAACTAAAAACAAAAGTATAGGTTCAATAAAATAGGCTTTCCAAATACCCACTGCTGATCTAAGATTACAAGAGACAAAAACTGAAATAGTGGCTGCCAGAAGAAATAAAATAACAGGAATCAGCCACGGTTTAAGTACTCGCTTATATTCGTTTATTACTCGCCTAAATTTGCGATGAGCTAATGTTTTAATTAAGAAAGCTATTATAATTACCAAAATCATCCCTTCTAAAAAAGTACTGGGTAAGAATCCAACTTTAAACCGCACTAAATAGGTAGGGAGTAACACAGACAAAACAAAAAGTCCTAAATCTAGTCTAAAAAGACAAATGAGAAAGAAAATGGCTAGACAAATTGTAATTAAAAGAATTTCCATATTAACCAGATAGGTTTTTCATTTTATAAAAATAGAAACCTATCAAACTTATTACAACTATAAATATAGCAGTCAAAATATAACTTTTTAAAGATATCAATACAAATGAAGGGAAAAGATAAGCTAGATTGATTCTAGTATTTTGTCTTATTACTTGCAAGGCTTCATTTTCTCCTAACCAATCTCCATATCCAAAATGTAAAGTATATGGGATAAGCAGAACTAGAAGTAAACCCCAAAGAATGAAAAGACAAATTATCAAGCGAAATGAAATTAGGCGCCTTAGTCTAACAAAACATTCTACAATAAATACACTCATAAGACCAACTACAGGTACCAAGTATCTGGCTGCTGGGCTCCAGCCTCCCATCCAATCTCGAAAAGAACAGATCAAAATAAAGTATGGCAATATTACAAAGCCAAGCAGGATGGTCAATTGTCTTGCTCTTCTCCAAAGAAACATGGCTCCCCAAATAGCCAGAATATAGATAGGAGCACTAATAAACAATCCTCTTTCTTGGTCAAAAAGGGACCCTAAAATTCCCATACCTAAATTTCCAGAAAATAAAGTGGGATGTCCAATACTTTGATAAGCTGCATTAGGTAAAACACTCCCATAGAAATGGTATAAATAATACATTAGACTAAAACCCAAAACTAAGAGAGGAGCGATAAAATAAATATAGATTTCTTTTTTCACTCTTTGTCTGTAAAAATAATATGAAGCAAAAACAGCCAAAACCAAAACTATAATTAAATATTTAACATGGAGCCAAGGGAGCAGCCCAAGACAAAATCCTGTGGCCAAACAACTAAAGACCGAGGGTTTTAACTTAGAATAAGAATATAACTTTCGTACAAGCCAAAGAGTAATTAGGGCACCTATTATCTCAGGAAAGATAAGAATGGAATTGGTAATTAGGGGAGCGGAGATGCCTAAGATGGAAGTTACTAGCAAAGATGCATTTCTATTTTTTGTGACCTCAAAACAAAAAAGAAAAATATTTGCCACAAGTAAGGCAGCTATCACTCCTAGAAAAATTCTGACTCCCAGGACTCCAGCTAAAAAATAAAAAGGCAAAATAAAAAGAGAAAGAGCAAGACCATGAAGGGGATATATCTGTCCTTCTTCTCCTCGCCCAACGTGGGGATCTAAAGCAGCTTGCTTATGGAACTCAAGCCAATCTTTATTCTCATAATTATTGGTCAATTCCAAATCTCTATCCCTCCACAGGCTATAAGACATAATCAAATAATGGGGCTCATCACCCCTGGTTCCTCCTCTTGGTCCTTGAGGTTGTTTAACTAATAAAAGAGCAACTGCTGTATAAATCAGACAAAATACAAAAAATAAGATTAAGCTAATCTTGAAAACCTTGTTTCTCATAGACTGGGCTTTTAAAACCTAGATTACTTACTGCTATCATCAGTCCAATCAAAAACCAAATATGCAGAATATATAAAGTAGAAAAAGTTTGATACTGGACTAAGATGCCACAAAAAGCAATCAAAAGTCCAGCTAGGATAGTCTTGAGATTGTTATCCTTGGTCCATCTTATGGCTCGGATAGAATAAACAATGAGAACTATAATAAAGGCTAGAAAACTTAGGAATCCAAAAATTCCAACTTCAACTAAAATTTCTAAAAATTCATTGTTAACTATAGGCCAGCCAATTTCTTCTGGAATTATTTGAGAGTGTTCAGCATAGACGGGACCGAAATTGCCCACCCCAATACCTAGCCAAGGATGTTCTTTAAATAATTTCCATGCTTCCTCATAGGCTGAGGTTCTTTCTACCACTGCCGGTCCTTGAGCAATGTTAGTCGCCTGACGGAGAAAAGTTTCTAAGGCTTCTTCTCTGCCTGCTAATCTTAGAAATCCTAAAACAGAAATAAAAGCTACTAGAATGATAAAAATAAAGATAAGAACTTTTCTCCAAGTGAAAAAAGATCTAAAGAAAATAATTAAACTTAGAAAAATAACAGTAACAAATCCTAGATATCCTCCTCGAGATAAGGTGAGAATGAGATTAACCGAGGCCAACCCCAAGATCAGAACTAAATACAAAGGCCTTATTGAAAACCTAGATCCCTCTTTTTTTCTTGAAAGCAAAGCCAAACACAAAGAGATGGGAATCAGAAGATAGTTTGCAAAATATAGAGGTTCAAGGCAAGTAGACTGGATTCTGGGAAAACCAAATACTACACTAGTGTAGTGCTCTCTAAGGCCAGTAAGAGACGGGGGAAGTCCAGCTACATCTCCTAGAAATTGATAAATACCAAAACAAGATACCACAAAACAGGAAATTAAAATAATTTTTATAATCTTGTCTAGATGTTCTTTTCGTTTGACCAAGTTAGGAATCATTAAAGCTATAGCTATGACAAAGGCATTAAATAAAAATACTAAGACCGCTCTTTGGAAATTTACTGCCTTAATTATAGAAAGGCTTGAGATAGCTACAAAAAAAGAAATAGGAATGAGTATAGGATTTTTAGCATTAAAGTTTTTCTTCCTAGCCAAGAAAATCAAAAGCCAAGCTATCAGAGCTATTAAAGCAAATATCTGGCTAGCTCTGACAGTGATGCCAGCAATCTCTATCGAGCCTGTTCTTTCAAAAGGCAAAAGAAAAGCAACTAAAAATATTCCAAAGATTGGGCTTTTGAAAATGGCTAAAGCGAAAGTAATAAAAATGATAATGGCTAAAGCTATCAAAGGAGCAAGTTTGAGAAAATAAACAGCCAATAGAGCTGCGATAGCTGAGGAGATAAGAATGATAATGTATTTTGATAAATTTTTTATATTTGCTTTAAAACTTTCAGAGTTTCTCTTGCTGTTTTCTGCCAAGAAAATTTCCTGGCTTGGGCTAGACCTTTTTGTTGAAGTTTTTTTCTTAGCTCTTGGTTAACTAAAACTTTTTTCATGGCCTTGGCAATCTCATCTACACTGTATGGATCTACATACAAAACAGCCTTACTTCCTACCTCGGGCAATGAAGAAACATTAGATGCAATCACCGGACATTGACAAGCCATAGCTTCTAAAACCGGCAGTCCAAATCCTTCATACAAAGATGGGAATACAAAAGCTAAAGCTGCGTTGTACAAATAAGGTAAATCTTTGTTCCTTATATAATCAGCAAAAATGACTCTGTTCTTAAGATTAAGTCTTCCTACTGTATCAAAGATCTCTCTATAGTTCCATCCTTTCTGTCCTACTAAAACAAAATGAGGTAATCTAGTAGTCTTAAAGCTTAGTAACTTAGTTAATTTATAATAAGCTTTGATTAATCTCACCACGTTCTTTCTGGGCTCAAGTGTACTTACAAAAAGAAAAAATTTATCTGGCAATTTATATTGTTTCAAAACTCGATCAATTTCACTTTTATTTTGAATAGGGATAAACTGTTTATCTGCTCCATTGTAAATTACGGAAATTCTTTTAGGATCAATTTTAAACAAGCGCATAAGATCATTTTTAGTATTTTGAGAGATAGCGATAATTTTTCTTGCACACCTAAAAGCTCTTCTGGCAGTAAGTCTTTCTATGATAGTAGCTTTTTTCTGATGGGAAACCAAACCCAAAAAACTAAATAGGTCATGAACTACCACCACACTCTTCCTATATCCTAAAGCTGAAATAATATAGCTGGTGGGAGCTAAAAAAACATCGACCTTATCTATAAATCTAAGATGGTACAAAGTGGCTAGATGCCAAAAAAAGGAGGGCCAGACAATAATTTTTACTCTAAAATTATTTGGAAGTTGGAGGCTGAGAGCAGAATGCTGTTTGCTGAGATATAAAATATATTGATTTTTTCGATCAATCTTGGCTAAAGCTTTAACCAAATTATAAGTATATTGTCCTTTGCCAGCTCGCTTACCAACTATGGTGCGAGTATCGATACCAATAGTCATATATTAAATAGAAACCTTTCTCGAGAAAATCAAACCAAGTATAGAGAAATAATCTTTAAGATACTGAAATATCTTTGCGCTAAGCTGAGGATGCCAAAAAAGAAATAGAAAAGCAGGAATTAAAAAAACAATAGACAAAAGAGAAGCTAAGAATAGAATGGTAGGTAAAGACAGTCTCTGGGTTTTATGATATTTAAAAAAATATTGAAAGAGGCTTTTTAAATAATATGGGGAGGCAGCTGGCCATCCCTTAATACTTCCTCTCGCTAGGTGGATTATTTTAGCTTTTGGTGTATACCTTATCTGATAGCCAGCCCGTATTAGCCTCTGAGCCAGATCTGTTTCTTCTAAAAATAAGAAAAATCTCTCATCAAATCCTCTGACTTTCTGGATGACTTCTTTTTTAGCCAACAAACAAGCACCCATTAGGTGAGCTGTTTTTAAGTCTTTTAGGTGAGCTTTTCTGCCAAAATCGCAAGGATGTAAATTTTCTGTCCGAATTAACAATTGTTGTAAGGGAAAAGTATATTCTACAAAAACCGAAAGCAAAGAAGGAAATTTCTTGCGAGCTGAAATTTGGATCTGTCCATTTTTGCCTTGGAGCCTGGGACCTAAAAGTCCTATTAAAGGATTTTTTTCTATAATCTTGATTAAAGATTTAAAGGCATTGGACAAAACAAGAGTATCACTGTTCAAAAAAGAAATATATTTTCCCTGGGCAAGCGCAAGGCCCTGATTGTTGGCCTTGGCAAATCCCAAATTTTCTTTGTTTTTAATTAATCTAACTTCAGGAAAATTTTTTTCTACCGTCTCAACGCTACCATCACTTGAATAATTATCAACCACAATCACCTCATACCTTAGGTTTTTAATATTTTTAAACAAAGAAGATAAGCACTCTTTCAGAAGAACCTTAGTATTAAAATTAACTATTATTATAGACAAATCTATTTCACTCATTTTCGTTTAATTCCCAACTTCTCATATAACTCCTTAATTAATCTTTTCTGTTCTTCAATATCTAAAACCTCTCGCCTGATGCGAGCTTTTTCTTTTCTGATATATTTTCGAATGCCCTTGCTCAGTTTCTTCATGTAAACAGACTAATATCTCTCTAATATCACAAATGGTTTTACTAATATGCATTAACTCTTATCTTAATCTTATAATCTCTTTTACTGTCTCTTTAGAAAAACCTCTGAGTATATATAGCACAACAAAGTAAATTACTATAGCCAAGACAAAAGATATAGAAAAATGCCACTTGGGTAGTAAATATAACATTCCACACATAATTAAAGAGGAAATTAGTGACTTTAGAAAAACCTTAAGATGGGGTCTTGCTTTAATTGCTCGAGCTATTATCCAAGCACAGGAAAGACAAATTATAGCTTCAGAGGCTATAGATACCACCGCAGTGGCATAATAAGAAAAATAGGGAATAAAAATTAAATTACCCAAAACTGCAACAAAGGCAGCCAAGCCATAAAACCAAACTGCTTTTTTCTGTTGATTAGCTGCCACTACAGCATAAGAAAAAAGATGGGCAAAGAAAATAAAACCACAAGAAAAGATTAAAATTCTTAAAACACTAGCCGAAGCTAAAAACTCTTTGCCTCCAAGAAGTCCAATAATAGGCTTGGCAAAGAATTGAGTTCCAAAAATCAGAGGTATAGCTAGAACAGCTAAAGCATTAAATCCTTTCTGATACACCTTAGCAAACCTTTCTCTATCTAAAAAAACAGTCCGAGACAAAACTGGAAGTAAAAGTCCAGTAAATATAGCTGAAAGAGTAACTAAAAACTCAATGATTTTATTGGCTGCTCCATAAATACCTACTTCAGCTTCTGATTTTAGCACCGATAATAAAATAATATTGACCCTAAAATAAACCAAAGTCAGTGCCGCCATAATGGCTAAGGGATAAGCTATTTTAAGAAGATGCCTCCACTCCAAAAAATTAAAAGCTAATCTGATTTTCACAAAAGGCTGAGCAAAGAGAAAAATCACGATCAAATTTACAAAATTAGCCAGAACAGCAAAAGCTACAATGTACAATAGACCAAAATTAAGCCTGACACATAATATTACTCCTAAAAGCCAAATCACCTTAGCTGATACTTCTCCTATAGCTACCTTTTCCATATGGAAATGTTTTTGAAAAATACCCCAAAGAACTCGAATTAAGATAATACAAAGATAAGAGATAACCCCTATTAGAATTCCTTTCTTGACTGTATCAGAATAAGGAAAGAATAAAGCTATGATGGGAGCCAGAAGCAAGATAGCAAAACCAAAGATTAGCTTTATAGTAAATATATTAGAGACTATTTTTTTAATATCGGCACCCTCTTTAGAGATTTCTCTGGTCAGGGTGGCTTCTAGCCCTAAATCAGCCAAGACAGAAAAAATAGCTAAGAAAGTAATGATGATGGTATATTCTCCAAAACCTTCTGGCCCAAGATACCTCATCAACAAAGAAGCAATGACTACTGCTAAAAGAGTAGCTATTGTCTTTCCTGTAAACTGGATGATAGTATTGTGAGCCACCTTACGAGTGAGGGAAACTTGTTCTTGGTTGGACATACAAAAAATTTAGGAATAAACTACTAACATCATACCATATCTAAAGCTAAAAAAGAAAGGTTGACTTTTTAATTTAGATATGATAAACTAAAGATGGAGGATAAAAAAACA
Source organism: bacterium (assembly GCA_030603885.1). Classification (GTDB taxonomy): domain Bacteria; phylum Patescibacteriota; class JABMPQ01; order JABMPQ01; family JAUVWW01; genus JAUVWW01. Next base: position 10,086 of record JAUVWW010000012.1, read on the forward strand.
AAAATAAAATGACTAAAATCAGAGATAAAAAATTAATTCTTTTAGGCTTAGCTATCATAGTCATTGTCTTGGGGCTAAGTTTTTATTTATATGGCGATAAGCTATCTTGGCTTCCTGCTCAAATAGCTAAACTAACCTCTATCTCTCCCTTTAGAGCCAAGATATTAAATCAAAGTCACAAATCTTTATATTTTAAAGAAAATGAAGAACTCACTGTTTGGGTGGAGTTTAAAAATACAGGAAAGAAAACTTGGAAAAAAGGACAAGTAGGTTTAATTAATACCAAAAGCAAATTTAAAACTCCTTATTGGAACAGAAACTGGGCAGCTAAAATAAATAAGGATATAAAGCCAGGCAGGAAAATAAAATTATTTTTTACTATAAGAGCTCCTAAAAAACCAGGCTCATACAAAGAAAAGTTTGATTTATATACAAAGTCACAAAAAATAAAAGGGGGTGGTTTTGTCCTTTCTATAAAAGTTGTCTCTCATGAAATGGAAAGGCTAATAGAAAAAAGTGGTCTCACCAGCAAAGGAGATATAATTCGAATAGGACTATACAATACTAACCAAGAAATCAAATTGAGTTCAGATGGTCCTTTTAAAATTAAAGTCAAGAATAAATCCTTGGCTTCTTTTAATAAAAACGAAATAGTCAGTGTAAGATTTAAAAAAGGAAAGTATTATCTAAAAGGGCCCAAGGGATGGAAAAAAGCTCTCTCCTCTTATCCTAAGTTTATTCCAAAGAGAGGTGCAAGCTATATTCAAATTGTAAATTTCAAAGCCAGACCTTCTTGGAATCGAGCTTTAAATGACAATCGTTTCAGAGGCGTAATAGAGATAAGGTACAACCCTAAAACAAAAAAGACTTGGGTAATAAACCAACTGCCTCTTGAGGCTTATCTTTTGGGAGTGGCAGAAACTACTAGCCGTTCTCATCCAGAATTTCAAAAAGCCTTGGCTATTATAGCTCGCACTTATGCCCAGTATGTTCTAAGTTTAGGAGGCAAGCATAAAAATGAGTTTTTTCATCTGAATACTACTGCTTCAGATCAAGTATACAAAGGTTATAATTTCGAACTTAGAAATCCTAATTTTGCTCAAGCAGTCCTTTCCACTTGCGGCAAAATGGTCACCTATAAAGGCAAGGTAGTAGTCACTCCTTATTTCTCAAGATCAGACGGCAGAACTAGATCTCACCATGAAGTATGGAAAGGAAAAAGACCTTGGTTGGTATCACGACCTGATCCAGCCTGCAAGGGCATGACTCTTTTAGGACATGGAGTAGGACTTTCTGGATATGGAGCTCGTAAAATGGCCGAAGCAGGAAAAAAATATCACCAAATATTAAAATACTATTATAAAGGTATAAGAATAAAAAATTTCTATTCTTCAAAAATAACTAAATCTTCCAAAACTCTTACTTCCTGGATAGGCGTTGGTCCTCGATCTAATGTGGAACCGAGAGTAAATATCTTTGACTCTAAAGGAAAAAAACTCAAAAGTTTTCTTGCTTATCATAAAAATTTTAAAGGCGGAGTATCGATGGCTTTAGGAGATGTAGACGGAGATGGTGAGCCTGAAATAATTGTAGGAGCAGGAAAAGGAGGAGGACCCCACCTAAGAGTATTAGAAAAGAATGGAAAGTATACTGGCTGGGATGTCTTTGCTTTTGATCGAAACTTCAGAAAAGGAATTAATGTGGCCACGGGAGATGTGG
>JAUVWW010000004.1 GCA_030603885.1 bacterium
AGGTTAGAAAAAAAGAGCATGAATCCGTAGAGTCTTTGCTACGTCGTTTCAAAAGGAGACTAAAGCAAAGTCGTATTTTGATTAAAGTGAGAGGGAAAATGTTTTATCAGCCACCTAAAAGCAAAAGGCTGTTGCGGGAGGAGGCTAGAAGAAGAAAGAAGTTGAGAGAAGAAAAAGAATATCTTAGAAAATTAGGTAGAGTCGAAGAAAAGGAATTTAGAAGAACTAAAAAAAGATAAATATTTTTTACCCCTCTTGAATGTTGCATATTCTACTCGATATTAAAACCACAGTTAAAACTAAAGTCTCCAAGTCTTTCATTGGGAAGATAGCTAAGCAAGTATTAGATATAGTTGGAATTAAGAAAGGTGTGGAAATAAGTTTGCTTTTGGTAGGAGAGGATAAAATAAGGACATTGAATAGACGATACAGGGGGCAAAATCGTGTTACTGACGTCCTAGCTTTTTCTCAAGTAGAGTCAAGAAAGCATTTCGTCGCTCCAAAAACAGGACTTCTACCTTTAGGTGATATAATCATTTGCTATCCACAAGCTAAAAGACAGGCAAAAAGGTTTGGACATTTGGTGTTGACTGAGGTAGCTATACTATTTACTCATGGACTTTTACATCTTTTAGGTATGGATCATGAGATAAGTCAAAGGCGGGCAAAGAGAATGATGGAGCTAGAGAAAAAAATTATCAGAAAGTTAAACCTATGAAACTAATCCATAAAGATGAAGTTCTTAAGTTTTAGAAAATTATATCTAAGTTTTAAATATGCTTTTAAAGGATTAAAGTATATTATCAGATCCCAGCAGACTTTTAGAATAGAAATTATATTAGCTTTGATTGTTATAGCTTGCATGATTTATTTCAAAGTCACATTGCTCGAGAGTGTAGTTTTGGGAATGGTCATTGTTTTTGTTTTAGTTATAGAAGTGATAAATACTATTTTTGAAAGGATGGTGGATATCTTAAAACCAAGAGTACATCCCTATGCAGAGGTGATGAAAGACATGACTGCAGCTTGTAATTTGATCACTCTTATAGTGGCAACTATTGTTGGCTTAATCATCCTTATTCCTTATATTGTAAACAAATTTTTTTGATATAAATTAAAAAGTTTGATAAAATAGAAAAGGATCATTTAAACATAATCAAGAATAGATTTTTTTAAGAAGATGTTTAAATGTTAATATGACTTATGCCTAAAGAAGAAGTCATTTCAGGCCTAGACATTGGGTCTAGCAAAATCAGATGTGTAGTAGGAAAAAAGGTGGAAGAGGAAGACAAGCCTCATATTATTGGCATAGGAGAAAGCTCATGCTCTGGCATTCGTAGAGGACAAGTTGTAGATGTAGAAGAAGCGGTTTCTTCTATCTCTGCCTCGCTAGAACAAGCAGAAAGAACTTCAGGCGTTCCCATAGAACATGCCTATGTAAACATAGGTGGTAGTCACATTACATCAGTTAAAAGTAAAGGAGTTATTGCTGTATCTAGAGCAGACAGTGAGATTGCAGATGACGATGTGGCCAGAGTTATTGATGCTGCTCAAGCCATATCTATCCCAGCCAACATGGAAATTCTTCATGTCATTCCTAGAAATTTTATAGTGGATGGTTCAGGTGGTATAAAAGATCCCCTAGGAATGACCGGGGTAAGGCTAGAAGTTGAGGCTAATATTTTACAAGGAACCTCCTCTTTTATTAAAAACCTAACTAAATGTGTAGCCAGGGTGGGTATAGACATCGACGAGTTAGTAGTTAGCCCTTTGGCTTGTGCCACTTCATCTCTTACAAAACGCCAGAAGGAACTAGGGGTAATGCTTTTAGATATTGGAGCAGGAACCTCGGGTCTTGTAGTTTTTGAAGAAGGAGATCTTTTACACCTGACGGTTTTACCTATTGGGTCAGAATACATTACTAATGACTTAGCTATAGGTTTAAGATGCAGTGTTGATACAGCAGAGAAAGTAAAATTAGAATATGGTCAGGCAAATGCAAAAGAAGTAGACAAAAAAGAAGAGCTAGACTTATCTAAGATACAGTCTCAAGAAGAGGGAACTGTCTCTCTGAGACAAGTTGCAGAAATTATTGAGGCCAGACTTTCTGAAGTCTTTTCTCTAGCAGACAAAGAACTAAAAAGCATAGATAGAAGCGGAAAGTTACCTTGTGGAGTTGTTTTGACTGGAGGGGGAGCTAAGCTTCCAGGTATTGTGGATTTAGCTAAAAAGGAACTAAGGTTACCTGCTCAGGTAGGATTCCCTCTTGAATTGCCTACATCATTAGAGAAAGTTGATGATCCTGCCTTTTCTACAGTGATAGGTCTTCTAATATGGGGAGCAACTCACGAAGAGAAGAGAAGAGTTTCGGGTTTACCCCTGGGTAAGGGTGTGAGGCAAGTGAAGAAGTGGTTCAAACATTTTCTACCATAAACAATTTCAATCTTCTACTTGACATAAATTAATTATCGTAATAACCTTATTAATGGAAGGTTGTTACGATTTTTTATTTACACCTTGATCCTTTGAACAAAATTATTGTTCAAAATGAACAAAAACTTGACACAGTTTTTTCAATGTTCTAGACTTTCATATAGAGAGTTTAATAATTTAATTTTATGAGAAAGGATAAACGTATGGAAATCAAACCACATTATGAAACCTATGCCAAAATTAGAGTAGTAGGTATAGGAGGAGCAGGAGGGGCAGCCGTAGATAGAATGATCGCCTCTAAAATGAAAGGAGTAGAATTTATTGCTATTAATACCGATGCTCAGGCTCTTCATTTTAACAAGGCTGACAAAAAAATTCACATTGGAAAGTCTTTAACTAAAGGTTTGGGCACAGGCATGAATCCAGATTTAGGCAGACAAGCAATAGAAGAAGATCAAGAAGAAGTTCATGAAGTACTGAGAGAATCAGATATGATCTTCTTAACTTATGGTCTTGGAGGAGGAACAGGAACAGGAGCAGGCCCAATTGTAGCCAATATAGCTAAAGATGTGGGAGCTCTTTGTGTAGGGGTAGTAACTAAACCTTTTTCTTTTGAAGGTGTGCAGCGAATGGAGATAGCTGACAAAGGCCACGGAGAGATCAAAGACAAAATTGATACTTTGATTACTATTCCCAATGATAAAATTCTTCAAATTATCGACAAAGATACATCACTGCTTCAAGCTTTTTCTAAAGTAGATGATATTTTAAGGCAAGGAGTACAGGGTATATCTGATTTAGTGGTAGTGCCTGGAATCATTAATGTAGACTTTGCTGATGTCAAAGCTATTATGCAAGGCGCTGGCTCTGCCCTAATGGCTATTGGACGGGCTTCTGGGGAAAATAGAGCAGCTGAGGCTGCCAAGGCAGCTATCTCAAGTCCGCTTCTTGAGCTTTCTATTGATGGAGCTAAAGGAGTGCTATTTAATGTCTATGGGGGAAATGATCTAGGCATGCATGAAATAGATGAAGCAGCCAAAATCATTACAGAATCTGTAGATAAAAATGCTAAAATTATTTTTGGAGCAGCTAAAGATGAGAGAATGAAAGATGAGATCAAAATTACAGTTATTGCTACTGGATTTGAAAATCGAGCAAAGGAAGAGGTTAAAGAAGAAGAGAAAAAAGAAGTAAGGAATTTTGGAATGCCTTTTAAAAAGCAAGAAGAGGAAGAAAAGAAAAAGGAAGAAAAAGAGCTAGAGATCCCAGCCTTTATTCGAAGGAAGATGAAGTAGGATTAGTGCATTTTTATTTTTAAGTTTTAATCTTTAATTTCATTTAAGTTATCCACAGTCTAATTTCTGTTTTTGGAGACAGGAATTAGGTTTTTTATTTTAGATAAAGGAAAAAATGATTGGGCATAGCCAGTGGATAGATTTTGACAAAAGAATATTAGACTGATAGACTAGTTATTGCTTGCATTAAACTAGTCACGAATCGAATTTATAACCATGAAATCAATTTTCCTAAATAAGAACCTCATCTCTGATGAGAACCTTGATTCTCACTTCGTTCGAATTAAAAATCCGCACTAAGCATACATTAGTAAGGTGCGGTTTTATTTAGCAGGGATAATACTCTATGTTTGCAGTACATAAACTTACCAAAATCAGAAAAAGAGATGGGAGGATAGTTGAGTTTGTTCAGAAGAAGATCGCTAATGCTATTTACAAAGCCATGGTGGAAGTAAAGAAGCCAAACCAGCGTCTGGCTCGGAGACTTTCTGATAAAGTAGTTACTTTACTCGAAGAACGGCTAGCTAAAGATCAAATTCCAACTGTGGAAGAAGTCCAGGATATTGTAGAAGAAGCACTAATGAAGTCAGGACAGGTGGATGTGGCTCGAGCCTATATTGTTTATCGACAGAAGCATAAGGAAATCCGAGAGCTAAAAAAGAAAGTGCTCGAAGCAGAAAAGGAGTTTAAGCCAACCCCTGGAGCCTTAACTGTTCTTCAAAAAAGATATTTGAGGAAAGGAGTCAAGGGAGAAATTCTAGAGACTCCTACCCAGATGTTTAAGAGAGTAGCTCATAACATAGCTCATGCTGATAATCTCTATAAGACCTTGTACCATCCAGAAATAGATGTGGAGAAAATCATCAAAGAATTTTATCGCATGATGGCTAATCTAGAGTTCCTTCCCAATTCTCCTACATTGATGAATGCGGGAAAAGAATTGCAGCAATTATCTGCTTGTTTTGTTCTCCCTGTTTCTGATTCTATTGAAGGAATTTTTGAAACTATAAAAAATACAGCTATCATTCACCAATCAGGTGGTGGCACCGGATTTTCCTTTTCTCGACTCCGTCCCAAGGGAGATATTGTAAAATCAACAGGAGGAATTGCCTCGGGACCAGTTTCTTTTATGAAAGTATTTAATGCGGCTACCGAGGCGATTAAACAGGGGGGCACGCGTCGGGGGGCCAATATGGCTATCCTACGTTGTGACCATCCAGACATTCTAGAGTTTATTACCTGCAAAGAAGAAGAAGGACAGCTAAATAATTTCAATATCTCTGTAGCTATGACTGATCGATTTATGCAAGCTTTGAAAAATGATACAGATTACGAATTGATCAGTCCCAGAACTAATGAAGCAGTGGGTAAGCTTTCTGCCAGAAAAGTATGGTCGCTAATATGCATGATGACTTGGAAGAACGGAGATCCAGGAGCAGTATTTATAGATGTTATAAATAAAGATAACCCTACGCCGCATGTTGGAGAAATTGAGTCCACAAATCCATGCGGCGAGCAACCTCTTTTACCCAACGAAAGTTGTAACCTTGGTTCTATCAATCTTTCCAAGATGGTAAAAACTAAAGGCAAAAAGGCAGAGATTGATTGGGATAGGCTGAAAAAGACCACATATACTGCTGTTCATTTTCTGGATAATGTTATTGATATGTGTAGATACCCTCTGTTAGAGATAGAGGAAATGGTGACAGTCAATCGAAAGATCGGTCTGGGAGTAATGGGTTTTGCAGATATGTTAATCCAGCTTGGGATCCCCTATAGTTCAAAGAAAGCTTTAGCTTTAGGAGAGAAAGTGATGAAGTTTATTACAGAAGAGGGAAGAAAAGCATCAGTTGAGCTAGCAAAGATTAGAGGAGTCTTTCCTAATTTTGTAGATTCGGTTTGGGACAAGAAGGGGCTCAGAGTAAGGAATTCTACCATAACCACTATTGCTCCCACAGGTACTATTAGTATTATTGCAGGTTGTTCATCAGGTGTTGAGCCTCTATTTGCCATCTCGTTTATTAGACGCAATATTTTAGGAGGTGAGGCAGAAATTGTGGAAGTAAATCCTTTCTTTGAAAAGATAGCCCGTGAGCGAAAGTTTTACTCAAAAGATTTAATGAGAGAGGTGGCAGAAAAAGGAAGTATTCAAAAAATAGAAAAGATTCCAGAGGATGTAAGAAAGCTATTTGTTACTGCTCTGGATATTCCTTATGATATTCATGTCAAAATGCAAGCCGCCTGGCAGCGGTATACCGACAATGCCGTAAGCAAAACCATAAATATGCCTTATGAATCCACTGCCGAGGATGTAGAGAAAGCATATAAGTTAGCTTATGATTTAGGCTGTAAAGGGATAACCATTTATCGTTATGGATCACGCCAAGCCCAAGTCCTTTATTATGGAGGAAAAGAAAAAAGAAAATTGGAAAGAGGAGGACCTCAAAAATTAGAAAAATGTCCAGAATGTGGGGCTGATTTGACTTTTGAGGATGGATGCGCCGTGTGTAAGAATTGTGGCTATTCTTATTGTAAAGTCTAACTTATTAAACATATGAAAAAATCTTTAGGTATGGTCGAGGTTTTGACTGGCAATGGTCCAGGCAAGACTACTGCTGCTTTAGGCCATGCTCTTCGAAGTATTGGACATGGGCTAACCGTGGCCATGGTTCAGTTTATGAAGATAGACTCAAGATACGGAGAGATTAAGGCAATTAAAGAATATTTGCCTCGATCTCGTGTTTTTCAATTTGGAAGGAAAAAATTTGTTAGGGAGCCAGCTAAAATAGATTTCAAGCTAGCAGAGAAGGGACTAGCTAAAGCTCAGGAGATAATTCAAAGTAGAAAATATGATTTAGTTATTTTAGATGAGATAAATGTGGCTTTGTGGTTTAAACTTTTAGATTTAGAAGAGGTGTGTGAGATGATTAAGTCTCGGCCAAAAAATGCAGAGCTAGTCTTAACTGGTCGTTATGCTCCAAAGAAAATAATTGATCTTGCAGACTCTGTATCAGAGATAAAAGAAGTTAAGCATTATTTTAGAAAAGGGGTGCGAGCCAGAAAGGGAATTGAGTATTAGATTAGCTGTGGATAAGTTACTATTTACTTGGATTTGAATATTTGATATATTCTATATACACTCTTTTTGAAATTTAGTATAAGCATAGCCCCCGCACTTTTTAGAAAGTGCGGGAGAGAAGAGATAGGGGAAGAGAGGTAACCTGCCTGCTCAGTAGGCAGGGATTCCTCCGCTGTCCCGCAGCCGTTAAAGCCGGACTACCTATCCTATGCTTTGAGTTTTGACTGCCTCGAGGAAGGTAGAAAATAGACTTGGTCGATCTATTTTCCTTCTTTGAGAAGGAATTTTTTATTAATTTAAGAAAAATCATGAAAAAACTAAAGATCCTAGGCTTACTTATTGTAGCAGTTTTAGTACTTACTGGTGCTGGTTGTCAATGGTTTACCAAGCCAGAAGAAGAAGTCTCCGAAGTTACTACTCCTCAAGTAGCAGAAGAAAAAGTTGAAGAAAAAGCCACTCTGGTCATTGATGACGGAACTGGAAGCCCTCAGAGTTTTGATCTGACTGTAAAAGAAGGAACAACTGCCTTCGATTTACTAAAAGAAGCCACAGGACAAGCTGGTTTGAAATTAGATTACTCTGAATCTGATTTTGGAGTAATGATTGATGCTATGGGGGATAAGAAAGGTGGACAGGAAGATAAATATTGGCTATTCTATGTTAATGAAGAGATGGCACTGGTAGCTGCTGATAAGCAAGAAGTGAAAGTAGGGGATAAAGTGGAGTTTAAGTTTGAAGCATCAGCCTTTTAAGTTTAAAGTTAAAAATCCAAGGTCAAAATATGTCTAGAATAATTCTATCTAAAAAAGGTAGACAATTTGAGATATGGCTGACTTTTCTATTTGTAGCTGGAGCAGCAGCCCTAAGACTTCTTCCTCATCCGCCCAATTTTGCTCCTATTGCTGCCATAGCTTTGTTTGGAGGAGTCTACTTGAGCAGGAAGTTTGCTTTGGGAATTCCTATCCTAGCCATGTTGGTCAGTGATATTTTTATTGGGTTTTATAAACCAGTGGTAATGGCCTCTGTCTATGGAAGTTTTGTTTTGTGTGGACTTATAGGTCTTTGGTTGAAAAAACATAAAAAAGCAGGTACAATAATAGGAAGTTCTCTTTTGTGTTCTGTTTTGTTCTTTATTATTACTAACTTTGCTGTTTGGGCTTTTACCCCCTGGTATACGAAAACTCTAGCCGGTCTAGTCCAGTGCTATGTGTTAGCCTTACCATTTTTCAGAAATACTTTATTGGGAGATATATTTTATGTCGGAGTTTTCTTTGGAGTTTATGAGTTGGTCAGAGTATGGATTAGTAAAAAATATCAACTAAAGGCAATATCAGTAAGTAAAGGCGGATTAAATCGATAACCATGTTGATTGGTTTAACTGGGACAAATGGTGCTGGTAAGGGCGAGGTAGCTAAGTATTTAAGGGAAAAAGGATTCAATTACTTTTCTTTATCTGATATTCTAAGGGAGGAATTAAATAAGAAAAGTCTGGAGCTTTCTAGAAAAAATCTACAGAATATTGGTAACCAATTACGGAAGAAATTTGGACCTGGGATTTTAGCTGAAAGAACAATTAAGAAAATCAAAGACAAGAGTATTATTGACAGTATTAGAAATCCTGAGGAGATAAGAAAGCTGAGAGAATTCGCCAAAAAGTCTGGAACTGTTTTCTTTCTCTTGTCAGTTGATGCACCGATCAAACTGAGATTTGAAAGACTTAAAGAGAGAAGGACGATTGAGTCAGCAGAAACACTAGAAGAATTTAAAAAAAGAGAGCAGTTTGAGATGGGCAAAGAAATCCATTGGCAACAAATTGACACCTGTATGAAGATGGCAGATTATACTATAATCAATGATGGAACGTTAGAAAAGTTATATAAAAAAATTAATAAGATTTTAAAAGAGATATGAAAAACAAACGTCCCTCGAAAGATCAATACTATTTAAATATTGCTAAGGAAATTGCTCGAAGATGTACTTGTTATAGGACCAATATAGGGGCTATTATTGTTCGGGATGATCAGATTATTGCCACTGGCTACGTGGGAGCTCCTCGTAAGACAAAGGACTGTTTTGAGCATGGTTTTTGTCTGCGCACCAGATTGAAGATCCCTCATGGTCATAGGTATGAACTTTGTCGAAGTATTCATTCGGAAATGAATGCTATTATCAATGCTGCTAGAGCTGGGGTGAGTCTTTTAGGTGGTAATATGTATATCTATGGAGAGCTGATGCCTAAAGGTAGAATCATGGACGCTACTCCTTGCTTTATCTGTAAGAAAATGATTATCAATGCTGGATTAAATCAAGTCATTGTATCAACTGCCAAAGGTAAAACGAAAAGACATAAAGTGTCTGATTGGATAAAAGATTGGAGAAAGAAAGACATTCTCGATGATAAACATCAGTATGGTGATGGCGTGAAGGTTTATTCTGAAAAAGCACTAAAAGAAAAATAAGGTTAACATCTAGAGGAGGTAGGATGTCTAAGTCTAAAATATTTTTCTGGATTTGTACCTCATTTGTTGTGGGTATTTTTTTATCCTCGTTTTTTGAAATTCCTGTATTATGTAAGTTAGTTTTCGCCTTTATTTGTACTGTCTTAGTCGTTGTCTTTTGGAGGAATTCAAAAGTAAAAGTTGTAGGACTTTGTGGTCTAGTTTTGCTTTTTGGAATTTGGTATTTTCAAAGAACCCAAACTTCCTCTAGCCCTTTGCAGGTTTATAACGATAAAGAAAAAATTACTTTTCAAGGAATAGTGGTCAAGGAGCCAGATGTAAGAACAGATAAGACACAGCTGACTGTGGAAATTACTCAGGTACCTAGGGAATCAGGTGCTCGAGAATCTAGCAAAAAGCTAGGTAAGATATTAGTTGTCCTTCCTCGAGCTCTTCAATACCAATATGGAGACAAATTAGAAATGACTGGCAAACTCAAGACGCCAAAGGAGGACGAAGACTTTTCCTATAAAGATTATCTAGCTAGATATGGTATTTACTCAATTTGTTATTATCCTAAATCAAAGCTAATCAGTCCAGGTCATGGCAATCCTGTTTTGAGAGTTCTTTTAACTGGCAAGAATAGATTAAAAGAAACTATCAATTCTATCTTACCCGAGCCTCAAGCATCCTATCTTTCAGGTATGCTTCTAGGACAAAAGAAGGCCATGCCTCAGGAAGTGCGAGAGTGGTTTAATCGCTGTTCCACTACTCACATAACTGTCATTTCAGGAATGCATGTCTCCATTGTAGCTGCTCTTTTAATGAATCTAGCCTTGGCTATCTATCTATCTCGAAGACAAGCCTTTTGGTTTGCAATAGCTGGTATAACTCTTTTTGTTATTTTAACTGGCGCTCAAGCTTCAGCAGTTAGGGCTGGTATTATGGGAGGACTAGTTCTTTTGGCTATGTATTCAGGCAGGCTATCCGATATAAAAAATGCTATACTTTGTGCTGCGATGGGTATGTTGCTAATTAATCCCCAGGTTTTAAAGTTTGATGTTGGATTTCAGCTAAGCTTTTTGGCCACCATTGGCATTGTTTATTTATCTCCTTACATTAAAAAAGGACTCAAACTTTTTCCCCAGACTTTTAAAATTAGAGACTCTGCTTCCATGACTTTGTCTGCTCAAGTGATGACCTTACCTCTTATTCTTTTTCATTTTGGAAGAATATCTTTGATTGCCCCTTTAGCCAATGTGCTCATTTTACCTTTTATTCCTTTAACCATGATGTTAGGTTTTGTCTCTGGAATTTTAGGCTTGGCTTGGTTGTTTTTAGGCAAAGTAGCTGCTTGGTTTGCTTGGCTATTTTTGACCTATGAGATTTTAGTAGTTCGTGAGCTTTCCAAGATTCCTTTTGCCTCAATTGAGATTAAAAATATTTGGATAGGATTGCTTGTGGTGTATTATCTGGTATTGTTTGGCTGGCTTTGGTGGGTGAGGAGAAAAGAGATGGTTGTTAGTAGCAAAACTGCAAAAATTTTAAAATAAGAGAGCCCTAGACTTAATTAGCCTAGAGCTCAACGTTTTCAAAAGAACTATTCTTTTGTGGGGACGGGGAGAAACTCTCTCACAACCCATTCCCACAGAAGATGTTTTGCCATCTTTGGCAATTGCCTTGGATGAGCAACTACGTAGAGAATGGTCATGAGTATATCCAATATGTGACTATGCCAGTCACATAGGATCATAGCCCAATCTGAGTGCGATTTCGGAGGATACTTTCTGTGGAATGCCATGTGTGCTGATATGGCATAACAGATGTTCTCTGGCAATCCCAATTCCTTTGCCAGATTTACTGTTCTTTTGGTGTTTCCTCCGTTTGACCCTATGTCGTGGATGAGGGTTCCTTTGACAAAATCTTTCACATTAGTAATCCCGAAAGATTTTGCCAGGATCAGGGCGAATTCTCCTGCCAGGCGTAAATGAAGCCTGAGAGGAAAAGGCCCGTGATAAGGAGATTCATCTCGCCACCTCTCCGCCACCACTGGATTTTCTAGTAAAGATGAAACTATCTTTTTAAAAACTTTCTTTTCATCTCTACTCAAGACCTCCCCTACCAACAATCCCTTAATCAAGCGAGGGAAAGTGAAGGGGAGTAGTCTTAGAAACTCGATCAGAGCCGTCCCAAACAATCTAAAACTGAAACTTAACTTTATTCCATCCATAATTTCCTCCATCATTTTTTTGGATGGCTTACCTAATCTTTAGATAACCCATCACAATTGATTGATTTCAAAGAGCAGTTCCTAACAACGAAGATAATGTAAACGAGAAGGTGTAGAGTTTTAAAGGGCAAATGCAATTGCTATTTTATCCCCAAACTCTATATTATAGCTAGTCTTAACAAAAACAGACTAGGGAAAGTCCACTAGTCTATTCTTTACTAGCTTTAGACTCTCTCCCCATTTACATTATTTTCATAATTAGCTTTGAAAGTACTCTCTATAGTTACTAAACAATAGCACAAATAAAAAATTTTGTCAATCCCTTTTAGCTGTATTTTGCAGTTTTTAAATCTCTCTATTAGATTTTGGGCTTATTTAAGCCAAAATAGAATTAAATTAGTTAGAACTTTTTGGCTTAAATAAAGGAAAAATTTAGTACTTTTTTAGAATAGATTGGCTTGGGTAAAGGAAAATTTTGAGTTTTTTTAGAAATTGCCATCCATTAATTTTGGTTGTGCTATGGATAATGAGAAGAGTAGAATTAAAAAATTAAGAAAAAAGAGGGAGTGGTAGATTCCCTCTTTAGAACTGGTTTTTTATTTGGGTAGACTGGCATCAATCATTTGGATAACGAAGTCAACTACTTGAGATTTTTTTCTTATCTCCTCCGGAAATCTTTTACTGAGTAATTTCCGGACTTTTTCCATAGTTTTTGATGTCATCCCATCCAGAATTTTTTCTATTTCTTCTGGCTTATCGGGATCACTGGCCAGGATCTTTCTTAACAATTCAGTCATCGTCTCAGTTTTCTTTGGCTTCTTTTTTAACTTCTTTTTTTTCGCTGACTTTTCTTCGATTTCAACCTCAATTATTGCTTTTATCAGTTCATCATCATTAGGATCTGTCAACACTGTTCCTTCAGAAATCTCTTTTGCAAACAACCCCGATATAAGTTCTTTACTCCAGCCCACTGATACATAGATCAGTTTTTCTTTGTCAACCATTTGGCCATATTTTTTCGCCTCATCAGTAGAACCTCCCATCTCTAATACTACCACGGTTGGTTTCAATTTTTTCATGGCTTTAGTAAGCTTGGCCTCGTTCACCCCAAAGAGTTTTTTGACCTTAAACCCTAATTTTTTAAGCCTCTCTTCGATTTCGTCGATTTCGGGAATCTCTTCCTCTTCCTCTCCCTCTTCTTTATGCCAGACCAATTCCTTTTCCTCTTCTTTAAACAGGACAAAAAGAACTGTTTTTTCCATTTTTACCTCCTTAAATAAATTTTCACGTTTCATAAAAGCATAATATATCTAGTTAAAAAAGTCAAGTATTTTATGGTTTTTAAGAAATTATGGTATTATGTCTTTAGTAAAAGGCTTATAATAAGATGAACTTTAAACTTAACAAAAAAATCTCTCAAGTTATTCTGGCCATTTTAGCTGTCTTAGCCATTCTTTCCTGGACAGCTGTTTTTGCTTCAGGTGATAATGAATTACATATCTATTTCTACGATGTTGGTCAAGGAGATGCTATTTATATTAGAACTCCGGCTGGACAAGATATTCTTATTGATGGGGGACCAGATTCAACTATTTTAGCTAAATTAGGTCAGGATATGCCTTTTTATGATCGGAAAATTGAACTTGTTATTAATACTCATCCTCATGCTGATCATATCACTGGACTGATTGAGGTTTTAAAAAGATATGAAGTGGATCAGATTTTATCTACTGGGGTAGAGCATAGCACAGCCACTTTTGGAAAATGGAAAGATACCATTCAAGAGAAAAATATTCTCGTCAAAATAGCTCAAGTAGGTCAGAAAATTAAACTAGGCCAGGCTAGTATGTATGTGCTTTATCCTAGGGATAGACTGGCTGGCAAAGAAGTAAAAGATTTAAATAATACCTCTGTTGTCTCTCGGTTAATTTATGGCAGAAATTCTGCCTTATTTACTGGTGATGTAGAGATTGAAGTAGAGCAAGACTTGCTGAGTAGCTTAGTACATTTAAAATCAGACATTCTCAAAGTAGGACATCAGGGATCAAAGACTTCCACTTCAAAGACATTTTTAGAAGTAGTAGATCCTGGATATGCTATAATATCAGTAGGGGAGAATAAATATGGCCATCCCTCAGAAGAAATTTTGGAAAGGCTAAAAAATACAAAACTTTTTAGAACGGATTTGGATGGTGATGTGGAATGTGTATTAGATGGGAGAGGAATAAGTTGTCAAGGAAACTAATACGAGACTATTCAATATGAATAAGAAAAAAATTTTAATCCTACCTATTTCTGTTGGAGCAGGACATTTTAGAGTAGCCCAGGCTCTAAAAAATGCTTTTTTAAAAAAATCTAGATTTGAGGTACAGATTGAAGATGCCCTAGATCATGTTGCTTGGCCTTTGAGATTTTTGTATAAGAATGTTTACTCTTTTTTTATTAATCATCCTCCTCTCGATCGTCTTTACGGCTATGCCTATAGAAGAGGTAGGGAAGTTACTGCTTATACTAGGGCTTGGCATTGGTTAGTGATATCCTGTTTTTTACTTTTAAGTCGTGGATTAGAAAAGTTTATTTTAGAATACAGGCCCGATTTAATTGTTTGTGTTCATCCCTTTCTTTTAGAGCTTATATCTTGTTGGAAAAAGAAAGGCAAAATAAAAAGTCCTTTGGTTACTATTACCACTGACCTTATGCCTCACAGACTTTGGATATTTTCCATTGTTGATCAGTATTATGTAGGCACAAAAGAGATAGAAGAAGTCTTTTTAGAAAATGGCATCTTGCAAGATAAAATTAAAGTAACAGGGCTTCCCCTAGATCCTAAATTTTATAAAGAGTTAGATAAAGATAAAATTGCAGACAAACTTGATTTATCTCAAGACAAGAAAACTGTTTTGATTTTGTGCCGAAGGCTGGGATTTAAAAATTTAAGAAAGGTACTTTTTGGTCTTGGAGATTTAAATATCCAGGCAATCATTGTTACAGAGAGGGATAAAAAATTACAAAGGAACCTTGAAAGAGAAAAGAAGAAATTTCCTTTTCCTATTATTATCTTTGAATATACAAAGATAATGGCTGAGCTTGAGACTGTGGCTGATATCTTAATTTCAAAGCCAGGTGGTATTATTCTTACTGAGACTTTTTGTAAGAGATTGCCCACAATAGTAATTAATCCTATTCCTGGACAAGAAGAAGATAATCTTAAGTTTCTGCTAACGAAAGAAGCAGCTCTTTATGCGAGAAATTCTCAAGAGATTATTACACATACCAGAAAGCTTTTAACTTCCAAAGAAATAAGATCTAAGATTCAAGCAAACCTAGAAAAACTAGCAAAACCTAATGCTTCAGATGTGATTGTAAAAGATATTATTGATAAATTTTTAAAATAATGCTATTATGTTATCAAACTAAGTTGTTAAATCGTTAAATCCATGGTTCATGCAAAAGAAGAAAAAACAATAGTCTTAGTTAAACCAGATGGGGTCAAAAGAGGTTTAACTGGGGAAATAGTTAGACGTATTGAACAAAGAGGCTTAAAAATTATTGCCTTAGATATGATCTGGGCTACAGAGAAACAGATGGATGCTCATTATCCTAAAGATGAGGCTTGGATAAAGAGGTTGGGGGAGAAAACAATGAACACCTATAAAAAGTATGGCATTGATCCTAAAAAAGAGTTGGGTACCTCGGACAAGTTGAAAATTGGGAAAATGGTTAGGTCTTGGGTAGTTGATTATATGATCTCCGGCCCGATTGTCAAAATGGTAGTCAAAGGTATTCATGCCATTGATATGTGCCGAAAGATAGCCGGCAATACCTTACCTTATCTAGCAGATATGGGTACAGTAAGAGGAGATTTTTCTGTTGATTCACCAGCTGCAGCAAATAAAGATAAAAGATCAGTACATAATGTTATGCACGCTTCAGAAAATAAAGAAGAAGCAGAACACGAACTTAAAGAGTGGTTTGCTCCAGAAGAGATTCATGATTATAAAAAAGCTGAAGAGGATATTATGTTCTAAGAATCGGGGCGTAGCTTAGTTGGCTTAAAGCACAGGGCTGGGGGTCCTGGGATCGCTGGTTCGAATCCAGTCGCCCCGATATAAAAATCGCCAAAGTTCCTGGCGTTTTTATAATTACTGAATTACCAAGTTCTAATTTACTTCTTCTTATACACCTTCTTCAAACATTTCATACAAACTCTCTTTTTCTTTCCTTTTATTTTTATAGTCCTTAAATTCAAAAGCTGCCTTGTCCTTATTGCTTTGTGGGCATGGGTTCGTTTGATAATGGTTTTTGGTCCTCGACCACAGATATCACATTTTCTTGCCATATTGTTAAATTAATATAAATAGTGTATATTAAAGATAGCACTATTTTTTATTTATTGCAATGATTATTACCTTACTTTTTCAACAACCTGTCTTATTTTTTGCTTGGGTGGCGGCTATAATTATAGCTATTACTATTCATGAATTTTCCCATGCTGCTTGTGCTTATGCTTTGGGAGATCCTACGGCCAAGTACCAAGGAAGACTAACCTTAAATCCCTTGTCTCATCTTGATCCTTGGGGAACTTTACTTTTACTTTTTGTGGGGATTGGTTGGGGGAAGCCAGTTCCTTTTAATCCTTATAATTTAAAAAACCAAAGATATGGATCAGCACTTGTGGCTTTAGCTGGTCCCGGGTCTAACCTAGGTCTAGTAGTAATCTTTAGTTTGATTTTAAGATTTATATATCCTCTAACTGGCCTTGGAACAGAAAATGCTCTCTACACTTTTCTTTCTCTTCTTGTTCTTCTAAATGCCATGCTCATGATTTTCAATCTTATTCCCATTCCTCCCTTAGATGGCTCCAAGCTTTTGATGGCTATTTTGCCTCCTAGTCTAGATAATGTAAAGATATTTTTGCAAAGATATGGCTTTTTTATTCTTATTCTCCTTATCTTTTTAGGACGAGGTCTTTTGATGGGACTTTTTGGCCTAGTTATTTATGTGATCCAGGCTGTATTTGGAATACAATTACCTTTCTTCTAGGTAGTAGTCCACCATATTCTGATCAATGGTCGACATTTCTTATTTAATTAACAATTAATAATCAATAAAAATATGTTAGTAGATTTACTTTTTAGTTGGGTAGGGATAATTGTTGTGGCTTTAATTATTCTATCTCAGGCAGTAAGGATTACTAGAGAATATGAGAGAGGAGTGATTTTTCGTTTGGGAAGATTTGCTGGGATTAGGGGTCCAGGGTTATTTCTAATCATTCCTATTATTGATAAGATGGTCAAAATTGATCTCAGAGTGATTACCCTGGATGTGCCGGCTCAAGAGGTGATTACCAAAGATAACATCCCTATAAAAGTTGATGCTGTTTTGTATTTTAAGATTTCTGATCCTCAAAAAGCAATCATTGAAGTGGAGAATTATATGATGGCTACTTCCCAAAATTCACAGACCTCTTTGCGAGGAGTGGTTGGTGCTTCAAGTTTAGATGAACTCTTGGCTGAACGAGAAAAGATTAATCAGAAACTCCATGAAATCATTGATCGAGCTACTGATCCTTGGGGGATAAAAGTAACGGCCGTTGAGGTAAAACACGTAGAAATTCCCAAAACAATGCAAAGGGCTATTGCCAAGCAGGCGGAAGCTGAAAGAGTAAAAAGAGCTAAAATTATTTTGGCTGAAGGTGAGTATCTAGCTGCCCAAAAATTAAAAGAGGCCGGTGATATTCTAAATGCTGATCCAATTACCCTGAGATATCTTGAAACTTTGTCCGAGGCCGCCAAAGAACCCAATACCACAATTTTGTTTCCAGTTGAATTACTGGGAATGTTGAAAAAAATTAGAGGAGACAAATAAATCTGTTAGGAAATTTTCTAACGAGGCAAAAAGGCAAGAACTCATTTGCTTCTAAAATTTGACATATATAATAAATCTGCTATTATAGCACGAGAGAGTGGCAATATTGCTATTCTTTTATTTTAGTCTTATAATGGAGAAAAGATATGGTTACAATAAGACAATTAGTCCGCAAAGGACGAAAAAAATTTAAGAAAAAGTCTAAATCCCCAGCTTTATGGAGAGCTTTTAATGTTATTCAGGCAAGAACAAAAGAATATCCAAGTCCCTTTAAGAGAGGAGTCTGTATTAAAGTCACTACTACCACACCCAAAAAGCCAAATTCAGCCTTGCGTAAAATTGCCAAGGTAAGACTCTCTTCTGGCATGGAAGTTACAGCTTATATTCCCGGAGAAGGTCATAATTTACAGGAACACTCCATAGTCTTAATTCGAGGCGGAAGAGTAAAAGATCTTCCTGGAGTTAAGTATCATGTAGTCAGAGGAGTGCTGGATACAGGAGGAGTGGTGGGAAGAAAGAAACAGCGTTCAAAATATGGAGCTAAAACAGAAGGTGCAGCTAAGAAAGAAGCTGCAGCAAAGGCAGAAGCTGCTCCAGAAGCAAAGGCCGGAGAAAAGCCTAAAGAAGAAACAGCTAAGGAGACCCCAACCAAGGAAGCTCCAGCTAAAGAAGCGCCTAAAGAAAAAAAGAAATAGGCTGATTTAGCATTTCTACATTTTACACTCTAAATTTTACTTAAATGACTAGAAAAAAACGAAAATTTAAGAAAAGAATCGAGCCAGATCCAAGATACAGCAATGTTCTTGTGGCTAGATTTATTAATCAGATAATGAAGCGAGGAAAGAAAACTACGGCTCAAAGGGTAGTTTATGGCGCCTTTGATTTTATTAAAGAGAAGACTAAAAAGAATCCAATAGAGGTTTTTGATAAAGCTATAAAGAATGTTGGTCCACTTCTAGAAGTTAGAGGTAGAAGAATTGGAGGAGCTTCCTATCAGATTCCTTATGAAGTGAGAGGAGAAAGACGCAATACTTTAGCTTTTAGATGGATTATCCAAGCAACTAAGGCTAGAAAAGGAAAACCCATGGCTCAAAAGCTAGCTTCAGAACTTCTAGATGCTTATCGAGGCGAAGGAGTAGCTGTTAAAAAGAAAGAAGATACTCATAGAATGGCAGAAGCTAATAAGGCATTTGCCCATTTTGCCATATAAGAACCTGCTTTCTGAGAACCTTGATTCTTGCTTCGCTCGAATTAAACTATGCCTAGAGAATATCCTATTAAAAAAGTGAGAAACATTGGTATCATCGCTCACATTGACGCCGGTAAAACCACAGTCACTGAGCGTATTTTGTATTACACGGGAAAGACTTACAAAATTGGTGAGGTTCACAAAGGAGAGGCAGTCATGGATTGGATGGCCCAAGAAAAAGAAAGGGGTATTACTATTACCTCGGCAGCTACTACTTGTTTCTGGCCACCAGAAAAAAAAGAGAAAATTCATAGGATTAATATTATTGATACCCCGGGCCATATTGATTTTACAGCCGAAGTCCAAAGGTCATTACGTGTTCTAGACGGAGGAATAGTGGTTTTTGATGGAGTAGCTGGAGTTGAGCCTCAATCAGAGACAGTTTGGCATCAGGCAGATAAATTTAAAGTGCCCAGGCTTTGTTTTATTAACAAAATGGATAGAATTGGAGCTGATTTTTACAAAAGCTTTGATTCTATTCATAAGAGATTGACTCCCAATGCTCAAGCAGTACAACTTCCTATTGGCGCTGAAGATAAATTTGAAGGCGTCATTGATCTTATTAAACAAAAAGCTATTTATTTTGAAGGTGAAAAAGGAGAAAAAGTAGTAGAAAAAGATATTCCAGAAAATATGGAAGAAGAGACAAAAAAATGGAGAGAGAAGATGATCGAGGCTATTGTCGAACACGATGAGAAATTAATGGAGAAATATTTAGAAGGAAAAGAGGTAACAGAAGAAGAACTAAAACAAACCTTAAGGAAAGCTGTCCTAGTATATAAATTAGTCCCTGTTTTTTGTGGATCAGCTTTGAAAAATAAAGGTGTACAGCCTTTGTTAGATGCCGTGATAGATTATTTACCTTCTCCAGTTGATGTGTCTGCTGTGGAAGGAATAGAACCTACCAAAGAAGAAAAAACAATCACAAGAGAAGCCAAAGATGATGCTCCATTTTCTGCTCTAGCTTTTAAAGTAGCTACTGATCCATTTGTGGGAAAACTAGTTTACTTTAGAGTTTATTCTGGAACTCTCAAAGCTGGTTCCTATATTCTTAATGCCACTACCAAAGATAAAGAAAGAGTAGGAAGGATCCTGCGTATGCATGCTGACAAAAGAGAAGAAGTAAAAGAGGTTTACGCTGGGGGTATTGAAGCTATTGTTGGTTTAAAAGAAACTACCACTGGTGATACTTTGTGTGATCCAGATCATCCAGTTATTTTGGAAAAAATTGTTTTTCCTGAACCAGTAATTTCTCAGGCTATTGAGCCAAAAACAAAAGCAGATCAAGAAAAACTGGGTCTTGCTTTAAGAAAGCTAGCTGAGGAGGATCCTACTTTTAAAATAAAAGCGGATGAAGAAACTGGACAAACCATTATCTCCGGCATGGGAGAGCTACATCTAAATATTCTGGTTGATAGAATGAAGCGAGAGTTTAAAGTTGATGCCGGTGTTGGTAAGCCCCAGGTAGCTTACAAAGAAACTATTTTAGAAGAAGCCACAGCCGAAGGGAAATACATTAGACAGACAGGAGGTCGAGGACAATATGGCCATGTCTGGCTTAGAGTAGAGCCTCTTGAAAGAGGCAAAGGTTTTGAATTTGTCAATGAGATTAAAGGAGGAGTAATACCTCAAGAATTTATTCCTGCTGTAGGAAAAGGAGTAAAAGAGGCTATGGAAAATGGAGTATTGGCTGGCTATCCTTTTGTTGACTGTAAAGTGACTTTGTATGATGGGTCTTTCCATGAGGTAGACTCATCTGAGGCAGCCTTTAAAATCGCGGGTTCAACTGCTTTTCAAGCGGCAGCCAAAAGAGGAAAGGCTATACTCCTTGAGCCAATTATGAAACTGGAAGTGATTGTTCCTGAGGAATTTATGGGAGATGTGATGGGGGATCTAAATGCCAAAAGAGCTCAAATTGAAGAGATGACTGATAGATTAAATATGAAAGTCATTGATTGTAAAGTTCCTTTGGCAGAAATGTTTGGCTATGCTACCTCTTTGCGATCCATGACCCAAGGTCGAGGTACTTTTACTATGGAATTTGATCATTATGCTCAAGTACCAAAAAATGTGGCAGAGGAGATAATTGGGGGTGGGGAAAAGAGTGGATAACTTAATTGACAGGAAATTTTGATCTAGTAAGATATAAAATAGAAATTAACAATTAACCAAAAAACATGACCAGCAAAGCGTATATCTTGTTAATTGTGCTCCTTGTGGTATTAATTATTGGAGGAGGGGCCTATGGTTACCTGAAGATTAGTCAAAAATCTATAGAGGAGATAGTTAAGCCAGTCAAAGAAAAAATAGAGGAGGTATCTAAACCAGCTGAAGTTTTGGCTCAGAAATTTGCTACTTATGAAGAGACACCAGTAAAAATTAGTCCTCAAGTTGAATCTTATACAGTAGAAAAAGATCTAGCCAATATTACCAATAAAGATCAGTTCACATTTTCCGATTCGGCAAAGAATTTACTGGTTCAAAATGCCTTTGTAGTAGTGCCATCAAGTAATCAAGAGTATTTCTCAATCTACGAAGATAATCGATATGGCTATGTCCCAAGTTTTATTACCACAGATTCAATGCTGCATAATTATCATTTATTCTTTGATTATCTTTTGAGAACTTTAGAAAAAGATAAACTTATCCCTGAACTAAAGACATTGAATGCCAACATGCTCAAGATTTCCCAAGAGCAATATCAAAAATTATCTGGGACTGCTTGGGAAAACGCTGCCAAAAGAAATGTTGCTTTCTTTACTGTAGCTTCAGGATTGCTTGAGTTTGGAACTCCTATTCCAGAGGCAGTCAAGAAAGAGGTAGAAAAAGAACTTGAGTTAATCGAAAAACATGAAGGAATGACATTTTCTCATGTAATGAACATGGGGCAAGATCTTGAAGCTGTACCAGAGCTTCCTGCGGCTACTGAGGAAGTCTTAAAACTTTATAAAGAAGATTATACCCAATATGTTCCCAGGGGCCATTACACTAGATCAGAAGATCTAAAGAAATATTTCAAAACCATGATGTGGTATGGCCGGATGACTTTTCGTCTAAAAGAAGAAGACGAGACCAAATCAGCAGTGTTGGCTACTTTGGCTCTAAAACAGTCAAAGGATAGCTATGACTCTTGGGAGAAGATATATCAACCAACCGTTTTCTTTGTGGGCAAAGCTGATGATATTTCCTTTTTTGATTATTATGAGGTGGCAAAAACAGTCTATGGTGAAGATGTTGATTTAGAAGCGGTTACCCAAGAAGATAAATTTTCAACTTTTATTGATGAAGCAAAGAAGTTGCCTTCACCGAGCATAAACTCTATGCCTATTTTTGATATGAGATTTCAGCCAGATCGAGAAAAAGAAATTAAAGGATTTAGATTTATGGGTCAGAGGTTCACTATTGACGCCTCTGTGTTTCAAAGATTAGTTTATCGAGAAGTAGGGGATAAGGAACATACCTGTCAAGATGATCCCAAAACTTGGATTCCTGAAGAATCTCGAAGATTTCCCAAAGGCCTAGATATTCCAGCCTCATTTAGTTCAGATGAGGCTTATAGTATTATTGATGGCTATAAAGATACAGATTATGCCTGCTACAGAGAAAATATGTCTAAAATGAAAGATCATATTGCAGGACTGGGCACTGATATCTGGACCCAAAATCTTTATTGGGGCTGGCTTTATTCTTTGGTGCCTCTGACAGGGGAAAAAGGAGAGGGCTATCCTTCATTTATGCAAAACCAAGCTTACATCAGAAAAGAACTAAATACTTTTTTAGGAAGTTGGACAGAGCTCAAGCGCGATACTATTTTATATGCCAAACAAGTTTATGCAGAGTTGGGTGGCCTTATGCCAGAAGAGAAGGATGACCGAGGCTATGTAGAGCCTAATCCCTATGTTTATGCAAGATTAGCCTCTTTGATTAAAGTGACTAAAGAAGGATTAAAGATTCGAGGATTACTTAAAGATGAAATAGCAGGAAGTTTAGATAAGCTAGAAACTTTAGCCCGTCGTCTAAAGGAGATTTCAGAAAAAGAGCTAAATGGAGAGTCTCTAACTGACGAAGATTATGATCTGATTAGAACTTATGGAGGAAGTCTTGAGCACTTTTGGTTAGAGACTTTTAAAGATTTAGGCATTACCTCCACCAGTCAGCTATCAGAAGAGCCAGCTCCCATTATAGCTGATGTAGCCACTGATCCTGGAACCTTGCAAGTGCTTGAGGAAGGCACTGGAAATGTTTTCGAAATCTATGCTGTGGTTCCTGTGGAGGGTAAGTTAAGAATTGCTAAAGGTGGAGTATATTCCTATTATGAATTTACTTGGCCCATGGATCAGCGTCTCACCGATGAAGCTTGGCGAGAAATACTCGATAAGGGAGAAGAGCCAGATTTGCCAGATTGGACTACATCTTTTATAAGTGATTCACTCTATTAATGCGAAAATCTTTTCTAATTTTATTATCTTGTTGCCTGATAGGTATTGGTATTTTCGTTGTTTGGGATAGAATAGAATTATTTCAGAAAATCAAAATTTATTCTTCAAGCTTAGTTGGAAAGTTGAATTTTAACCCAAATAGAACAGAGTATTCTGAACAGGGATACTCTGTTTTCTATTGGGATGGCCAAAACTATAAGGAAGAAGAAAAAGATATTAGTTCATTAACTGAAGTAATTACTAAGCCTAAACAAGAAATAGATTTTGATTATGATGGCGAGAATGAAAAAGTGGTGCTAGATAATGGAGTAGTATCTATCTATAGAAAAGGAGAGGTGTGGTGGCAAAGTGATCCAGACTGGCAGGTAGAAAATGTATTATTAGCTGATTTGAATTGGGACGGAAAAATCGAGCTTAATATGTCTCTTTGGAAACAAGGGAGCTATGGAGATGATCTACCTTTTTGGATAGAGGAAAATGATTCCGATTTTGGTAATCATTTTTTTATTTATGGTTTTAAAGAAGGAGAAATAAGACCAATCTGGTGTTCTTCTACTATTGATTATCCCATTCACAAGATGGCTGCTTCAGATATTAATGGCGATGGAAAAGATGAGCTGGTTGTCCTTGAAGGCACCTATGACCAGCCTCAAGACTCTTTAACAAAATACGTTGGCATTTGGTCCTGGAATGACTGGGGTTTTTCAAATGATTTTAGGAGTGAGGAGGATCAGTTCTGTGATCTTAAAATAAGGAAAGATTTAGATAATAAAAATTGTGTTCTAGTAAAAAACAAACCCTAGACCATTTCAGTAATTAGAGTAAATGAAAAAGCACCGGTTTTCTTTTGGTGCTTTTTGTATATGCGATTTACCAATGGGGGAACGGAATTAAAACTTTTTCTTTAGGATGAGATAATACTTTTTCTATAAAACCATCATTCCCACTCAAGTAGAGAACATCCCCTTTGATTTTTATCAGCTTTCCCTGAGGATTCTTATACAGAAACCGTTCAATTAAAGTTTTTGCGATTTTAAATCCACATTTCTGGTAAAAGGGGCTATTTTTTCGACCGCAGAATCCGACACCTGTTTGTTTTCTATAGCTAAGATAGTTATATATTGCACGCATAAGTATCTTGCCATAACCTCTTCTCTTAATTACCGAAACAATATCAGCGATTCCTTGGATGTTATAAAACTTACCAAGGAACCTTATTTTAATGGGTCGTAATCTTCCAACAGAAAGAATCTTCTTTTTAGGACTGCGAACAATAAAAAACTTATCATTAGTAAAAGGTTTTCGATTTTTTGGTTCTAGTGGTTTATTTTCTGGAAAAACTTTTTGCCAAATTTCATTAATCCATCTGATAGTTTGAATTGGAAGATCCTTCCCTTTCTGTACATCTATATAAGTTCTTTTCATAACATAAACCATAATTAAAAAGATTTATAAACTTTCTTAGCGGGCCCACTGATTGCAACTAACATACGCGGTTTAACGAGATTTCAGTGAGGCTGAAATTTGGAGTGACTTCTCTTATTCTACCTGCACTGCCTGAGCCCAAAAGTAGATAACCATTTGCAGAATTTACTACTACATCTACTTGTTGATCTATAGCAAAACCTTCAATATTTTTAATCTGGATCTTAACTATACTGTCCTGTAACATTCGTTATTCTTAGATATTTTTAATTATCTCATCTATAAGTTTAAGTGAATCGGGATTTTGCTCTATATCAGTTGAGTTTAATGCTTGAAAACAGTAAGAGCCGACTAAATCTAAATTATGACAATCAGCAAAATAAGTTAGTGCTTGGTCTGTGACTCGTTTAGAATTGACTATATCTCCACCACCTACTACAATAGTGATTATTTTTTTTCCTTTTAATATGTCTGTTTCATGAAAAGGATTAGTTCTATCAATGAAATCTTTTAGTAGGCCAGTTACATTATCAAAATAATTTGGAGAACCGATGATAAAAACATCAGCCTCAATCATCTTTTTATAAATTTCATCCATGTCGTCTTGAATTGAACATTTATTTGATTTATCACAGCTTAAACATCCAGAACAATGCTTGATATTTTTATCTCTAAGAAATATCAATTCTTTTTCTCCATTTATTGATTCAAAAATTCTTTTCAGAATAAAGTCGATATTTCCTTCTCTAGGACTCCCTGAAATTAATAAAAATTTAGTCATAATAAATAATTAAACAAATAATTTTATCCATTGTTTCATTGTATTTAAAAACAAATCAGGCTCTGATTTAATTTTTTCTAGTAGCTCCTCCTTTGAGAACCATTTTATTTCTTCAACTTCTTCTTGAATTTTAAAATCTTTAATATCTTTGGCAATTTCCAAAGTGAACCATTGGCAAAAGTAGTTATATTTTTCAGAAACTTTTCTTTTGGGTCCTTTGCGTAGCTTAATATTTTTCAATCCAAGTTCTTCCCCGACTTCTTTAATAATATTCTCCTTGTAATTTTCTCCCTCCTCAATAGTTCCTGCAACTGCAGGTCCCCACTTTCCAGGATCATGTTTTTTCTTTAAAGATCTTCTGGCAAGTAAAATTTCTCCTTTAGGATTGGTAATCCATAGAGCAGACACTCTATAAATATCCTTGAGAGCTAGAGTACCTATTTCTTTATAACCAATTATATTATCTTTTTCGTTTACAATAACCATTCTTGGTTTCATAGATTAAATAATTTGATTGACATTTTAATTTGACTGTTGTGAGAGTGTGATAGCACCGAAGCGAATGGAGTGAATAGAGAGTCCACAGAGCCCGCTTAACTAAAATTTTAATTCTTTAAATGAATGTACGTCAATTCCATATTTAGAAAAAATATCTTTTACAGGAGGATTGCCAATATCTTTGTCTTCAAGTCCAAGTAGCCTCAACCCTTGTTTTACCTTTTCTTCACTTGATGATTCAATTTCTAGATAAGGCGGAATCTTTGGCCACGAGTCTATTGCAAATTCTATGTCATCAAAAGTATATAAAATTCTTTTATTTTCTTGATAATACTTACCCTTAAATTGAAGTTTCGAGAGAATTTTTGCTGCTTTTTTAAAATTAGCTACTTCTACCTCAATTTCTTCAGTTTCAGAAATACCAGTGCCTGATTTATATCTATAAGAGATTATTATTTTCTTTCCTTCATCTCTTAATCTTATCCATTCATCTTTTGATGGATCAATATCAAAAACCCATCTTTTCATTAAAATTTCGGGTTCTTTTTTCGCACCAAGTTTCTTAAGTTTTTTCTCTATCTCGTTTACATCAATATCTAATACCTTTGTTTCAAATTCTTTTGGCATAATCCTTTATTAATATTAAAGCCTGATCTCTTTTTCTAACCAAGGTATTGACTTTTCTTTGTGTCTCCAAAATAAATCTTCAAACAAAAGAGAGGAAGCAAAAATTGACCACTTACCATATCTTCTTTTTAATTCTTTTAAGATTTTATTTGGAGAGACCAATTTTTTATTGAGTAGCAATCTTGAATATATTTTCTGTTCCCAGGGCGGAATAGTTATGATTAGTTGGTGTTTGCCTAAAATTCCTAATAAATTATCCAAGGATGCCGGACCAATTCCATACAATTTTAACAATTCTTTTTTGACTTCTTCTGAAGGCTTTTTTCTTAACCTATACTCATTTATCTCTCCTTTTGCAAATTGTTTTGAAATTCTGATAAACATCTTTGCTCTATAACCAACTTTTAAATTCCTTAGTTCTTGCTCGCCTGCTTTAACTAACTTTTGAGGCTTCCAAATCAAATACATTTCTTGATTATCAAATTTTATTTTCTGCCCACACTTATTTAGAAGAGCATTCATCATTTGAACAGTTCTTCTCACGGTTGCATTTTGTAAAACAATTGAAATCATTATTATTTCATAGAGTGATTCGAACTTTCGACCATGAGCACCTCTCATTCTTGTGCCAAGCACTGAATCTGATTTAAATTTTTCATAGAATTCCGAGAGATCTTCATTAAGCCCGTATCTGAAGTTTAAATCTTCAATTAGATCTTGGATAAATTTTTTAGACAGTTTTGAAGTTGAAAAAATTGTTAGTTTTATTTTTGGTTTATTAATTGTCCCAGTACTTTCAAGTTTTGTTCCCAGAATCTTATTTTTGAAACGCATGGTTTTCCAGAATTTCCCAGGCTCCCAGACCTCTATCGGAGTTGGAAAATGACCAGGGTTGCAAACTGTTTTATTAAAATTATATGGTGCTTTGGGGATTATTTCTGTGGAATATTTCTTTTTCAAGGTTATCGTTTTTGCCATAGCAACTTACTAATTAGGATATCCAGTTGTTAAATTTGCGTCCCGAGGCGGATTGGATATAACATAGCGGAGCCCTTTAATCTGTGTTAGGCCAAGCTTTTTTGAATATTTTACAAACAATCTTTAAAAACCTTTCGAAAATGGAATCCGTAAATTGAGAAAGTAATTGCCAATGGGAAAAGTCGTGGATGTCTAAATAAAGACCAGAAGAAGAGCTTCCAGTAATAACCCCTTCCTTTCTCTTTTATACCCAAAAACAAAATGGATTTAAAAAAGGCTCCAAGGTAGCTGAAACGGAAGTGAAGTGCCTTTTTTTGCATTGGCTTATATTCTTTTAAAAATCTCATAACTCGTTCATAGTAGTGTTTGGGAGAGTAAATTCTGCTGATAATTCTTTTATAGCCCTTAATGAGTATTTTGTAATCCATTTTAGGAATAAAATTGATTGAAAAATCTGTATTGTCACCCGAGAAGTCCTTCGATAACCTACCCTCTTTTATAAGACGCTGGTAGAGTCTGGAGCCACGAGGAGCATTTAATAACCCGACCATGGCAGTGACAATTCCACTTTCCTGAATAAATGCAATAAGCCTTTCGAAAATTGAAGGAGGATCATTATCAAAGCCTACGATGAATCCCCCTTGTACCTCTAAACCAAATTTCTGAATCTTTTTTATACAAGCTACTAAATCACGATTCTTGTTCTGAAACTTATCGCATTCGGCTAGACTTTCCTCGTTTGGTGTCTCAACGCCAACAAATACTGAGGTAAACCCCGCCTTAACTATTAATTGCATAAGTTCCTCATCATCGGAAAGATTTATAGATGCTTCTGTACCAAAAGAGAAAGGATATCTTTTTCTTTCCATCCATTCAAATATAGCGGGCAAAATTTCTTTTTTTAACTTTCTCTTATTTCCTATAAAGTTATCATCAACAAAGAATACATAACCTCTCCAGCCTTGGGAGCGCAGTCTTTCTAATTCGGCTAATATTTGGTTTTTACTCTTTGTTCGCACTTTATGCCCATAAAGCACTGTGATATCGCAGAATTCACAATTAAAAGGACAGCCTCGGGAATATTGAATATTCATAGATGAATATTTTCTCATATTGATAAGTTTCCAGAGCGGAGCAGGCGTCTTTTCTATATCTGGGAATTGGTTAGAGGTATAGATATGTTTAGCACGCCCCTCTCTCAAATCTTCTAAAAAGGATGGGAGAGTGATTTCAGCCTCATTAAGTACGAAATGGTCTACATCATCAAAATCTTCATATTCAGCAGTAAAAAGGGGACCACCAGCAACAATCTTAGTTCCTAGTCTTTTGCATTTAGCGATTACTCTTTTTGCAGATTTCTTTTGAACAGACATAGCACTAATAAACACATAATCAGCCCATCTAATATCTCTATCACTTAAAGTTGTTACATTCATATCTACAAGTTTTTTCTCCCATTTTTTAGGAAGCATTGCAGCTACAGTCAGCAGTCCCAAAGGCGGGTAACCTGCCTTTTTAGAAATAAATTTCAAGGCATACTTAAAACTCCAGAAAGTGTCTGGATACTCTGGATAAACTAAGAGGATTTTCATATTTATACCTTATTAAAATAGAAGTTTTGTAAATTTACAAACGCATCTGAAAAAGTATTACTTAATATTACAATGTTTTCTTAATAAAAACAACAGTTCTGGATGGAATTTTTCACCTTTATTTATCATCTCTTGAATTTTATTTAAGCTAAAGAATTCTAGTCTTTCTACTTCTTTAGGATTTATTTTGAATGGACCATTAAATACAGTTCTGAAAGTTGCTAAGAATTTTTTGAGACCTCTTTCATTCTCGTAGAGATCTTTATATTCAAAAGTTATTTCTGTTTGTATTCCAAGTTCTTCTTTAAATTCTCTTAAAGCTGCTTTTTTATAACTTTCTCCGGATAACACATGACCACCAACAGGGGTACTCCAATGGTGTGGGCAAAATGACTTATATTTACTTCGTAATTGTAAGGCTATTTCACCCTTGTTATTGAAAATAAGAATATGGACTATTCTATGAGAGAGAAGTTTTTCATAAACTTCTTTTTGAGAAGCTTTGTCTATAACTTCATTGTGTTCATTTACTACATCTAAAAATTCCATACTAAAAATTATAAATCTTTAGCTTTTAAGATACCCTTGACAAGTCTATAAAAATTTGTTAATATTTGGTATCACAGTGGGAATATAAAAAATTTGGAAAGGAGGGCAGAATGATAGAAGCTAAGGACTTAAAAGGTAAAAAAATCTTGGGGGTTTTTATAGAGACAGAGCCCAATGATGACGAAACGACATTTCTTATAGTTGATACCTGTGGAGAATTTGGGCACTCTGAGAGAAAAGTGGCTGTCGATAATGAAATAATCGAAAGAATAATCGTTAGTCTCGACCCAGGAGACCTTTTGCTAATTGTATTTGATGAAGTAGAGTCTTTGAGTTGGCCGAAAGCAAAAAAAATATTCAAGTATGGTAGTCCTGAAGAAATTTACGGTGAGTGAACTTAAAAAGCTTACCTAGGGGTCGTCGGCTAAGTTGATGGCCTCTTTTTTAAAATGAGTTTGGAATTGCGCTTACAAGTATTATATACATTTGTTGTATTCAACCTTTATTTATACTATAATTTTAGCATAGACTTGAATTATAACAAAGTTATGAACCAAAGCAGTTTTTCTCAAATTTTAAGGTTATTAAAAAGAACTGGAGGAAAATATGTTATCGTTGAAAATGGTAAACCTGTTTTTGTGATTCAGACTTGGGAAGATTATCAAAGGCAATCTTATAAAGTCAAAGAAACATCCGAACTTTCTGAAGAAGAGATAATTGATAAGATTAATCGAGAAATTGCTTTGTGGAAAGAGGGCCAAGACAAAAAGAGAATTTTAGATGAGTTTGGAAATGCTCCAGATATCCCTCCCGAGGAAGATTTTGGCTATCTTGAGGATAAAAATCTATCCACAGATGTGGACATTGAGGAAATACCGTTTTAACTTGTACTTCCTTTTATTTAGGCAATTTTAAGAGTTGAATCTCTAAAATTAGACCATTTTTGGCTTAAATAAGCCAAATTTAGCATTTTTAGTTAGAAATTTCCTAAAACCCTTGCCAGGGATCAAAAATACTGCTATAATTCAAGATACAAAGTTGACACGTAATTTAGATAAGATTATAATAAATTTACTAATTAGTTACTAATTTTACACTAATTTTACGAATCTATTTGCGAGAATTCGTGGTAAATTCGTGAAGATTAGTGAGAAGCAAAAATCATGGCAGAAAAAGAGAAATTTGAGAGAGCAAAACCACACATTAATGTGGGAACCATTGGTCATGTTGACCATGGAAAAACCATGCTAACTGCTGCTATTCTAAAGTGCATGAAGTCTCTTGGGCACAAATCCCAAGTGAAGACAGTAGACCAAATTGATAATGCTCCTGAGGAAAAAGAGCGAGGTATTACTATTGCCACAGCTCATGTAGAATATGAAGGAGACAAATATCATTATGCTCACATTGACTGTCCTGGTCATGCTGACTATATCAAGAACATGGTTACTGGAGCAGCTCAAATGGATGGAGCTATTTTGGTAGTGGCCGCTACAGATGGTCCTATGCCACAGACAAGAGAGCACATTCTTCTAGCTCGTCAGGTAGGAGTGCCTAACATAGTAGTCTTCTTGAACAAAATAGACCAAGTAGAAGATAAAGAGCTGATTGATTTAGTGGAGACAGAGATAAAAGAACTTTTAACAAAATATGAATATCCAGGAGACAAGATCCCTGTTATTAGAGGATCAGCTCTAAATGCTTATGAATGTGGTTGTTCTAAGGAAAGTTGTTCAAATTGTCGGCCTATTATAGAGCTAGTAAAGGCTATGGATGCTTTTCCTGAACCAAAAAGAGATGTAGACAAGCCTTTTATGATGCCTATCGAAGATATCTTCTCTATTGAAGGAAGAGGAACCGTAGTTACTGGTAGAATTGAAAGAGGTATTGTCAAACTAAATGATGAAGTAGAGCTGGTAGGGCTTAAGCCTACTAAGAAAACTGTAGTTACTGGAATTGAGATGTTTAATAAAGCATTGGAAGAAGGGCGAGCTGGAGATAATGCAGGAATTTTACTTAGAGGTACTAAAAAAGAAGATGTTGAGAGAGGACAAGTTCTAGCCAAACCAAGGTCTATTACTCCTCATACTGAATTTACAGCTTCAGTCTATGTACTGACTAAAGAAGAAGGAGGTCGACATACCCCATTCTTTAAAGGTTACAAGCCTCAATTTTTCGTTAGAACTACAGATGTTACTGGTGAAGTTACCTCCCTTCCTAAAGATGTAGAGATGGTTATGCCTGGTGACACAGTCAAATTAGACATAAAATTAATTGGTCCAGTAGCTATGGAGAAAGAGATGAGATTTGCTATCAGAGAAGGTGGAAAGACAGTAGGAGCAGGGGTTGTGACTGAGATTAAAAAATAAAGAGTGGAAAGGACTATTTAGTTGATTCATAATTATTAATTCTGAATTCTAAATTCAGAATGTACTTTTTCAATGCCAAAGAAACAGGTTAAAACTGTCCAAAAGGGCAAGCCCCAAACCAAGGCGGTTCGGGACAAGTCTAAAGATGTAAAAAAAGAAGAGGCTAAGAAGGAACAAATACAGCGAATTAGAATTAAAATTAAAGCCTACGACCATAAAGTTATTGATCAATCAGCAGCTCAGATAGTAGAGACAGCTAAGCGCACAGGAGCTCAAGTTTCAGGACCTGTTCCTTTACCTACAGAAATACACAGAGAAACAGTGATTCGTTCTCCTTTTGTTCATAAAGATTCACGAGAGCAATACGAGATGAGAATTCATAAGAGGTTAATTGATATTCTGAAGCCTGCTTCAAAGACTATAGACTCTCTTATGAATCTGGACCTGCCCGCCGGAGTAGATGTGGAAATAAAAATGTAATTTTCACCTAAATTCTTGTTTTAAAATTTAATGTTTTTAATTAATAACCCAATCTAATAATATCTAAAATTAGATAGCCAGACAGGATTTTAGTGGCTCATGAATGTCTGCTGCTAAAATCTTTTTATTTCGAGCGAAGCGAGAATCAAGGTTCTCGCGAGAGAGGTTCTTATTTATATGAAATTCATCCTTGGCAAGAAAATTGGAATGACCCAGACTTTTAAAAAAGGTAAAGTAATACCTGTAACAATATTAGAGGCTGGATTATGTGTGGTTACTCAGCTTAAAACAAAAGAGAAGGATGGATATGATGCAGTTCAAGTAGGATTCGGCAAGACAGAACCTAGAAAACTAACCAAGCCCGAAAGAGAGCGTCTCAAAGCTTTAGGATATTTTAGATATCTTTGTGAATTTAGGATAGACAAGCCAGAAGAGTATAAAAAAGGACAGACTATTGATGTTTCTGTATTTAAAGAAGGAGATAAAGTAAAAGTATCTGGGATATCAAAAGGTAAAGGATTTGCCGGGGTGGTGAAGAAATTTGGATTTAAAGGTTCTCCAGCTACCCATGGTACAAAACATACCTTAAGAGCTGGAGGATCAATTGGAGCTGGTTTTCCAGAGCACGTATTTAAAGGAATGAAAATGCCAGGGAGAATGGGAGGAAAAAGGAGAACTGTTAGGGGTTTAGAAGTGATTAGTGTAGATAAGGAAAAGAATATACTGGCGGTTAAAGGAGCTGTACCTGGACCTCGAAGAGGCTTGGTTGAAGTGAGGAGTGAGAAATAATCATTGCGGCTCACCTTCGCTAAACAGAGCTTGAAATTATTAAAGATATGGCAAAAGTAAAAGTTTACAATATGCAAGGGAAGAAAGCCGGGGAGAAAACACTCAATCCGGATATTTTTGAAGTGAAGATTAAACCGTATGTAGTTCATCGAGCTATGGTAGCCCAACTTTCCAAAGCTAGACGGCCCATCGCCAAAGTTTTGGGGAGAGGCGAAGTAAGAGGTGGAGGAATTAAACCTTGGAGACAGAAAGGCACAGGTCGAGCTCGAGCTGGTAGTATCAGATCTCCTCTTTGGCGTGGTGGAGGAATTACTTTTGGTCCAACGCCCAAGCGAGTATTTACTAAGAAAATAACTAAGAAAGAAAAAAGAAAGGCACTTTTTATGAGTCTGACAGATAAAGTAGAGAAGAAATGTTTGGTTTTGCTAGATAAACTAAAGTTGGCCGAGATTAAGACTAAGAAAATAGTAGAAATTTTGAATAAATTACCTACAAAAGAAAAGAGTACTTTGATTGTTTTGCCAAAGCCGGATAAAGTTATCCAAAAATCAGCAGCTAACCTACCCCATGTTAAAGCTTTGTTAGCTGATTCGTTGAATGTGGTAGATGTCCTAAAACATGATTATCTCTTGGTGCCTACTGATTCATTAGGAATAATTGAGAAGACTTATCTGAAATAATTTTCAATTTTTATTATGCCTATATTAGATGTATTTAAAAAAAGGAAAAAGCCTGCCAAACCTAAGAAGAAGGTACTTAAAGCTAGACCTAAGATTGCAAAGAAAGAGGCAAAGTTAAAGAAAAAAGGAAAGGTAGGTAAGGGTTGGAAGGTGTTAGTTAAGCCTTTAATTACAGAGAAGGCTACTGATTTATCTGCTCAAGGAAAATATGTTTTTAAAGTAGCTCAAGAAGCCACAAAACAAGAAATAAGAGAAGCCATTGAAGAGGTATATGGGATCAGACCTCAAGCAGTACATATTATTAAAGTTCTTGGTAAGCAAAGAAGATACGGCAGAACTAGAGGGAGAACTCCTGATTGGAAGAAAGCAATTGTGACCCTTGCGCCTGGGGAGAAGATAGAAATTGTAGAGGGCGTGTAAAACAATTAACAGGTAACAAACGAATTGCTAATTAAATTTTATGGCCAAAGTTAAGACCTACAAACCAACTACTCCATCAAGAAGGCACATGACTGTACTCAGTTTTGATATTCTGACCAAAAAGGAACCAGAGAAGGCATTGATTGTAGCTCTTAAGAAAAAGGCCGGACGAGCCAAGGGAAGGATTACAGTAAGACACCGAGGAGGAGGAGCAAAAAGACTTTATCGGATTATTGACTTTAAAAGATTGAAGTTTGATATGAAAGCCAAAGTAGAAGCCATCGAATACGATCCTTCAAGAACTGCTTTTATTGCTCTGATTAAGTATGAAGATGGTGAAAAAAGCTATGTTTTAGCTCCAACAGATGTAAAAGTTGGAGACCAAGTTATATCTTCTCAGAAGAAAATAGAGGCCAAGCCAGGTAACCGAATGCCTTTGAAATACATTCTAATAGGTATACTAGTTTATAATATAGAACTTGAGCCAAGAGGGGGAGGACGGATAGTTAGATCAGCTGGTGCTAATGCTTTAATTTTGGCTTACGAAGATAAATATGTACATGTTAAGTTACCCTCGGGAGAGATTAGAAAGGTGCTTGGCGTATGTCTTGCCACTGTGGGACAGGTAAGCAAT
The DNA here is from genome assembly GCA_030603885.1 of bacterium. Lineage (GTDB taxonomy): Bacteria > Patescibacteriota > JABMPQ01 > JABMPQ01 > JAUVWW01 > JAUVWW01. Next base: position 34,854 of record JAUVWW010000004.1, read on the forward strand.
CCCGAAAATGTTAATGTTGTCTTAGGAAAAGCAGGACGTATCAGATGGAGAGGAAGAAGGCCCAAGGTTAGAGGAAAAGCTATGGTTCCAAAAGCTCATCCTCACGGTGGAGGAGAGGGTATGTCACCAGTAGGACTAGTACATCCGAAGACTCCTTGGGGAAAACCAGCGTTAGGAGTCAAGACAAGAAAGAAGAAAAAACCATCCGAAAGATTAATAGTTAAACATAGACCCAAGAAGAAAAAGAAAAAATAATATGCCGAGATCATTAAAGAAGGGGCCTTGGTGTGATCTAAAGCTCCTGGAAAAAATTAAAAAGTTAAAACCGGGTACAAAAGAAGTTATAAAAACCTGGTCTCGTGCCTCGACCATTTTTCCAGAGATGGTTGGTTTTACCATTGGTGTTCATGACGGAAGAAAACATATTACAGTATTTATTACTGAAGATATGGTAGGACACAAATTGGGTGAGTTTGCTCCTACCAGGAGATTTGTAGTTCATGGAGGAAGAAAGGCTCGAGAGGAAGAAGCAGCTGCCCTAGAGGCAGAAAAAGCTAAAAAAGCCGCTGCAGCTGAGAAAGCTGAAGAAGCCAAGCCAGGTGCCCCAAAAGAAGCCCCCATAGAAGCTCCAAAAGAAGCCCCAAAGCCTACTAAGACAGTTAAACCAGAGGCAAAGAAGTAATATTCGCATATAATTCGAATCATAATTTGTATGGAAGTTACCGCTAAAGCAAAATATATCCATATTGCACCTAGAAAAGTGCGTTTAGTTGTAGATGCTATTTCTGGAATGGATGTAGTTGAGGCAGAAAATCAACTTGAGCACATTACCAAAAGAGCCAAAACCCCTGTATTAAAGCTTTTAAAGTCGGCAGTGGCCAATGCTGAACATAATTTTGATATGGTAAAAGATAATTTATATATAGCGAAGATTCAAGTTACAGAAGGACCAACTCTTATGCGCTTTAGAGCCAGAGCCTTTGGAAGAAGCGCTCCTATTAGAAAAAGAACTAGCCATATAACCATAGTCTTAAATGAGAAAGTCAAAGGTCTAAAGAGAAAAAAGAAACCTAAAGAAGAAAAGAAAAAAGTAGAGATTCCTAAGAAAGAAAAGATAGAAGTTAAGAAGGAAGCAAAAGAAAAGGTCAAACCAACTACTGGTTATTGGCAAAGAAAGAGAGAAGAAAAGAAGAAAGGGTTTTTTGGAAGATTAACTGGCGCGGGCAGGAGAGTCTTTAGAAGGAAAACCGGCGCCTAACTTAATAAATCATGGCAAGAAAAGTTACTCCAATTAGTTTCAGAATAGGCATAACAAAACCTTGGAAATCCAAGTGGTTTTTAATGCCGACCAAAGGTTACAGAGAGTTTCTTATTCAAGACATAAAGATAAGAGATTTTATATTTAAGAAATTAAGACACGCAGCTATTGAAAAGGTAGAGATAGGACGATCGCCAGAGGCGATTACGATAGATATCTATACCTCAAGGCCAGGAATTATTATTGGAAGAGGCGGAGGTGGGGTGGAAGAGCTAAAGCGCGAGATAGAGAAAATGCTTCCTCCAAAAATCAAAGTTAACATAAACATTCAAGAGGTAAAAACCCCAGAAGCATCAGCAAAATTAGTAGCCTTTTTTATGGCCGAGCAATTAGAAAAGAGAATTTCTTACAGAAGAGTGATGAAGCAAGCTATAGATAGAACTATGCAAGCTGCTGAAGTAAAAGGAATTAAAGTGATGCTTTCTGGGAGACTGGATGGAGCTGAGATAGCAAGGAAAGAGTGGCTATCAAAAGATAAACTCCCCCTGCATACTTTAAGGGCCGAGATCGATTTTGCTCGGGAAGAAGCTCATACCACCTATGGAGTAGTTGGAATAAAAGTTTGGATATATAAAGGCGAAGTCTTTGAAAAACCCAAAAAAGAACTTGAAAAGCCCGAGACAAAGTAATTTGTTAATTCGTAATTCTAAATATGGTACTAGTACCGCGAAAAGTAAAACATCGAAAATGGCAAAAAGGAAGAAGAAGAGCTAAAGGACGAGCTCTAAGAGGAGATAGGCTAAGTTTTGGTAGTTTTGGACTAAAAGCCCTCGAGACAAAATGGATTACAGCCAGACAAATAGAAGCAGCAAGAAGAGCTATGACTCGTTTCATTCAAAAACAGGGCAAAATTTGGATTCGTATATTTCCAGATAAACCAGTGACCAAGAAAGGAGCTGAAGTTCCCATGGGAAAAGGAAAGGGAGCAGTAGATCATTTTGTAGCAGCGGTTAAGCCAGGAAGGATTTTATTTGAGATGGATGGGATACCAGAAGAGGTAGCCCAGGAAGCTATAAGATTAGCAGCTCATAAGCTACCCATTAAGACTAAGTTTGTTAAAAAATGAAGATCAAAGAAGTTAGACAAAAATCAGATAAAGAGCTACAAAAATTATTAGCAACCTTAAGGGATAAGTTGCGTGATTTGAGATTTAAAACAGCCTCAAAGCAGATAAAGAATTATAAAGAGATGGAGCAGATTAAAAAGGACGTGGCTAGGATTTCAACAGTGATGAAGGAAAGAAAATTAGCTAAAGAGATTAAGACAAAGTAATTTGGCAATATATTATAAATATGGAGACACCAAAGTCTAAAAAAATTATTCGAACTTTAAAGGGAACTGTGGTTTCTGATAAAATGGAGAAGACGGTAGTTGTTGAAGTAATGCGCCTTAGAGTTCATCCTAAATACAAGAAAAGATATAAAGTTTCCAAGAGATACAAAGCTCATGACGAGAAAAATGAGTATAAAACAGGAGATAAAGTGATTATTCAAGAAACAAGTCCACGCTCTAAAGAAAAAAGATGGACAGTAGTTAAGAAAATAACTTAATTGTTATATTATTATGATTCAGGTAGGAACAAGGCTAAAAGTAGCTGACAATACAGGAGCAAAAATTGTTGAATGTATTAAGGTCTTAGGTGGAACAAAGAGACGCTTCGCTAGAATTGGAGATATAATAACAGCTTCAGTAAAAATAGCTGAGCCTAGAGGCTTAGTTAAAAAGAAAGACATAGTTAGATGTGTGATTGTTAGACAAAGAAAGGAATTTCGTCGCAAAGATGGATCATATATTAAATTTGATGATAATGCAGCCGTAATTTTAGAAGGTGTAGAGCCAAAAGGAACTCGAATTTTTGGACCAGTAGCTAGAGAACTAAAAGAAAGAGGATTTACCAAGATTGTTTCTTTAGCTCCTGAAGCGCTTTAATGTCTCAGCATACCCTTCGACTTAAAAATTATGAAAATTAAAAAAGGCGATACAGTACAAGTTATTTCAGGAAAAGATAGAGGAAAAAAGGGCAAAGTCATTCTGACTCTTTCTAAAAAAGATAGGCTTCAAGTTGAAGGCATAAATAAGGTCATAAGGCATACCAAGCCAAAAAAGGAAGGGGAAAAAGGACAAAGAGTAGAAATTTTTGCTCCCATCCATATCTCTTGTGTAATGCTAGTTTGTCCTAAATGCGGAAAACCAACAAGAGTAGGATATAAAGTTTTGGGCAAAGGAAAGAAGAAAAGAGTTTGTAAGAAATGTGGAGAGACATTTTAGAAATACTCCATTAGCAACTACATATGACTAGATTACAAGAATTGTATAGAAAAGAAGTTATTCCTCAAATGAAGGAAAAATTTGGATATAAAAATGATTTAGCTGTACCCAAAGTAAAGAAGGTAGTAATAAATGTAGGAACTGGTCCGGCCTTGAAGGATGCTAAGCTACTTGATACTATGATAGAAAATCTGAAGAAAATTGCAGGACAGATACCCATAAAAAGACAAGCTAAAAAGGCTATTTCAGGTTTTGGTATTAGAGAAGGAATGGTAGTAGGACTCAAGACTACATTAAGGGCTAAGAGAATGTATAATTTCTTAGATAAATTAGCTAATGTAGTTTTGCCAAGGGTGAGAGATTTTAAAGGAATTGATCCAAAAGGATTTGATGGGCATGGGAATCTAAGCATAGGAGTAAAAGAACAGACTGTTTTTCCAGAGATTAAAGCTGAGGATGTAGAAAAAATTCATGGACTAGAGATAGCTATTATTACTTCCGCTAAAACTGATAAGGAGGGAAAAGAATTACTTAAATTGCTAGGTTTTCCGTTTAAAAAATAACACCATTATGGCAAAGAAAGCTTGGATAGAAAAAGCTAAAAAGAAACCTAAATATAAAACGCGCATTATTAGGCGTTGTGCTATTTGTGGTCGAAGAAGAGGATATATGCGCAAGTTTGGAATTTGTAGAATTTGTTTTAGAGAGCTGGCATCTAAAGGTGAGATACCGGGGATAAAAAAAGCCTCATGGTAGTTATAATTTTTATTTTTTATTTTTAATTTTTCTATGGCTGATCCAATCTCAGACATGCTAACCAGAATCAGAAATGCTCAGGCTACAAAAAAGCCCGAAGTTTCGATACCAGCATCCAAAATTAAACTAGAGATAGCTAAAGTTCTAAAGAAGGAAGGTTTTGTTGGAGAGATTAAAGAAGAGGAAGTTGACTCAAGGAAATCGATTAAGATTAATCTAAAGTATCTTAAGGCAGGAGAACCAGTTATTCGAGGAATCCAGAGAATCTCAAAGCCAGGTTGTAGAATTTATGCAAAAAGAGATAAACTACCTAGGGTTTTGAGAGGTCTAGGTATTACTATTATTTCTACCTCACGAGGTCTTGTGACGGATAAAGAGGCCAGGAGAAGAAAGTTGGGCGGAGAAATATTATGTAAAGTTTGGTAGATTAACATTAGCCTAATTTTATGTCTAAAATAGGAAGACAACCAGTTCCCATTCCAGAAGGAGTTGAGGTTAAAATTGAAAATCATGGTATTACGGTAAAAGGTCCCAAAGGAGAGCTTAGTTTTGATTTTAATCCTTCCGTCAGGGTCGAAAAAACAGATAAAGAAATAAAAGTTTCCCTCATTCAAGAAGAAGCCAAAGCTTTGTGGGGAACAACACGAGCTTTGATTGTTAATATGATAAAAGGGATAACTGAGGGTTTTGAAAAAAAATTAGAGATCCAAGGTGTGGGATATAGAGCCGAAATTAAGGATAAAAAATTAGTTCTTGTAGTTGGATTTACTCATTCAGTGGAAATTGAGGCTCCAGAAGGAATAGAATTTAAAATAGAAAAAAATGTCATTACAGTAGCTGGTATAGATAAGCAATTAGTAGGCCAGACAGCAGCCAGAATCCGAGCCGTGCGACCCCCTGAACCCTACAAAGGTAAAGGGATTAGATATTTAGGAGAGCATGTTAGAATTAAGCCAGGTAAGAAAGCAGTGGCAGAGGAAGGAGAGGGAGTAGGAGCAGGCTAATAAGGCTATATAAATCTAAACTAGAAAATGAAAGATCTAGCTAAATTAAAACAGAAGAAGCGTAAAAGACGTCACTTACGAGTGCGAGCTAAAATTTTTGGAACAAAAACCCGGCCCAGACTTTGTGTATTTCGAAGCCTAAAGCATATTTATGCTCAGTTAATTGATGATGAAAAAGGGCAAACTTTAGTAGCAACCAGTGATTTAGAATTAAAGAAAAAAGCTAAAAATAAAGAGGTAGCAAAAGAAGTAGGGAAATTATTGGCTAAGAAAGCTTTGGCTAAAAAAATTAAGCAAGCAGTTTTTGATAGAGGAGGATATAAATACCATGGCAGATTAAAGGCTTTGGCAGAAGGAGCTAGGGAGGGAGGACTTAAGTTTTAAAATATGCCTAGAGAAAAACCGGAATTCGAACAAAAATTAGTAGATGTAGCTCGGGTAGTCCGAGTAGTAGCTGGAGGTCGTCGATTTCGATTTCGAACCTGTGTTGTTATTGGAAATAAAAAAGGAAAAGTAGGGATGGGCATAGCTAAAGGGGCTGATGTTACCGGAGCAGTGGAAAAGGCAGTAGCAAGAGCTAAGAAAAAATTAGTTCAGGTTCCAATTGTGGATGGTACCATCCCTCATCAAATTCAAGTAAAATATAAATCTGCTAATGTCCTTTTGAAACCAGCAAGGCAAGGTGCTGGTATTATTGCTGGAGGTCCAGTAAGGGCGGTAATGGAGCTTGCAGGGATCAGAGATATCACTTCCAAAATGTTAGGCTCTGCTAATAAAGTTTCGAATGTGCAGGCTTGTATTTTAGCTTTTAAAAAACTGAGGAAACCTGAAGAGGTTGCTGAGGCAAGAGGAAAGAAAGTGGAAGAGTTAGTTCCACATAAAAAAGTAACAAAAGTGACAGAGGTGCCAGAGATAAAAGAGCCTAAGGCAAAACCTAAGAAGAAGGTTGAGACAAAAGAGATTAAAGAAAAGTCTAAGAAGAAGGCTAAGACTACTGAAGACAAGTAAAGAGTTTAAATAATTTGTAAGCCTATGACTAAGAGAACCCTAAGTCTATTAATTCTAATTCTCTTACCTCTGGTATTCAGTGGAATTACCTGCGGTAAGAGAGTAGAAGAACCTACCATGCCTAAAGAAGAGCCAAAAGCCGAAGAGGCCAAAAAAGTGGTTATGATTGTAGCTTACAGAGATTATCAGGATATTGAGTATCGGGACACCAGAGAAGCTTTTGATAAAGCAGGCTATGAAGTAAAGATAGCTTCCTCAAGTTTGGGGACAGCTTCTGGAAAGTTGGGTGGATCTTTAGAAGTGGATGTTACTCTTTCTAATCTAGATGTAGCTGATTTTGATGCCATGGTATTTGTAGGTGGTCCTGGAGCAACAGAATATGTAGATGATGAAACTGCTCACAAAGTAGCTCAAGACGCTGTAGCTCAAGACAAAGTTTTGGCAGCTATCTGCATTGCCCCTGAGATTCTAGCTAAAGCTAAAGTTTTGGAAGGAAAGAAAGCTACTGTCTGGTCATCCGTGGTGGATAGAGGTCCGATTAAAGTGCTAGAAGATGGGGGAGTAGAATATGTAGATCAGAATGTAGTTCAAGATGGAAAGATGATCACTGCCAATGGCCCAGCAGCCGCTAAGGAATTTGGAAAGACTATTGTGGAAGTTTTGAGTAAATAAAGCTCGCCATCCTGCCTCACTGCTCAGGAAGGAATCCCCCCACCTTCGGTGGGTCCCCCCTTATTCGCGCTCGGCAGGAATGGCTCGCTAATCAAATATATTCGCGAAAATTCGAGATTAAATTCGCGAAAATTAGTCATATGATAAAACTATACGAATTAAAACCAAGAATTCCTAAAAAGAAAAGAAGACGCGTTGGTCGGGGAGGAAAACGCGGAACTTTTAGTGGTCGAGGAATGAAAGGACAGAAGTCTAGAGCTGGGATAAGGATATCTCCACATGTTAAACTTCCTTTGCTGAAACGTCTTCCTAAAAAAAGAGGCTTTGTCAGTCTAAAAATAAGGCCAGCTGTTTTAAATGTGGGAGATTTGCAAAAGAGATTTAAAACTGGAGAGAAGATCACTATTAAAAAGCTATACGAGGTAGGTTTGCTTAAGCGTCCAAAACTTAGAATAAAAATCCTAGGAAATGGAGAACTATCCAAGAAATTTACCATAGAAGCCCACGCCTTTTCTAGTCAAGCTAAAGAAAAGATAGAGAAGGCGGGTGGAAAAGTGGTAGAGATTAAAAAGATTGAAAGGGTTAAAGAAGTTAAAAAAGTCGAAGAGGTTGAGAAAGTTAAAAAGGTACCAAAAGAAGAAGAGAAAAAGCCAGTCAAAAAGTTAGTTAAGAAGTCAGCAAAGAAGACTAAAGTTCTTAAGAAAAAGTCTAGTAGCTAGAAAATCTAAGCTTTTAGAGTTTTGATGAAAAGGATAAATGTCAAGGCTTTTTAGGGTAGATTAAATAAATAAAAAGTGGTAAAATAAAAGAGACTAAAAGTAATAAAAAACTATGCCTGATAAAACACAAATTCAACGCGATTGGCTGGTGATCCAACTTACTTTGGCTGATTTAGAAACAAACTATATAAAATCTTTAAAAGAAAAGGAAAAGATTACCGATGTCTTTATTTTAGGCCAAACTTTAGAGAATCAGCTTGAATATTTTAAAAGAATCCGAGCCAAAAAAGCTTTTCCCATGAAAGAGTTGCCTTTTATTACCGAAAAATCATTTAAAGAGTTTAATGATCGGAGAAAAGAAATCTATCAAAAATTTTATGATGAAGTTTTATCTAAGCTAAGGACAGAGGAAATTGAGAAGATGATTAAAAAACGGCTGGAAGAAATAGCCATGAGATATTCAAAGCACATTGATAATCTGGCTGTTTTGGATCATGATGGAATAGTAGAGATGCTTGGTTATAGAGATAAGATAAAGATTTTATCTGACGAGCTTGGATATTGGTTAAATCTCTGGGATAAAAAAGAAGCCACCTCCCCAGCTGAAGAAATAAAATGGCACAAGGAATATTTGGAAAAAGTCAAAGAAATGGATAGCCAATACAGAGAATTCGCTATTGTAGAAAAACCAGAATTTTGCAAACCCATATTAACTGAAGAAGCCCAGAAGCACCTTATTCTAAAACCAGACGGCACTCCTAGGTTTGATTTTTGGTGGTGGCATTTATAAATTTAGAATTAAGAGATCATGTTTGAGAAATTAATCCAAATTTTCAAAGTCAAAGATCTACGCAAGAAGATTTTCTATACTCTTATTCTTTTGGTAATTTTTAGATTGGCAGCTCAGATTCCTGTTCCTGGAGTAAATCTAGAAAATCTAAAAAAATTTTTTGAAACCAATCAACTCTTTGGACTTTTGAATGTATTTACTGGTGGAGCTATGGCTAATATGTCTGTGGTCATGCTTGGTGTTGGACCTTATATTACAGCTACTATTATTATGCAGCTTTTGTCCATGATTGTTCCTAGAATCCAACGAATGATGAAAGAAGAAGGGGAGGCAGGAAGAAATAAGTTTAATCAATGGTCCAGGCTTCTAACAATACCTTTAGCAGTTATGCAGTCTTATGCAATGATTAATATGTTATCTCGATCTTCTCAGCCAGTAATCGGCGAGTTAACTCCTTTTAATTTAGTTACTATTATTGTTTCTATTACCGCAGGCAGTGTATTTTTAATGTGGCTTGGAGAATTGATCACAGAAAATGGAATTGGAAATGGGATAAGCTTGATCATTTTTGCTGGAATTGTCTCTAGGATGCCCCAGAGTATCTATCAGACAGCAGCTACTTTTGATCCTTCCCAAATAATCAATTTAATTATATTCTTTGTCATTGCTGTAGTAGTTATTGCCGGGGTGGTATTTATTACCGAAGCCAGGCGTAATGTTCCTGTTTCTTATGCCAGAAGAATGAGAGGTATGAAAATGTATGGAGGAGCACAAACTTATTTACCCCTGAGAGTTAATACGGCTGGAGTAATTCCTATTATTTTTGCTATGTCTGTGATGCTTTTTCCAGGCATGGTGGCTAATTTCTTTGTTAATTCTCCTAATGAATTTTTAGCTAAGTCTGCCCAAAATATTGCCGGTTTGTTCCAAAATCAGTTATTTTATGGCATTTTGTATTTTGTTTTAGTAGTTGCCTTTACCTATTTTTACACTTCGGTTATTTTTGAGCCTAAATCTGTAGCTGAACATCTTCAAAGGCAAGGGGGATTTATTCCGGGGATCAGACCAGGTCCACCTACAGCTGATTATCTCCATATAACTGTAAATAGAATCACTTTAGCTGGAGCAATGTTTTTAGGAATCGTAGCTGTACTACCTTTTGTTGTCCAAGCAGGCACAGGAGTAACTACTTTTAATTACATGATTGGTGGAACTTCGATTTTGATTATGGTTTCTGTAGTTCTTGAGACAATAAAGCAAGTTGAGTCCCAGATGATCATGAGGGACTATGAGGGATTTTAATCAAAAATTATTTATGTTAAATCTTATCATCTTTGGTCCCCAGGGAGCAGGCAAAGGAACCCAGGCTCAGCTTTTGGCTAAAGAGTTTAATTTGGAGTGGATTGAAACAGGGAGATTACTTAGAGAAAAAGCCGGGGATAGAACTAAGTTGGGAGAGAAAATTGGAAGACTTCAAAATCAAGGGGTTTTGGTTCCAGATGAAATAGTTGCTCAAATAATCGAAGAGAAAATAAAAAAAGTGCCTAAAAATAAAGGAATTATATTGGATGGTTATCCACGGAACATAAGGCAACTTGAAAGTTTAGAGAAAATCCTAAGAGAGACAAATAGAGCCAAATACAAGGCTATTTTTGTTAATGTAAGTAAAGAAGTAACCTTGGAAAGACTTTCCGGAAGAAAGACTTGCTCAAAGTGTGGAAAAATTTTTTCAAAAACAGATCTTGAGGTGTGTGATGCCTGTGGAGGGAAATTGATTGTAAGAGAAGATGACAGGCCGGAGGCGATTGAAAAGAGACTAGAGGTGTATCATAAAGAGACTGAACCTATGTTACGATTCTATAGAAAAAAAGGTGTTTTAGTTGAAGTAAATGGAGAAGGACCAGTTGAAGAGGTGTATCGAGATATAATTAAAAATTTAAAATAGAAATGGTTATCGTAAAAACACCTAAGGAGATTCAGATCATGCGCGAGGGAGGGAAGATTTTGGCTAAAATTATTAAAGAGTTAGCAAAGAGTACAAAGGCCGGTGTTAAAACAGAAGAATTAGATAAACTAGCCGAGAAGTTAGCCAGAAAATACAAGGCCCAGCCTTCCTTTAAAGGCTATAAAGGCTATTCTAAGAACATTTGTATCAGTATTAATGAAGAGTTAGTTCATTGTCTTCCTTCGAAAAGAGAGATAAAAGAAGGGGATATTGTCAGTTCAGATTTTGGAATTAGATATAAGGGTCTGTGTACAGATACAGCAACAACTTTAGGCATTGGCAAAATAGATCCTAAAGCAAAAAAGCTAATCAATGTAACTAAAAAAGCTCTTTATATTGGAATCAAACAGGTTAAATCTGGCGCGTCGGTAGGAGACATTGGCTCAGCTATTCAAAAATATGTAGAGAGACAAGGATTTTCTGTAGTTAGAGATTTATCTGGCCATGGAGTAGGAAAAGAAGTCCATGAGCCCCCTCAAATATTACACTATGGAAAGCCGGGTAGAGGAAAGAAGCTAGAAGAAGGTATGACCATATGTATTGAGCCTATGGCTTGTACAGGAAGCTATAAGATAAAACAACGTAAAGATAAAAGTTTTGTAACTTTAGATGGATCTTTGTCGGCTCACTTTGAACATACAGTGTTAGTGACAAAACGAGGGTATCAGATATTGACTTGTTAAGTTGTTAAATTTTTACATGGCTAGGATACTTAGTCTAGACTACGGCGAAAAACATATCGGCATAGCTATCTCAGACGCGTTGGGTATTTTAGCTTCCAGTCTAAAAACTTTAGAAAATAAAGGTAAGGATTTTGTTAGTAAAGAGATTAAGAGAATTTGTAAAGAAAAAGATATCTCCAAGATAGTGATTGGGCTGCCAGTTAGCCTTAGTGGTAAAGAGGAGATTCAGGCTAAGAAGGTTAAAGAATTTGCTGAATTTTTGAAAAAAGAAATTAACATTCCCATTGTTTTTGAGGATGAACGTTTGACTTCAGTTATGGCTGATAAATTTTTAAAAGAGGCAAAAACTAAAAAGCGAAAAGTAAAAGAGCATGAATTAGCTGCTCAGATAATATTACAAGATTATTTAGATAAAAACGTTTAAAAAACTTATGAATCAACGTCCAAAATTATCTGTAGTCATTCCAGCTTATAACGAAGAAGATCGTATTGTCCCTACTTTGAAATCAATAGATGCTCATCTAGAAAAACAACCATACCATTATGAAATTATTGTTGTTTCTGATGGTTCGACAGATAAGACTGTAGAGGTGGTTCAAAATTTTGCCAAAACCACAGTCGAAAATCTAAAGCTCAATGCCAATCCTATCAATCATGGAAAGGGTTTTGCTGTCAAAGATGGGGTGGGGATGGCCGAGGGAGAGTATATTATGTTTATGGATGCAGATAATGCTACTAAAATTAATGAAATAGAAAAGTTTTGGCCTTGGTTTGATAAAGGTTATGATGTAGTTATTGGCTCAAGACATTTAAGAGGAGATAAGGTGAAAGTTAAGCGCTCACTTTTAAGAGGATTGTTTGCTAAAGGTTCTAGCTTTTTAATTCAAATGGTTTTAGTTCCTGGGATAAAAGATACTCAATGTGGTTTTAAAGCCTTTACTCACGATGCTGCCAAAAGACTTTTTGCCGCCCAAACACTTATGCGTTGGGGGTTTGATTTTGAAATTTTAGCTGTTGCCCGGCACTGGGGATTAAAAATAAAAGAGGTTCCTGTTAATTGGGTTCATGTTGGCGCCTCCCGACTTCGTTTTGTACAAGCTGCACTAAGAACTTTAAGAGAGTTATTTATCATCAAGTGGAATTTAATGACAGGAAAGTATAGAAAGTACGAGTTTGAAAAGTATAGAAAATCAGGCTAATAAAAAATCGGGCACAAGCGCAGGGCTGTGCCCGAAGAGTATTAACTACTTTCGGATTTTCCAGGACGGATTTTCGAATTGATGAATTTCGAAGTTTCGGAACCAAAGAATATTACAAGGACCTTTAAACTTATCCCCATCATCTCAGAGGGAAGTTCGTACGTTGGAAACAGAAATTGGACTGAAAATATTACTAAAAGTAGCGACCACCACAAGTAGACAAATACTTCTCCCATTCTATCTGTTTTGGGTGTTTTTGTCCATCTTCCTACTTCCTTACTTGCTGCGTATGCTCCTAAAAGAGCAAGATATGCATTTGCCATAGGAGAGGTCAATCCTAAAGTATGTCCCTGAAATTTCCATTTAAGAAATTCCACCACAGTCATTAATAGGAGAATAATTGTCCAACAGAAACAGAACTTATATAAGCAAATGATTGATTTTTTCAATGCCTCTTTTGCTTTATCCGTGCTATTCCTAATCTTTTCTTTTAAAGTTGCCATTTTTCCCTCCTTTCGGCATCTGCCGAAATAAATTTTGTCCAAACAGCTATCTCAAATCAATAAACCTTAGCATACTCTTAATTCCATGTCAAGCCCAAAGCAAAAAAAACAAGAAATTTTCCCTCAACTTCGCCAAGATCCTATTTCCAAGACTTGGGTAGTCATTACTCCCAAAAGAAGGGCCAGGCCAGAGGAGTTTGATCAGTCCCGGATTGTCAAGCGGAAAATAGTAGCTAAAAAAGAAGATTGTCCTTTTTGTGAAGGAAATGAGGCTAAGTTTGGAAATCCTACCAGTCTTCTTGAATATCCCAGAAAAGGAGGAAAGTGGTCAGTGAGAGTAATTCCTAATAAATATCCAGCCTTTTTAAAGAATCAAAAGTCAAAAGTCAAAAGTCAAAAATTATACATTAGCCAGCCTGCAATTGGATCTCACGAAGTCATCATTACCTACCATCATGAAGATCATACTCCAAAACAACCTTTGTGGTTGGTAGATAAGATGTTAAGAGCCTATCAAGAAAGAATTCTAAACTTAAAAAAAGATCAGAAAATAAAATACGTACATATTTTTGTTAACGAAGGAGACGAAGCTGGAGCTTCTATTGGTCATCCTCATTCTCAACTGGTAGCCCTAACCCTTATTCCCGAAATGATCCAGAAAGAGCTAGATGGAGTTGAACAGTATTATAAACGCTTTAAAAAATGTATTTTCTGTGATATAATAAAAAGAGAGCAAGATCAAAAGGAGAGAGTTATTCTAGAAAACAAAAATTTCATTACCATTGCTCCTTATTTTTCTAGATTTCCCTTTGAGATGTGGATTTTACCCAAAGAGCATCAAACATCTTATGAGGAGATGGATGAAACTAGACGCAGAAGTTTAGCCGAGATTTTAAAGTATAGTCTTTTAAAACTCGACAAAGGCCTGGGTGAGCCAGCTTATAACCATTTTATTCATACGAGCCCAGTAAACGTTAAAAGTCAACAATACCATTGGCATGTTGAGATTTTTCCTCGTATAGATATCTGGGCTGGGGTGGAGTTGGGTATTGGAGTTGTTTTCAATACCATGGTTCCTAAGGTAGCAGCAGAGTTTTTAAGAAAAGTAAAAATTTAAATGTTTGATATTCCCCAATTAACCGTGATTTTTACAGCTATGCTTCCTATCTCGGAGCTTAGGGGAGCCATACCGCTGGCTTTAGGAGTTTATAAGATGTCAGTACCTCAAGCTTATCTCTTTGCGGTTTTAGGGAACATTATTCCAGTCATCTTTCTTCTTTGGTTTCTTGAGCCTGTGTCTAAGTTTTTAATGAAGCGTTCCACTATATTTAATAAGTTTTTTACTTGGCTTTTTGAAAGAACAAGAAGAAAACACAAAAAAGCAATTCAAAAATGGGGACCAGTGGCTTTAATTCTCTTTGTAGCTATTCCCCTTCCTATAACTGGGGGATGGACTGGTTCTGTGGCTGCCTTTGTTTTTGGAATTCCATTTAAAAAAGCTTTGCCTTTGATTTTTTTAGGAATATTAATTGCTGGAGTTATTGTTACTTTGGCTAGTTTAGGAGTAATCAAATTCTTTTAACTTATAACTTATCACCATGCGTAAACCAATTATTATTGGCAACTGGAAAATGAATCTAAATTTAGAAGATGCTCGAAGGCTTATTGTTGAGCTTAGACAGGGATTTATCGATGTCGATGAGAGAAAAATTGATATAGTAGTTTGTCCTGCCTTTGTCCATCTTCAAGGAGTAAATTTTCAGTTACCTGTAAATATTAAATTGGGAGCTCAAGATGTATTTTGGAAAGAAAGAGGAGCTTACACCGGCGAAGTTTCTCCACTTATGCTTAAAGATATTGGTGTGAGATATGTGATAGTAGGACATTCAGAAAGAAGGAAAAATGTTCAAGAAACTGATGAAATGATAAATAAAAAAATAGAGGCTGCATTATCCCAAAAACTTTTTCCTGTCCTTTGTGTAGGCGAGACTAAAGAAGAAAGAGAAAAGAATTTAACAGATTCGATAATTACAGAACAAGTAACTAAAGACCTAGAAGGAATTAAAGCTTCTTCCTTAGAAAAGATCATCATTGCCTATGAACCAGTATGGGCTATTGGCTCAGGAAAAACTCCTCGCGGAGAGGATGCTAATAAAGTAGCCAAATTAATTAGAAAAGTAATAGAAGAAAGATATTCTAAAGATCAAGCAGACAAAGTCAGAATTCTTTATGGAGGGAGTGTTGATCAAAGGAATATAAAAGAGTTTATAGATCAGCCCCAAATAGACGGGGCTTTGGTAGGGGAGGCTTCACTTAGTGCTAATAAGTTTATAAAGATAGTGGAGCAGGTAATTAAATAATAATGCTGGCTTCTTCAAAAGAATTATTAGAAAAAGCACAAAGACAAGGTTATAGTCTGGGTGCTTTTAATACCTCAGCTATTCCTATTACTAAGGCAATTTTTTCTGCGGCAGAGAAATTAAAATCACCTGTAATTATTCAAACCTCAGAAGGAGAATCAAAGTTTGGCAAGATTGGCTGTATTTTAGCTTTTCTTTTACAATGTGCTAAAGAAGCCTCTGTTCCTTGTCTGATTCACCAGGATCATTGTAGAAACTTTGAAATGGCTAAAAAATGTATTGAAAGTGGTTATCAGTCTATTCTAGCTGATGGTTCAGCTTTGCCTTACGATGAAAATGTAGCCTATACCAAGAAGGTAGCTGACCTAGCTCATGCCAAGGGTATCTTTGTAGAGGGAGAGTTAGGAGCGGTTGGACGGGGATCTACTTTTCATAAAGGAGAGATTCCTAAAACAGAAATGACTGATCCAGATCAAGCAGTTGATTTTGTTAAAAAAACGGGGGTAGATAGTCTGGCTATTTCTTTTGGTAATATTCATGGAGTTTACGAAAAACCACCCCAGCTAGATTTTGAAAAACTCAAAGCTATTAGAGCCAAGCTTGATATTCCTTTGGTTTTGCACGGCTCATCGGGCATCAAAGATGAAGATATTAAAAAAGCCATCTCCTTAGGCATCTCCAAAATAAATGTTAATACCAATCTTCGCATGGCTTTTGCTAATGCTTTAAGAAAATCATTAGCCGATCCAGAAGCTATTGTTCCATATAAATACATGGCTCCTGCAGAGGAAGCAGTGCAGGAAGTAGTGGAGAAGAAGATAGAGTTGTTTGGGAGTGCTGGCAAGATGTAATTTAAAATCTCTTCTAAAATGAAAAACGTCTGAAAAGGGCGATTTTTATTTAGGCTTGTAATTTTGTTTAAAATAAGGTAAAATAATATAAGAGGTGTCTAAATCAGTTTTTATAAATATAAAGATAAAATAACAAATTAAGGAGAAAAATATGCCTAAAAAAATCGCTATCAATGGTTTTGGACGGATTGGCCAGCAAACCTTTCAGGTGGCCTTTGAGCGACCTGATTTAGAGATCGTGGCTATTAACGATTTAACAGACAATCAGATTTTAGCCTATCTTTTGAAGCATGATTCAGTTTACGGCACTTATGAAAAAGATGTCAAAGCTACTGAAGACAGCTTAATTGTAGAGGGCAAGAAAATTCAAGCTTCAGCTCAGCCTGATCCAGAAAAATTACCTTGGAAAGATTTGGGAATTGATATTGTTTTAGAATGCACAGGATTTTTTACAGAGAAGGAAGGAGCAGAAAAACATCTCAAAGCTGGAGCAAAAAAAGTGATTATCTCTGCACCCTCTAAATCAGAGGATGTGCCCCATTTTGTAATGGGATGCAACCAAGAAAAATTCGATTCTAAGAAAGACACCATTATTTCTAATTGTTCTTGTACTACCAATGCTATAGCTCCAGTAGTTAAAGTATTAAATGACCAGTTTGAAATTGTTAAAGGATTGTTTACTACTATCCATAGCTATACTTCGACACAAAATATAGTGGATGGACCATCAAAAAAAGATCCCCGTCGAGGCAGAGCTGCTGCTCTAAATTTGGTTTTGACAAGCACGGGAGCTGCTAAAGCTGTGGTAAAAGTTATACCTGAGCTAGAAGGAAGATTAGACGGGGTAGCAGTGCGTGTGCCGACTCCTACAGTTTCCTTAGTAGATCTCACCGCTCATGTTACCAAGCCTACTTCAAAAGAAGAAGTTAATGATCTATTTAAAAAGGTAGCTAAGGAATCCATGAAAGGTGTTATTGGTGTTTGTGACGAGCCTTTGGTTTCTGTTGATTTTCGTAAAGATCCTCGCTCAGCTATAATTGATTTACCTTCTACTATGGTGGAGGGAGAAAACTTGGTTAAAGTGCTAGCTTGGTATGATAATGAATGGGGCTATGCTGTGGGGCTGGTGAATATGACAGAATATGTGGCAAAGAAAATGTAAAATAAAATATAAAAATGAATAAGAAAACAGTTAAAGATATTGACGTAAAAGGAAAGACAGTTCTTGTTCGGGTCGATTTTAATGTTCCTTTGAGAGAAGTAAAAAGAGCCAAGATTGCTCCAGCCAAGGTTTTTGAGGTGGCTGATGATACAAGGATAATTAAGACTTTGCCTACCATAGATTATTTATTAGACCAGGAAGCTAAAGTAGTAATGATATCTCATCTTGGAAGGCCAAAAGGAAGAGATCCAAATCTGAGCCTTCTTGCTGTAGCTGATCACCTTGGAGCCTTGCTTAAAAAGCCAGTTAAATTTGTTTCCGATTGTATTGGAAAGGAAGTAGAAGAAGCAGTGAAAGCAATGAAAGCCGGTGATATTATTCTTTTAGAGAATACTCGTTTTTACCCTCAAGAGGAAAAGAACGATCCAGACTTTGCTCAAAAACTAGCTTCTCTAGCAGATATTTTTGTTAATGATGCCTTTGCCACGGCTCACCGGTCTCATGCCTCGACAGTTGGAGTGACAAAATATTTGCCTTCGGTAGTTGGACTTTTGATGGAGAAAGAAGTGATTGAGTTGACTGAAGTAATAGAAAGTCCTGAACATCCCTTTGTAGGAATTATTGGCGGAGCCAAAATCTCTTCTAAGATGGGAGTGATTGAGAATCTGTTAAAAAAAGTAGATACACTTTTGCTTGGTGGGGCTCTAGCTAATACCGTACTAAAAGCCAAAGGTTTTGAAGTAGGTAAATCATTGATTGAAAAAGAGATGGTAGATAAAGCAAAAGAAAGCTCAAGAGATGAAAAGCTTAAAATTTTAGTTGATGCAGTTGTAGCTTCAGAGCCCAAAGAGGAAGCCCAAGCCTCTATGGTTGGTATAGACAGAGTACCAAAAGATCAGTGGATTTTGGATATTGGACCAAAGACTGTTGAATTTTATAAAAATATTATTCAAGAAGCTCAAACCATTATTTGGAATGGACCTATGGGCATGTTTGAGATAGAAACTTTTGCTCAAGGAACCAATGGAATAGCCAAAGCTATCGTAGAAAGTGGAGCTTCTAAAATAGTTATAGGTGGTGGGGAGACATTACAAGCCATTATTAAATATTATAAGCCTTTAGCTTTAGCCAACAGAAGAATTCATGTTTCCACTGGCGGAGGAGCTATGCTTGAGTTTTTGGAAGGAAAGAAATTACCAGCCATTGAGGCTTTACAAGATAAATAAATAAATTATGCCTAAAATAAAAACCATCCATGCTCGAGAAATTTTGGATTCTCGTGGAAATCCTACTTTAGAAGTTGAAGTTACTTTAGATGATGGCACAAAGGGAGTGGCTGCTGTACCCTCTGGAGCCTCAACAGGAAAATTAGAGGCTTTAGAATTAAGAGATGGTGATCCCAAGCGATATGATGGGAAAGGTGTACTTAAAGCAGTTGACAATGTCAATTCTTTTTTGCGCACAAAACTAGAAGGATTTGAGATAACAGAACAGAGAAAAATAGACCAGACCATGATAGAAGCAGATGGAACAGAAAACAAATCAAAATTAGGAGCCAATGCTATTTTGGGTATTTCTTTGGCTTGTGCTCACGCAGCTGCTAAAGTTCAAAAATTAGAGTTATACGAGTACATTGCCAAATTATTTAAACTTCGAAGTTCAAACTTTCTACTTCCCACCCCCATGATGAATATCTTCAACGGAGGCAAGCACGCTGATACAAATTTAGATTTTCAAGAGTTTATGGTTGTTCCCCTTAGTCCTAGCTCTTTCAAAGAAAAAGTTAGAGTAGGGGCAGAGATTTTTCATAAGCTAGCCGAAGTTTTATCAAGCGAAGGATTAGACACAGATGTTGGTAATGAGGGAGGATATGCACCTGATATTGAATCAACTAATCAAGCTATAGAGATGATCTTGAAGGCCATAGAAAAAGCAGGCTACAAACCTGGCCAAGATGTTTCCTTGGCTGTTGATGCCGGAGCATCAACCCTTTATAAAAAAGATGAAGACCGATATGTCTTGAGTTTAGAAAAAACTTCTTTAACCTCAGAACAGTTAATCGCTCTATATAATGAATGGATTCGAAAATATCCCTTTATTATAATGGAGGATCCGCTCGATGAGGAGGATTGGGAGGGCTGGAAAAAAATAACAGAAAAGTTCGGAGACAGAGTAAAAATAGTAGGTGATGACTTATTAGTAACCAATGTTAAGCGCCTTGAGCGAGCTGTTAAAGAAAAGGCTTGTAATTCTATTCTTATTAAGCTTAATCAAATAGGAACTCTAACCGAGACTTTAGATTGTATAAAAAAGGCTAAAAAAGCTAATTTTGAAACTATTATTTCTCACCGTTCTGGTGAGACTATAGATACTACCATTGCCGATTTAGCAGTAGGGACAAAGGCTGGATGGATTAAAACAGGAGCGCCGTCGAGAGGAGAAAGGGTGTGTAAGTATAATAGATTGATGGAGATAGAAGAAAAGATTTAGAGCTAAGATATCTCTATGAAAAAATACAAACCAGTCGTTTTAGTAATCTTAGATGGTTGGGGTATTGGCCCTCCTTCCGAAGGAAATGCTATTAGCTTAGCCAATACTCCTAATTTTGATGATTTAGTCCGGCATTATCCTCATTCGGTTATTACCGCTTCCGGTGAAGCAGTAGGACTTTCTTGGCAGGAAGTAGGAAATTCCGAAGTGGGGCATATGAATATTGGATCAGGTAGGGTGGTTTATCAACATCTGCCTCGTATTTCTAGATCCATTACCGATGGTTCGTTTTTTAAAAATGAAGCTTTCTTGCATGCCACAGAGCATGTAAAAAAGAATAATTCTAAGCTACATCTTTTGGGGATGGTCAGTGTGGGAGGGGTGCACAGCCACTTGGAACATTTATATGCTCTGCTTGAGCTTGCTAGAAGACAGGGTATAAAGAAGGTCTATGTTCATGCTATAACTGATGGCCGAGATGTGCCCAGAGATTCAGGCGTTAACTTTATTTCTGAACTAGAAGGGAGAATAAAAGATATTGGAGTAGGTAAAATTGCCACTGTTTGTGGAAGATATTGGTCTATGGACAGGGCAGAACATTGGGATCGGACCAAAAAAGGCTATGATTTAATGGTGGAAGGAAAAGGAGAAGAGTTCACTTCGGCTAAAGAAGCTTTAGAAGACTCTTATAAGAAAGAAGTCTTTGATGAGGAGTTAGAGCCGAAAATTATAGATAAAGAAGGTTTGGTGCGTGATAACGATGCTATTATATACTTTAACTTTCGTGCTGATAGAACAAAACAGCTAACCAAAGCTTTTATTTTACCTAGCTTTGGGAGGTTTAAAAGAAAGAAACTTGAGAGTCTCTTTTTTGTGACTATGACAGAATATGAGAGGGAGTTACCAGTTGAGGTTGCCTTTTCTGAGATAGAAATGAAAAATACTTTACCTGAGATAATATCTAAAGCTGGACTAAAGCAACTTCATATAGCTGAAACAGAAAAATATGCTCATGTTACTTTCTTTTTTGCTTGTGGAAGGCTTAAAACTTATTCTGGGGAAGACAGAGAGATAATTTCTTCTCCTGAAGTAGCCTCATACGATCAGCAGCCTGAGATGTCTGCTTTTGAGGTGACTGAAAAACTAGTAAAGTTAATCAATACTGCAAAGTACGATTTTGTAGTGATAAATTATGCTAATTGCGATATGGTAGGCCATACTGGAAATATTCCTGCAGCTAGAGAAGCAGCAGAAGCTGTGGATGATTATCTAGGTAGAGTAGTCAAAGCTGTCCTAGATTTAGAAGGAGCTTTAGTGGTTATTTCCGATCATGGAAATGCAGAGATAATGAGAGATCCGATAACAGGAAAGATGAATAAAGAACATTCCACTAATCCAGTTCCCTTTTTAGTAATATCAAATAATAGAAGAAAAGAGATTGAGCCAGGCGAAGTAGTCTCCACTGATTTATCTATTTTAGCTCCTATTGGAGTGCTGGCTGATGTAGCTCCTACTATTTTAGATTTAATGGATCTGAAAAAACCGAAGGAGATAACGGGGATAAGTTTGTTGCCTATGGTATAAAGGCCTCGGGTATGTCTCAAAAAGACGCAGTCTCGCTGACGCTCGCCGCTCAGGTCTCGGCCTCACTTCGTTCGGCCTCCGACATGCTTTTTTCGGCACACCTCTCGGCCCTAAATTCAAAATTTATGTATGATGCAATCACAATTGGTGGTGCCACTTTTGACATCTTTATGAAAAGTGAGAAATTTAGAGTGGTGCCAGGAGAAGATATTGCTGTCTCTGATGTTCCCATGCTCTGCCTGATTCATGGAACAAAGCTTGTGATAGAGGAAGCCTATTTTGAGATTGGTGGCGGAGGTACTAATGTAGCTTGCGGTTTAGCTAATTTAGGGCTGAAGGTAGCTTTTGAAGGAGTGGTGGGTAAGGATTTGGAAGGAAAAAGAGTATTAGAATTGCTTAGGAAAAGAAAAGTGGACACTCAGATGGTTTCTTCATCAGACAAACAGAAAACTGCTTTATCAGTTATTTTATATAGAGAAAGAGAACGTACTATTTTAACCTACAGAGGAATAAGTGATTATTTAACCAAGGATCTAGTCGATTGGAAAAAGCTAGCTAAAACAAAATGGCTTTTTGTTTCCCATTTGTCTGGTAAATCGCATAATCTTCTTAAGGAAATAATTAAATTAAAGGTTAAAAATCCCCAAATAAAAATTGCTTGGAATCCAGGATCAACTCAACTAGAAAAAGGAATTAAAGAACTTTCTAAGTTTTTAGCATGCACTGATGTCTTGATTGTAAATAAAGAAGAGGCAGAAAGATTAACCAAGATTAAGATTGAGAATCCCAAAGGACTAAAGATGAAAAGTTTTAGACCTTTATTTGAAAAATTAACTGTCTTGGGTCCCAAAATTATTGTTATAACCAGTGGCAGGCGAGGAGCCCAAGCTTATGATCAGGGCAAAATTTATTCCTATCCTGCTTTGCCAGTAAAAATTATAGCTAATATTGGTGCTGGAGATGCTTTTTGTTCTGGATTTCTAGCCGCTGTCATTTTAGGAAAAAGCGTTGAAGAAGCTTTGCGCTGGGGAATAGCCAATGGAGCATTGTGCATTACAAAGTATGGGACACAAGTTGGACTACTTAATAAAAAAGAGATAAAAAAATGGGCAAAAAAACTAATATGAAAATACCAATTGAAATCTCAGCCAGACATATTCACATTTGCCAAGAAGACCTTGAGAGACTTTTTGGAAAAGGGTATAAATTAAAATTCTTAAAGAAACTTTCCCAAGCTGATGAGTTTGCTGCTCAAGAGACCTTAACTATAGTTGGCCCGAAAGGAAAATTTGAAAATGTCCGGATAGTAGGTCCTTTTAAAGATCAAACTCAAGTTGAAATCTCTCGGACAGATGGATATAAGCTAGGAGATATTCCTCCTCTTAGGGTCTCAGGCGATGTCACTGGCTCAGCTCCCATTACCTTAATTGGCCCAAAAGGAAAAGTAGACCTTAAAGAAGGCCTGATTTGTGCTAAAAGACATATTCATATGAGCCTAGACGAAGCAAAGAAATTTGGAGTAAAACATAGACAGCTTGTTTCTGTAAAAATTTTTGGCAAAAGGACTTTAACTTTTCATGATGTAGTGATAAGAGTTGAACCAGGTTTTAAGATCGCTCTTCATCTAGATACTGACGAAGCCAATGCTGCTTGGGTGGAGACAGGGGATGAGGGGGAGCTGATTCAACCATAACTGTGAATAAAAGAGCGGTTTTAAAAGAGACCGCCTTTTTGTTCTTATTTATAATTTTGTCTCAACCACATCAAAACAAAAAAATAATTGCAAATTTAAAGAGCCATAATCTAAATCTATGTATAGTCTAGGTTATGACTCTTTGTTACTAAGAAAACTGTGTTTTAGAACCTCAAAACCCACAATCTTATCACCTTCTACGTAAAATTCTATACCCTCGCATGGTTTAAGTCTGCCTCCGATTTCCCCAAGATCAAAATTTTTCTTGAGTATCTTAATAGCTGGGATAAGAGCTCCACCGTGAGAGACAACTAAAACCCTTTCGCCATCGGAAATTGTATTTGCTACTCTTTTTATAGTTCGAATTACGCGAAGACCAGTATTTTTTATCATCCTTTGCAGTCTAGGATCAACAATCTCGAGAAATGCCCCAAACTCACCATATTTATGTTCCAGTTTCTTAGCCTGTGGTTTCCAAAGATCCTTTTCATCTGGAAGAGTATTAAATCCTTCATCAATTTCATACTTTGGAAAACCAAAATATTCCATGGTCTTAAAACAGCGAGGGGGCTCAGCACAAATGTGAGCTGCATATTTATTCTGTTTCAAAATTCTGCGTATCTGCTTAGCCAATTTAATTCCCTTTGGGGGTATATTGCCTTTTTTGTCTTTTATAGTGTGTATTCTGACTTCTATTATTTTCATATTTCCTCCTTTGAAATTAGATAAAAAAATGCTATAATATTGTTATCAGTTTAGCCGAAAAATAAAGTTATGTCAAATTCTATTTTAGTCATCAATTCAGGATCAACCTCATTAAAGTATAAGCTTTTTAATGCTAAGAATTTCCGAGAGCTTAAGTCTGGGTATATTCAGGATATTGGAACTAGCAAAGTTAAGAATCACGAGCAAGCCCTGAAGATAGCCTTAAAAGAAATTGATGATTTAGAAAATATTAAGGCCGTAGGTCATCGGATAGTTCATGGTGGAGAAGAGTTTGTTCAGCCTACTTTGATTACTAAATCCGTTTTAAGAAGACTGGCAAAATATAATAAACTAGCACCTTTGCATAACCCTGCCAATTTAATGGGTATAAAGGCTTGTCTTAAGCTTTTGCCTAAGATTCCTAATCTAACTGTTTTTGATACTTCTTTTCATCAGACTATTCCCAAGAAAGCCTATCTTTATGCTTTGCCTTTAAAATATTACAAAAAATACAGAATTAGGCGTTATGGATTTCATGGAATCTCCCACCAGTATGTAGCAGAAGAAGCAGCTAAAAAGCTAAAAAAACCTTTAGATAAGCTAAAAATCATTACTTGTCATCTTGGCGGAGGATGTTCAATTACTGCTATCGATAAGGGAAAATCAGTTGATACTTCCATGGGATTTACTCCAGCCGAAGGCCTGGTAATGATGACTAGATCTGGGGATATTGATCCAGCTATTATTTTATTTTTACAGAGGGAACTTAGACTTGATCCAGATCAGATAGATAAGATTATTAATTTTCAAAGTGGAATGTTAGGACTTTGTGGAGAAGAGAACATGCTTAAAGTACTCGATAAAATTAAGCGAGGAAATAAATTAGCTAAGCTTGCTTTTGATATTTTTGTTTATCGGATTCAAAAATATATCGGAGCATATTATGCTGCCTTGGGTGGCCTAGATGCTCTGGTTTTTACTGGAGCCATTGGAGCAGGAAAACCCAAGACTAGAAATGCCATATCTCAAGGAATAAAACATATTCTTAGAAGAGTCAAAGTCTTGGCTATTTCTACGGACGAAGAGTTAATGATTGCTAGAGAAACTCTCAAAGTAATTCAAAATCTATAAAAATATGATAGATCAAATTATCGGCGTTGACCTCGGTGCCACAAAAATTGCCACAGGATTAGTTAACCAAAAAGGTAAAGTGGTAAAGAAAGTAAAAATTGCTACAGAGGCAGAAAAGGGAATTGATAAAGTGGTAGAAAATGTAGTTTTTTCCATTGAGCAAGTTGCGCCTGAGAAAGTTAGTAAAATTGGTTTAGCTTGCGCTGGACAAATAGATATTAAAAAGGGAGTTATAGTTTATTCTCCCAATTTAAAATGGAAAAGAATTCCTTTGGTTAGATTAGTCTCTCAAAAGATTGAAAAAGAGCTAGCCTGGGAAGATTTTAAAATCTTTATTGATAATGATGCTAATTGTTTTGCTTTAGCTGAAGCCATATACGGAGTAGCTAGAGGGAAAAAATATGTAGTAGGGCTGACTTTGGGAACTGGTATTGGCTCTGGCATTGTCATAAATAAAAAAATCTATCATGGTCAGACCTTTGCCTCAGAAGCTGGACACATGATTGTTGAGCCAGAAGGAAGAGAATGTGCCTGTGGAAGAAAAGGACACCTTGAAGCTTATGCTTCAGGAGGAGCTATAGAAAGAAAATACAAAGAACTAACTGGCCGAAAAAAGATCGCTACTGATATAGAGATTGAAGCTTTGCAAAACAAGGAATCAGAAGCCTTTCAAATCTATCAAGAAGCAGGAAAATATTTAGGAATAGGCCTGGCTAATATAGCTAGTATCTTAGATCCAGAGATAATCGTTTTAGGCGGGGGATTAGCCAGATCAGATTTACTTATTGATAAAGCTAAAGTTGAGTTTGAAAAAGAGATATTTTTTAGAGACAAAGCTACAAAAATAATAAA
The DNA here is from genome assembly GCA_030603885.1 of bacterium. GTDB lineage: Bacteria > Patescibacteriota > JABMPQ01 > JABMPQ01 > JAUVWW01 > JAUVWW01. Next base: position 60,607 of record JAUVWW010000004.1, read on the forward strand.
AACAAAACTAGGAGATGATGCTGGAATTATCGGAGCAGCCTGTATTGCGAAGTAAGAATTGTATTTTGCTTAAAAATTTGAAACATAGTAAAATAAAGGCATAATTAGCCTTTATTTTTTATGACTAAACGTTGGGAGATTGCCAAATCAGCGTCCAAAGATTTCATCAAAAAATTTCCAGAATTTTCTCCTTTGGTTTTGCAACTTTTGTATAATCGTGGACTGACTACTCAAACTCAAATCGATGAGTTTTTTAATCCAGACTATGAAAGTGATCTTCATGATCCTTTTTTGTTTTCAGACATGGAAGAAGCAGTTGTTCGTATCTTAAAAGCGGCTAAAAATAAGGAAAAAGTGGCTGTTTATGGAGATTATGATGCTGATGGAGTCACAGCTACAGTACTTCTGGTTGAACTTTTAAAAAAGCTGGGTATCTCAGGACAAGTTTATATTCCAGATCGAAGAAAAGAAGGATATGGACTAAATAAAAAATCCATTGAGTGGTTATCTTTAAAAAAAGTAAGTTTGATTGTCACTTGTGATTGTGGAGTAAGCAATTATAAAGAAGTAGAATATGCCAAAGCTAAAGGAATAGATACGGTTATTTGTGATCATCATCACATAGCCCATAAGTTACCCAAAGCCTACGCAGTTATTTGTGCTAAGAAAAAAGAGGATAAATATCCATATAAAGAATTAACCGGAGTAGGAGTAGCCTTTAAATTAGCCCAAGCTATTCAATCGAAGCCAGAGGCCGGATTAGAATCTGGATTTGAAAAATGGTTTTTGGATCTGGTCTGCTTGGGAACCATAGCTGATATTGCTCCTCTTTTAGGAGAAAATAGAACTTTAGTAAAATATGGACTTTCCATCTTAGAAAAAACTCAACGCCTGGGTCTTGTAGCTTTAATAAAGATGGCTGGCATAAATTCAGAGAAACTAAATACTCATTCAGTTGGATATTTGTTAGTGCCTAAGCTAAATGCGGCGGGAAGAATGAATCATGCTAATAATGCTTATAAGTTAATTGTGGCAGGGACAGAAGCTGAAGCTAAAAAATATGCTAGACAACTTGAGAAAGCAAATAGAGAGAGACAAAAGATTCAAGGAAAAATCTTTGAAGAAGTTAAAGATAGAGTAAAAGATGTTAAAGAAAAAGGAATTATTTTTGAAGCAGACGCTAGTTGGCCAGCTGGGATAGTAGGTATTGTAGCTTCAAAATTAGTTGAGGAATACTCACGGCCTATACTGCTTATGGAGAAGGATAAAGAAGAAAGTACTGGCTCTGCGAGAAGTATTTCGGGTTTCAATATCATTGAAGCCATAACTCAGTGTTCTGATATTCTTTTAGAATATGGAGGCCACTCTATGGCAGCTGGATTTACTTTGGAAAATAAAAATTTAGAGGAGTTTAAAAAACGACTTGAAGATTTGGCTAAAAAAAAGCTAAAAGATGAGGACTTAATACCCAGTGTCAGAATAGATGTTGAGATTACACCAAAAGAGATTAATTGGGAATTATATGAACAAATAGAAAAATTTGCTCCTTTTGGTGGAGGAAATGAAGAGCCAGTATTTTCCTTGAAAGAAATGAAAATTGTTGATGTGCTTGGGGTAGGGTTTCAGCAAAAGCATCTTAAACTAAAATTGGCTGACACAGAAAATAGAGTTTGGCAAGCTATTGGCTTTAATTTTGGTGAATGGAAAGATAAGCTTAAAATAGGAGATTTAGTAGATATAGCTTTTGAGCTAGAGGAGCATGAGTGGAATGGAAAAAGGGAATTAGAGTTGAAACTTGTTGATCTAAAATTAGGCTAGTGCTACGCAAATCCATGAAATACAATAAACTTACAATTTATACCGATGGTGGAGCAAGAGGTAATCCTGGTCCAGCTGGGATGGCAGTGGTTATCTACGATGAGAATGGCAAATTAATAGGCCAACACTCAAAGTTCATTGGCAGAGCCACCAATAACCAAGCAGAATACAAAGCTTTAATTTTTGGTTTAGAAAAAGCTAAAAATTTAAGGGCTAAAGAAGCAAGATGTTTTTTAGATTCAGAGCTTATAGCTAGACAGCTTACTGGACAATATCGAGTAAAGGATAAGGATTTAAAGCCTCTTTTTGCAAAAATATTACAATTGACAAATAATTTTGATTCTGTAACCTTTAGACATATTTCGAGAGAGGAGAATAAATTGGCAGACAAATTGGTAAATTTGGCTATAAATAAAGGAATAATCGATAAAGGTTGACTTTTTTTCTAGTTTTGTTATACTTGAATGAGCCCAAGTGGACTAGATGATCGCCCCCGCGTAATGGGGGGAGGAAAGTCCGAACACCCTTTGTTCTTCATGGCAAACCATTAGCGAACAAAGAAGTGGGTGCTGGGTAATTCCCAGCGGTCCTGCAGTAATGTAGGGTTAGGGAAAGTGCCACAGAGACTATACTAGCTTATAGCTCGTAGCTTTAGGCAAAAGGTGAAAAGTATGAGGATGTATCTCGAGATGCTACCTCGTTTCCTCCCGGGTGACTGGGATGGATGGCAAACCCCACCTGGTGCAAGACCAAACAATGGTTGGTTGCTTGACCCCTCAAGTAATCGAGGGGCTAGATAGATGATCATCTGAAAAAACAGAATTCGGCTTATGGTCCACTTGGGCCCTAAATAAATTAATACATGAAAAGATCGGAATTAATCTTTACTGCCCTTCTTGTACCTTTGGACTTTTTTATGGTACTGCTATCTAGTGTCCTTGCCTACTGGATTCGTTTTCATCCAAGAATTCAAGCTATTCGTCCTATAATATTTAAGCTTCCTTTTCAAGAATATATAGTTTTTGTTTTAGCCATTGTCCCTTTTTGGCTTTTGATTTTTGCTATATCTGGTCTTTACAATATTAAAAGAAGAAAGAGATTTATAGATGAATTTACTCGAGTTTTCGTTGCTGCCTCTGCTTCCATGTCAGCTGTTATCATCTTTGCTTTCTTTATCAGACAGCTTTTCGAATCCAGATTTATAGTTCTTGTAGTTTGGTTTTTTAGTATTATTTTGGTAACATTAGGAAGATTTAGTATAGATTCTGTCCGAAGATGGCTCTTTAGATATGGATATGGAATACACCGGTTAGTGGTAGTAGGTGATACTTTAGAAGCTCGGCGGCTTGTGCATGCTATTAAGACTAATCCAAGAGTTGGCTATCAAGTGGTAGGGAAAATACCAGGTATTAATGGTGAGGCATGGGAGGAGTTAGAAAAGATAAATCAAAAACCAGGCATAGACGAGATCATGCAGTGTGATCCAACTTTGTCTAAAGAGAAGGTCCTAGATTTAATAGATTTTTGTCACGAAAGAAAACTTGACTTTATGTATGCTCCAGATCTTTTTGGATGTGAAGCCACTAATATAGATGTAAGAACCTTAGCTGGTGTTCCCTTAGTTGAGTTAAGACGAACTCCTCTGGAGGGATGGGGGAGGATAATAAAAAGAACTGTCGATGTAATAGGAGCAATTTTAGGTCTTATTTTACTTTTTCCTTTATTTTTAATAGTAGCTTTAGTTATAAAGATTGACTCAGAAGGTCCTATATTTGTAAAACTAACTAGAGTAGGCTATACTGGAGAATTCCCTCTTTTGAAGTTTCGATCTATGGTCAAAAATGCTCATGCTTTAAAGAAGAAGTTGTTGAAACTTTCAGAAAGGAAAGGTCCTTTATTTAAGATGAAGTCTGATCCTAGAATTACAAGATCTGGAAGATGGCTTAGAAAGACTCGAATTGATGAACTTCCACAGCTTTTCAATGTTCTTGTAGGCCAAATGTCGCTGGTAGGCCCAAGGCCCCATGAGCCAGAGGAAGTAGCCCAATATAAAAAGCATCATAAGAAAGTTTTAGCTATCAATCCAGGAATGACAGGCATGGCTCAAGTTTCAGGTGCTGCTGGTCTAGATTTCGAAGACGAAGTAAAACTAGATACCTATTATATTGAGAATTGGTCCTTGAAGTTAGATTTTACCATTTTACTTAGAACCTTAGGGGTGGTACTAATTGGCAGAGGAGCCATATAACTAACTCGTTAAGCCTTTTAAGCTTGAACAGCTTAATTAGTTAACATGAAGGTAGCATTAGTTCACGATTTTCTAAATCAGGTGGGAGGGGCAGAAAAAGTGCTTCAAGTTTTTCATGAAATTTTTCCTAAAGCACCTGTTTTTACAGTTGTTTATGATCCGGAAGAAACAAGGGGTGAATTTGACGATTTAGATATTCGTACTACATTTATTCAAGGAATACCTTTTGGAGTAAAAAGATACAAGTGGTTTTTATCTTGGATGCCGGCAGCTATAGAACGTTTTGATTTTTCAAAATATGATTTAGTTTTATCTGACAGTACAGCCTTTGCTAAAGGAATTATCACTAGACCAGAAACTTTACATATTTCTTATTGTCATACCCCCACTCGTTATTTATGGAGTGATACCTACTCTTATACAGCGGAACTAAAGCAGCCTAAGATTATAAAAAGTTTTTTACCTTTTGTTCTAAATAGAATTAGACTATGGGATAGACTAGCAGCAGATAGAGTAGATAAATTTATTGCTAATAGCCATTTCGTTCGTGAGCGAATTAAGAAATATTATGGACGGGAAAGTACAGTCATATACCCCCCAGTAGAAGCCAGAAAGATCCCTTTTTCTAATCCTCAAAAGGTAGAGAATTATTATCTAATAGTATCGAGACTCCGACCTTATAAAAGAGTTGATCTGGCTATTGATGCTTTTAATGCTTTAGGTATACCATTGAAAGTAGTAGGCATAGGGGAAGAATATCTAAAATTAAAGAATATAGCCAAGAAAAATATCGAATTTTTAGGCTCTGTCTCAGATAAAGAAAGAAATAAACTACTTAGCTCATGTATTGCCTTTATTCACCCTCAGGAGGAAGATTTTGGAATTTCAGCAGTAGAAGCTATGGCTGCAGGTCGGCCTGTTATTGCTTACAAAAGTGGAGGAGCACTAGAGACTGTCAAGAAAGGGGAAACCGGAGAATTTTTTGAAGATCAAACGCCTTGGTGTTTAGTAGACGCAGTCAGAGAATTCATGCCAGAAAAGTACGACCCCAAGGTTATTAGGAAACAAGCTTTACAATTTGACACCTCTATCTTTAAAAGGGAAATTAAAGATTTTATAGAGAAAGCCTATAAAGAACATAAAAACAATTTAACAATATAAGAACCTCTCGCTTCGCTCAAGAACCTTGTTATTCACTTCGTTCATAATAACAAATAAAGCCATGTCTCCAAAAAACTATCTAAAAGTAATATCAGATCATAAAGTAGTCGTCATAGTCTGTGTGATATTAGTTGGTCTTCTTGCTTTTATTTTTGCCATGCTTGTACCTAAAAGCTATGATGCCATTCTTACTTTATCAGTTCATAGAATAAATAGAGAGGAAACAGAAGATTTTCAATACGATAATTATTATGCTATTCAGGCAGCAGAACTTCTGACAGACACCATGGTAAATTGGCTAGCTACTCCGGATGTAGCCGTAGTCATCTATAATAAGGCAGGGATAACACCTGATGTTGAAGATCTTACCAAGCTATCTAAAAAATTTAGAGCTAGACAACTTTCTTCCCATGCAGCTAGAGTCTGGTTTAATTATAAAGATCAAGAGGGGGCAGATAAATTAGCTGCATCCTTAGTTGGTGTTATCCAAGATAGAGTCAAAAATATTGAGAAAACTTTTCAAAATAAGCCTTCTTTTGGAATCCAAGCCTCTTCTCCCCTAGTTGTTCAGCACAAGATAGACCCTATTTTAGCTGGTGTCTGTGGTTTAGTCAGTGGTCTGCTTGTGGGCATAGGCTTAGCCTTTCTCTTTGAATATTTTCGTCGGGAGTAGCAGACTTTAGTCTAGGCTATAACTAAGTATGACTATTGGTATTGATATTCGTTGTCTAGCACAAGGGAAACATACAGGAGTGGAGGAATATACCGTTAATTTGTTAAATAGTTTATTCGGATTTGATAAAGATAACGAATACAAACTTTTTTATAATTCCTACAAGGCAAGTCCCGAAATTATCTCGGGATTTTTAAAATATAAGAATGTTAAACTTTGTAGGTTTAGGTATCCGAATAAAGTTTTAAACTCCTCTTTTAGATTTTTGAAACATCCTAAAATTGACAAGATGATAGGTGATGTTGACGTCTTTTTTAGTCCTAACATTATCTTTTCTAGCTTGTCTCGAAATTGCAGGAGGATTGTCACTTTCCACGATCTCTCATTTGAGCGTTATCCTGAGTTTTTTTCAAGAAAGAGAAGACTGTGGCATAAAACAGTTACACCATCAAGGCTGGCAAAAGAGGCAGACAAAATCATAGCCGTGTCTGATTCAACTAAGCAAGATTTAGTACAACTTTATAATATTGATCCTAAAAAAATAAAAGTTATTTATTCGGGTATCGAAGAAAGGTTTAGTCCTGTCGAAAACAAAGAAGAGCTTAGAAGGGTGAGAAAAAAATATAATCTTCCAGAAAAATTTATTCTATTTTTAGGAACTTTGGAACCAAGGAAAAATATTGAAGGGCTAATTTTAGCCTTCGATAAATTAAAACAATCAAAGAATCTAAATTTAATTATTGCTGGCTCCAAAGGTTGGCTTTATGAAAATATCTATAAAACAGCTCAAAAAGTTAATAGTTCAGATAATATCAAATTTATTGGCTACATAGATCCAGAAGATAAACCAGCTTTGTATAGTTTAGCCAAACTTTTTGTCTACCCAAGCTTTTGGGAAGGGTTTGGCTTTCCGCCTCTTGAGGCAGTGGCTTGTGGAACATCAGTGGTTATTTCTAATGTTTCTTCTTTGCCTGAGGTAGTAGGAGAGGCCGGACTTCTAGTTGATCCTTATAATATAAATGAGATAGCAGAAGCTATGAATCAGTTGCTTCAAGATGAGAGTTTGAGAACTAATTTGCAGAGAAAAGGAATTGAGCGGGCCAGAGAGTTTTCTTGGGGAAAGACGGCTAAGGAGACCTTGAAAGTATTTAGAGAATTATAATTATTAGATTACAAATTACTAAGTTACTAAATTACTATGCGCATTGGCGTTGATGCTCGATTCTTTGGTCCTTTAGGCAAAGGACTGGGCAGATACACCCAAAAACTAATAGAGAATTTAGAAAAAATTGATCGCAAAAACGATTATGTTGTTTTTTTACGAAAAGAAAATTGGGATTTGTATCAGCCAAAAAATCCTCACTTTCAGAAAGTCCTAGCCGATTATCCTTGGTATTCAGTGACTGAGCAGGTAGCTATGCCCTACAAGATTAGTCAGAGCAAAGTTGATCTGATGCATTTCCCTCATTTTAATGTTCCTATTTTTTACGGTAGTAAGTTTATAGTTACCATTCACGATTTGATTCTTCTGCAATTCCCAACTCTAAAAGCTACTACTTTAAGCCGTCCCATGTATACCATAAAACAAGCTGGGTATAAGTTTGTTATCAGACAAGCAGTAAGACGAGCAAAGAAGGTTATTACTGTTTCCAAATATACTAAGAAAGAATTAGTGCGATATTTTGGGATACCCTCTGAAAAAATAGTTGTTACTTACGAAGCCTGTAATGGCAGCCAACAGGCAAAAGCCTCAAGCCACAAAATCTTAAAGAGATTTAAAATTACAAAACCTTATCTACTTTATATAGGTAATGCTTATCCTCACAAGAACTTGGAAGGTTTGCTTAGAGCTTTCAAAAAATTACTTAAAGAATATAAATTAAATTTACAGCTAGTCTTGGTGGGTAAAGAAGACTACTTTTTTAAGAGGCTCAAAGAGGAAGCAAAAAAGTTAAACCTCAAATCTCAAGTTATTTTCCCTGGCTTTGTTTCTGATGGAGAATTACAAGTTTTATATAAGAATGCGCTTTTGTATGTCTTTCCATCTTTTTGCGAAGGCTTTGGATTGCCACCTCTTGAGGCCCAAGCCCAAGGTTTGCCTGTGGTTTCATCAAATTCTTCTTCTCTGCCAGAAATATTAGAGGATACAGTAGAATACTTTAATCCTCATAGTATAGATGAAATGACCAAAGTTATAGCTAAAGTAACTAAAGACAAAAACTTACAAAATAAACTAAAAGAAAAAGGTTTTGAACACGTGAAGAAGTTTAGTTGGGAGAAGTGTGCATGGGAGACCCTAGAAGTGTACAATAAGGCAATAGAGTAATAGGGTGGTAAAGTAATAGAATAGAGAGATAAAGTATAGATAGGCTTCTAGCCTGTTTTTTTATCCACCTTGTCCATTTAGCCAAAATAATCTATACTAGAAGTAGCTAATTTAAAAGTATCCATGGCTAATACCTCTGATAAAATTGGCGATATCAAGTCTTCGGGAGATCGGAGTTGTGTAGATTTAAGGCGGGACAGATTAAGACATCATACAGCTTTAAATATAAAAAAGGCAAGAAAAATAAAGGTAAATCAAGGTAAAAAATTTTCGGATATAAACTTAGCTCCAAAAAAGGAAGAATTAGAGAGTCCTAGGAAAAGAAAAATAGCAGAATCTAGAGTTTTTGTACCAAAATACCAAACCCCTGTCTTGGATAGTCTAGTTCAGCCAGAACCGATCATTCAACCACAAACAACAAAAAAGACCCGAGTAGATTTTCTTCATCCAACCTCCAAAGCTTATGGCAAAGAGATAAGGCGAGAATTTAAAGATATTTTTAAAAGCACATTGAGGTTGTTCATTTCCTTGGTAAAGTTTGGTTTTCAAAAAACTAAGCTTTTTATTTTTAGAGGCAAGCATTGGGCTATAAAATTTGCCAAAGCTGTTGCTAAGTTTTCTGTTCAGACTCTTTGGCCTTTTCTTAAATTCTCTGCCAAAACCCTAGCTCATATTTTGATATCCATTGGCCTTTGGCTGTATCAAGCTCTCTATGTCTTCTTCAAGTGGATATACTTCAAAATCCGAGGTATAAAATATGTAGATTTATCTGGCTATAAGCAATTGTTCATACAAAAAAGATTGGCTCCGGCGCCAGTAAGTATTAAAAGAAGTATAGCCGGCTTTCTAGTCCTCTGTCTTTGTTCTATTTTTTCCATCAGAATTTTAGGTTTTGTTCAAAAGGGGTCTGATGCCAAGGCAGATGTGCTAGCTTCAACTAATATTGCCTATCAGTATCTTCAGTCTGCCCAGGACTCTCTTTCTAGCCAAAACTACGATCTGGCTACTTATAAATTTAATGTAGCAACCCAAAGTTTCAGGCAAGCTCAAAAAGATATAGAGCAAATAGGAAAGACTGTCACAAAAATCTTAAGATTATTTTCTGTCTCGAAGATAGCCTTAAACCAAACTTTGCTTGAGGTGGGGGCGAATATGGCATCAAGTGGAGAATATCTATCCAAAGCTCTAGAGCCTCTCAGTTGTACTTCCTTGGTTTTTAAAAATTTAGGATTGAAGCATGATGCCTTTGATTGTCCTTTCACTTTTACAGAAGGATTAACTATTACTTATAGAAACCTAGGCATTAGTCTTGAGAAAATTGAAAAAGCAGAAAAATATTTAGCCAAGATTGATATTAGAAATGATTTACCTAGAGATTTAGCTGGCCAGGTTATAGGTATTCAAGAAAAATTACCAGAATTAAAAGAAACTATTTCAGGATTTATAAATTATTCTGATCATATCCTTACTTTATTAGGACATTACGAGCCTAAAAGATATTTAGTACTTTTTCAAAACTCAAGAGAGCTTAGAGCAACTGGTGGATTTATTGGATCCTATGGACTTTTAGATATTGACCAAGGGGAAATTAAAAGATTCTATATTGACCCAGAAGGACCATATAGATTGGATGGACAGCTTAAAGAAAAAATAGAAGCTCCTGGACCTCTTCGTCTTGTAAGCCCCCGTTGGTATATGAGGGATGCCAATTGGTTTTTAGATTTCCCTCAGTCCGCTGAAAAGATAATGTGGTTTTATGAAAGATCAGGAGGGGCTACCGTGGATGGAATTATTGCTTTACCAGCTACTTTAATACCAAAGATGTTGGAAATTACTGGGCCTATTGAAATGCCAGAATATAATGTAACTATTACCCCGGAGAACTTTTTTGAAAATACCCAGTACCAAGTAGAAGTAGCTTATGACAAAGAAGAAAATAAACCTAAGAAATTTATTGCTGATCTTTTTCCCAAGCTGCTTGAAAGATTAACCAATTTAGATCAAGAGAGGAAAATAAAATTGGGTGATACTTTCATTAGCATGCTTGATCAGAAAGATATTCTACTTTATTTTAAAGATCCTAAATTAGAGAAACTGATTTTAGATTTAGGCTTTGGAGGAGAGGTCAAGCATCCTCAAGGAGATTATTTAGCTGTGGTTACTTTGAACATTGGAGGAGGAAAAACAGATCATGTGGTTAAGCAAGAGATATTTCACCGGGCTGAGATTAAGCCAGATGGTACTATCATAGTGACTCTAGATATATCTAGAGATCATCAAGGAGATCCCAATAATATGTGGGAAAAAATTAAAAATACTTCTTATATTAAAGTTTATGTGCCTAAAGGATCTAAGTTACTTGAAGCAGATGGCTTTGATTCCTGGTATTATGATGCTATTCCTCAATTTGCTGATCTTGAGGTAGATAAAGATTTGGCTGAAATTTATTCTTCTAGAATGATTCATGGGTCTTCAAATACAGAAATATTCGAAGAACAAAATAAGACAGTTTTTGCTAATTGGCTGGGAGTCGAGGCAGGACAGAAAAAAATAGTTCAGCTAAAGTATGAATTACCTTTTAAACTAAATCAAAATATATCTACTTATTCTCTCTTTATTCAAAAACAGCCAGGGACAACTTCTGAGGTCACAAGTTCCTTGTTTTATTCTCCTAATTTGAAAGTAGTTTGGCATTATTCCACAGATAATTTGGTCAAGATGAGAAGTGGAAATGTGGAATATGAGGCTATTTTAGAAAAGGATAGGATGTATGCTGTGGTACTTACCAAATAGTGATGCTCAAATCTTTTTTCTCAGATCACAAAAAAACTATCTTTTCTGCCGCAGTGACTGTGGGCTTTTTTTCTTTGGCATCTAGAGCCTTGGGTCTTTTCCGTGATAGGCTTCTTGCCTCTACTTTTGGGGCAGGGGAGACTTTAGATACATATTACGCTGCCTTTAGAATTCCAGATTTGATTTTTAATTTATTGGTTTTGGGAGCTTTGTCTGCTGCTTTTATTCCTGTCTTTTGTGAATATTTAACCAAATACAAAAAAGAAGGAGCTTTTAGGCTAGCTAATTCCATGCTAAATTTGTTAGCTCTGGCTATTCTATTTGCGTCATGTGCCATTTTTATTTTTGCTAAACCTTTAATGTCCGCTATTGCCCCTGGGTTTTCAGACAGCCAAAAACAATTAACCGCGCAGCTTACTAGAATAATGCTTATTTCTCCTTTATTTTTCGGTATCTCTAATATATTTTCTGGAATTCTTAATTCTTTTAAAAGATTTTTAGTATATTCAATAGCCCCTTGTCTGTATAATTTTGGAATTATTTTGGGAGTGATAGTTTTTGCTCCTTGGTTAGGAATAAAAGGCGTAGCTTTAGGTGTGGTTTTAGGCGCCTTTTTACATATGGCTATTCAAGCTCCTAATGTTTTTAGGTTAGGCTTTAGATATAAACCCATCCTTTCTTTAAAAGAAAAGGGGATAAGAACTGTAGCCAAATTAATGGTCCCAAGAACGATAGGCTTGGCAGCTCAGCAAATAAATCTTTGGGTTATAACTATTATTGCTTCTATGCTGACTGTTGGCTCTGTAGCTGTTTTTAACTTAGCTAATAACCTTCAGTATTTTCCCATTGGGATCTTTGGCGTTGCTTTTGCTACGGCTGCTTTTCCTCATCTCTCTTTGGCTGCCTCAAGAAATAATATAAAGGAGTTCAAAATTAGATTTTCTCAGACATTTAGACAGATTTTATTTTTCATTGTTCCAGTATCCGGCGCCATGCTTTTGCTTCGAGCTCAAATTGTCAGGTTGATTTTAGGAACAGGAAAATTTGATTGGGAAGATACAGTTTTGACTTATAAATGCCTTGGTTATTTTTGTTTAGGCATTTTTGCCTTGGGCTTGGTTCCTCTTTTGGCTAAAGCTTTTTATTCTCTAAAAGATACAAGGACCCCAGTTGTAATAAGTCTTTTGACTATGGGAGTTAATGTGGGGCTGAGTATATGGCTATCTAGGGTTTTAGAAGTGGCTGGTCTGGCTTTGGCCTTTGCCCTGGCAGGTATTTTAAATTTGCTTTTACTTCTTTTAATTTTAAGAAAGAGGATGGGAGATCTTGAGGACCAAAAAACGCTTTCCACCACTTTAAAAATAATAGGAGCTACTGTAGTTATGGGATTAGCCATTCAAGGTTCAAAATATCTAATTGCTCCCTGGGTGAATATGCAGACAGGAGTCGGAGTTCTAGCTCAAACTCTGGGAGCAGCTTTGGCTGGGCTTTTGGTTTATTTAGGATTAGGATTTTTACTGAAAGTTGATGAAGTAAAAGTGGTTAAAAAGTTTTTGCCGTGGAGAAGATAGTTAGTTTCTTACCTAAAAATCATGGCTAGACAAACAAGAGAAGCTGAAATTCGCAGGCGACGGAAAAGAAAAGAAAAACTTGAAAAGCTTAGAAAAAAATACCAAGAAGCAAAAGCTGAAGAAGAAAAGAGAAAAATTCTGGAGAAGGTTTCCAAAATTGCTCCTTGGCTTTCCCAAGAGGAGTTTTTAGCTACCATAAGGAAAGTCGAGGAGAAAAAATCTTGATATCACCGTGGGTAAACTTTCTTGATTTTGGAAATGTAATATTATGTAGTGATATTTTGCTTATTTTAAGATAAATAACAGTTAAATTAGAAAAGCAGACCTTTTATTAGGCCTGCTTGTTAAATTAGTTCGTCTAACATTGGGCTTATGAGAGGTTTGGCGTAGCCAAATTTGGGAAAATGCCGAGTTGAGGCATTTTCCTCATAAGCCCTGTTATGTGCCCTGACGACTGAAAGGAGGAAAGCGCAGCGTGGTTCGAACGACTGAAAGGAGTGAGGAAGTCGGGCGGAGGTGGTCTATCTAATCTTGTTTATTAGATCCATCATATATTTAGAAAATTTCAAAAGCACTTTTTTATTCCAACTAGTTTCTTTAATTTCTCTCCTCTGAGAAGCTAAAGCATTTTGAATCAGTTCATTAAAATCTGGAATTTTTTTTAATCCCCAAACCCCTGCTTCATCTTTTGAAGAAACAACTTTCTCTTTTAAATAATAAAAAACTCTGCAAAGATTGAGAATAGCATAAACGGAATCTTTTTGGATTGTTTCTTCAATATCTTCTAAATCATAAAGAATGGAGCGGATGTAATACTTTTCTGGAATTTTGTAAAAAACTTCTTTGGTTGGTTTACCATAAATACAAATTCCTCTATGAATAGTCACGGTAATGTGAGCCGCTAAATCGGGATCTCTATTTTCTTTTGTATAATCAACTTTGTCTGTTTCATAATCCTGTTTCCAGTCTTTTGAGTAGTGTAATTCAAAAGGTGTTGGATAAACAAAATCTTTAAGGTATTTTTGTAGAATCACGCTGAATTCAAATTCTTTGCCAGGCAAATGTTCAGATTTTGAAATATCTAAAATTATTTTAATCAATTTCTTTTTTGTTTCAACTTCTAGTTTATTTTGAACAACCACTAGAAAATCAATATCCCCGGTTTGGGGATTAAAGCAATCCATTGCTAATGATCCATGTAAATAAATTCCTACTAAATTATCCTGTAGAATGCTTCTGAAATTTTCCACAATCTTGTCTAACAGTTCTTTGATTTCTTTTGGACAATTCTTATAGCCATAATTTGATATCATAATTCTAAGTTAATCTTTAGAGATAATAAATGTTTTGGATTTAAAGCCCGCCGTAGCCCAATTGCACATAATGTATCCGAATATCTGAAGTTGCGATAGCAATTTGGGTGGAGCGTAGCGGAACCAGATATTCGGTGTTATGTGATGTAAATTTTTTATCTTTAATTTTTTCTCAAGCTATTTAAATATTTTTTTGCAACTCCTTGATAATTTCATCTGGATTGTTTCCTAAAAACCACCCTTTTTTCTTTGCGAATTTTTCGATTTCTTCATTATAGCTCCTGACTAAGAAGGCCTTGTCTACTGAATCAAGCATTGGCGCATCGCCCACACTATCTCCAAACGCGATTGAAAATACCTGATTATTTGAAATTTCACTTTTTATAACTTCTACTTTTTTATCCTCGTTAAGCAGTAGTTTGATTTTACCGGTGAACCTTTTATCTTTCAGCGCAAAGGTTGAACAGTATATCTTATCGATTTCCAATACTTCTAATGAGTCAGCAATCATTTCTTCAAACGAGGCCGAAACAACAATGTTTTTAAAATTCATTGATTTAAGATAACTTGTGACAGGTTTTACCCAACCAGAGATTTTTTTCTTATTACAGGAGATTTTAGCAAACTTCTCAAATTTTTTTTGTGGCCAGCCGACAATAATTTCTCCGACTATTTCTGCTATCCCAGATGCAATATCATTATAGTCGGTTGTAGTTTGAAGAATATTTTTGACTTGGTTTTGAAATCTGTCGGTCTTTAAAACATTTCTTGAGACAAATTCAATAAAGTCTTCGAACGTGTAACCGTCATAAATAGTATTATCGAAATCGAAAAAAGCAATTTTTTGCATTTATAGTTTTGATAAAAATTATGATTAAATATATCCCTCTTATAGAAAAAACTATCTTGAGAAAAAATCTAACAAAAAATTTATTTCATATAACATATCGGGCTATGAGATGTTGCGAGCGTTAGCGAGTAATTTGGGTGAGGGCGCTGCAAGGCCCGAACCTCATAGCCCGTGTTATGCGAGGGTGAGGACGAAATCCGAAAGCGCAGCGTCCCCAAGTGAGTGAAGCGAACGCGGCGTATGACGCAGAGGTGCCGTTCATCAATTTTAAAAAGTGGGGCTACTATAATTTACTGTCTTTGCAATCATTTGTTTAACTTCGTTAGAATTTGGCCATCCTAATAAGGTGTCTAAATCATGTTCAAGAGCATACAAATCTAACCTCTTATCTAAATTTTTAAATTCAAATAGTTCTGGGTAAAATTCCTGAAACCATATTAAAAGTTGAGAGTAATCTTTTTTCTTAGCAAATTTTTCAAATTCTTCAGACATATATTTTTTAGGATAATCGACCATTCTTTTGATGATGTCTAAAATAAAATCTATAGATGACAATTCTGTCCTCTCAAAATCTAAAATTCCAACAATTTTATTTTCTTTAACAAGAATGTTATCAAAATGGGCATCCCAATAAACTAAAGCAATTTTTTGTTCAGTTAAAACATTATGATTAGCCTCTACAAAATTCTTGATTGTTTGTATAAACTCAGGTGAAATTATTTTCTTTTCTTCAATTTTTTTTAGTGAATTTTGGATTTGTGAAAGTATTTTGTCATGCCAGTTGACTGAAGAATTTAATTTGAACCGTTTTACAAATTTTTCATAGGATGATTTGTTTATTTTTCTTAGAATATCGCAAAGCTGTTTGATTATGTTCTTTCTTTCAGAATTGCTCATGAGGTGCCATTTTGAATACAAATTATCCCCCTGAATTTTGGGATATATCATGAAAAATTTGTCATAAATCTTTTTTGAATTGTCATATAAGATTATTTTAGGAACAGGAATTTTATCCTTAAAAAAATCATAAAAAAATACTTCTCTTTCAAATTTTTCTTCATTATCTTCGTCTTCACAGACTTTAAGAATAAACTCATCGTTAACTGAATAAACTTCGTTTGTGAACCCAATTCCAATCTTTTTGAAAGATTTAACTTTTCCTAAATTATGCTGAATAAAAATTTGCTCTACAATTTTTTTGTCCATATCAAATGATAAGAGGTTAGATTGTTTATAAATTTAGCCCCACTTTTTGCTATCGTAAAGGCACACTCTCAAATGTCGTACAACAAGTATATACGAACTTGTTGATTTTTTATTTTTAACAAGCTATTATTAATATATTAGTATGTAATCAAAGCAGTTTATGAATACATCTTATAGAAGAACAACTGTTAATAGTCGAGACCCGTTGATTAATCTAAGGAGAGAATTAAGAATCAGGGGTTTTAGTAATAAAACTATTAAATCCTACCTTCTTTATAATACCAATTTCTTAAGATTTGTAAAGAAAAGTCCCGAGTTTTAATAGATATTTTTTAAGAGAGCAATTTTTGAGAGCCTTATTAAAAGAGCTCTTTTTTGGACTAAAATTGGATTTTGAGGTAGAATAAAGTGAAAACTATGTTAGAAAATTTATCTACAATTCGAAATTTCTGTATTATCTCCCACATTGACCATGGAAAGTCTACTTTGGCCGATCGTCTTTTGGAATTGACAAAAACAGTAGAGAAGAGAAAGATGAGGGAGCAAGTGTTGGATCAGATGGATATTGAGAGGGAAAGAGGAATCACTATAAAGCTACAGCCAGTGAGAATGGACTATAATCTAAACTCCAAACCCTATACCCTAAATCTAATTGATACTCCTGGTCATGTGGATTTTACTTATGAAGTCTCGAGGAGCCTGGCTGCTTGTGAGGGAGCTATTCTGCTTGTGGATGCAGCTCAAGGAATTCAGGCTCAGACCTTGTCTAATTATTATTTAGCTAAGGAAGAAGGTTTGGCTATTATACCAGTGGTTAACAAAATAGATCTGCCCAATGCTCAGCCTGATAAAGTAGCAAAAGATTTAGCTAAGCTTGTAGGGGCAGATGAAAAAGAGGTAATAAAAATCTCTGCTAAACTAGGAACCAACGTGGAAAAAGTTTTAGAAGCTATTGTGGAGAGAATTCCAGCTCCTAAAGGGAACCTAGAAAAACCTTTGCAAGCTTTGATTTTCGACTCAATATACGATGAGCACAGAGGTGTAATTGCCTTTGTTAGACTATTTGATGGTCAAATAAAGAAAGAAGAAGAGATAACTTTGCTTGGCACTAAAAGAGAATCTAAAGTTTTAGAAGTGGGAATATTCAAGCCAGAGCTTCTATCTAAAGATAGTCTAAGCGCTGGTGAGGTAGGCTATATTGTGACTGGATTGAAAGAAGTTAAAGATTGTCGAGTTGGAGACACAATTACAATTTCAAACCTCGAGCCTCAAACCTCAGCTCTGCCTGGGTATAAACCAATCAAACCCATGGTCTTTGCTAGTTTCTTTTGTGCTGAGGGAGAA
The DNA here is from genome assembly GCA_030603885.1 of bacterium. Taxonomy (GTDB): domain Bacteria; phylum Patescibacteriota; class JABMPQ01; order JABMPQ01; family JAUVWW01; genus JAUVWW01. The sequence continues at coordinate 77,910 of JAUVWW010000004.1, forward strand.
AATTATCCAAAACTAAAAGAAGGATTAGAAAAACTTTCTTTGAACGATGCTGCTCTAGGTTTTGAACCAGAGTCATCTAAAGCTTTAGGATTTGGTTTTCGATGTGGATTTTTAGGAGTACTACACATGGAAGTAGTGCAGGAAAGATTAGAAAGAGAGTACGATTTAGATTTGGTTATTACTGCACCTAGTGTATCCTACAGAGTAAGACCTAAAACTAAGAAACTAGAACTAGAAACTATCCATTCGCCGACTGAGCTTCCAGAACCAAGCCAGATTGAAGAGATTCAAGAACCTTGGATAAAAATAGAAATTTTTTCCCCAAATCAATACCTTGGTCCAATAATGCAATTAGTCGAGAAATCGCGAGGCATATATAAAACAACAGAGTATCTTTCAGAAAGAGTAGCCCTGGTTTATGAAATGCCCCTAGCTTCCCTTATTCGTGATTTTTATGATAAACTAAAAAGTGTTTCATCTGGTTATGCCTCTTTAAATTATCAATTTGTTGGATATAGGCCTGCTGATTTAGTTAAACTAGATATCCTGGTTGCTGGAGAAAAAGTAGAAGCCTTATCTTCGATTGTTCCAAAAGAAGAAGCTTATCGAGAAGGAAGAAGCTTGGTTAAACGCCTAAAAGAAATTATTCCAAGGCAACTTTTTGAAGTGGCTCTGCAGGCAGCTATTGGTTCTAAAATTATTGCTCGAGAAACCATTTCTGCCTTGAAAAAAGATGTAACAGCTAAACTTTATGGCGGAGATAGGACCAGAAAAGATAAACTGCTGGCCAAGCAAAGAAAAGGCAAAAAGAGGCTAAAGAGAATTGGGAAAGTAGATATTCCACAGGAAGCGTTTTTGGCCATATTAAAGAGATAAATGAAAAAACTTTCTAAAAAATTTTATGCCCGAGATCCGGCTCAAGTAGCTCAGGAGCTTTTAGGATATATCTTGGTAAGAAAGCTAAATAAGAAAGCTTTAAAAGGAAGGATAGTGGAAACAGAAGCTTATTATGGTAAAAAAGATCCTGCCTCCCGGGCTTATAAAGGTAAAACAAAGCTAGCTGAGTTAATGTGGAGCTCGCCAGGGACCATTTTTATTTATATGGTCCATAATAATTGGCTATTTAACATTGTTACTGGCAAGAAAGACCAACCTTCGGCTGTTTTAATTAGAGCTCTGGAGCCTTTTTGTGGAATAGAACATATGAAAAGAAAAAGAGGGCTAGGTGAAATAAAAAAACTTACCTCTGGACCAGGCAAGTTTACCCAAGCTTTTGGCTTAACTAAAGCAAAATATCATGGATTAGATATTACAAACATTAAAGATTTATATGTTGTAAGTGGTATAAAGAAATTCGAGGTCAGAAGAAGTAAAAGAATAGGAGTAAGCCGAGATTTATCTCGAAATTTGAGATTTTATATAAAAGGAAATGAATTTGTATCTAGATAATTAGTAATAATTGACTTTTAGAAAAAATTCTGTTACAATAGATTAGCGGAGTAGAGGAGCCAGGAGCCAAGCAATCATTCCAAAACAGATCAAAATGGTGAGTATAATTAATATAATCCTTTTAATTGTTCCTTTTTTCATAGTTTAAGTTATGTTTAAAGAATATTTTAGTCAAGAGCTAAAAGAAGGCGAAAAAGTAATAACTGTCATCAGAAAGCATTGGGCAAGCTTCCTTGGGCCTGTGATTAAAATTATAATTCTGCTTGTTATTCCTTTATTCTTCATGGGTTTCCTCTTTGCTCATGCCTTAGGAGTGCTTATATTTTTCGTTTGGGAGGCCGTAGCTTTAGCCTATGCCATTCATTCTTGGATCACTTGGTATTTTGATTGTTTTGTTATCACCGATCAAAGGATTATTGATATTGATCAAAGAAGTACTTTTTCTAGAGAAGTGTCTGAGACTGCTTTAGCCAATATTCAAGATGTAACTTATAAAGTAGAAGGAGTATTGGCGACTATATTTAATTATGGAACAGTGGAAGTTCAAACAGCAGGGGCAAATCAGAAAATAGAAATAGATTGTGTTTTTGATCCAAAGGGTATCCAGGATTTAGTAGTTGGTGTACAAAAAGCTTCTGGAGCTGGTAAACTTGGCGGAGAAATGACAGCCAAAGAGCTAATTGAATTTATTGCTAAAGTAAAGAAAGAAGTGGAACAGGCGAAGGTTAAAGGAGAACAATAATATGAACGAAGTGAATATTTCAAGGTTCTCCAAAAGAGGTTCTTATAATATATTAGCATATATATCATGTTATACAAGAGGAAAAGAACATTTTTAGAGAGATTAAGCTCCATGAGATTTCTTCTGATTGGTGGTTTAATATTTTTGATCTTTATTTCTATTGGGCTTTCAAAGGAAGTTCTAAGAAGGCATCAAATTAACAAAGAGATTGAAAGAGTTAAAAAAGAGATTGAAGACCTAGAAAAGAAAAATCAGGAACTTTCTTCTTTAGTAGATTATCTTTCCACAGAATCTTTTAAAGAAATACAAGCGAGAAGAGAACTTGGTTTTCAAAAAGAAGGGGAAACTGCTATTTCTATTCAGTCTAAAGAAGAGGAAGGAGAGGAAGTGAAAGAAGGAGAACAAAAAGAGGAGATATCTAGTTCTAAAAAATGGTGGAATTATTTCTTTGCTTCTAGGAGATAGATAATAAAAGCTATTATAACAAAAAAGAGACCCTTTTAGGCACCCTCTTTTTTATTTGGAGCCGGCGACAGGATTCGAACCTGTGACTTGCTCTTTACGAAAGAGCCACTCTACCACTGAGTTACGCCGGCAAATTTTTCGTAATTTTAATTTTATAATTTAGAAAATTTTTCTCTTCTTTGTCGAACCAAAAATCTCCTTTAAATTTTTTATTTTTTAAAAGTAAAGGAAGCCAATATTGATCATCAGGCCACATATAATCATAAGGTATCTGATCAATGGTTACCCATTTTAGCATGCCTTCCTGGTTTGCTTTTGGTGAGCCGGAAAAAGAGTCAGTGGAAAAAATATAGACAATCCAGTCTGGCTTGGCTTTGTTGATGAAATGAAAATTCAATTGGCCATGGCTGGCAATGCTTTTAATTATTAATCCAGTTTCCTCAGAAACCTCTCTCTTGGCAGCTTCTTCTGGTGTCTCATTACCTTTTATTTTTCCTCCGGGAGCATTCCATTTTCCACCACCAAAAAGTTTTTTCTTTTTTCTCTGAAGTAGGATCTTATTTCTTTTTCTTACATGGCAAAGAATGGCACGAACTGGCATAATTATAAAATAAATTTTTGGAGCGGGAGACGGGGATCGAACCCGCGATCTCTTCCTTGGGAAGGAAGCATTCTACCACTGAACTACTCCCGCAAATCGTTTTTATTATATTACTATTTGTTTCATTTGTAAAGCCTTGAATTATTGCTAAATAGATGTTAAAATGGATATATAAGTTCTTAATTTAAATTATGCTCAACATCCAGGAGATCAAAACTCTTGAAGAAATCAAAACAAAAACTCCATCTATCATCAGTCTTTATCTAAACTGTGATCAAAGAGTCAGGACACCAGAGCAGATAAGGATTACCTTAAAGAATTTGTCAAAAGAGATTGAAGCTAAAGCAGACAAGAGAACATTGTCTAAGATTAAAGATTACATCAAGTTGAGACTTAAGCCAGGGACAAGAGGGCTGGCTTTTTTTGTTTGTCCCAAGATAGATCTTTGGAAAATTTATGAAGTGCCCCGGGCTTTTTTCAATCAAGTAGTTTGCGATACCTCACCCTATACAAGACCTCTTATAAAACTCTTAGATGAATTTGAAAGATATTGCGTAGTGGTATTAGACAAAGAAAAAGCCAGAGTGTTTACTGTTTATCTTGGAGAAATTGAGGAACGCAAAGATGTATTTAGCCTTCCTAAATTTCCAGGAAAGCACGATCAAGGAGGATGGCGTCAGGCTAGGATGCAAAGACATACAGAAGTTCACATAACGAGACTTATTAATAGCATAGCCAAGCAAATATTTTCATTTTTTAGAAAGAACAATTTTGATCGTCTTATTATAGCTGGCTCAAAAGAAGTGCTGCCTGAATTTGAGAAGAATATTCATTCTTACCTAAAGCAGCGTCTGGCTGGTAAATTTCTTACGGAAATGTTTATGCCCTTGAAACACTTCTTGGATCAATCTTTAAAAATAGAAGAGCAAGTGGAGAGGCAGAAGGAGAGTGAGTTAGTTAGTAAATTGAAAGAGAGCATAGGCAGAGCAAAGGGTGTGACTGGACTTGGCAAAGTTTTGTCTGCCGCTCAAAGAAAAGAGCTTCAAACTTTGCTTGTATTAATTGGATTTAGAAGAAAAGGCAAAGTTTGTGATGATTGTGGTTTTATTAGTATCATCCCTCAACTAAAAGTCTGTCCTTATTGTAAAGAAAAGATGAAGGAGGCTGAGGATGTTATTGAAAGGCTACTTGAAGTAGCTTTAGAACAAGATGCTAAGGTAGAGTTTGTGAAAGATAACAAGGATTTAGAGAAGATGGGAAATATAGGAGCAATTTTAAGATTTTAATAGTATGATTTTTAAAGATCGCATTGAGGCTGGTCAAAAGCTGGCCAAGGCTTTAGAAAAATACAAAGGACAAAAAGATACTATTATTTTAGGCTTGCCTCGAGGAGGAGTAGTGACTGGATTTGAAATAGCCAAGACCTTAGAGCTACCCTTAGATTTAGTTGTGCCTCGAAAAATCGGAGCTCCAGGTAATCCAGAATTTGCTATTGGAGCTATTACCGAAGAAGGGGAAGGGATTTTTAATGAGGGAGTGATAAGAGATTATGAAATTTCAAAAGAATATATTACAGGGACTGTGGAAGAGGAGAAAAAAGAAGCCCAAAGAAGACTTAAGACTTACCGAGGTGATCGATCACCTCTAGATTTAAAAGATAAAACAGTTATCCTAGTCGATGATGGCATTGCTACTGGTCTGACCATGCGAGTAGCTATTAAATCTGTAAAAAATAAAGATCCTAAGAAAATTGTAGTAGCTGTTCCTTGTGGAGCCAAAGACTCTATAGATCAGATAAAAAAAGACGTAGACGAAGTAATCTGCCTCCACGCTCCTATATTTTTTGGAGCAGTTGGTGCCTTTTATCGAGAATTTCCCCAGACCACAGATGAAGAGGTGATAGAGTTAATGAAGGAAAGCAAAAAGTAAATCATTTTATATGATTTATAAAGACAGAACCGAAGCCGGACAAAAACTGGCAAAAGAGTTAGAAAAATATAAAGATAAAAATGTCATCGTCTTTGCTATTCCCAATGGGGGAGTACCAGTAGGATTTGAAATAGCTAAGAAGTTGGAATGTTCTTTGGATGTGATGATAGTTCGAAAAATTCTTTACCCTTGGACCACCGAGGCTGGTTTTGGAGCAGTGGATCCAGAAGGAGGGGTTATTTTGGAGAAAGGTATACTTACCCAGTTAGGTATTACTAAGAGAATTATAGATGCTCAAGTAGAAAAAGCCAAGCAACAACTTAAAGGAAAAATTAAAAAATTTAGAAAAGAAAAAACTTATCCTGAACTGAGAGGAAAAACAGCAATATTAGTAGATGATGGTCTGGCCACAGGATACTCTATGTTAGTATCTCTTAGATTTCTAAAAAAGAAGAAGCCAGATAAAATTATTGTGGCTGTTCCCACTGCATCTCAAGGTGCATATGAAAAAATAAAGAAAGAAACAGATGAAATAGTTTGTCCAGATGTCAGAAGCGGCTTTCCTTTTGCCGTAGCTGATGCTTACAAAAAGTGGCATGATGTACCTGATGAGGAAGTTCTAGAATATTTAAAGAGAGTAAAAAAGTAAAATGTCTAAGGTTTATATTGGTACATCAGGTTGGGCATATAACCATTGGATAGATGTATTTTACCCAGAAGATCTAAAACAAAAGGATTGGCTTGATTTTTATACCAAGCATTTTTCAACTGTAGAACTTAATACCTCTTTTTATCACTTGCCTAAACCAAAGACTTTTTCTAATTGGAGAGCTCAAACGTCAAAAGATTTTATTTTTGCCGTCAAAACCTCAAGATTCATCACCCACGTAAAGAAAATAAGAAATTGTAAGGAGCCTTGGAAGAGATTTATTGATTCTGCTAAAAATTTAAAAGAAAATTTAGGTCCAATTTTATTTCAGCTTCCTCCTTTTCTGAAAGCTAATCCAAAAGTACTGGAAGATTTTTTAAAGATATTACCCAAGAAAAAATATTTATATGTTTTAGAACCTCGGCATAAATCTTGGTTTGCAGATGATATTTACAAAATTTTAAAAAAGTATAACGTTGCTTTATGTATTGCTGACTCTCCTCAATGGCCTACTGAAGAAGTAATTACTTCAGATTTTATCTATATCCGTTTTCATGGAGGACAGATTCTTTACGGAAGTGAATATTCTTTGAATGAACTTAAAGTCTGGGCCAGGAAAATTAAAAAATGGTTAAAACAAAAATTGGATGTTTATGTTTATTTCAACAACGATGCTGGCGGGTACGCAGTGAAGAATGCGAAACAACTAATAAAACTTGTTAAATGAAAAAACAAATACAGACCAAACTTCTTTTTCCTCAAATCCTCAAAAAACGTTCTCCGGAGGTTCATAAAAAAGCCTTGGCTAAGGTTTTGGTTGTGGCTGGATCAAAAGGAATGACTGGGGCCGCTGTTTTAGTATGTAAAACGGCCTATAGAGCTGGAGCAGGTATGGTTTGTCTTGCTTTTCCTGAAAGTCTCAAAGAGATTTATAAAGATCTTTTGCCTGAAGCCTTGACTTTGCCTTGTCCGACAACAAAGCAGGGAACTTTATCTAAAAGAGCCCTAAAGCCGATTTTAGAAAAATCAAAAGAATACGATGTGGTAGCCATTGGTCCTGGACTTTCTCAAAATCCAGAAACACAGCTGTTAATAAGGAACCTACTACCAAAGCTAGAAAAACCTGTTATACTAGATGCAGATGGATTGAATGCCATAAAAGAGGCTAGGATTTTACGCCAGAGAAAAATTCCTACTGTTATCACTCCTCATCCAGGAGAGATGGCCAGATTGCTTGGTATTAGGGTTGAGGCAGTGCAAAAAGACAGAGAGCATATTGCAGTTGGAGCAGCTAAGAAATTTAGAGCTATAGTCGTTTTAAAAGGTTACAACACTGTTGTTGCTTCCAAGCAGGGTAATGTAGTAGTTAATAAAACCGGTGGTCCAGCTTTGGCCACTGCAGGAACTGGGGATGTACTTTTAGGAATTATGTCTGTCCTTTGGGCAGAGAACCTAGCTTATCCTTTTGAGTCAGCAGCCACAGCAGTTTATCTTCATGGTCTGGCTGGAGATTTAGCAGCCAAAGAATTAGGCGAGCGAGCAGTGATAGCTTCAGATGTGATTAAATATTTACCAGTGACTTTTAAGATTTCTATATGAAAAAATACGAAATCCTCGAACATACCGCCGATCTAGAAATAAAAGCTTATGGAAAAGATCTAAAAGAGCTCTTTTGTAATATTGCCGAAGGAATGTTTTATAGTATCAGCCCTAAAACTGTAAAGGCTAAAATGATAAAGCCGCAAAAGAGAGAAAAGATTAGTATTAGCTCTTCAGACAGAGAAGCTTTACTTGTAGATTGGCTTAATGAACTTTTATATCTTTATAATATCTCAAGACAGATATATATTGATTTCAAAATATCTAAACTTACTGACACAGAACTCGAAGCAGAGGTTTTAGGTGTTACTCCGGAGGAAGAAGAGGTATTAATCAAAGCAGCTACCTATCATGGTTTAAAGATAGAAAAGAAAGACGAAGTGTGGCAAGCAACTGTGGTATTCGATATATAAAATAATAGTAATCTAGTAATAAAAATTGTGTCCAATCAAAAAGAGATTACAAAAAAGGATCTTAAAAAAATTGAAGATTATCTTTATGAAATTCCTAAAACTTTTAGATCTGATATGAGAGTTCCAGCCAGAGTCTATACTGATGAGAAAATGTTAGATCAGATTTTTAGAGATAGATCTTTAGGACAGACAGTCAATGTTACTACCTTGCCGGGCATAGTAAAGTATAGTTTAGCCATGCCCGATGTTCACGAGGGCTATGGTTTTCCTATTGGTGGAGTAGCTGCCACTAATATTGCCAAAGGAGGAGTGATATCTCCTGGTGGAATTGGCTATGATATAAATTGCGGCATAAGACTAATTACTTCTCAAATAAATTACGATGAGATCAAGCCTTACTTAGAAGAAGTTATGAATCAGCTTTATAGAGATGTGCCCTGCGGAGTAGGCAGGGGAGGAGAGCTAAAGCTTGATTTTGCTGAATTAAATAAAGTCTTAGAAGAAGGGGTGAGCTGGGCAGTGAAGAAAGGTTATGCTACTAAAGAAGATCAGGAACATACAGAGCATAATGGACAGATGCTTGAGGCTAATCCAGACAATGTTTCTAAGAGAGCTAAAGAAAGAGGCCGAGGGCAACTTGGATCTTTGGGATCGGGAAATCATTTTTTAGAAGTACAAAGAGTGGCTAAGATTTTTGATGAAGAGATTGCCAAAGTCTTTGGCTTATACAAAGATCAAGTGATAGTTATGATTCATTGTGGCTCACGAGGCTTAGGTCATCAAGTTTGCACTGATTATATTAAAACAATGATGCCTGCTTTAGAAAAATATAAAATTACTCTTCCCGACAGAGAACTTGTTTGTGTTCCCTTTTCATCAGCCGAAGGAAAAAAATATTTCGGAGCCATGGCAGCAGCAGCTAACTACGCTTGGACTAATAGACAGATAATTTTAAACACAGTTCGACAATCTTGGGAAAGAGTACTTAAAGGAAAAGTTAAAGATACTGGCCTTAAAATGGTATATGATATTACCCACAATATAGGAAAGAGAGAAAAACACATCGTTGATGGAAAAGAGATGGATTTATGTGTTCACAGAAAAGGAGCCACCAGAGCCTTTGCTCCAGGAAGACCTGAGGTACCTTCTGATTATCAAAAAGTTGGACAGCCGGTTCTAATTCCTGGCTGCATGGGAACTTCATCTTTTATATTAGTAGGCACAGAGAAAGCTATGGAAACTACCTGGGGTTCAGTCTGTCATGGGGCAGGAAGAGCCATGTCTAGATCAGCTGCCAAAAGAAAAGTTTGGGGAGCAACCTTAAGGCAAGAGTTAGAGAAGAAAGGAATCGTGATTAGATGTAGAAGTAACGCTGGTTTGGCAGAAGAAGCCCCTATTGCTTATAAAAATATTGATGTTGTAGTAAATATAGTCTGTAAAGCTGGGCTAGCTAAGAAAGTAGCCCAGATGGTGCCCATTGGGGTGGTCAAGGGATAATGAAAATTCAAAATCTTACTAAATTTCAAAAACGAGTACTTGGTTTGGTTAGACAGATTCCAAAGGGTAAAGTAACGACTTATAAAATGATAGCTAAAGTTTTAAGGAGGCCCAAGGCTCAGAGAGCAGTGGGAAATGCTCTAAATAAAAATCCAAAGCCAATCAAGATCCCTTGTCATCGAGTAGTTAGATCCAACGGTCAAATTGGTAGCTATAAACTTGGGCAAAGAAAAAAGATTAAACTTTTAGAGAGAGAAGAAATTATTATTAAAAATAAGAGAGTTCAAGAGCTAGACAAATATCTCTTTAGATGGTAAAATAATAATATTCCGGGGTCGTCTAATGGTAGGACGTCAGGTTTTGATCCTGAAAATTTTGGTTCGAATCCAAGCCCCGGAGCCATTTTTGGCTTAAATAAGCCATTTTTTATTTTAAGTTATACACATTTATTTTTAGGTTATTTTGTTCTATAATAAGCTTAGATTAATTAATAATTAACTTAACAAAGCTATGGCAGAAGAAATCACAGCCTATTGCGTTAAATGCAAGGCTAAAAAAGTGATGAAAGACCCTCAAGAGGTGACCATGAAAGGAAAGGGTGGTACGACAAGAAGAGCTATGAAGGGCACCTGTCCTGACTGTGGAACCACCATGTTCAGAATCATGGGCAAGAAGGATTAATTCTCCTTAAAAACCGGTCTTGTAAGATTCTCTAGTCGGGCTTAGAGGGATTTTATATTAAGTTCAGAGAGATGAATAAATTAAAGGCAATTTTTGTATCCTTGCTAGTTTTTGTTGGTTTAGAAGTGCTAATAAAAAAGCAGGAATTTTTCTGGTGGATCATTTTATGTTTAATAGCTCTAGTTTTTAGTGCTTCTTTAAGCGTCGTTGGATTTAGATTCAGATATAAGAGAAGACTAAACTTTGTAATTTTACCTACCTTGTATATTGCTGGAGTCATCAGCATTTTTATTTTTTTACAAAAAGGAGGGATTAGACAAATCTATATTCTAGGCTCGTCTATATTTTTAGGATTGCTTTTATATAACATTGCTAAAACGACCCAAAAAACTGTAGAATTTTCTGAGGACAAATCTAAAAGAATTTTAGCTAATTATGTAGTTACTTTAATTTGTACTTTTTTTATTTACTCAGGCATAACCGGCCTTTCTGTCTTTCTAAACTGGCCAGCTTGGGTTACAATCTTAATTATTTCAAGTATAACTTTTATCTTAGCCTATCAATCGTTTTGGTTCGCTGGACTTTTGTCCAAAGAAGCGTGGTTTTATATTTTGATTCTGGCCTTAATGGTGGCTGAGATCTATTGGTGCGTAGTCATCTTGCCTGTAGGATTTATTGCTTTGGGATGTGTACTTTTTTCTATATACTTTGTATTTTTAGGAATAACCCAAGCCTACCTAAAGCAGGAGTTGACTAAAAAAATTGTATGGCAACATCTGATTTTGAGTGCTATATTATTAATAGCTAGTCTTTCGACAGCTAGGTGGATGTACTGACGTAACTTATAACTCAATGGAAAATACTCAAACTAGATCGAGAAGGCGAGGATATTGGATTTTGGTTATTATAGTTAGTATTATCTTTGGAGGTATAGCTGGGATCTTGGCTGATAAACTTCTTTTTCCTTATCTTTCGACTATTCCCTGGCTATCCAGATATGAAATTTTTAAAAGTAAAGGCAAAGAGATCACTATTGAAAGGACTATAGAGAAAACAGTATCTGTAAAAGAAGAGGAAGCTATTTTAGAGGCAGCTAAGAAAGTTATGCCAAGCTTGGTTACTATCCAAAAGGTTCAAACTTGTCCTCCAAAAACTTTATGCAAACCTGAGGTTAAAGCCTCTGGTTTTATTTTATCTTCGGACGGATTGATAACATCAAGCAAAGCCAATTTATCCAAAAAAGAAAAATATCAAATTGTAGACTCTGGCGGCAAGTCTTATCCTGTTGAAGAAATTATTTTCGATCCATTATCTTCATTAGCTTTTTTGAAAATTAAAGCAGAAAATCTGCCAGTGGTAGAATTGGGTTGGCCAGAAGATATAAGATTGGGAAGAAAGATCATTGCACTGAGCAAGAACCAAAATTTAGAAAATGTACTTGAGGCTGGGATTATAAAAGATGTAGATTTTTCTATTTTAGATTCTTATACTTCTCATGGAGAAGAACTAGAAAAGGCTTTTATACTCGATAAGGATTTGGACAAGGATTTTTCTGGTGGACCAGCCATTAGTTTAGAAGGAAAAGTGATTGGACTCAATATCGTCTCTAAAGAACAGTCATATATTCTTCCTCCTGATATAATCAGATCTGCTTTTGAATCCCAGGCTGAATTAGGAAAGATTAGTCGTGCCTTTTTGGGTATTTTGTATATTGATCTTAGGCCGCGCTTTTCTCAGTTAAATAATTTATCCAAGGATTATGGAGCTTTGATTGTATCATCTGATCCAAAAGTTAAACCTGTCATAACAAACAGTCCAGCTGAAAAAGCAGGGCTTGAATCTCAAGATATAATTTTAGCTTTGGATGAAAATAAAATTGACCAAGAAAAAAGTTTAGGTCAGATTTTAAGACAATATAAAGCTGGGGATGAGGTAGAATTGACCGTACTAAGAGAAGGGCAGGAATTGAAAATCAAAGTGAGACTAAGTGAGATGAAATAGAAAAATAATTGTTGGATAGTTTGACTTTTAATTTTTGATATGATATACTAGAAGTAGAGGATAAATTTATGTCTCCATATCTAAAAGTCTTAAGTAGATATTGGTATGTAGTGGTTGTTATCTTTGTAATAACTACGCTTTTAGGTTTTGTTATTAGTATCTTTCAGACTCCTAAATACAGGTCAACGGTTGAAGTTTTAATTATTCAAAGACATGGCACGGCTTTTTCTGCTGTGACCGCAGCTCAATCTGCCGAAGCCATTGCCAAGGTTTTAACCAAAGTAGTTTATACAAATACTTTTTTAGATGATGTTTTAGATTCAGGATTTGATGTAAAGAAGGAATTCCCTGTAGATCCAGAGGAAAGAAATAAGGAATGGGAAAAAACTGTGGATGTAGATCTTACTGATGTAAGTGGTATCTTAGAAATAAATGCTTACGCTGAAGATAGATACCAGGCAGAACAAATTGCTTTAGCAGTAGCTTATGTGTTTACAACTAAAGGTAAACAATACCATGGTGGAGGAGAAGCCATTGGGATTAAGATGATTGAATCTCCTATCACTACAGATAAACCTGCTGTTCCCAATTTTCCAAGAAATATAGCTATTGGGTTTGTTCTGGGACTGGTTGCTGGTCTTGGGGTTGTATATCTTATTAGGCCACCTGAGGAAGAAAAGGTAGAATATCCAAGACCACCAAAAGCGGAAGAAAAAAAAGTTGCTCTTCCAAAGGTTCCTCCAGGGTTAGCTAAACCAGTCAAACCAAAGGAGTTTAGACCTAAAGAAATTCCGCGCCCTAAACCCAAAGAAGAGAAAAAAGAGATTCCCAAGGTGCCAAAACCTCCTACACCAGAACCAGAAGAGGAAGCCTATACTCCAGAAAAAGTGGATAGATGGATTAAGACAGGAAAGTTTGAATAATACTCTAATGTTACGCTAATAGACAGCGCTATTTTACCCTAATAGATGGCTTAAATAAGCCAAAAAGTTTTAAGAAAATGTCGAGATCTTTCAAAACTCTTGACATTTTTTTTATTTTATGCTAGGATACTAAGATATCATTGTGGTATCTCTTGAGACATATTGTCTTAAGAAGGTTTGAAAATACAAAAAGAAGGAGGTAGAGATGAAAAGAATGTTTCTCGTAGTACTGGTGGTAGTGGTACTGATGCCAGTGGTTGTATTTGCTGGAAATTTTCAGTACTATTCTCTTAAGGGAGCAAGGCTCCTTGAGGAGAAAAAGTCCACCGATCCGTTTGTCTCTGTGTTCAGGTTTGAAGTAGGTTACACCTACATTAAAACCGATTATGTTATTGAAAATCGGTTCGGTGTAGGTCTTAACCACATCCGACTCCCGGAAAGATTCAAACTCCTCAGAGGAATTCGAAAGTTTGTATTTTTCGATCTTGAAGGAGAAGTTGGACTTCGAAACATAGAGTTCTTCGAGTATGATACGGTTCAATCAGAGATGGTATTGAATCAGGCCGATATGATGGTGACCATTCTAAGGCCTACAATCAACGTGGAGACTAATTTTATGAAATTGATGCTGACAGATGAATTCGTACTCGATGGGATAAAGTATATGGATGCAAATACAGTAATAGGGAGAGTATTGCTTTATCCGACAAAGCACATTCGATCAGAACTTGTTGGCTCTTACACGTACATGGACAGAATTGAGAGGATAAACAGATTGAAGTCCGAATACTATACTGGAAAGTTCCGAGTTGGTTGGGAATTCACTAATGTAAAATTACTCAGACGGAAACTGCCTGGCTTCGAGCTCGGAGCAGAAATGTTCCTGGGCGAGAAGTACGAAAGCGAAATCTGGAAAACAGTTTCAACGGGCGCAGTTGGTCCGTACTTGAAAACTGGGTTTCACCTTGGCAATATGTTCTTCTGGGCAGATGTCTCATACCAACCAAGCATTGAGATGGTAGATATAGATAAGAGTCTCGGAACTGAGATTTCTCGTAAGGATAATCGATTCGATATCAGATTAGGGATGTACATCTTTGATTAGATTATTAACCGAATAAACAATGTAGATTCCCTAAGTGGAATTTACTAAGAAAAGGAGGTTGTCATGAAAAAAGCAAGGGGAGCATTCTCCTTCTGGGGCAAAATCGGAATCGTTGTTGTGCTCATCATTCTGGTGCTCCTAGTCTGCTTTTTCTTCGGAAGAGGAGGCTGTATAAAGACACCAGGACCGGAAGTTGCAGAAAAGAATACAACCGATGCGACTGCAGAACTGATAGAGAAAGTAGACAGCTTGAGAGCTGAGATCGAAGAACTAAAAAAGAAAGAGCCAGCTGCTCCAATTGTGGTGGTGAAGAACTATCCCAGGGTTGTAATCAGAGAAGAAATCAGAGAAGAACCCCCGGTTGAGGAGCATGAGCCTATCGTTCCACCTGATTCTGATACCACTGAGACTGAGGTAGTAGATACAAACATCTACAAGGTGATGAGGACGAATGTTATTAGAGTTACAGGTGAGGTGGTCTATCTCTCAAGTGCGAAAAGGTTCTTTGATAAGCCTATGGACGGTGATATTGATATTCTACACGACGCGAATGGTTGGGGTTATTCAGCGGAACCAGAAAGTAAAGACCGGTTGACCAAAAACAATGGCTATTTCTCGATCCCGCTTTCTACTATCAGAGACAGAATTCCAATTACCACGAGAACTGATTTACAAAAAAGAGAGCTGAAAGGATACTTCTTCAACTTCGGTTTTTACCGGGGTATAGGAAATGTGTCCTGGGCTCAAGTTCACCTCGATCCGAAAAATTCAAACGTGGTTATTCTCCCCAACACCGGTGGATGTTTGTACATCCCGGCTGGGGAATAACTCAACAACAGGAAACAAAAGGGTGTTGGCATGATGTCGACACCCTTTATTTTTTTATTTGATTTTAAGGTAAAAATATGCTACAATTAAAGAGATCAGGACCTAGAAATTACAATGTTAAATTTTAAAACAAAAAGAAACAAAATTATTTTCTCTGTCATAGTAGCTGCTTTTATTCTAGCAGGACTTATTCCTGTTATTAGCTATTGGGTGCCTTTAGATACCATACTTTTTGTCTTGAAAAGTATAGCTATTATAGCTGGGGCTATTGGCCTGTTTTTGATTTATAGAAAATGGCCAGGTATAGCTTTGATTGTTATTCCAGTATCAATCATAGTTGGTACTGTTTGGATTTGGAGAATTAGAGAATTTACTTATGAAGTCAGCCTTACGGAAATCCTTATTGTAGCTTTGGGCCTTATTTTTCTTTTTGATAAATTCTTAAAAAAAGATTTTAAGCTTAAACTATATCCAGTAGGCTTTTTCTTTTTACTTTATATTGCTCTTTGTATTGTCTCGCTTCTTTGGGTTCAAAGCATTCCCAAATATTTAATTACCACTAGAATGTTTCTTTATCATTTTGCTGTATTTTTCATAGTGATCAATGTCATAGAAAATATTAAAAATTTTAAATATGCTCTTTGGGCTATTTCCCTTACTGGATTAGCAGTCTCGGCTCAGCTCACCTGGAAAGTATATGATCTAGGAGGATTCCTTACCTATGCCGTGCCTGAGAGAACCCAAATCATTACCCAAGTTGGTTCTTGGGTATTTATTGCTGCTATTATAATTTTATGTGTGCCCTTAACTTATACCTTGGCTTTAATAAGTAAAAGAATCTGGCAAAAAATAATTCTTTTTGGAAGTACAATATTTATCTCTATTGCCAGCTTATTTCCTTTGGGAAAGGGTGAAGTTTTTAGCTTGTTTTTAGGAATGACTTATTTGGGGAGCAGATTAAAACGAAAAAGAGTAGTAACTATATTTATTGCGATAGCCATTATACTTATCATTGCTGTTCCTATGGCTACTTTTTCTGGAAAATTCATAGAACGGGTGAAGAATACTTTTAGAGACCCTAATGTTCAATACCGCGTCATAGAATATAGTACAGGATCAAAGATATTTTCAGAGAATCTTCTTTTTGGTGTGGGAGCAGGAAATCTAAAAGTGATGTATAAAGAAAGACTACCCTATCGAGTGGAAACAGATTCCAATAATTTTATCTTACAAACTGCAGTAGAAACAGGGATAGTTGGACTTATAATTTTATTCCTTATTATGCGAAGTATAATCTATTCTCTAACTGACATAAGAAAAAAGATATCTTCGAATAGTTCAAGAATGTTATTCTTTGGATTTGTTGCTACTTTAATTATTGCTTTTGTAAATGGAATGCTTGAAGCTACATTTATTGGTCTAAATTATGGCATTGTTTTTTGGTATGTCATAGGATTACTCATTGCTTGGCAGAGTCTACTCACAAAGGCCAAATCATGAAAGATCTATCTATCATTATCGTAACCTATAATTCTGAAAAGTATATTGAAGATTGTTTATCATCTGTTTTTAAGACTATAAAAGATTTAGATTCCGAAGTGGTTGTAGTTGATAACAATTCCCAGGACAAGACAAAAGATATTGTAAAAAAGTTCCCAAAAGTTAGCCTAATTTTGAATTCTGAAAATTTAGGTTTTGCTAGAGCCTCAAACCAAGGAATAAAACAAAGTCAAGGTCAATATATTCTTTTACTTAATCCAGATACAAAAGTCACTCAAGGAGCAATAAATAATTTATATTCTTTTTTAAAGAGTCAGCCAAAAGCGGGTATAGCAGGATGTCAGCTTAGATATCCAAGTGGTAAGATCCAGGCTCGGGGTCAATTTCCAAACTTAACCTCTGCCTTTTTCTATCAAACCTATCTAGGTAAGATATTCCCTTTTGGAATTTTGGTCTATCCAAATATTTTTACAGGAGTCGGATTTAAAAGAATCCACCGAGTAGACTGGCTTCCTGGAGCCTGTTTGTTAATAAGAAGAGAAGTAATAGATAAAATAGGCGCTTTAGATCCTAAATATTTTATGTTCTGGGAAGATATGGATTTTTGCTACAGAGCTAAAAAGGCTGGCTTTTTAACTTACTATTATCCAAAATGCCATATTGTTCATTATTCTGGGGTAAGTCTTGCTATGAATCAGTCTAGAGTAATTCATGCTTCGGCTGAAAGCCTGGTTTATTTTTTTAAGAAATTTAGACCCACCGATGTAAAAAGACTAAAAAAATTAATTATCCTAAGATGCTTTATTCAAATATTGCGATGGTTTTTAGTTTCTTTAGTTATTCCTCGAAGAAAACGATTAATTTCTGTCTATAGAGAACTAATCTCTAGGATGAAATAATGAAGATAGAAAAAGTAAAATGTAATCTTTGTGGCCAAGATAATTTTAAAATTTTATTCAAAGACACGCCTCCCGGGAGAATCGTTCAGTGCAAGAATTGTGGCTTAGTTTATGCCAATCCAAGAAAGACTAAAGCTTTGATAGAGAAAATAGTAACTAAGAAAGAAGAACCAAGAGAAGTAGAAAAAAAATGGCTACCTGAATATATAAGAGAAAAGAAATGGATCCAAAGAAATTTTGATGTGAGATTGAAATTACTTTTAAAATTTGCACCTAAAAGAGGAAAACTTTTAGATATTGGTTCACATTTAGGATTTTTTCTTGAGCTAGCATTGAGGCGAGGTTTTGATGTTGTTGGCCTTGAGCCTTCTGAAATGGCTGTCGAGTATGCTATCAAGAAGCTGGGCATAGAAACTAAGATTGGAACGTTAGATAGCATTAAATTCCCTCAAGATCATTTTGATGTGGTTACACTTTTTCACACCATAGAACATTTACCTGATCCATCTAAGATAGTTTATCAAATAAATCAGATCATTAGGCCAGGTGGCATTTTAGTTATTGAAACACCTAATATTAAAAATGTCTGGGTTAAGATATTTAGAAGGAAATGGAGACAATTTCTTCCTAATCATTTTTACTTCTTTTCCAGAGAAACTTTATCTAAGCTTTTAGAAAAGAACGGATTCAAAGTTTTAGATACTAGAACTATAGGCAAGAGCCTAAGTCTTGACCTGTTGGCAATACGCATAGAAGAGCATGTTTCAAGAACTTTGGGTTTTGTGTTGCGAAAAATTTTTAAATTTTTATTTTTAGACAAATTGGCCATTACATTAAATCTTGGGGATATAATTATAGTTCATGCCAAAAAGGTAAGAAGTATATGAAGATTTTACAAGTTAACAAATTTTTTCATACTCATGGAAAAGCTGGTGGAGCCGGTACCTATCTTTTTAGGTTAATTGAACTTCTTGAATCAAAGGGACATACAATTATTCCCTTTGCTACCAAGGAAAAGTATACTAGAGCCACACCTTATGCTAGGTATTTTGCAAGAGGCTTTGATTTAGGACAAGTTAGATTTGGTTTGGAAGGCTTAGGGATAGCAGGTAGAATAATCTATTCCATTGAAGCAAAGAGAAAAATAAAGCAACTTATCAAAGATACCAAGCCAGATATTGCCCATCTTCACAATGTCTATCATCATATCTCACCTTCCATTTTATCTGTTTTAAAGAAATATAATATTCCCATTGTGCATACCCTCCATGACTATAAACTTATTTGTCCTAATTATAGATTGTTTACCCAAGGTGCGGTTTGTGAAAGATGCAATACTTACCGTTTTTATCAAGCTATAATACATAAATGTTTAAATAAGTCTCTTTTTGCAAGTAGCTTGGCTTGTCTTGAAATGTATTTACATCGCGGATTTCATATTTATGAAAAAAATGTAGATGCCTTTATTGTGACAAGCAAATTTGTTAAAGATGAGATGATAAAATTTAAAGTTAGTCCAAAAAAACTGAATCTCATTCCCTATTTTTTAAATTTAGATGAGTTTAAACCAAATTATTCTCATGAGCCCTATTTTATCTATCTGGGCAGACTGATTGAGGAAAAAGGAGTTAAAGTATTAATTAATGCAATGCAGATTCTAAATTCAAAAAAATTCTCTTTTGATTTTAAGCTTTATATTGTTGGTACTGGACCACAAGAGAAGGAACTTAAAAGATATGTAAAAGATAATAAGATAAATAATATTGAGTTCTTAGGTCATAAATCAGGCAATGAGTTAAAAGATATAGTTCAAAAAGCTATGTTTTGTGTTGTTCCATCTGTTTGGTATGAACCTTTTGGTCAAGTTGTCATAGAGAGCTATGCTTATGGAAAACCAGTTATAGCATCAAACTTGGGTGGTATAACAGAACTAGTTATAGATGGTCAGACTGGGCTTTTATTTAAACCAAGAGATGTAAATGATCTGGCTAATAAAATAGGATTTCTTATAAATAATAAAGAAAGGATATTAGAGATGGGAAGACAGGGTAGAGAAATGGCAGAATCAAAGTTTGGAAAAGAAAAACATTACACTAAATTAATGGAGGTTTATCAGCGAGCTTTAAGCCAACACTTGTCCACTTGAAAACTTAGCCTAGATATGCTACAATTAATATATTGGTATACAGAAGAAGAATAAAAAAATAAACAAAAATGAAAACAATTTTGATTACTGGCGGAGCTGGTTTTATTGGTTCCCATCTTTGTGATGCTCTAATTAAAGAGAATAGAGTTATTTGTGTAGACAATTTTATAACTGGCAAGAAAGAGAATTTTGCGCACCTATTAGATAAGAAAAACTTTGAGTTAGTAGTTCATAATGTGGTTCAGCCAATTGAGATAAAAGAGAAAATTGATGAGATATACCATTTAGCTTCACCAGCTTCTCCTTTAGACTACAGCCAGATTCCTATAGAGACGCTTTTAGCTAACTCTTATGGTACTAAAAATCTTTTAGATTTAGCCAGGCAAAAGAAGGCCAGATTTCTTTTCACCTCCACTTCTGAGGTGTATGGCGATCCTTTAGTTCACCCCCAAAAAGAAAGCTATTGGGGGAATGTAGATCCGATTGGTCCAAGATCTTGTTATGATGAGAGTAAAAGATTTGCTGAGAGTTTAATTGTCAATTACAAAGAGAAATATAATCTAAATACTAAAATAGCTCGGCTTTTTAATGTCTATGGTCCAAGAATGCGGCCTAAAGATGGTCGAGTAATTCCTAATTTTATTGGTCAGGCTTTACAAAAAAAAGATGTGACCGTTTATGGTAAAGGAACCCAAACTAGATCTTTTTGTTATATCTTAGATATGATCCCAGCTTTAATTAAACTAATGGCAAGTCTTGAGCCTGGACCAATGAACTTGGGTGATCCAACAGAGATTACTATTTTAGAATTAGCCAGAAAGATCATTGAATTAACAAAATCAGAGTCAAAAATAATATACAAGCCTCTTCCTAAAGAAGATCCCAAAAGAAGAAAACCAGATATAACTTTAGCTAAAACAAAATTTGGCTGGCAGCCTAAAGTATACCTTGACGAGGGATTAAAGAAGACTATTGAGTATTTTAAATCAAAATATTTTGCTTAAACAAGCCAAAAACTCTAATAAACCTTGACTTTTTTTTAAAAGTATGCTAGTATTTAAAGTCAAGGTTTTTGTATTTGTAAGTAAGGTTTTGAACATATAACAATTTAAATAAGGAGGGCAAGGTGAAAACAGGAGACAAGATTGTTTTTAGCATTCTAGCTGTTCTTGTACTTTTTATTGCAGGAATAGTCGGAAGGGGGGTCGGGAGATACGAGAGAGTAAAGGAGGTACGGAGGTTAAAATTGGGATTAGAGATAGAATTGAAAATTAAAGAAGCGGAGATTGCGGCAAAAAAAGCGGAGATTGATTCTCTAAAGAAGATAACTAAGAAGAACACGGCTAAGAAGAACAAAACTAAGAAGGTTGGAACTACGGGGAGTGGTTCAGTCTATGCGGGTGATTTGCCTTCGGATGTACCGCCCGAATGCAGAAACATTGTTCGGTACATACCGAAACCGCCAGAAGGTTATAAGGCGGCAACTCCCTGGATCCATGCAATCTGTGAAGGAGGAGGAAACCTCAGCATTGATTGGATGAGACTATACGTACGGATTAATGGTAAAGATTCGTTAGTTCTCTGTGAAAACTACAACGGAAAGATTGCTGGAGGCCTTTTCAACAGGTTTCCAAGATGGTATCACAATGCTCAGAAATATGATCCTATTCCTGCTGAATTCACAGGGGGTTGTGCTGTTCTCCGCCTCCATAAACACCCAGATAAGATATGGCATTTGTGGGGCTCACCAGTTGCTTCATTACCAACGGGGATTGATAAGGTATGGATGGAAGCCCGGGTCTACATTCGAGGAGGGAGGACTTTCGTGCAAGCTGGATTTGATTACTGGGATACAGCGAAGAGCAAGCATCGGGAAGGAGGAATTGGCAAATGGAAATCCGGATCGGGATGGCAGATAATCAGAGTCCCCGGATAAATTGGAATGAAAAACCTGGCTTGCCTCGTCTTCCAAGATAAGGCAAGCCATCCTTTGAAAGGAGGTAGCGATGAAAAGATTTATTTTCTTCGCAGTTATTTTAACAGTTATTGTCTGTTTACTCGGTTGTCAACATCCGGGATTCACTCCGACTCAGCCTGGAGACGGAGATGAAAATCCGCCGGATAGCTCAGAAGTAAAAGGGGAATTCTCCTACACACTGGCCCCAGACAGTTTAGGAGTTCTGATTATCATCGAAAATAAGGAACAGAATGATATCGGATCCAAACTGGTAGAACCGGCAGACTCAGATAGTATTACTGACATAGGTTTCTGCTCGGATGTGTATGGGTGGGAACCGGATTCGAGTTCCTGTAGGACTAGCTACTCTGGTTTGCCCTGCACTTTGTATGTGCAACCCAATCTGGATAAGCTCGTGTACGGAGCACCATTCGCTGTTTTGAAAGACTCCCTCTCCTTCTCGTGGTTCAATCTTTCTGAATGGGAAGGTGGAGTGATTCCAGCAGGTGAAGGATACATTATTTCCGTTCACGCTGATTCCCTGTAAACCCAAATTGAAAAGTAACTGGGTCTCTGGTCATTTTGGTCAGAGACCTTTTTTTATACAAAAGCTTGACTTTTTATTTGGTTATGCTAAGATAGAATGTTTCAGGATTGTATACTTTTTTGAACAAAATTTGAGTTCAAACTTTAACCGCTCCAAGAGAGCAAAGGAGGGTAAGATGAAAAGACTTTCTTTTTTCTTGGTTTTGGTGATTTGTCTTTCTGGCTGTTTGCATTCAAGGAAAGATGGGTCAGGAAATGGAACCTCTACTCCAGATATAACCAAAGTGTCAGCCCAGGATTTAGTAAAAATCTACCAGAAGGGAAAGATAAATAGAGACGGGTTTAAAAAGGAATATCTCATGCGAGTTCTTGGCCTTGGAGGCAGACCAGTTATTATAGATGATGAAAATGCCGATACTACAGAATATGGAATTATAGTTCCCAATATTGATGTGGAGCCAATTGTGAAGATTAATAAGACAAAGAGAGTAGTCCTGTTTAACGACCTTTATTTGCCTTCCGATGGTAATCCAAGAAATCTTCCAGGTACTTATGATGGAACCTACTTATTGGATCATAAGAATACCTGGGGAATCCATATGCAGCCAACAGCAAATGACAAGATGACAGAATATATAGATGGGAATGGAAAAAAGTGGTGGTCATTTCCCATCAGTAATCTTAAGTTAAGGCCGGTGGTATCTGAAATGACAGCAAATAAGGGTTACGTTACGGGTCATGTTCTGACCTATGGAGGTGTTTATCTTCATAGTGGCTCATATGCAGGTCCAGAATGGGCTACAGGTTATACACCAGTTAAAGATAATCATAAGTTGGTTATGAGTAATGGTGACGCCTGTATATTGATTACAGAAGATGAACTATAATTTTAGGCATCTTTAATAAGCAGGCCTTCGGGTCTGCTTTTTTTGTTGAAAAAATGCTTTATTTAAGCCGATTGAAGAAAATTACCCTTATCCGGTAATCTTTCTTCCACGCACCCCATTCTTGCAAGAGAACGGGGTGTCTTTATTTATTAAAATGTGTTAAAATATAATTGTCATGAGAAAAACATTTAGAAAAATTTCTCTAATTATATTAATAATTGCTTTTGCTTTTTGTTTTTATCCCAAAGATCGAATTTCTAAGGCTGATAGTTCAGTAAACTGGAAATATAAAGGTGGGGTAATTACCACCTATTGGGATACAATGTATTATGACCAGGAAGCCAGGGATTTGGTTGATTATATGAAAAATATTGGGGTAAATACTGTAGCTTTTGGAGTAACCTGGTATCAAGATTCTTTGACTTCAAACTCAATTCATCGACACGCTATAACAGGCCATGTAAAAACTCCAACCGATGGAAGCCTAACTTCTATTATAGACTATGCTCATTCAAAAGGATTAAAAGTAATGCTGATTCCTTATTTGGATGTTGTGACCAAGACAAAAGAAGAGCCATGGAGGGGGAATATTAATCCTCAAGATAAGCAAAAATGGTTTGAAAATTATAAAAATTTTATATCACATTATGCCTCTCTAGCTAGATCACGTAATATAGAAATATTTTGTATTGGAGCCGAATTAAGGCTGATGACCGTGGACAATAGCAACCTTTCTCTTTGGCAGGATATTCAGACTGCAATCAAAAGCCAATATTCTGGTCTGATTACTTATGCTGCTTCTTGGGGAGAAGGAGCGAATACTGAATATTTCAATATCCCAAAGAAATTTTGGCAGAAACTAGACTTTTTGGGTCTTAATATTTATCCCACTATATCTAGGAACCGGATTCCGAGTATATCAGAGCTAAAGTTAGCTTGGCAACCAATACTGAGAGATATCCAAGGATGGCAGAGGAGTATTGGAAAATCTGTTATGTTTACAGAGATTGGTTTTAGAAGTACTGAATACACAGCTCTACATCCAGGTTATTGGAATAAAACTTACAACAGCCTAGGACAATTTAATTGTTATAAAGCTACTTTTGAAGTATTAGAAAATAAAAATTGGCTTTTTGGGGTTCTTTGGTTCGAGTTTACTTTTGACTACCATGTATATGGCAGAGGAAAAGGTGTGGGAGACGTAGGGTTTAATCCACAAGGAAAGTCAGCCGAAAATGTATTAAAATGGGAATATGGAAAAATGAGAAACGAAATCATAACTGCAGCCGGCCCCACAGGAGGACCGCATGTAAGATATTTTAATACCAAGGGAAATCCTACCCCAACTAATTTCTTTTCCTATCATCCGAATTTTTCTGGGGGCGTCCGAATTGCCACCGGAGACATAGACGGCGATGGAGTTGATGAGATCGTTACTGGAGCCGGTCCAGGAGGTTCAGCCCATGTTCGAGTTTTTGAAAAGAACGGAGCTTGGACTGGATTAGACTTTTGGCCTTTTGGTCCAGATTTCCTTGGTGGAGTAGACGTAGCTTGCGGAGACGTGGACGGAGATGGAATTGATGAAATAGCCATGTCTCAGTTTTCTCAAGGCCAAGCCTGGATAAAGGTATATAAATTCAATACTCAACGGACTATCCTTGGAGAATGGAATGCCTATGGAAACTTTGAAGGAGGAGCTCAAGTTGCCTTAGGAGATGTAGATGGAGACGGAAAAGC
>JAUVWW010000006.1 GCA_030603885.1 bacterium
CCCACCTAAGAGTATTAGAAAAGAATGGAAAGTATACTGGCTGGGATGTCTTTGCTTTTGATCGAAACTTCAGAAAAGGAATTAATGTGGCCACGGGAGATGTGGATGGGGATGGTATTGACGAAATTGGAGTCTGTCAGGCTCAAGGAGGTCATGCCTGGTGTAAGGTATATAAGTATAATAAACAAAAAACCATTCTTGGAGAATGGAATGCCTTTGGTAATGTTGAGTGCGGAGCTTCCATTGCCATGGGAGATATTAATGGAGACGGGAAGGCAGAGGTTATTGTAGGAGCTGGACCAGGAAATAAGCCCCAAGTCAAAGTATTTGACGCCCGAGGAAGATATTTAGGTTGGGAATTGATTGCCTTTCATCCTGACTTTAGTAAAGGAATTAATGTGGCGGCCGGAGACGTAGATTTAGACGGTCGGGACGAGATTGGGGTCTGTCAAAAGATTTCTGGCCATGCCTGGTGCAAGGTCTACAAGTATAATAAACAAAAAGCCATTCTTGGAGAATGGAATGCTTATGGTAATGTTGAATGTGGAGCCTCAATTGATTTATCCGATATTAATGGAGATGGAAAAGATGAAGTAATAACCTTTCCCGGTCCGGGATATAAACCTCAGATAAGAACATTTTCATCTTCAGGCAAAGCTTTAAATTATGGCTTTCTTGCCTTTGGAAGAGCGGAAAGAGTAGGTTTTAATCTGGCTTTAAAAAATAACTAATAGATAGTACGAAAACTAGGCGGTGGGATTGGTTTTATCTCTGACTGGCGAAACTGATCTTTCTCTTATTTTTACCCAGGTATTCGAATTTGATATTCAATCTTTTCTTAGGAAGGATTTTTTTTATTCTGTCTGCCCATTCGATAACCACAACTGTATTTTTTAGAGACAGAATTTCCTCAAAACCCAAATCTAAAATTTCTTGAGGATTTTTTAGTCGATAACAATCTATGTGGTAGAAATAGCTGATGGCTGGTATTTTGTATCTTTTAATTAAAACAAAAGAAGGACTAGTGATTTTTTCTTTAATTCCTAGTCCTAAAGCTAATCCTTGAACAAAAGTAGTTTTACCTCCTCCTAAATCGCCAGTCAAACAGATTACTCCATTACCTTTTAGTTCTTTAGCCAAAAGTTTGGCTATTTTTTTAGTTTGGGCAGGAGAGCTGGAGATAATCGAATAATGCATGGAATATACCCCTACGATTATTTATATAAAGAAACGGACTATCAAGAGTACTATGCCAATCCCAATTAAATAATAAGCAAAAACATTTAGCTTTCCCTGTTTTAAGTATCTCATCAAATACTTGATGGCAAAATAACCAACCACAGCCGAAAAAATAAATCCTAAAACAAGATCGGGTAATTCACTATTCAATCTATTTTGTTGGATAAGTTGAGTCATACTCATGATCCCGGCTCCTAAAATAACTAGGGTAGCCATTAAAAAAGAAAATCGAGCCGCTTCTTGACGCTTAATATTTCTAAACATTCCACCTGAGATGGTAATGCCTGAACGTGATACGCCAGGGAATAAAGAAACTATCTGAAACAGACCAATAGTCAGAGAGTCTTTCCAGTTTACTTTGTCTAGATTTTTCTTTTCCACCATTCTATAAGATGTGTATTTTTCTGCGGCTAGAAATATGAAGCCAGTGATGATAAAGAAGGTAGCTACCCAAAGGATCTCTCTGAATATCTTGCCTATAGTATCTTCTAAAAATAAGCCAGCTACAACTGCAGGTATAGTGGCGATAATGATGTACCAAAACAGTTTACTTTTCTTAGTAATTGCCTCTTGGATAGTCTTTTTCCAATCCTTGGCAAAATAAACAACTACAGCCAGAAGCGTTCCTAAATGCAAAACTACATCAAAGGCCAATCCTTGATCAGGCCAACCAAAAAGTTTGCGGATGACCACTAGATGACCCGATGAAGAAATGGGAATGAATTCGGTTAAGCCCTGGATAATGCCCAGGACAATAGATTGGATGATAGACATAATTTAATAACTAATAACTAGTTTTATCATAGCAGAAAGTTTAATTTTAAGCTAGAATAGGCTAAATTCTCCCTGTGGATAAACAAGTTGACATGCCTTGAGGGTTAGACTATTATGATTTAATATTTGCAATTCTAATCACATTTGCCAAAATTAGCAAGATGTCACATGGAACTTAACCCCAGACAACAAGCCCACCAACTAATCAATAAGGCCCAGAGGATTTTAGTAGCCACTAGAAAAAATCCTGAGATTGATTCCATTGGATCTATCTTGGCTTTATCCTTAGTCCTTGAAAAAATGGGCAAAGAAATAGATATGGTCACATCAGGTCCTATCAATTCTGTTCTTTCTTTCCTGCCCAAATATGACAAGATTAGTCCCAAGTTAGATACCAGACGCAATTTTGTAATTTCTTTAGATGCCTCAAAGGCAAAAGTGGCTTCTTTTAGCTATGATTTTTCAAAAGATGGTAAGAGATTGAATATTTACATTACTCCTAAGGAAGGTTCTTTTGAGACCAAAGATGTTTCTTCTGAGGCCTGTGGTTTTGGCTATGATTTAATCTGTATCTTAGATAATCCTGATCTTGAGACCCTAGGGTCTATATATGAAAGAAATACAGATCTGTTTTATAACACCCCCATTATCAATATAGATCGCAACCCCTCAAATGAGCATTTTGGAGAAGTCAATTTAGTAGATATAACTGCCTCATCATGCTGCGAAGTTCTATATTCTTTAATTGAATCATTAAGTCCTGATTATATAAGTGATAATGTGGCGACCTGTTTGTTAGCTGGTATCATATCCTCAACTTCCAGTTTTCAAAGCTCTTCAACCACTCCCAAATCTTTTACCATTGCAGCCCAACTGATTGCAGTAGGAGCAGATCAACAAAAAATCATAAAGAATTTTTACAAATCAAAAACCCTTTCCTCTTTAAAACTTTTAGGCAGAGCCTTGGCTCGGATAAAAATGGAGCCAGAAGCAAAATTAGCTTGGACATTGGTAGGACTTCAGGATTTTAAAAGGACTCAAGCCAAGAGCTCTGATCCTCAAACTCTGGTAGATGAACTTACTACCAGAGTTCCTGAGGCCCAAATATCCTTGGTTTTGTCTGAACAAAAAGAGGGAGAGATCCATGGGATCATCAAGACAGCTAAAAATGTAGACATAGATAAACTAGGGGCTATTTTTGAAGCTAGATCAGAAAGCGATGCCCTTCGTTTTACTATCAAAAATAAGGGATTGCTTGAGGCAGAAAAAAGTGTAGTAGAAAAGATAAAGAAATTTCAGAGAACGAACTTATAACTAGCAACTTACAACCAGCACCCTTTATGGGTCTTTTTATTTTTGCTATAATGTAGTTGCTAAATACATTTTTATTTTGAATATCTAGTCTATGCAAAATCGATATCTAGAAGAAGAACGAGAGAAAAAACTTAAAGAAAAGATGGAAGCTCTTAGGCTCAAGGAAGAGGAGGAGGAGACTAAGAAAAGGGCTAAAACTCTAGGTATTCCCTATATTAACCTGGTTGGCTTTCCTGTCGACAAAGAAGCTTTGGCTATTCTGGAAGAAGGAAAGGCTAGAGTTTTAGGAATGGTCATTTTTTACAAAGAGGACAAGACCATCCATGTTGGTACTCCCAATCTAGATAGCCTAGAGGTAAAAAGAGTCCTTGAGAAGATTGAAAAAGATAAAGGACTATCTGCTAAGGTTTTTTTAATCTCTCAAAGCAGTCTTGCCTGGGCCCTCAAGGTATACAAACAAATTGTCATTCCTAAGAAAATAGAGAAGGAGAAGATAGAAGTAGCCAAAGAAGAATTGCCTCGAGCCATTAGGCAAGTAAAACGGTTCACGGAGCTAGGTGAAAAAATAAAAGAAATACCCATAACTAAACTGTTGGGTGATATTCTGGCCGGGGCATTGGTATGTGAGGCTTCAGATATCCATCTTGAACCAGAAGAGAAAGACCTAAAGTTAAGATATAGAATCGATGGAGTACTTCAGGATATTACTACTTTACATCCTGTCGTTTATCCCAAGATTTTGTCTCGAATCAAATTACAAGCAGGGCTAAAGATTAATGTCACTAATATTCCTCAAGATGGTCGGTTTACCATTGCCTCGGACAGAAAGAAAATCGATCTAAGAATTTCTACTTTACCTTCTGGTTATGGTGAGACAATAGTCATGAGGCTTCTGGGAGTAGGAGCTACGTCTCTAAAAATAGAAGATTTAGGTTTAAAGGGCAAGGCCTTGGATATAGTTATGGAAGAGATTAAACAGCCAAATGGCATGATTTTGACCACTGGACCAACTGGCTCCGGAAAAACCACCACCTTGTATGCTTTTTTAAACACCATCAAAAAACCAGAGATAAAAATTATTACTCTGGAGAATCCAATAGAGTATAAGCTTCCAGGAATCATTCAGACTCAAATTGATACTGGAGCTGGTCTTACTTTTCCTGTTGGACTTAAATCTATTCTAAGACAGGATCCAGACGTGGTTATGATTGGAGAAATAAGGGATCTAGATACAGCAGAAACAGCTTCTCAAGCAGCTTTAACTGGTCATCTTGTTTTTTCTACTTTGCATACCAATGATGTGGCCGGAGTTATTCCTCGTCTGGGTAATATGGGGGTAAGACCACACATTTTGGCTCCAGCTTTGAGGGTGGCTATTGCTCAAAGATTGGTACGCAAACTTTGTCAAAAGTGTAAAAAAGGATATAAGCCAAGTAAAGAACTGATTACTAAACTCAAAAAGGAATTAGGCAAGTATTTTCCAAAGAAAGAAATAAAGAAATTACACAGAGCCAAAGGTTGTTCAGCCTGTCATGGTACAGGCTATAAAGGAAGAATAGGAATCTTTGAAATATTTAAAGTAGATCGAAAAGTAGAGGATTTGATTAATAAAAGAGCCTCCTCACTTGAGATTATGGAACACGTCATCAAAGATCAAGATATGCTTACTATGGGACAGGATGGATTTTTAAAAGCGATTGAAGGAATTACTTCGGTAGAAGAGGTGGAGAGAGTGACCTAAGTTTTAGCATTTTGAGGAAAAGATTAAAAAACCCGTAAACTTTTTGATAAGCTTACGGGTTATCTTATTCTTATACTCCCAGCACCAACAATATACCACCCGCCACTAAACCAACCGTCAAAGTAAAACTAGCCAAGCGGATTATAGAAGACTTTGGCTTGAGAGAGTACTTAGATAGAGCGTAAATTTCTTTAAGATACTCTTTTGTAATAGCTTTATCGGACTCGAGAGTCTCTTCTATTCTTTTTGTGTATTCTTCAAAATTCATTTTTTCAAATCCCCACCAACACATCAGCCCAAAAGCTTTCTTTTTTGTTTTTCTAAAAGGGAAACTGACCGTCCAAATAGAAAAAAGACAGGCTATAAGGGATGTAATAGCAATGACAAGAAAACCGATCTTTTCCAGATGAACTACAGAGAGAACAAATATTATTCCTGAGATGCCTAGCAAAAAGGAAGCCTTGTTATCCAAAGCATCTCTCATTTGATGATGGTGGGCTAAAGTGTCTTTGAGAAAGTGGATTTGAGAAGAGGTCATATTTATAAAAGACAAATAATATCAATTTTATTAATGTGAAGAGTAATAGCCTTCTTAACTCTTGGCTTTTTACTTTTAATTTCTAACTTGACTCGGGCCAGTCTTTCAATAATTTCTTTCTGTTCATCCAGTAGTTTTCTCTTGGTTTTAGTCACAGCATAAGTTTCGATGAATTTAGCTGGTTCTATCTTATGCTTTGCTCGAGCATTTCGAATACCGATGATTATATCTTGAATAGTTTTAAATTCTTTCTCTGCTTTGGCATCAATAAATTTCTTAACCGGTTTTGGCCAAGGTTGAATCATCAAAGGCTCAACCCCTAAAGCAGGGCAGGTTCGAGCAGCTCCTACCTTACAGATCTTTTGCCAAATCTCTTCAGTAATAAAAGGCATAAAAGGATGAAGTAATCTTAGTACAGAGCTTAGAATGTAGAAGGCAAAACTCTTTCTTTGTAATTTGGAAATTTCAAGATACCAATCAGCAAACTCATGCCAGACAAATTCATATAAATCCTCTCCGGCTTTTCCTAGCCTAAATTTTTCTAAATCATTAGTAACGCTGACAACCAATTTGTTTAATCTACTTAAGATCCATTTATCAGCTAAGCTAATAGGTTTTTTTCTAAGCAAGGCCAGAGACTTATCTACATGAGTTTCCATAGTTCCAAATATATATCGAGCTATATTCCACAGTTTATTGCCAAAATTTCGATATCCGGCAATTTTCTCTTCATACAATCTAAAGTCTTGTCCAGCTGTGGTTCCCAAAACTAAAGACATACGCAAAGCGTCAGTGCCGTACTTATCAATTAATATCAAAGGATCGAGGCCAGTTCCTTTAGTTTTTGACATTTTCTCACCTGTTTTTGGATCTAGTACTAAGCCGTGAAGATAAACGGTCTTAAATGGAATCTCGTCTAGCAAGTAAAGACTCATCATGATCATCCGAGCCACCCAAAAGAAAAGAATATCCCAGCCTGTTTCCATGACTGAAGCGGGATGAAAATGGCTTAAATCAGCCGTTTTCTTAGGCCAGCCAAGAGTAGAAAAAGTCCAGAGACTAGATGAAAACCAGGTATCTAAAGTATCTGTTTCTTGGATCCAACCTTTGCCCTTTGGCTTTTTTCCTACGGCTAGCTTTTTGTTTTTATACCAGACTGGTAATCGATGGCCCCACCAGATTTGTCTAGATATACACCAATCTTTAATATTTTTCATCCAATTGAAATAGACTTTCTCGAATCGCTTAGGAATGATTTTTATTTTACCTTTTTTAACTGCTTCAATAGCCTTCTTGGCCAGTGGTTTGATTTTGACAAACCATTGTTTAGAAATCAAGGACTCTAAAGTTCTTCCACAACGGTAACAATGACCAACCGAGTGAGTATAATCTTCTGTTTTTTCTAGAAGTCCTTGTTTTTTTAACTCTTCAATAATTTTTTCTCGGGCCTTGCTAATGGAAAGGTCAGAAAACTCGCCAGCTTCCTTGGTCATCTTTCCATCTTTGCCAATGACTTGAATTGTTTCTAAGTTGTGCTCTTGTCCAATTTCAAAGTCAGTCGCATCATGGGCCGGAGTGACTTTAACTGCTCCTGTACCAAATTCTGGATCAACTCGAAAGTCTTGGATGATGGGGATCTCTCTTTTCATCAGGGGTAGAACAATCTTTTTGTTCAATAATTTTTTATATCTCTTATCTTTTGGGTTAACTGCCACTGCCGTATCTCCAAGCATTGTCTCTGGCCTAGTGGTGGCCACAATAATAGTTTTGATTTTTGAATTTTGAATTTTGAGTGGATATTTAATATACCAAAGTTTGCTCTTTTCTTCTTTGTAAGTTACTTCCAAATCAGAAAGTACTGTCTGACATCTTGGACACCAATTAATAATTCTTTCTCCTTTGTAAATTAATCCATCTTTGTAAAGCCTAACAAAAGCTTGGTTGACTGCCTCAGATAGATCCTCATCCAAAGTAAAATGATATCTTGACCAGTCACAAGAAGCTCCCATTTGTTTGATTTGGCTAATAATTTTCTTTTCTGATTTTTCTTTGTATTTCCAGACCCTCTTTAAAAATTTCTCACGTCCTAAATCCCATTTAGTTTTTCCCTCTTTGGCCAGTTCCTTTTCTACCATCACCTGAGTGGCAATACCTGCATGGTCAGTACCTGGAATCCAAAGGGCCCTATATCCTTGCATTCTTCTAAAACGGGTAAGCAGATCTTCAATAGTCATAGTCACTGAGTGGCCAAGATGTAACTCACCAGTGACATTAGGCAAAGGCATGGCAATAGAATGAGGCTTGACAGTTTTAGGCAAAGGCAAATTATCTGGATTAAAATACCCAGACTTTTCCCAAAGTTTATAGATTTTGTCTTCAGTTTTTTGTGGCAAATAAGCCTTTTCTAAAGCTATTTCAAGCTTTTTCATTGACAAAAAATTAAAATTATGCTATGTTTTAATTAGGAAAAGGAGGAAGATAA
Organism: bacterium; assembly: GCA_030603885.1. Classification (GTDB taxonomy): domain Bacteria; phylum Patescibacteriota; class JABMPQ01; order JABMPQ01; family JAUVWW01; genus JAUVWW01. The sequence goes on from JAUVWW010000006.1 coordinate 8,089, forward strand.
AATGATTGGAAAAGTAGATAAAGAAAATGGTTTTTTACCAAAAAGAGATTATTGGTTAAGAAGTAGTAAATACGATGCTCCTGTTCACACTATCGAAAAGAACTCTGAGACCAGACTGTGGAAAGTTCGGATACTCTGGGGGACTGACAGGGGAAAGGAGATTGAGGTTGAAGAACGATATTTATCTCAAATGGGTTTAAGTGATGAGAGTATCCGTACGTACGACGATTAAGGGAACGATTAAGGGAAGAGGAATAAGTTTCTCTTCCCTATTTTAATTTGGCATTAGCATCAGCTTGTAAAGTTTTCCAAAAATCAATCTTTTTTCTTTTAAAATGATAATGACCAGCTAGAGCAATCATAGCCGCATTATCAGTACAGTATTTAGGATGGGGTATATAGTATGTTGTGTGTAGTAGCTCTTTTTTTATTCTTCGCTTTAGAGTTTTTCTTAGAAGCTTATTAGCAGCCACACCCCCACAAAGCAAAACAGCTTTTACTTTGTATTTTCTGGCAGCTCGAATAGTTTTTTCGATAAGTACATCGACTACTGCCTTTTGGAAAGAAGCACAAAGGTCCCTGATAAATTTTTTACTTTTGATTTTTGACTTCTGACTTCTGACTACATCTATTACTGCTGTTTTTAATCCTGAAAAACTAAAATCAAAATTTTTTTTGGCTAGCATTGGTCGAGGTAGATCAAAAGCTTTGGCATTTCCATATCTTGCTAGCTTCTCAATAATCGGTCCTCCAGGGTAGCCGATTTTTAATAACTTGGCCACCTTATCAAAAGCTTCACCAGCTGCATCATCTCGGGTTGAGCCAAGGACTTTATATTTTCCATGATCTTTCATTAGTACTAGCAAGGTATGACCACCAGAAACAATTAGACAAAGAGCAGGAAACTTAACAGGTTTGAGGTTTGAGGTTTGAGATTTGAGCCAGTTTGAATAAATATGGGCTTCTATATGGTTGATACCAATAATTGGTTTATTCCAGACATAGGCTAGGCTTCTTGCTGTATCTACTCCAATCATTAAAGAGGAGATTAGGCCAGGCCCTTTAGTAACGGCTATACAATTAATATCTTTAGGCAAGACTTTAGCCTTTTTTAAACTTTCATTAATGGCTGGAATAATTGTTTGAACATGAGCCCTGGCCGCCACTTCAGGAACAATTCCTCCATATTTTTTATGAAGATTTACTTGAGAAGAAACAATATTAGATAAAACTTGCCTATTGTTTTTAACAACCGCAGCTGCCGTTTCATCACAAGAAGTTTCAATACCTAAAATATTCATTGTTTAATCAATTCCTACCACGGAACATCCTCCTTCAAAATTAGGAGCATAAGCCATAAAATTGGCTAGGATAGTTCTTTGCCTATTATATCGATATACTTTTACCCAGGTCTGGCCAGAAGATGCCTGAGACATGATTATTTCATCAATGCCATCGTGATCAAAGTCATTTGATGCTACATCTATTCCACCATTAAAGTTTTTGCCAAAGGGCCAGAAATCTAGCTTGGATTTTCCATTGAATTCAAAGACTCTCCCGTGTGGTCCACCACCATATCCCGCTCCGGTAATTATTTCTGCCTGTCCATCTTTGTCTACATCTCCAGTGGCCACCCTTGCTCCTCCTTCAAAGTTTGGGTGATAGGCCAGAAAGTTGGCTAAGATAGTTCTTGCTTTATTTACTTTATATACTTTTATCCAAGCTTGTCCATTTGAAAATTGACTTGTAATTATCTCGTCTTTTCCATTTCTGTCTACATCTCCGGCTGTTACATCTACCCCACCTCTAAAGTCAGTTCCAAAGGGAAAGACATCCCAACCTAGATACCTTCCTTTATATGAGAAGGCACGAACATGAGCTCCCTCACCTGGTCCTGCGCCAACAATAATTTCATCTTTTCCGTCTCCATTTATATCTCCAGTGGTAACCCTCACTCCACCTCTAAAATTTTCATTAAAGGCAAAAAAGGAAGAGATTAGCTTTTTAGTAATTTTGGAATAGACTTGGACATGCGGTCCTCCTCCCGCCCCAGCTCCCACCACAACTTCTTCCACCCCATCTCCATCAACATCTCCAGCTGTCACATCGGCTCCTCCGCGAAAGCCATTATTAAAAGCAAAGTTATCTAATCCAGCTGATTTGCCATTACCATAAAATACTTTAATATGGGCTGATCCTCCGAAACCGGCCCCAGTCAGAATCTGAGAAGGAGGAGCTTGGGGATTGTTCATGCCCAAAATAAATTTTGTGGGATTGTGCCAAGTTTTTAGCTCTTGGCTATCTCCGTATCCCCAGTAGACCCAGTCATTATTAACATCTACATAGGCTCCTTTTTTAATTCCAAGATGCAAATGAGGAATCCAGCCACCATTTTCATTCCTATCAGCCAGATAGCCAACAACTTGTCCTTTTTTAACAAAACTATTTTCCTTGACTGGAGCATTTGATTTTAAATGACCATAAACAGAGCAAATTCTTTTTCCAGAAAGCAAAAAATGTTCCACAATGGCTACATAACCATACCTAGTATGTAGGCCAAAGTGTCTAAGATATCCTCGAGCGGCAGCTACCACTTTTGTTGCCACGGGCTTTACCACATCGTCTCCTAGATGATATCTATTTTCTGAAGCTTTAGCTCCAAAAAGATAAGTTATATTGCCCAGCCAATTGGTCAAAGGAAAGATAAAACTTGAAGCTTCATCATAAGCTAAGGCTTGGCTTGAGAAGCAAAGGGCAAAAATAGTGATTAAAAATGAGATAACAAGGGCTCTTTTAAACATAATTGAAGATTAGTTCTATTTTGTTATATTATAGCACATTATTTGATTTTTGGGCTAGATTTTGCTAGATTTTTAATATAACTAACTCTTTTAGAATGAAGACAAAAATCCTAATAGTAACAATTATTTTAGTAGGTTGTTTTTTTGTTTGGAATAAAACCCAAGCTTCTAATCTAGATAGTCTTCCTCCAGAAGTTCGCATTTTCAATTCTCAAAATTTTTTAAAGATTGATTCTTTTTTGGCTTTCTCAAGAGATTTTAAAGGAGGAGTTAATCTTGCCGTAGGCGATGTAAATGGCGATGGTAAAAATGAGATTGTCACAGGAGCTGGCCCAGGTGGCAGTTCACATATTAGAGTTTTTAAATCAAATGGAAGATATACTGGTTGGAATGTCTTTGCTTTTGGTCTTGATTTTAAAGGAGGGGTAACTGTGGCTTGTGGTGATGTTGATGGTGATGGCATTGACGAGATCATTGCTGGTCAGGAAAGCCTGGGCGAGGCTTGGGTTAAGGTTTATAAAGTTAATCGTAGCAAAACTATTGTGGCTAACTTTAGAGCTTATGAAGAGAAAATGGAATGCGGCGTAAGTGTAGCCGCCGGTGACATTGATGGTGATGGCAAGGACGAGATTATCACCGGGGCAGGCAGAAGTGGTACTCCCGAAGTTCGGGTCTTCAAAGATGGCAAAAAAATCTGGGATGTCTGGCCCTTTCATCCGACTTTTTCTGGAGGACTTGACGTGGCCTCAGGCGATGTAGATGGAAATGGCATTGACGAAATTATTGTTAGTCAAAAAAGAGATGGCGAGGCTTGGCTGAAGGTTTATAAAGCTAATGCCAAAAAAACAATCCTAGCTTATCAGAGAGTCTTTCCTCAGGGATGGGAAGTGGGAGCCAGGGTAGCAGCTGGTGATATCAACAAAGATGGCAAGGATGAAGTTATTATTGGAGCTGGCAAATATGGCCCTCATGTCAGAATTTTTGGATTTAAAAATAGAGAGTTTCGACTACTTAAAACTGGATTTTTTGCCTATGACAGGAATTATAAAAATGGGGTTAATGTGGCAGCAGGTGATATTAATAATGATGGAAGAAGTGAGATTATCACTGGAGTTGGAACTCCAAAGGTGATTAAAGATCACGATGTCTATTTAGCTGTACCCTATTTTAGGCAAGAGCATAGACTTTCTTGTGAGGCAGCAGCTTTGCGTATGGGTTTGGCTTACAAAGGAAAAAATGTTTCTGAGACTGAGATAATGAAATATGTTGGCTTTGATCCTACACCACACACAGACAATATTTGGGGAAATCCTCATCAAGCCTACGTAGGAAATATTGATGGTAGGCAGCTAATCTCTGGCTATGGGGTTTATTGGAAGCCCATTGCTAAAGCAGCCAGGCACTTTAGGCCAGCTATCTATTTTGCTGGCCAAAGTCTAGGAAACATTCTACAAGAAGTGGCTGATGGGAATCCAGTTATTTTTTGGGGATCTATTTTAGATTACCTATCTCCACTTTGGTGGCAAACTCCAGATGGCCAGACTATTTATGCCATTCGAGGTGAGCACACCTATGTAGTCAAAGGATTTGTTGGTTCAATATATAATCCTAGTCAGATTATTCTCAACGACTCTCTTTCTGGCGAGAAGCGAGTGTCAACTTCCTGGTTTTTGAAAAATTGGGGATTTTTAGGGAATAGTGGAGTGGTGGTAAGGTAAAGGAATTGACAAGGAGAAATTTGTATACTAAGTTTAGATATTCTGTAAATAGCTTTAAAAACTTAATAGGAAGGAGGTATAAATGCCTAAGAAGAAAGGGTTAACTTATAAGGATGCCGGAGTTGATATTGATGCAGCAGAGGAGGCTTTAAAGAGAAGCAAAGTTGCTATTGAATCCACCTATCAACCCCATGTTTTGAAAGGTGTTGGTCTTTTTGGGGGTATGGTAGATTTTAGAATGGCTACCCGGAATATTAAAGATCTTGCTTTGTTTCATACCATGCAAGGTGAAAGCTTTGAAGCTGGAGAGAAAGACACCCATCTGTCTGTAACTAAAAACGTAATTCACCAATGTCTGAATCATATGTTTTTTCCAATAATGGACGTTGATAGCCATGGAATAAGTTTCTTAGACTATATAGCAAGCAGCAAACTCAAGCCTCTTACTGTTTCAGAAACAATAGCAGAAATGGCTAAGATATGTTCTACTAAGGAAATTCCTATTATTGGGGGAGAGACTGCTGAAATGCCTGGTATTTATCGGGAAGGTGGCATGGAGATAATTGGGGCTACGACAGCTATTGCTCCTTATCACCATGAAGTAGGATTTGACGAAGACAAAAGAGCATCTATTATTACTTACTACCTCCGTGATATATTCGAGTCCTATCAGAATCCTGTTTTGGTTCAATCCATTGACGGAGTAGGAACAAAGACTATGCTGGCTGTGCATTATGGCACCAATGTGGAAGATCTGGTTAGCCATTGTGTTAATGATATTGCAGTCCAGGGAGCTAAACCTCTATTTATGATGATCTATGCTGATACTGATGTTTGGAGAAAAGATGTAAAAAAGCAACTTCAGGAAGGCACAGAGAAAGCCGAGGCTCAAGCAGAGCTAAAAATTGTCTTCTCTAAACCCAATCCAGATGTTTATCAACCTAATCAGATTGATTTGGTTGGCTGTATCACTGGAGTAGTAGAAAGAGAAAAGATAATCGATGGCTCAAGGATTGAACCGGGTGATAGGCTGATAGGTCTGGCATCAAGCGGTCCACACACCAACGGCTACAGTCTTATCCGGAAGATTATCAAACTTAAAAAGCTAAGATTAGATCGGCATTTTGATGAGCTGGGCTGTACCTTGGGTGAGGCTGTAAGGGAACCGCATCGTTCCTATCTGAAACAAATCCAGGAATTGATAAAAGGATGTGATGTTAAGGGGTTTGCTCACATTACGGGTGGTGGGCTGGTCGATAATGTTCCCAGGATTATTCCAGACGGTTATACAACTCTAATTGATCGTTCCACTTGGCAAGTACCCAAGTTGTTCCAGCTTCTTCAGGAATGGGGCAATGTTCATGACATGTGGCGGACATTCAACATGGGAATCGGCTTGGTGGCAGTTGTTCCAGAGAAAGAACAGAAAAAGGCTCTAAATCTATTGGAGTGTATGGACCAAACCGCTTACATCATTGGGACAGTACAAGAAAGAGAAAAGAAAATAGTCTTCACAGATTAGTCCTATTAATATTCAGTCCAGGGTCATTTTGGCTCTGGGCTATTTTTATATAAGCCAGATTTGACACGACTATTAGCCCATGATAGCATATACCAACTTGTATTAGAGATAAGTTTTTAAAACTGAATAATGAAAGGAGGAAGCATGGGAAAGATAAAGATTGCTGTTGGAGCTGATGGTTCTGGTAGTACTTTGCAGGCCATTATTGATGCTTGTAAGCTTGGCAGGCTATTGCATAAGAAAGCCGAGGTAGTCCTGGTTTTCTCTAACAACAAGGATGCCTTTGCTTTAAAGAGAGCAGAGAAAAGAAAAATACTGACTGTAGTGAGACAAAGAGAGAAAGGCGAGAAGATATCTGCCTTCTTTGAAAGAGTCGATGAATGGGGTGTATATATGGAAGTCGATCTTTATTGTTTAGCAGGGATGATGGTAAAAGTACCTGAGGGGTTTGTGAAAAAGCACTATGGCCATATTATAAATTCCCATCCCGCTCCTTTATATGAGTTTGGAGGTAAATGGATGTATGGTATTATTCCCCATGCTGTTCGGCTGGGATTTGTTCGGAGAGCTGGCAAGGCTTTGACTACCTGTGCTACTATTCACATAGTTAATGAAGAATACGACAAAGGGCCTGTTATAGGAGAGCTGTGGATTGGAATCAAAGAAGATGATACTCCGGAGTCACTTCAGAAAAGATTACTTCCTTATGAACATGCACTCTATGTAAGAACAATCAATGCTTGGATTGATAATGAAGGTCAGTTGCCACCAGTGACCAGAGATCACCCTTTGGTTCTACCAGGACAAATGGAAATACTGGAGAAGATTAAACAAGAAGTTTGGGATAAATATCTTAAAAAACATTGAGAGGAGGTATGTAATGAAAGTGTTAGTGATTGGCGGAGGAGGCAGAGAACATGCTCTGGTTTGGAAGATTAAACAGAGTTCTATGGTTAATGAAATCTTCTGTGCTCCTGGAAATGCTGGTATTGCTGAAATAGCCCAGTGCTTTCCAGTTAAGGCTGAAGATATTCCAGGCCAGGTTGAATTAGCCAAAAGAGTAGGCGCTAACTTGGTGGTGGTTGGTCCAGAGGTACCTTTAGCAGAAGGGATTGTTGATATATGTCAGGCTGAAGGTATCAAAGCTTTTGGTCCTACCAAGAAAGCAGCTCTTATCGAGTCTGATAAAGCCTTTGCTAAAGGATTAATGGATAAGGCAAGAATTCCTACTGCTAAGTTTAGTACATTTGAAAATCCGGATAAGGCTAAAATTGTTTTAAAATGTTTAGAGAAAGAAGATTTTCCCCGAGTGATTAAAGCTTCTGGCTTATGTGCGGGAAAAGGTTCGATCATGGTCAAAGACAAAGAAGAAGCATTAGCTACTGTAGATAAGATAATGAGAGACCGGATCTTTGGAGAGGCAGGAGATACTATTGTCCTTGAGGAATACCTTGAAGGAGATGAAGTCTCACTTCTTGTTTTTACAGATGGAAAAGACTTTGTTTTCCTTCTTCCCTCTCAGGATCACAAGCCAGTCTTTAATGACGATGAAGGTCCAAACACCGGTGGAATGGGTGCCTATGCTCCGGTTCCCTTTCTTTCTGATAAGGACATTGGAAAGATAATTGACAAAGTCCATGCACCTGCTATCCACTATTTACGAAAGATGGGCATTGAATACAAGGGTGTTTTGTATGCTGGCCTGATTATTACAGAGAAGGATCCCAAGGTTTTGGAATTCAACTGCAGGTTTGGTGATCCAGAAACACAACCGATCTTTATGTTGCTCGAGACTGATTTGATGGAGCCTTTGCTTGCCTCTATCGAAGGAAACCTGAAAAATATCTCTTTGAAATGGAAGCCAGGCTACGCCACTTGTGTTATCCTTGCTTCTGGAGGATATCCAGGCAAGTATGAAAAAGGAAAAGAGATCACGGGTCTTGATAAAGTAACTGATGCTGTTGTCTTTCATGCTGGTATTAGGAAGGAAGGTGATAAGTGGCTGACCAATGGGGGTCGAGTACTGGGAGTAACAGGGGTAGGTAAAGATCTTGAAACCTCAGTAGACTCGACCTATCGAGAAGTGGACAAAATAAAGTTCGAAGGTGTACATAATAGACTCGATATCGGTGTTCATGGGCTTACTTATCTGATGTTCCATCAAAGCCTCATTTAATTTTCATTTCCCTCTGTTTGTGCAAATTTTTGCGCAACAGAGGGTTTTTATTTGCCATTTGACAAAGAAATAAACCATGATAATATAAACCAATTATGGTTTGTAAAAGTTGATAATCTAAAGAAAAAAGGAGGAATCATGATAACATCGTTTTTCCGTATGTCGGCTTTCTCTGAAATGAAAGAGAGTTTATTGCTTAGGCAACTGCAGAAAAAAGTGTCTTATGATATTGAGTCAGTTAAGATCGAGTGGAAGTTTTATGTAGAATCTAAGAAGCCTCTTACGAAAGATGAACTAAAGAAGTTGGAATGGTTACTTTCAGAAACTTTTGAGCCTGAGAAATTCGGACCTGATTTAAATCCACCACAGAATGTTAAGATTTTTGAAGTTGGTCCACGAAAAGTTATTGTCTCGCCTTGGTCTACTAAGATGGTCTCCATCTGTCATTCCTGTGGCCTGGACTCAATCACAAGAGTTGAGAGGACAAGACGTTATTGTTTAGAGTTCCGACCTGGTATGAAGCTTTCTGATCAAGTACGACAAAGGATCTTTGATGAACTCCACGATCGGATGACTGAAGAGCCATATCTTGAGCCGCTTACTACATTTGATTTAGGGATCAGCGCTCCGCCAGCTAAGATTATTCTCTTGCTTGAAGAAGGAGAAACTGCCTTTGACCAATTCTGCGTCAAGTGGAATCTCTCATTTACCAAGACCCAGACCGATTACATTATCAACCACTATGTCAACGTGCTCCGACGTAACCCAACTGATGTTGAAATCTTCACTTTTGCTCAGCTCAACTCAGAACATTGCCGACACGGCAAATTCAATGGCCGATGGATAATTGATGGTCAGCCTGGTCAATTTTCGCTCATGGAGATGATCAGGCAGACTGCGGTAACTAATCCTGAAGGCGTTATTGTAGCCTTTAAAGATAATGCTGCAATAATCCAAGGCGGAGAAATTCCAGTGTTTGCACCAGAAGACCCAACTCTTCCCAGTCCTTATAGCTATTCTTCACGGCGCTATCATTATGTATTCAAAGTTGAAACTCATAACCATCCTTGTGCTATTGCAGCCGGACCAGGTTCTGATACTGGTATTGGTGGTGTGGTGCGTGACATCTTGGGTGTAGGTAGAGGAGGACAGCCAACTTTTAGTTTTGCTGGCTACTTTGTCTCTCACCTTTTAATTTCAAACTATCCTCTACCCTGGGAAGAAAGATTAGTGCCTGTTCCTGAAAACTTCCAGCATCCAGTTAATATTCTAATTGGTGCCTCAAATGGAGCAAGTAATTATTCTAATCAGCTGGGCATCCCAGTGATTTTGGGAACCACTACTTCTTGTGAGCTTAAGGTTGATAAACGCTTCTTTGGCTATCACAAGCCAATTGTGGTGGTTGGCACTGGTGGTCTAATTGATGATCCCCATGCCCAGAAGCTAGAGCCGGTTTGTGATTTAGTTCTTTTCCGGCTTGGTGGAGATGCCTATGCTATTGGTCTTGGTGGTGGAAGTGGTTCAAGTCAAGATGGTGGTGAGTCGCAGAAGGATAAAGAAAGGAAAAAAGCTGAGCTAGACTTTAATTCAGTTCAGCGAGGCAATGCCATTATGGAAAAGGTAGGGATTAACGTGATTAAGAGGTGTAGTCTTCTTGGTCCAGATAATCCCATCTGGACTGTCACAGATTCAGGTGCTGGTGGTGCTTGTGTGGCTACTCCAGAAATCGTTTTCCCAAAAGGAGCTGATGTTTATTTACGCAAGATTCCTTGTGGAGACAAAACCATGGCTCCTCTTGTCTACTTTTGTAATGAATCGCAAGAGATTATGTTTGTTCTGGTGTCTGGTGAAAAACTTCCTGTGATTGAGAAAATCTGTCAGCGAGAGAAATGTCCTTATGCAGTGGTTGGTAAGGTACGGGATGATGGCAGATTTATTCTCTTTGATGAGGAGAAAAACGAGCAGCTTATTGACCTGACCATGGACTTTTTGCTGGCCGATTTGCCCCAAGAGGAGATTGTTGCAGAACATGTTCCCTTGGAGCTTACTCCTCTCAAACTACCTACAGGGCTCACTATTGAGCAAGCACTCAAGCGAACCTCACGACTTCCAAAGGTCTGCTCAAAAGAGTTTTTAACTCGTAAAGCAGATCGTTCGGTTTCTGGCCGAGTCGCCCAACAGCAATGTGTTGGTCCACTTCAGTTACCTTTAGCAGACTGTGCTGTTTTTGCAGCCAGTTTTAAAGAAAAAACAGGACTGGCAGCGGCTATTGGTGATCAGCCAATCAAAGGAATTGTCAATCGCCAAGCTTCAGTGAGAATGGCTGTTGGTGAGGCTCTTACCAATCTTATCTGGGCCTCTCTTGACAAGTATGAGCTGATAAATATCTCTGGAAATTGGATGTGGCCCTGCAGGCAACCCGGGGAAGATGCTTTGCTCTATGATGCGGTGGAAGCAGTTACTCATCTGATCGAGAAAGAACTTGGTTTAAGAATCTCAGTGGGCAAAGATAGTCTCTCTATGACTGCCAAGACTTTGGTTGAAAAAGCCCAAGAAATTGTGGAGATGACAATTTCTGCTCCTGGTACTTTAGTGGCTACTGCTTTTGCTCCTTGTGATGATATTACAAAAACCATTACCCCTGATCTTAAGAAACCAGGTGAGAGCAATTTGCTTTTCATTGATCTGGCTTGTGGCAAACAACGGCTGGGTGGATCTGCTCTGGCTCAAGTTTACAAACAGGCTGGAGATGAAGTGCCGGATGTTGAAGATGCAAAGCTTCTGGTCAATGCTTTCAAAGCAATCCAGAAGCTGATTGCCAAAGACCTGATTCTTTCTGGACACGATCGCTCAGAGGGCGGGCTCATCCAGACTCTGCTCGAGATGTCTTTTGCTGGCAATTGCGGCCTAGGCATTTCTACGCCTTCCGAAACTGATCCAATTACCTTCTTATTTAATGAAGAGTTAGGCCTGGTAATCGAGTATTTGCCCGAGCACAAAGAAGAAATCTTTGAGACTTTAGCAGAATATGGTCTGGAGAATTCTTACTTCGTAATCGGCGCCCCTACTTTGGAAAAGCAAATTATCATCCGTGATCACCAAGGCAAGATCATTCACGAAGATTCAATGCTTAATCTTCGTGATGCTTGGCGAGAGACCAGTTTTAAACTGGATGAACTCCAAGCTAATCCTGAATCTAGCCGTGCGGAACGTAAAAATACCTTTGACCGAGAGGGACCTCGCAGTTATCTGCGCTTTATTCCAGTTTCAACGCCACAAAGCTGGTTTGGCATTCCTAATAAACCCAAGGTGGCCATTCTTCGTGAAGAAGGCACCAATGGAGAAGAGGAAATGGCAGCTTCATTTGAAGCAGCAGGCTTTGAAGCCAGGGGAGTGATCATGACCGATATTTTAGAAGGTCAGACCACACTTAGAGATTTCAGGGGTATTGCTTTTCCAGGTGGATTTAGTTTTGGTGATGTAGGTGATGCTGGCAAAGGCTGGGCCGGAGTAATTAAATTCAATGATCGGGCTCGAGAAGAAGTTGAGAAATTCTATGCCCGAGAGGATACTTTTTCACTTGGCGTTTGTAATGGCTGCCAAGTAATGGCTCTTCTTGGGATAGTGCCCTGGTCTGGGATTGGGACCGTCAAACAGCCACGCTTTATCCGAAATGAATCAGAGATCTTTGAATCCCGATTTGTTTCAGTGAAGATATTGCCCTCAAATTCAATCTTTCTTCAAGGCATGGAAGATTCCATCTTAGGTATTTGGGTAGCTCATGCTGAAGGTAAACTCCACTGTCCGGACAAGAAAATCTTTGATCAGATCATCGAAGAGAATCTGGCTCCAATTCGATTTGTCAATGACAACAGTAGAATAACCACTGATTACCCTTTTAATCCCAATGGTTCTCCCGATGGCATTGCTGCTCTCGCATCACCAGATGGCAGACACCTGGCCATGATGCCTCATCCTGAACGTCTTTTTCGTGCCGGAAAAGCTCAATGGCCTTACTGGCCCCCAGAATGGTCAAAGCTTAAGGCTTCACCTTGGCTAAGATTATTCCAGAATGTCAGAAGATGGTGCTAAAAGTAAAATAGTATTGACCCGTCCTCTCTAGCAATAGAGTAGACGGGTCTTTTTCTTTAGATTGACATTTAAGCCTCAATAGATTATGATAAGCAGTTGATATGGCTAAAAATATTCGAAAATCTGTTTATCTTATTTTACTTATCCTAATTGTCTTGGGTCTGATTTTTTATTTTAACCGAGTTAAGATCAAAGATTATTTTCAAGAACTTCGAAAAGAGCCAACACCTGAGGCTATTACTTTAGAAGAGCTAAAAGAGGTAGAAGAAATAAAGGAAGAAGAGGTACCAGAAGAAGTAAAAGAGGAGCTTTTAATTCCAGATGAAATCAATATTGATGTTCCTTTTACTTCCCAGGCACCAGAAGCAAACTGGGATGAACCTTGGCAAAATGCCTGTGAAGAAGCGGCTTTAATGATGGTTCACCATTTTTGGCAAGGGAAGAAATCTTTTACTAAAGAGGAGGCTAATCAAGAAATTTTAGATATGATTGACTGGCAAATAAAAAATTATGGCTCACATAGAGATCTTTTTGTTGAGGAGGTAGCTCAGCTAGCTAAGAATTACTATGGATATAAAAGAGTTGAAGTTGTTTATGATATAACTATTGAAGATATAAAAAAAGAAGTTGCCCAAGGGAATCCAGTCATAGTTCCTGCTTACGGCAGAATGCTAGATAATCCAAACTATACCCAGCCAGGGCCTATTTATCATATGCTGGTAGTGGTGGGCTATACTCCAAAAATTATTATTACTAATGATCCAGGTACAAGAAAAGGAGATGAATTTCAATTTTCCTATGGAAATTTTTATGATTCTATCCATGATTGGGTCCAGGGCGCCAAAGAGGATCCAGATTTGATGAAAAAAGGGCGAAAAGCCATGATTGTGATAAGAGTTGACAAGAAATAAAAAAGAGATTAAATTTGTATAATATCTTTTTAAACCAAAAATAAAGGAGGTGAAAAATGAAGAAGTATAATGCTAGTTATGTAAGGGGTGTTTTGGATACTCTGGCAGCAGAAAATATTCCTTTAGATTCCCAGGAAGATCTACAGGCTTTAGGAACTCTCACACCAGATCTGCTAGACTTTATCAAAGAGGGTATGAAAAAACAAGGCTGGGACCTTAAATCTATAGCTTCTTTTGTCTCTCAAAATGGACAGGCAGATCCAGTAGCTCTTATCAAAGGACTTAGGCTTCTAAGTAGATCCTTAGACGTGAAGATAATTACTGATGTGCCCTCTAAAGAAATGACTCCAAAAAAGAAAGAGAAGAAAGCTAAGAAAAAGAAAGGAAAAAAGAAGAAGACCAGGAAAAAATTTGAAAGGGTGTCCCCAGAAGAATGGGAGAGAAGAAGAAAACTGATTAATAAACACTATTGGGAAGAGGAGCTTACTCACATAGAGACGGCTGAAAAAATGGGGGTCAGCAAGGATACTTTGTATTGTTGGATGGTGCAACTTGGGATTCGCAGACGTTCACGTAAAGAAGCAATAGCTTTAAAGAAAAAGAAAGAAAAAGGTGATGCAGGGGAGGGGTAAAAAGCCCTCCTCCTCAAACTGAAATACAGAAAAAGGGAGGAGAAACTCTTGTTTCTCCTCCTTCAGTTTTAAAAAAGACAACGACCAAGAAAAAAGGAGGAGGGCAGATAAGATCCCATCTTCCAGAGGAACAGCCAGGTCAATTAGCCACTCATGAGGAGCCTCATGTTCTTGAAAGACGCTTTTTAGAAGATCCAGTTACGATGTTTATACAAGAAATAGAAAAGAGAGCAAAACCTCTCCTTTCTAAAGAAGAAGAAGCAGAGATTGGAAAATCTATGGAGCAGGCATATGCTGAGATCACCAAGATGATATTTGATACTCCTCTAGCCATGTTGAAGTTTATAGACTATAGAGAAAGGATCCAAAAAAATAAGATCCTAATGGCACAGTTTATCAGACTAGTCGAGTCTAAGCTTCTCCAAACCAAAGCGCTTCTGGAGCAGAAAAGAAAACAAGTACTGAGAGTGATGGAAATGGTTGAAATAGAGATGAATAAGGTGATTAAGCAAAGAAGAAAAAGACAGTTGGTCAGGACTCTCAAAAAGAAAAAGCACTCTTTTAAACAAAAATTGTTAGAGATTAATCTTCAATATAAGTATATTGATGAGATTATAGAGTCTCTTAAGGCTGAGTATCGAGTGATGGCGGATCTTGAAGAAAGGTTAAAAGAGGTCAATGAAGAAGAACAAGAATCCTTGAGGGAGAAAATTGAGCAGATTGAGGATAGAGTAGGAATAGGGAGATGGAGACTAAAAGCAATGCTGGACGATGTGAAAAAATGGCAAGATGAGATTTCGAGTGCAGTAGAACTAATGACCGAGGCTAATATAAGGTTGGTGATTCATATAGCTAGGAAATATATAGGCAGAGGTCTAGAGTTTTTAGATCTGATTCAGGAGGGCAGTAGAGGATTAAGGAAAGCTATATTTAAGTTCGACTATAGAAAGGGTCATAGGTTCTCATCTTGCGCCTACTACTGGATCAGACAAACGATTCAAAGAGCCATTGCTAATCAGTCACGCACCGTAAGATTACCTGTTCATATACAAGAGGGGCTAGGAAAAATTGCCAGAGCAGAGAAAACTCTAAAAAGCGAAGGTCAAGAGATAACTCTTGAAGCAATTGCGGATATTACTGAGATGTCTGTTGAGAAGGTAAAGCGGCTCTTGAAAGCCAGACGAAGTATTATCTCTATGGATGGGAAATTTGGAGATGACCATGATAGTGATGCTGGCAGGATTGGTGATTTTGTCTTAGATCGGGATTCAGGCACTGAGCTTTGGCGTTCTGTGGAAGCTGAGCAGTTCTGGGAAATAGTCAAAAAGATAGTTACCCCTAAAGAGCTAAGAATACTTGAGCTTAGATTTGGACGATACGATCTCCCAATGACTCTCGAAGAAGTAGGAAGTATCTACAATGTAACCCGAGAGAGGATACGACAGATTGAAGAAAAGATTATCAAGAGACTTAGACATCCTAAACATCGAAAGAAATTTGAGCACTTTTTAGAAGTCTTCCAGTATATTCCCGAGGGAAGATTTACAGTGGAAAAGGACTAGTTTTACTTCTGTTTTATGGAGTAGAACTGGTCCTTTGTTTTATTTGGATTTGAAAAAATAAAGAAAAAGCAGTATAATTAAATAGATGGCCCTATCGTCTAGTGGTTAGGACGCCAGGTTTTCATCCTGGTAACTGGGGTTCGACTCCCCATAGGGCCGCCAAATTTAACTCAAAAAATTATGAAAAAGATAATTTATCTAATTTTAGGCCTTGTAGTAGGTCTTTTTATTTTTTCTCCTGTCCAGGCTCAAGAAAAATCTTGGTATTTTATCTCTTGGGATATAGATATTCAGATTAATCAAGATTCTACTTTTGTAATCAAAGAAACCCAGACTTTTGATTTTACTGGAAATTTTCATTGGGTGAAACGAGATATTGCCAAGAGGAAACTAAAAAGAATTACTGATGTTAAGGTATTTGATGAGCAAGGTAAAGAGCTGAGATTTCCTGATATAGAAATAACAGAAGATTCAAGTCAAGTTAGCATTAAGGTTAACTTTGATCTTACTGACCGTCAGGCTGCTTGGACTTTTCAGTATACTGTCCATGGAGGAATTGGATATTTCGAGGATCATGATGAGCTTTACTGGAATGCAGTGTCGCAAGATCGAGATGTGAAAATTAATTCCGTAAAAGTTATTGTTCATCTGCCAGAAGAAGTGGAAAAATCTGAGCTAAAACAGAGACTTTTTGTTGGTCCTTACGGTGCTACCACAGAATCTCAAAATTTTTCTATTGTAGATAAAAAAACATTAGAATACCGAGGCCAAAACATTGCTCCTTATGAAAACTTTACTATTGTGGCTGGTTGGCCAAAAGGAATAGTTTATCAGCCAGGCATGGTTAAAATTTACTCTGAGCCAGAAGGAGCTAGTATTGTCATTGATGGCAAAAAGACCATTTATAGAACTCCAGCTATTTTGGAAGAAAAAGAAGAAATAGAAACAGGAAAGCACGAAATTACTCTAACCATGAGAGGCCACAAAGAGACTGAAACTAAAGAAGTAGAAATAGTTGAAGGTAAACTATATGAATTGAATTTTACTCTAGAAAAAACTTTACTTTATCAAATCTTACCTTTTATATATCTTCTAATTCCTATCCTGGCCTTTATTTTACTTCTTAGGCGTTGGCTAAGATATGGCAAAGATCCCAAATGGAAAGGAACTATTATTGCTCAATATGAGCCACCCCGCACTAAGACCCGTTTAGTACAAGGCAGGCCAGATTATATTGCTCCAGCCGAGATGGGAACCTTGATTCGCGAAGGGGTGAGGAATAAAGATATTACTTCTACTTTGATAGATTTAGCTTATCGAGGTTATCTAAAAATTTTTGAAGAAGAGAAAAAGAGACTATTTACTCGACGAACGACATATAAGATTAGAAAATTAAAAGACTATAGCCAAGAGACCACTCTTAGAGCGCACGAAAAACTATTTTTGGATGGGCTTTTTGGCACCAGTCAAGAAGTGACTCTGGATGATCTGAAAAATAAATTTTATAGAGAAATCCCTGGGATAAAAAGGAGTCTACTTCAGCAAGTACTTAATTTAGGATATTTTAAAGAAAGCCCAGACAAGATAAGGATAAAATACATAGGATTGGGCATTGGTATGGCCGTAGCTGGTGGAGCCTTGTTTATTTTCCTACCTCTTTTAGCTTTTATGGTTTTACTCTCTGGAATACTTTGTCTTGCTTTTGCCAAAGCCATGCCAGCCAAAACTAAAAAAGGATCAAGCGCTGCTTGGCAGACTTGGGGGTTCAAAGAGTATCTGCATACTGCAGAAAGATTTAGGCTGGACGTTTGTACTCCTGAAACATTTGAAAAACATCTTTCCTATGCCATGGTCTTTGGAGTAGAAAAACAATGGGCAGCTAGGTTTGTCGACATTTATAAGGAACAGCCAGATTGGTATGTCTCGGCTAGACCAGTAGCTGCCTTTTCGGTGATTAGTTTTACAGATAATCTTTCTTCCATGACTCAAACTGCCAGCGCTGCTCTAACAACTTCACCAGCCAGAAGTGCTTCAGGAGTCTCTGGCTTTGGTGGTGGAGGCTTTGCTGGCGGCGGAGGCGGCGGAGGAGGATCAAGTGCTGGATAATTATCCACTTAAAAGATTTTATTCTTTAAGATATAATAAGAGGTAGATACGATAAAAATAAAGCTAATTTTTAGCCATGAGAAGAGTAATTTCGCGAACCAGAAGAGTTGTTCGTGGCCCAGAGCATGAATACCCTGAACAATATCCTAGATATAGGTATAGAAGGCCATCCACAGGAAGAAGCTTTAGACCCACAAGAAGAGCGTCTGGGATTGGTATTTTAGTCGTTATTTTAGTGATTGGAGGAATAGCGGCTTGGAGTTTTTGGGCTTCTCGCAAATCTGCTGAAGAAGCTCGAAAGACTGGCCCAGAGGCAGTGGTAGAGCAGGTAATAATGGCTTTAGAAAAAGGAAGCGAAAGTAGAGCCAAGACCTTTGTCAAAGAAGAAGATACAGCTACCTCGGCTCAACTTTCAAGTCTCTTTACCAATTACCGAGAGTATACTAGTGGAGAAGATTATATTGATTGGAGTAATATGAAATACGAGGTAAAGACTATCAGCGATACAGAAGCTCAAGTCGAAGTTTCTGGTACAGCTGAGATTATAGAAGTAGAGACTACTACTTGGATTGATGAGTATGGTCAAGAGATTGAAGAGACAACTGAAATTTCTGGAGGAACATATAATTTTTCCGGAATAATTTTTGGATTAAAAAAGATAGAGGAAGAATGGTTTTTAAGCGAAGTACCAAGTAAGATTTTCTGATTATAATTATTTAATAAATTAATTCCACTTGCTATCCCGCTCAGCGGGAAGGTGAGTAAAAACCTATGATCATTGGATTGATCGTTCTAGCTGTCGTAGTTATCCTTGTTATCTGGATCATTGTTGCCTACAATGGACTGATTAGACTGCGAAACAGAACCAAGGAAGCCTGGTCTGATATTGATGTACAACTGAAAAGAAGGTACAATCTGATTCCTAATTTGGTAGAAACTGTCAAAGGCTATGCTGCTCATGAGAAGAAAGTGTTTACTGATGTTACAGAAGCAAGAACACGAGCCATGACTGCTGGAGCGCCTCAAAAGAAAGCAGTAGCAGAAAACATGTTAGCTGGAGCTTTGAAGACTCTGTTTGCTGTAGCAGAAAACTATCCTGATCTAAAAGCCAATGAGAATTTCCTGTCTTTGCAGAGAGATCTGACCGACACAGAAGACAAAATCCAGGCATCCAGAAGATTCTACAATGGCAATGTCAGAGACTTCAACATCAAACAGGAAGTCTTTCCCATCAACATCATTGCCAAAACCTTTGGCTTCAAGAAGGCAGAGTTCTTTGAGGTGGAAGCTCCAGAAGAAAGAAAGCCAATCAAGGTAAAGTTCTAACATGTACAAACAAATTGCTTCTAATAAAAGGAAGGCGACTTTGTTTATTTTTTTATTTGTAATTCTAATTTTAGCTTTAGGTTTTATCTTTGGTTATGTTACTGATCTTGGCTACTTTGGAGTTGGTCTAGCTGGAATTATTGCCATTGGCTATGGTTTAATTGGTTATTACTCGGGAGATAAATTTATTCTTTTTATCTCTGGAGCCAGACAAGTGACTAGAGGAAATGCTAGACCTATTTATAATTTAGTAGAAAATCTCTGTATTGCCTCAGGTCTGCCAGTTCCCAAAATTTATGTTATTCCTGATCTCTCCCCCAATGCCTTTGCTACTGGGAGAGATCCAAAGCATGCTTCTCTAGCTCTAACTTCTGGCATTATTGAAAAACTGGAAAAAGCAGAATTAGAAGGAGTAGTAGCTCATGAGCTTTCCCATATTAAAAACTTTGATATTAGACTAGCTTCTATGGTAGTTATTTTTGTTGGCATAGTAGCTTTGCTTTCCAATTGGCTCCTCAGGATGAGCTTTTTTGGCAGGGGAAGACGAAGAAGAGGAGGTGGAGGGCAGATAGGTCTGATTTTGCTTCTGATTGGTTTGGCATTAGCCATCTTTTCTCCTTTGATTGCCAGGCTCATCCAGTTTGCCATCTCCCGAAAAAGAGAATTTCTAGCTGATGCCTCAGGAGCCATGATTACCCGATATCCTGAGGGCCTGGCTCGAGCCTTAGAAAAAATCTCTTCTGATCCTACTCCTTTACAAAGAGTAAATAATACCACAGCTCATCTTTATATTTCTAATCCTTTAAGAAGACAAAAAGGCTGGCTGACCAAACTTTATTCCACTCACCCACCAATAAAAGAAAGAATAAAAGTCTTGCGTAAGATATCAGAAAATGTATAATAGAATAGTGAATTAGCAGCTAAGTAACTAGTTAACTAAATTCATGCCCATCAAAAAAGCTGCCAAAAAATGGCTAAGACAATCTAAAAAGAGACAGGCTCGTAATGTCAAAGTCAAAGAAGAGCTAAAAGAGATTATAACCAAAACTCGAGGATTGATTGAGAAAAAGAAATTTGAAGAAGCCAAAAAAGCCCTGGTTAAGGCTTATTCAAAATTAGATAAAGCAGTAAAGTATGGAATGATTAAAAAGAATACTGCTTCCAGAAAAAAGTCGAGGCTAGCCCAGGCTTTAAATAAAGCCATGGGTAAGAAGAAGACTGCCGAATAAGATATATAAGATTACAAGATAAAATACAACCCTACAGAATTTGTAGGGTTGATTTGTAAAATAGTGTCTATTTACAACAAGATCTCCTTTTCTCTTATTATCCTGACTCCCTTTGCCACTGTCACCCTTCTCAGATGTCTTGGATTAGATTTTTTGCGGTAATAAATGTGTGCCCCGGACCGAAGAAGTCGTATAGCTACAGGTTGATAGCCGGGGAGATAATTATAGAGATCTTCTCCTATAAAAGTTCGCTGGACAGGACGCCGATTAATAAATGATTCAAGTTCTTTTTTAGATATTTTATATAGGTTCTTAAGACTCTTAATATACCTCCGAGTATCTTTCGACGGCTTATTTAAGAGGTCTTTCAGCGACTTACCCTTAGCCATTTTTACCCCCCTTTTCTAAAGGACAAATTTAAAATATTTTTTAACTACTACATAACTTGGTTACCAGCAAGTCCAAAGCTAGATTAGGTTCGATTTTACTTGTTTTTAAAGCTACATCTGTATCGAGAAGTTTTTGATAGATTTTTTTAAGTTCGTTTAAAGAAAAATTTCTAGCCTGAGAAAAAGTTTTTTGGACAACAAAGGGATGCATTTTTGTTTCTCTTTGGATTTGGTATTGATTTTTACCTTGATCAATTAAATCTTTAATGATTAATAGATTTCTAAACTGATAAGTAATCATGGTTAAAAGATAAAGTTCGTGAGCTCCTGATTCTATCTGATCATGGAGAAGCTTTAAGGCTCTTTTTTTATTTTTTTGACCAATAGCATCAATCATATTAAAGATATTAGTATCTAACTTTGCTTTAACTAAAAGTTCTACATCATCAGTTGCGATAGGTTCATTTTTAGCACCTTTGTAGCTAATTAACTTATCAACTTCGTTAGACATTTGCCAAAGATCATTGCCAACATAAGCAGCCAGCTTTTCTTGAGCACTTCTTTCCATTTTTCCTCCTCTTTTTTTTACTTCTTGTTCAATCCATTTTGATAAAGAATAACCAGAAAGTAATTTAAACTCTTGAGCCTTTTGGGGTTTTTTAAAAAGTTTGAATAGTTTTGTTCTTTCATCTGGACTGTCTTCTTCCCAAAAGACGATCACCGTAGTTTCAGGTATTTTTTTCTTTATATAGTTTATCAATTCATCTGGCAAAGTTTTACTTTTATTTTTGGTTAGTAAATTTTCCACAATGACTAATCTTTTCTTAGCTAAAAAAGGAACAGCCTGGACTGCTTTTTTAATATCTTCCGAACCTGCTTTTTCTCCATCTAGAACAGTCAGATTAATATTAGAGGGATCTGACTTTTTAAATTTTTCTTTGATCTGATTTAATTTTTGGCGCGATCGATAACTATCTTCGCCATAAAGAAAGATGATCATATCAATAGGCTTGACAAGTTTATTTTATTAGATTAGAGTATTATGTTTATGTTATATAAATTTTGAAGCTAAAAATTAAAGATAAAAAGGAGGTAAAATGAAAAATAGGATTTCTGTTGAGGAGATCCGCAAGCTTTTGCCCCATGGTAAGGATTGTTTTCTTTATCTGCCTGATCATTTAAAGCACGTAGTATTATTATCTACCGAAGGGGATTATCCGGTAATCCATGCTTTATTTTATCCCCCTAAAGAGCATTTTAAAGGGCATTTTCCAGGAAAACCTGTCTATCCAGGGGTAATTCAGTTGGAAGCACTAATGCAGCTAGGGGCTATTCTGGTTCTGGCTAGTGCAGATGAACCAAAGATAATCTATCCTGTTGAGATTAAAAAAGCCAGATTTCGAGAAGCTATTACACCAGATACTCTGTTTGCCATTCTCCATGTAGAATTAACAAAATTGAGTAAGCGGGGCGGTGAAGGTTTTGGAGCTGTCTATAAATGTGAAAAGGGCGAGAGTAACTACGATAAAGACAAGAAACCAGCTACTGAGGCAACTTTTACTTTTCTTTTTGGATCTACCTAATAAATATTGCTTTATTGGCCGGTCGTTTGAACAACGATCGGTCTTTTTATATTTCCTTCATCTCCTCCCAATTATCTCCTACTTTAATATCCACTTTCAAAGGAACTTTTAATTTATAGATATTTTCCATAATATCTTTGATTTTTTTAGCATATCCTGCTATTTTATCCTTTTTTACTTCAAAAAGCAGTTCGTCATGGACCTGCAAAAGCATTTTCAATTGTTGGCTGTTGGCTATTGGCTGTTGGTTGATTTTGTTCATGGCCATTTTAATAATATCAGCTGTTGTTCCCTGAATAGGCATATTAATAGCCATTCGTTGGGCCGAAGCAACTAGTTGAGGTTGTCTAGATTTTAATTCGGGAAGATATCGGCGACGACCCAAAAGAGTTTCTACATAACCATTTTCTCTAGCGAATTCAATAATCTCTTTAATGTATAAAGCTAGACTAATATGTTTTTCAAAGTACTTGTCAATATAAGCTTTAGCTTTGTCATGATTAATTCCCAAAGTCTTGGCCAAACCAAAAGGACTCATGCCATAAGAAACACCAAAATTAACAATTTTAGCTATTCTTCTTTCTTCCGGAGTAACATTTTTAATATCCTTGTCAAAAATTGTAGCTGCGGTTTGGCCATGAATATCCTCACCTCTTTTAAAAGCCTCGATCATAGCTTGATCCTCTGTTTTGTGAGCCAGAACTCTTAGATCAATTTGGGAATAATCAGCAGATAGTAATTTGTAACCTCTCTCGGCAATAAATGCCTTTCTAATTTTTCTGCCTGTCTCGGTTCGAATAGGAATGTTCTGTAAATTTGGATCAGAGGAAGAGAGCCTTCCAGTGACGGTTCCTGTTTGATGGAAAGTAGTATGTACTCTATCTTTTGAGTTAACAAGTTTTGGCAGAGTATCGAGGTAGGTTGTCTTTAATTTTGTAAGCTCGCGATATTGTTCTATAAGTACAATAATAGGATGTTTTTCTCTTAGCTTAGCTAGCTCTGAAGCGCCAGTAGAATAACCAGTGGTTGTCTTTTTAATATCCTCGGTTGGTAATTTAAGCTTGGTAAATAATATTTCTGAAAGTTGTTTAGGAGATGAAATATTAAATTTTGTGCCAGCCAGCCTATGAATTTCTTTTTCTAAAATATCGATACTTTTTTTGAAATCCTTGCTTAATTTTTTAAGATAGGGTAGATCAATTTTTATCCCGGCTATTTCCATTTGAGCCAGAACTTTTATCAAGGGCATCTCTGTTTCTTGAAACAACTGATACATTTTTTCATTTAATTTTAATTTTTCTTCTAATTTCTCTTTTAGCTGAAAGATTAAACTAGTCTTAAAACAGACTAACTTTTCTCTTTTTAATTCTGGCATCTCCATACCCAATTCTTTAAAAGCAATATCTTCTAGCTCAAAATTCCCGGTTGGATTGAGCAGATAGGAAGCAATTATGATATCAAACTTAACATTAGCTAAGTTCATTTTTTTCTTAGCCAGATCAATAAAAGATTTTTTTAGATGATAGCCATATTTTTCAATCTTTTCATTTTTAAAAACAGACCTAATTTGATCTAAATAAGAAATGGGCAGATAATAGATTTCCTTTTTTGATAAAGCAAAAGCCAGGCCATCTTTTTCTAAATAAAAAACAAAGCTCTTTGATTTATTTAATTTATCTTTTAGTCTACTACATTCTGTTTTTGTTTTAATAAACTTATATTCTTGTTCTTTCTTTTCAGAAAAAGCAGTTTGTTTTGGAACTTGGGTTTCTGGTAGCCTTTTAATAAGGCTTCTAAATTCTAATTCTTGAAATAGTTTTACTACTTTATCTCGATCATAGGTTTTTAATTTTGCCTTTTTCCAATCGATCTCAAATGGTATATCACAGACAATCCGAGCTAATTTTTTAGAAAGAAAAGCCTCGTCTTTATGTTCTTTGAGTAGCTTTCTATACCGATCTTTGATTTTTGGAGAGCCAATATTTTTATAAAGCTTTTCTAAAGTTTGAAATTCCTTAATTAAATCAGTGGCTGTTTTTTCTCCAATGCCTAGAACTCCAGGAATATTGTCCGAAGGATCACCCCTTAAAGCCTTAAAATCAACTAATTGCTCTGGTTTGAAACCATATCTTACTTGCACTGCTTTTTCATCATAGATAATAGTATCTTGAACTCCTTTTCGAAGGGTATAAACTTTAGTATCTTGGTCGACCAATTGGAGAGCATCTAGATCTCCAGTAACAATAATATTATCAATGCCCACCTTTTTAGATAGAGCACCAATAATATCATCTGCTTCATAGCCGGCCATTTCATAAGTAGGAATGCTAAAAGCCTCCAGCACTTGTTTAATTCGGGGAATTTGTTTGTACAGTTCCTCAGGGGCCTTTTGTCTGGTGGCTTTATATTCTTTGAAAATTTTGTGTCTAAAAGTGGGAGCTTTTTTGTCCCAAGCACAGAGAACAAAATCTGGCTTTAACTCATCAAGTACTTTAAGCAGAACAGAGACAAAACCATAGACAGCATTAACTAGTTCTCCTTTGACAGTGGTAAGAGGTGGCAAGGCATAAAAAGCCCTGTGTAGCAGAGCATTGGCATCAATGAGGATAAGGAGTTTGGATTTAGATTTCTCTGGCATTGTTTTTAAACTAATACTTTCTTTGGCATCAACTCTTCTGTATCCGGGTCATATTTGGCAATGGCCACCACTTCTTTTTCCTCAGAAAGACAAGCAATATCTTTTTTCTGTTCTTCTTTGGAAAATGATTGTTTCCAAGTCACAGCCAAACCTCTTTTTAATTGATCTATTTGTACACTATCCAAAGTTACCTGGAGTAAATTTTCAACTGCAAGATAAGAAGGCAAAAGTAATTTAGTCCAATTTTCTTTGTTTATTTCCCGCAGAGGAATGGAATCTTTAATGACAAAATTTCCTACTCGAGTTCGTACCAAACTAGCTACATAAGCTCCTGTTTTTAGTTCCATCCCTATATCATATCCCAGGGATCGAATATAAGTGCCAGTTGAACAAGCTACCTTCAATCTAAGATAAGGATATTTATATTCTAATAATTTAATATCAAAGATGATGATCTTGGCTGGTTTACGTTCTGCATCTTCACCTAGGCGAGCATACTCATAAAGTTTTTTGCCTTTTACTTTTCTAGCAGAATAGATGGGAGGCAATTGTTTTTGTGGGCCGATAAAGCCTCGGAGAACCTTTTTTAGTTCTTCCAAAGTTGGTTTTCTTTTAACTTTAATTAATTTTTTGATGCCAGTTCGATCATAAGTATTGGTTACTGCTCCCAGCCTGATTTTAGCATTGTATGTTTTTCTTTCATTTTTGATATATTCTGCCAAACGGGTAGCTCGATTAAGGCAAATAATCAAAACCCCCACAGCAAAAGGATCTAGGGTACCTGTATGACCAACTCTTTTTAGACCAGTTTCCTGACGTATAACTTCAACTACAGCATGAGAGGTCATGTCTGGTGGCTTGTTAATGTTAAGCAGTCCTGATTGATTTGACATAGTTTATAGTGGTGCTATGATTAAATATTCTTTTTATAAAATTTGAGAAAGGAGGTTCAAATGAGTGGCATGTTTGGTGCTATTTGTAAAAGAGAATGCTCAGAGACTTTGTTTCTTGGAACAGATTATCATTCTCACTTAGCTACAGGGTTTGGAGGATTAGTAACTTGGAATAAGAGAGGAATGGCAAGAAAGATACATGAATTGGGTGGAACCCAGTTTAGGGCTAAGTTCTTCGAGGACTATAAGAAGATGAGAGGAAATCGAGGTATTGGTGTTATTAGCGGTGAAGAACAGCCTATCTTTCTTAATTCAAACCTTGGTCCTTTTAGTGTTTGTGTAAATGGTCGCATTTCAAACCACAAGACTCTGGTCAAAGAGCTTTATCTCGAGGGAGTTTCTTTTTCTGAAATGGGCAAGCATAAAGAATCAGTAAATAGTGCAGAGTTAATAGCCAGACTGATCACAAGAGGGAGCAATTTTGTAGATGGTATCGAGAAAATGTTCAATAAGATAGAAGGATCCTGTTCACTTTTGTTATTGTCCGATAAAGGTATTTATGCTGCTAGAGATAAGCTGGGCCATACTCCCTTAGTTATTGGTGAGAGAGATGGAGAATGGGCAGTGACTTCGGAGACATCTGCTTTTCCCAACTTAGGATTTAAGGTGCGCAAGTTCCTTGGGCCAGGCGAGATCGTTCTTATCGACGAGAAGGGAATGAAAGAAAAAAGTGAGGCTGGATCCGAACTACAAATTTGTGCTTTTCTTTGGATCTATACTGGTTTTCCTGCTTCGGATTATGAAGGGATAAATGTAGAGACAGTCAGAGAGAGATGCGGACAGGCTTTAGCAAGAAAGGACAATGTAGAAATAGATCTAGTTGCTGGAGTACCTGATTCGGGTACTACCCATGCTATTGGATATGCCATGAAGTCGAGAATTTCTTTCCGGAGGCCTTTGGTAAAATATACTCCTAGTTATGGAAGAAGCTATACCCCGCCCTCTCAGAGAATCAGAGACCGAATTGCTCGGATGAAACTGATTCCAATAGAAGAACTTACTCGGAATAAAAGAATACTTCTTTGTGAAGATTCCATTGTGCGTGGGACACAGCTAAAGAACTATACACTGGAGAAACTCTGGCGCAGCGGTGCAAAAGAAATTCATGTCAGGATAGCTTGTCCTCCTCTAATGTTTCCTTGTATATTCAATATTTCCACGAGGAGTATTAAGGAACTCGCTGCTCGTCGGGCCATAAAAGTGCTTGAGGGTAAGGCAATAGAGGATGTCAGCGACTATCTTGATCCGTTTACACGAAAGTATCAAAAGATGGTGGATCGGATTGCCAAGGAGATAAAGGTAACCTCTTTAAAGTACCAGACTCTAAATGATATGGTAGAGGCAATTGGATTACCAGAAAAGAAGCTTTGTCTTCATTGTTGGACGGGGAGTTGAATGTTGAACACCTAAAGTTTAGGGCTGTCCTTAGTTTAAAGGTCAGTCCTTTTTTATTTTCTTAAGTTCAGCTATCTGATCTCTTATCTCTGCTGCCTTTTCAAATTCTAGATTTCTGGCAAAAAGGTCCATTTGAAATTGTAAATGTTTAATCAGTTGAGGCAGACTTTGTTTGGCAATATCTTTCAGTTCTAATTTCGGAGGTTTGGGAGCAGCTTGAACCCCAGCTAATCTGCCCTCTCTTATTTCTTTTTTAATAGAACGAGGAACAATGCCATGCTTTTTGTTATATTCTTCTTGAACCCTTCTTCTTCTGTTTGTTTCTTCAATGGCTCTTTTCATGGAGCCAGTCATTTGATCGGCATACATAATGGCCTGGCCATCTTTGTGTCGAGCTGCTCGGCCCATGACTTGAATTAAAGCAGTCTCTGATCTTAGATATCCTTCCTTATCTGCATCTAGAATAACAACTAAAGAGACTTCTGGCAAATCCAAACCTTCTCTAAGAAGATTGATTCCTACTACTACATCATATTTTCCTAGTCTTAAATCTCTTAAAATGGGAGGACGTTCTAGAGTAGGAATTTCAGAGTGTAAGTAACGCACCTTTATTCCTGTTTCGGCTAAATAATCAGCTAGTTCCTCGGCCATTCTTTTGGTTAAGGTAGTCACCAAGACTCTTTGTTTCTTTTTAACTCTTTTTCTTATCTGATCTATTAGATCATCGATTTGGTTTTTAGTAGGTTTAACTTTGATACTCGGATCTAAGAGTCCGGTAGGTCTTAGCAGTTGTTCGACAATTTGTTTGGACTTTTTTCTTTCGTACTCAGCTGGGGTAGCTGAGACAAATGTTGTCTGACTCATTCTTTTTTCAAATTCAGAAAAAGTTAAAGGTCGGTTATCATAAGCCGAGGGAAGTCTAAAGCCATGTTCAACTAAAACATCTTTTCTCGCTTTGTCTCCCAGAAACATGCCTTCGATTTGGGGAACAGTCATATGACTCTCGTCAATAAATAGAAGATAGTCTTTAGGGAAGTAGTTGAGTAAGGTAAAAGGAGGTTGTCCTGGACTCCGGCCATCAAAATATCGAGAATAATTTTCAATACCATGACAAAAACCAGTCTCTTTGATCATTTCTAAATCAAAATTAGTTCTTTGTTCTAATCTCTGAGCCTCTAAAAGTTTGCCATGTTCTTTGAAAAATCTTACTCTTTGTTTGAGCTCTTCTTTGATTTGATCTAGGATATTAGGAATATTTTTCTTAACAGTGATGTAATGAGAGGCAGGGAAGACGTTTATCGCTAATTGCTTATTGTTTATTGTTTTACCAGTGAGAAAATTTACTTCCGAAATTCTTTCTATTTCGTCACCAAAGAACTCGACCCGAATAATTTTATCTTCTGAATAAGAAGGAAAGATTTCTACTATATCTCCTCTTACTCTAAAAGTTCCTCGGTGAAAATCTAGATCATTCCGAGTATAGTAAAGATCAGTTAACTTTCTTAGTAGGTCATCTCTTTTTACTTTTTGACTTTGTTTGATGGTCAACTTCACCTCTTCATAATTTTGAGGAGAGCCAAGACCATAAATGCAGGAGACAGAAGCAACAATAATAACATCATTCCTAGTTAGCAAAGATTGAGTGGCAGTGTGTCTTAGTCGATCAATCTCTTCATTTATAGAAGCATCCTTGGCAATATAGGTATCGGTTTGAGGAATATAGGCTTCAGGCTGGTAGTAATCATAATAAGAAACAAAATAGCAAACTGCATTTTCTGGAAAAAATTGTCCTAATTCAGAAGCAAGTTGAGCAGCTAAGGTTTTGTTATGACTGATGATTAAGGTTGGTTTTTGAATCTGTTCTATAACACAAGCCACAGTAAAGGTTTTACCCGAACCAGTCACCCCCAAGAGACCTTGACATTTTAGATTGTTCTTGATACCCTTAACTAACTTTTCAATGGCTTGTGGTTGATCTCCAGTTGGCTCGTAAGGAGATCTAAGTTTAAATCTTTTCATATTTTAATTAGTTTTGTTTCGCTTTGAAAAATTTTTATATCTTATTATACAGCTAATTGATCAAAGAGACAATTAGAGGAGGAAAGATGAAAGAAATTTTGCAAAAGGCTGATGAGTGGCTCAGGAAAGGTGGGGATATTGGAATTCCTCGTCACTCTGATGCTGTAGCCTGGTTAGCTGAAAGATTTGCTCCTTTTGTAGGAGCGGATCGAGAATTAGCCTATCTCGTCGGTAAGCTTCACGATGTGGGAAAAGTAGTTAAAGAAGTACTTAAAGTTTTACGAAGAAATCGGGGGAAATCTTTGACTGAGGAGGATTGGATAATAGTTAAGAAACATCCTTCTTTGGGTATAACTATTTTGGAAAGGTGGGAAAGAGAGTTAGGATATAAAGTAGATCCTTTAGTAAAACCTGGTGTCTTATACCATCATGCCTGGTGGAATGAAAAGGGTGGTTATCCCTTAGAGGAAGGATTTTTTTGCCTCGGTCAGGAAGAAAAGGATTTTATTTCCCTGATTAAATTTGCCGACACTATTGCCTCTATGTATGGACCTCTTTTTAGTCCAGAAGGAGAAAGAACTTATAAGAAAAAAAGAGGATTAATTGAGATTGTTGACGAACTCCACCGAATTTCAGGAACAGAGTTAAACGATACTTTGGTGACGGAATTTTCTCTACTTTGGTTTAGCATCGAGGAATCCTTCTTTAAAAGATTTAAAAAATAGGCCAGGACTTGATCTCTGGAAAAAGAAAAAGTCTTGGTCTTTTGATAATAAAAATGCCTGCCCCGGAGAACGGACATTTAATCTAGTTTATGTCTACCATCTTACATTCGAGGGTCAGAGTAGCCTCTAAATACTTAAATGCTTAAATGGATAAGAGTTATCCACAACCCTTACATTCACGGATTTTATAAATGTGCTATTCTAAATAGAAAGATATAGCAATTAATTTAAAAAATCATGCAAGAAGTAACAAGGACTACGGTTCCTACAAGACCAAGACCATCCAAGGTAGTCATGTTCTGCGTTATCCTGGTTTGTATTGCTGCTCTGCTCATGGCAGTGTTGCTGGTGACTCTAACCCTGACTAGAGAAAGTCTACCTAAAGTAACCTTTGATTTAGAAAAGTACTATGCCGTATTTCTGACTAACGGCCAAGTCTATTTTGGGCACCTAATCAAAGTACGATCTGGCTATCTGGCTCTGTCTAGTATCTACTATCTTCA
The DNA here is from genome assembly GCA_030603885.1 of bacterium. Lineage (GTDB taxonomy): Bacteria > Patescibacteriota > JABMPQ01 > JABMPQ01 > JAUVWW01 > JAUVWW01. The sequence goes on from JAUVWW010000006.1 coordinate 38,369, forward strand.
GATGAAGCAGCCATTGCAGCAGCCTAAAGAAGGGGAAACCAAAGAAGAGCCTAAGCCTGAACTTTCCCTGGTTAAGCTAGGCGAAGAACTTCATGGCCCAGAAGATTCCATGGTTATTAACCGAGATCAGGTACTATTCTTTGAACCTCTGAAGGATGATGGACAAGTGGTCAAGGCGATAGAGGAACATAAAGCGAAATAATTTAGTAATCTAATAACTTAGTAATTTAGTAAAGCCCTCGCTTAAGGTGAGGGTTTTATATTTGATTTAGACACAGTAACATGGTAACATAATAACAAGATAACAAATGTTACCGTGTTAAAATGATCAGCTTTCTTAGGGGTAAAATTAAGTCAAAGACAGAAGAATACATTATTTTAGAGGTCCAAAATGTTGGTTATAAAGTCTTTCTTTCCTTACCTACTCTTAATAAAGTTGGTAAAGAAAGTGATTCAGTTGAACTTTATACTTATTTATATCTTGGTGAAAATATTGTGGAGCTTTATGGATTTTTAACTTTGGAGGAGGAAGAATTTTTTCAATCTCTGATAGACGTGGTTGGAATAGGACCCAAGGCTGCCATAAAGATTTTAGGTCTGGCCTCTCTAGATAAGATAAAACAGGCTATAGCTCAAGAAGATGTGGCCTTTTTAGCTTCTGTGCCAGGCATAGGCAAGAAGAAAGCAGAGAGAGTGGTTTTAGATTTGAAAAGTAAGATAGAAGTTAAAGAAATGCCTAAAGAAAAGCTTTCTTTAGTCCAAAGAGAAGCTTTAGATGCTTTGGTTAAACTAGGTTACTCTACTCAGAAAGCAAGAGAAGCTTTAGCTGAAGTGCCAGAAGATATTAAAGAGACAAAGGAAATAGTAAAAGCAGCCCTAAAAATCTTAGCTAACCGATAGTTAATATGGAAGTTATTGAGGTAAAAGAGAACCAGAAAGAAAAATGGAATAATTTTGTCAAAGCCAGTCCGAATGGTTCTTTATTACAGTCATGGCAATGGAGCCAGTTTCAGGAAGCTTTAGGCAGAAGAATCTGGAGATTAGCCATACAAAGTGAAAAAGAATGGTCAATGCTAGCTTTAGTGGTGAAACATAATCTACCCCTTGGCAAGTGTTATCTTTATTGTCCAAGAGGACCAATATTATTAAATTCCAAATTCCAAATTGCAAATTCCAAATTACTTTTTGATAAAATGCAGGGAATTGCCGAGAAAGAGAATTCTATCTTTCTGCGAATTGATCCAGCTATTCAGCCAACAGCCAACAGCCAACAGCCATTAGCCATCAAGGACTTAGGTCTAATTAAAACTTCTAAAGAAGTTCAACCCCAAGATACTTTAATTCTAGATATTACAAGATCGGAAGACGAGCTTCTAGCTGGGATGCATCATAAGACGAGGTATAATATTAGGCTGGCTAAGCGTAAAGGAGTAAAGATTAGACAAAGTATAGATCTTAAAGATTTAGACATATTTTGGGATTTGCTGAGTGAGACTACCAAAAGAGAGAAATTTAAACCTCATTCAAGGGAGTATTATAGAAAGCAGTTAGAAGTTTTAGGCAAGGAGGGTCTGATCAAGCTTTTTCTAGCTCGATATAAAGGCAAAGTTATAGCAGCTAACATAGTTTCCTTTTTTGGAGATACGGCTACTTATTTACACGGGGCTTCTCTTTATGAATATAGGAAGGTCATGGCTCCTCATCTTCTTCAGTGGGAGGCTATTTTGGAGGCAAAGAAAAAAGGATGTAAATACTATGACTTTTGGGGTATAGCGCCAAAAGATTCCTCTAGTCATCCCTGGCTAGGCATTACCAGATTTAAGAAAGGATTTGGAGGACAAGAAGTACATTATATAGGAGCCTGGGATAAAATTTATCAGCCTTTTTGGTATAAAGTTTACAACTTAGTAAAGCAGATTATTTAAGCTTGTTAATTTATGAAACAAGAACGTTGGGAACAAATAAAAGAGCTAATTAAAAAGAAATTCAAGGTTTTATCCGAAGATAAGGTTAAGGAAGAGGAAAAAGAGATTGAGACTATTGAATTTCAAGGACCTTTGGGTAAAATGAAACTAGAATGGGTTCAAAAACCTAAAGTTTTAGATATCAGAGCTTCTCATGCTGCCAAAAGAGCAGGAGCAGCAGCGGGAAAAGTAGAACAAGTGCTGTCTGAGACAGAAAAGGTAAGCTACATAAAAGCCTATGTCTTTAAAGATGAAAATTGGGTAGAGATTGAACCTGACAAAATGTTAGGCTCTACCTAGATGCCAAGCTCTAGCAAGCCTTAGAGATGGAATTGAATATTTTGATTTTTCTCGCTACGCTATAATATATAAGGCGATACTAATATGCAAGATATAGCTCCACAATCTGATAAAGATATCATTGATGAGATTCAACAAGCCTTTCTTTTGGAAGAGGTAACATATACTGAGAATGTAGTGGTGGTTTGTAAAAATGGAAAAGTTACTTTGACCGGTGCTGTAGACAGTCTAGAAGATAAACAAAGAATTGAGGATATTGTAGAAAATACTCCTGGAGTAGCGCTGGTAAAAAATAATTTAAGAGTTACCAAGATCTAGTATTTAAAAAGGCAGAAGAACTAGCTAAGATTTCTGGGTATGTTCAGCTGTGTATAACTTTTTGCCAAATTAAGCCAAATATAGTAAAATAAAGACATGAGACTTATTCCTTTAAATAGACTTTTAGTTGTTGTTCTTTTGGTTTTTTTAGGGGTATTCGCTTTCCATTTACCGGTTCAAGCTAATGATAAATGTCAATGCAAGGTTCATGGTGATACAGGCTGCACAGAAGATGGTGCAACGCTAGATGAGATTTGCAAGCCGGGCAGTACCTATTGTTGTCAGGGAACTATCTGTAAGAATGGAACTTGCGTTGGTGGTCTTTTTACCAAAGGACAATCAGCAGAATGCCTAGCTAAAGGAAATTGCTCAAGATGTGATCTGTTGATAGTTTTAAAAAATACCTTTCAGTTTTTGGTTCAGATTGCCGGAGCTTTGGCAGTTCTTTCTATTATTATAGCTGGAATTATGTTTATGTTAGGTGGAGGAGCCCTAGGCGTGATGACTACCCGAGCTGCTGCTGTCGGGGTAGAAAAAGCCAGGCAGGCTCTAACTGCTGCCATTGTTGGTCTAATAATTGTTATTTTTGCCTGGAGTATGATTACTTGGATGATGCATTTTCTAGGATATGAGCAAGCGGTAGGCCATGCTTGGTGGAGTATTCAGTGTGAATAGGCCCTCTAACTTGTAATAACATTAATTTAAGAATAACCTCTAATTTCCAATTATCTATGCCTTGTTTTTCTAAAAAAATTCTAGTTTTGACTTGTTTGACTTTGATTTTATTTCCTCTCTTATCCTTAGCCCAGGCTACTGTAGAGATAGAGCCTCCAATAAGTCGAGAGATAGCCGAGGCTCCTATTCCAGTCATTATCGGCCGAGTGATTCAGTGGATTATGGGAGTTGTAGGTGCTTTAGCTGTGCTTATGATTGTTTACGCAGGGTTACAGTATATGTTTTCTGTAGGAGATGAAAGGCAAATAAAACAAGCTAAAAGTATTTTAGTGTGGGCTATAGTAGGATTGTTAATTTGTATCTCTGCTTATGTTATTGTCTGGGCAGCTCTCCGGGTTGTAGAATTTGGATAAATTAAAACGTTTCATGAAGAAAAACAGTCTAAGCTTATTGAAAAAAATATCGATTTCAGCTATAATATTAGTAGGTATTGCTTTTATTCTAAGTTTGCCTAATACTGTTTTAGCCTCTACTGTTAAAGATTTTGGATTTACAGATATAAATCAGGTTTCACAGGAGGTAAAGGATAACTGTAGTAAATACATTAAGGATGGGAATCTTGATAGTATTGACGATGAAGTCACAAATGATGTTGAATTTTCTACCTGTCTAGCTTCAGCAGAGACAGGGCTAGCTAGACCTCCGGAAGAAGGGGGTCCGGAGATTATCATTGCCCGAATCATTGAAGGTCTGATGGGTATAATCGGAGCTATATGTGTATTTTTCGTTGTTCAAGGAGGTTTGAAATATATCATGGCTGGAGGAAATGAAAAGACAATTGAGGAGGCTAAAAAAATGGTTTTATATTCTGTTTTAGGACTGATTATAGCTATTGTGGCGGTAATGGTTGTGGAGGTAATTATTACAATAGCAAGAGGATAATGAAAAAATTTTTAAAAACATTCATCATTTCTGGTCCTTTGTTAGCCCAAGAAGACAGCAGAGAATATGGGCTAGTTCCTTTTAGGAATATGGTAAGCCGGGGAATATTCAGAGGAGGAGAGCCAGGGCAGTTTATAGTGGATATGGTCACTTGGATGATGTCCATTATTGGAGCTGTTGCTATTGCCTTTATTGTCTGGGGAGCTGTCATGTATGTTACCTCGGCTGGAAGAGAAAAGCAGATAGAAACCGCCAAGAGAATTTTACTTTATGCTATTATAGGCTTTATTATTGCCATTTTAGCAGTAGTCATTTTGCAGGTTGTGGGAAGAGTGGTGATAGGAGAAGAGGGAGCAGCCTATCCGTGTGATGAGTTGCAAGGATATAGTTGCATATCTGGGAGGTGGGATCCAGAATGTCCACCTGGACAGCCAGTTGGCCATGATTGTTGCACTGGAGACTGTATCACAAACTGTGCTGGCGACTTCTGTTGTAGTACTGGAGAGCTGTGTTGTTGTAAAGATTAGAAAAGGAACTATCTTTTCAGTCTCATTCAAACATCTAAGCATCTAAACATTTAATCTAGAGTTATATGTTACAAGTTACACGAAAATTAGCTCTATTTCTTCTAATAATTTTTGCTTTATTTTTAATCGCCCAGCCTGCTTTTGCCCAGGATAGATGGGGAATCGAGCTTTTTAGAGGCAGACCTGAGTTCGTTGAGGCTCCAGGAGGAGTAGCCAGCGTCATTGTCAATATAGTAATGTGGCTGATGTCCATGGTTGCTCTTCTATCTCTGGGTTTTATTGTCTGGGCAGCTATTCGCTATGTCACCTCAGCAGGGCATGAACAAATGATAACCCAAGCTAAGAGAACTTTATTTTGGGCCATCATTGGTCTATTGATTGCCATTTTAGCCATAGTCATTGTTCAAGTAGTGGCCAGGGTAGCGGAGAGAGGAGAGATGGAATGTCAAACTGATGCTGATTGTGGTGCTGGTTATTGTTGCTGTGTTAATGATGGGACTGGAAGATGTGCTGGATTATGCTGGTGTCAATCAGTTGATTGTGTAGGACCTGGTGATATATCTTGTCATTAGTCTAAGAGAGGAGAGAAAGAATATCCCATTTTCATGAAAATAGAATATGAATCTATCTAACTATAAAACAATTAAAAAATTTCTTGTCATTTTATTGTTTCTCTGTTTCTTTATTTCTCTGTTTTTTAGTTGTTCTAATCCTGCCCAAGCTCAGCAAGGATTAATAGATAGACTTACAGAGCAACTTGGAGGGAGACAAGAAGGCGTCTTTGTTGAAACTCCAGCAGAGACAGTATTCGTCAACATTATCATGTGGATCATGTCCATTATTGGCATTATCTGTGTTGCTTTTATTATCTGGGGAGCAGTGATGTATGCTATCTCCGGAGGAAATGAGGAACAGATTACTCGGGCGAAAAAGATTTTATTTTATGCTATAATAGGATTAGTAATTGCTATCTTGGCTTTGACTATTGCTCAGTTTGTCACTAGAGTAGTAAGAGGAGGAGAATGGTGTGTGGTTTGTTGGGAGATTGATCCTGAGACAGAGACATGGTATAAGACAGGTACTCCTTTTGAAACCCAAGATGCTTGTCAGGAGGCAGCTCGCTATGCTCAGGAACAAGGACATAGCTGCTCCTGTCAGCAAGGGTCTTGTCCTAGTCCATAATTAAAATATATGTCAACTCTAAAAAAAATCATTATTACTCTTTTAGTTCTGACTGTTTTGTTTGTTTTGTTTAAAGTTACTGCACCCGCTTATGCTCAATATGGTTTTTGGAGACTTAGAGGAGTAAGTGGCCTAGAGCAAGCCTCTGCAGCTGTAATAATTGTCCGAGTCATTCAATGGATTATAGGTATTGTTGGTCTTATTTGTGTTGTCTTTATTATCTATGGAGGAGCAGTCTATGCTACCTCAGGAGGATCCGAGGAAAGGATAACTACTGGAAAGAAAGTTCTACTTTGGTCTATAGTAGGTCTAGTTATCTGTATTCTAGCCTTTGCCATTGCTGCTACGATAGTGGGCGTCTTGATCAGTCCAGGGTAGCTTGTGGATAAAAGATTAGACAAATTAATCAAAATAATTATAATAAAAATATCTAAATTCTAAATTCCATTTGAAAGGGGGTGAAGACAAATGCGAAAAATAAAGAAGATACTTCCAGTAGCGTTAACTGCTTTAGTACTAGCCGTGCCTTTGGTAGCTTTGGCTCAGTTTGGTGAGGTTAATCTTGCAGCACAAAATATAGCCATGGCAGGAGAAACTGATATCGCGTTAGTAATTGTCAATATCATCCGATGGATTATGGGAATTGTAGGTCTGATTTGTGTCATCATGATTATCTATGGTGGTGTAACTTATGCCACAGCAGCTGGAGTTGAGGAAAGAATTGAAACGGGAAAGAAAATCTTACTTTGGGCCATTGTTGGTCTGGTTATTGCTATTTTAGCCTTTACTCTAGCCAGGACCATTGTAGATTTGTTTATATAAGTAGCTGTCTGCCAAAGGTTTAAAAACAAAATTAACTGTTTTAATATAAACAGCTATTTATATACTTTTAATAAGAAGCCAAGGTAATAAGTATCCTTGGCTTTTGAAGTTTATTAGTCGCTAATATGGTATAGAAATATAGAATGGCCTATTCTTTGTATGGGTTTTATATCTTCTAAATAACTATAGAATGGCTGTTTTTTATTTTTGCTAAAAAATTTACTCCATTGAAGATGATTAATACTTACAGCTAGCCATCCCTGGTAATTGTATGAATTTGACAGGGCAAGTTTTTCGCCAAGATAGTACTTTGCTATATCTTCATTAGGAATGCCTCCCCCAAAACAATCAACTCCTATTTTTTTGATATCATTTTTCTCGACCCACATAGCTAACCTCTTTATATCTTGTCCCCAATCAAGATTAGAATCTCCCAGATATTTATAGCCATTTTTAACTCCTCCTACATATTCATTGATATAGGCTAGATAATGAGGGTAGATCTGGATATTAGCAGCTGCATACCAAACTAATAGAAGACAAAGAGCAACAAGACAGATTCTTTTTTTGCTCTTGACCTGCTTTAGCCAAGCTACTGTCTGATTGCTGACCAAGATAAAGATAAAGGGAAAAATAGGCAAAAGATGTCTAATCCCAATGTTAAGTTTACTTTGAATGCTAACTAAGAGATAAATAATAACAAAGGCTAACATTCCCAGCTCAAAGAAATGTTTCCATAATTTTTTAAAAAACCAGTTTCGATCAGATATAATCTTTTTCAAATGAATGATTAATTTTTGAATTGAAAAAGCAAGAGCTAAAATCATTAAAATTTGGACAGCTATAGGAGTTTTTAGTAGAAAAACTATGGGAAAATAATACCAAAAGCCTTCTTTTGAGAAGTTTCCTAACAAGAAAGTAGGGATTGGTCTAGAATTTGAAATTTGACTTATAGTAGAAAAAAGCCCTACACCATAGTGAGCAAAGGGCTTTAAGAATGGATGATTGGTCCAAGTATGAAATAAAGAATTAATTTCTCCTTTGGCAAGGTAAGTATCTATAACTTGATGCTGAATATCTAAAGGAGTCTTTAGAGTATGGAACCAATAGATGGTGCCAACTAGAAAAAGACTGATTATAATAATAAGAAAGAAACTTACCCAATAACTAAAAGCTCTCCGAAAAGGATAGGGGCTGTGGCTATCTCTAGCCAAAGATAGGATAAAAACTAAAAAGACCGCAAGACAAAAACAAGGAATTAAAAGTAGGGCAGAAAATTTAGAGAGAAGAGCTAAAGTTAATGTAATGCTAGAAAGAAGCAAAGATTTCCAATGTGGCGTCTTTAGAAATTTTAGAAAGCAAATAATGGCTAAAAATATAAAAAGCGTGACTCCTAAATCAGTGGTGACATAACGGCCATGAGCTAAAACAGTAGGAGAGAAGACATAGAGAAAAAGAGCAAGAAGAGCTGTTTTTTTATTAAAAAGTTTATAAGAAAATCTGTAAATAAAAAATCCTAGAAGAATCATTAAAAGAATTATAGGCAGACGAGTAAAGAATAAAATCCTGTCAAGATTATTTCCTAAATGATATAGAAATTGAGTACCTATAATTCTCTGGCTGTAGATTTCTAGATTATCCCAGGCTGGATGGTCTTGAGGAAAATTCAATTTCATGAATAGCAACGGAAGACCAGCGAGATATTTAATCAGGGGAGGATGTTCGGGATTAAGACGGGAATCGCCTAATTTAATATAAGAATAAGCAGCTGCTATATGAGGTATCTCGTCAGCTGTAGCTGAATCGTCTTTAACACTAGTTACGGCTAAAATAAGCATCAAGGCTAGTAAGGCTACAGCTATCCAATTGGCATGTTTATTAATCCACATGTTTATTTTACTTTGTATATTATTGCTTTTTCGTCAGCATATACTTTTTCAAAATCTTCTCTTTTTTCCAAATCTTCATCTAATTCTTTATTTCTTCCATCTAAAAATACATAGCTTGATTTAAAATCTTCTTTAATTATTCTGGAAGCCTCATCTAGATTTTCCCTTTCTCCAATACGCCTCCATTTTTCATATAAATCTTTATTATAATAGTACATGAAAGCAGGATCCATGCCTACTATGTAATAATTGTGATGATTCCAAAAGAAAAGTTGAGGAAAATTGTCCCAGGAAACATTAAAGACAATTGAGCCCTTTTTAGTATTTTGAATAAGCCATTCCGAGACTTTTTTATATTTATCGTAAGGAGGAGAGGATTTCAGCAAACGAATAGTACCTATAACATTGTGACTGGCAAAATAAAGGAAGAGACCAGCCAAGCAAGTAACTATTACTATAAAAAAAGTTCTTTTTCTTTTCCAAAATCTTTTGATTTTATCAAAATCAAAAAATGAATCAAAGATAAAAGCAGCCCAGATAATAACAAAAGGAACCCAGTATTCAATAAAGCGTTGAGAGAAAATGACAAGACAAAGAAACAGTCCTGATATGGAAGCAAGATACAATATTAATTTAGTTTTTTGATCTTGAAAAGATTTTTTTCTTTCTATAAAAATAAAAATCAAAGCTAAACTCAAGCAGAAAATAAATAAAAGAAAGACTAAAGCATTGTCTTTTAGAAAATTAAAAAAATTAGTAGAGTACATCTCGGCCCCTAAAGGCAAATTTAACCTCAGTCTAGCTAAGGGAACATAAAAATTTTGTGCAAAAATAACATAAAGATTTTGAGGAAAATCTGGACGGATAGCTAGCCCGATAGTATTGCCCAAGATCGCAGAGGCTAAGATTTTCCAATCAAATTTTTTTGAGGTTAAAAATTCTATGGCAATAAAGAGAAGAGCAAGTACAATTATCATCTGAGAAGCAGTGTAAGTAAGGGCATAAACTAAAGAGAGAATAAAAAGCCAGGCATATCTTTTTTTAGAAATAAGATAAAAGCCCAATATACAGAATAATATAGATAAAACAAAAGCCCTCGAAAGACATAATCTTAGGACGAAAGTAGCTGAGATAAAGAATAATAAAAGAGTCCACAAAAAGCTATATTTTATCTTATTTTTATAGAGAACCCAAAATACAGCACAAAAGACCAACGAAGCAAACAGACTAGCTGCTAATTTACTAGCAGTTATGAGATTTCCAAGAAAAGTAAAAGGAACCAAGAGAATATGATAGAAAAAAGATAGATCAGTGGGATGGCTATGCCAAATAGTGAAATAAAGCCACTTAAAACCATCTTCAAATATCTCCCACCCTCTAGTTCTTAAGAGTTGAGCAACTTTTATATGGTAATAAGGATCATTACCAAAAATATTAGGAGAGGAGAATTGAAGTAAAGCAAAAAGACTAAAAAAGACTAAAAAAATTCCAAAAATAAAGAAAGCATCTTTTCTAAGTTTGGCCATAAATTAGTCAATAAATCTATATTTAATGAGAAGAAAAATAGCCAAAAGCCCATCTTTCCAAGAAATCTTTTTTCCTTCTCTAAATGATCTAGGCTGATAGCTAATAGAGACCTCAAGAATTTTATAGCCCTTTTTTAGAATTTTGGCAGTAACCTCGGGACAAAAGCCAAATCCTTGTTCTTTAAGGGATAGATTCTTTAAAATCTCTGTTTTGAAAACCTTATATCCTGTAGATTCGTCAGTAATATGAGAACCATATAAAAGATTAGTAAGCCAAGAAAGTAATTTTCCTCCCCAGTAATATCTAGAGTAGCTTCTTGGATTTTTCCCAAGATTACGAGAACCATAGACTACCCGAGCTTTGTTTTCCAAAATTGGTTTTATAAGCTTTTGATATTGTTTGGGATCATATTCTAAATCTGCATCTTGGGTAATAACAATATCCCCAGTTACATACTTAAGTCCGCTCTGAATAGCTGCTCCTTTTCCTTTGTTCTCTTTGTGATGTAATATTTTAATATTTTTATGTCTGCCAAATTTTGAATCAAGAATATTTTTAGTTTTGTCCCTTGATCCGTCGTCAATCACGATTATTTCTTTTTCAAGATTAGCTTGTAGGACTCGGTTAATAATCTCTTTGATACTTCTCTCTTCATTATAAGCCGGGATAATAACAGAAAGTTTCATTGTTTTTAATTTAGGCATAAACTTCTCTTAAGTATAGCAAAAATTAGCTTATTGTGCTAAAATAGAAAAAGGTTTGCCGAGGTGGCGAAATTGGTAGACGCGCTAGGTTTAGGACCTAGTGGGGTAAAACCCATGGAGGTTCGACTCCTCTCCTCGGCACCAAATAAAATTAAAAATGAAAAGATAGACAAATCTAAAGTAAAGATAGTAAGAGATTTTAAGAAAAAAATGGCAGAACAGGTTATCCACAGGCTATCCTCTTTTAAGATTTGCAATAAAAATAAAAGAGTCTATAATTGAGTTAACATAAATATTAACCAAGAGGAGGTAAGGTTATGTCAAAAACTATTTTTAGTCTCTTTAAGAGACTGGCCAAAGTTATTTTGGTCTGCGTCATCATAATAGGAGGTTTTTTATTTGGGGAAATTTTTCAGACCAGGGCAGCTAGCTCAGATATTGTTATTAATGAAATCATGGCCAATGCCTTGGATGAAGATACAGGAGAATTTGTTGAGCTTTATAATAAAAGCTCTCAAAGCATAGATGTTTTGGGTTGGGGTCTTTTTGATGCCATAGATACTAATGACCACCTCATTGATTACACTGGAGCTAATAATTGGGGCAAAGCTGGGACAACCATTCCTGCTTATGGTTATGCTTTAATTGTTGATCCAGAATACGCTGGCGAGTATAATGCTTATCTTTCTTCCCATGCTGATTCAAACAAGGTAGTCATGCTTACTATTGACCAAGATACTACTATTGGAAATGGCCTAACTAATAGTGGAGATACCATCACTATTGATGATGGAGCTGGATACACAGCTAGTTACACTTGGAGCTCGGATGCTGGAAATGGTATCTCTTGGGAAAAGATTGATCCTCAAGGAGGAGATCAGCAGTCTAACTGGAAAATATGCACCGATTCTTTTGGCTCAACTCCAGGTAGCCAAAATAGTCCTCCTAATCAACCACCAGTTATAGAGATCACAAGTGCCAATCCTTCTTCCATTCCGGCTGATGGCAGAAGCACCACTTTACTTTCGGCTAAAGTTTCCGACCCTGATGGTCTAGGTGATATTGATTCAGTAACCATTGATCTTTCAGCTTTAGGCGGAAGTGAGACTCAAGCTATGTATGATGATGCAACTAATGGAGATACAACAGCCTCAGATGGCACTTTTAGCTATTCTACCTTTGTCTCTGTTGCCACTAAGGCAGGTAGTTATAGCTTGAGTATTACGGTCATAGATTCCATTGGTAGTGAAGCTTCTAAAACTCTGGCCTTAGCTGTTACTCAGCCTGTTTATTCAGATAAAATCATTGTCAATGAATTCCTTGCCAATCCAGAAGGCACAGATTCAGAAGGAGAGTGGATTGAACTCTATAATAAAGGTAATTCCACAGTTGATCTTTCTGGCTGGCAGCTAGATGATGCTGATGGAGGATCAAGTCCTTATACTCTTCCAGATGAGACTTCGATAGAAGCTGGACAATATTTGGTTTTTTATCGAACAGACACGGGTATTGCTTTGAATAATGATGGGGATCAAGTCCGATTACTTCAGCCAGATGAAAATGTTACTTCTTCAGCAAATTATGCTGATTATGCTGAGGAAGGGGTAGCTTATGCTCTTACTTCCGAAGGAGAATGGACTTGGACAACTACTCCTACCCCAGGAGAGCAGAATTTAATTACTAGCCCAGGAGATGAAGAAGAGGAAAAAGAAGGCGAAGAAAAAGGAGAGGCAGGGGAATCAGGGGATAATCCCAAAGAGCTTTCTATTTCTGATGTAAGGGAAGAGGAAAAAGGAGTCTGGGTAAAAACAAAAGGCATTATCACTTGTCCACCTGGGATTTTTTCTGGCTCAACTATTTTCTATATTCAAGATGAGAAAGCAGGAATTAGGATCTATTCTTCTTCTGAAGATGTTGGAGAACTAAAATTGGGAGATGAAGCAGAAGTTATAGGTAAGGTTTCAGAGAGAAGTGGGGAGAAGAAGATAAATATAAAAGGTGAGGAGGATATCACAGTTGCATCTCATAAGGATCCTCTTCAAGCCAAGCATGTCAAAACAGGAGAGATTGGAGAAGATTATGAGGGGTTATTGGTTATTATATCTGGAAAGATAGTTGAAACCCATGGTTCTGTATTTTATGTTGATGATGGCTCAGGAAAAATCAAAATCTATATTAAGAAATCAACCGGCATTGATAAACCAGAGATGCACAAGGGAGATGTGGTAACCATCACGGGCATTGTTTCTGAAGCCTATGATGCATATAGAATTTTGCCTAGATTTCAAGATGACGTTAAGTTAGGGAAAGTTTTAGGAGCAGCCTCTGAAGATAAATTAGCCAAGACAGGAACCAGTTTTTGGTTAGTTATAGTTATAACTTGTTTAATAATGGGCCTTGGTTGTTTATTAAGGTTTGGAATCCGTCTCAAAAAGATAGCTTGAAATTTGGTTTTACGTATAAATTAAAGCCTGATATTTGGGTAAATAAAGAGCATAAACAAAAACCCACTTTATAGTGGGCTTTTTTAATACGGTCTTTAGGAGATGGTGGTTAGAATACAACCTCTATTACCTAGATGAATTCTTATGACCCTTTTAACAAACAATTATTTTTTTTCAAAAAGGTCATCTATTTCTTCTTTTGCCTTGCTTATTTCATTTTTATCACTAGTCGATAGAATAAAATCATATTTTTCATATAACGTTTTTACTTTTTTGCCAGCTTCCAAGATATATTCTAAACTTATCTTTCCTAAGGCACCCGCCTGATCAAGTTTTTCATTATTACTGATAAACCTGTTTTCACCAACGTAACGAAATGACTTAACATATATAATATAAGAATCAACACATTCGATTTGTTTCTCCATGGATTTAATAAGTAACAACTTAATCTCCTTGGTATATTGGGATATGTCTCTTTGCTGTTCAATTTGTGTTTTATTTTTTTCAGCTATCTCCTTTGACAGATAGAAATGTTTTAAAGATTCACTCTCTATCTTACGTGGGACATCTTCAGACTTTATTTCTTTATTTGTTAAGACTTCAAGTATAGCGTTGTGACCCTCTATACACTCATTTTCTGCTTTTGCAGAATTGACTGCTAAGGTCGTATAAAAATCTACAATAAATTGGCGAATATCAGATAGATACAGATGGTAATATAGAAACGCAGATACAACACCTAGAAGTATTAAGGCTACTATAATAATCAATATTTTACTTCTAACCCTCATAAAATTTTATATCCTGTGTTTATTCAATAACCCTCTTAACAATCTTCTGTTATCCATTCTATCATTTTTGAAATAAAATACCAGAAAGACCATCTTCTTCTCTGGTATTTTTTAATCTTGACCTATTTTGTCTTAGGAGATTTTTTTCTTGATTTTGTTGCAATAAAGATTAAAGCTCCTAATCCCACAATAACAGCGAGGGCATACCAGCCTCCGCTTATACCCTTACGTGCCTCTGCGGTCACTCCCTTCACTTCACCCTCTTCATCTAGAGTGGTATCTATAGGTTTACTTTCAGGTTCAGTGTTGGCAGGAGGGCAGACTTTATCTCCATCCTTACAATCATTATCAATCCCATCATCACAGACTTCCTCTGCTTTTGGGTTTATATCAGCATTTGAATCATTACAATCACCTTCATTTTCAGTATAGCCATCTTTATCATCGTCTCTATTTTCTGGACAAAGCTCATCCCCATTCTTACAATCATTATCCAGACCGTCTTCACACATTTCTATTGCCTTAGGATTTACATTAGCATTAGTATCGTCACAATCCCCCTGATTTTCTGTATAGCCGTCTTTATCATTGTCTACATCTCTTGGGTCAGGTGGTGGAGGCGTGGGCGGAGGTGTAGGTGGAGGCACATACTTACACTGAGAGTAATATGGAGCACACTTTGCAGAAAGAGGAGTTCCGTCACAACAAAGATGACCAATATTGCCATCAGAACATTTTTCGGTACAAACTCCTCCATGCCAAGAACAACAGCCACTTCTTGCATAAACAGGCAAGCTATACCCAATCGCGAAGATAAGCAGAGCAAGAATTGTTATGAATATACCTTTTTTCATATTAAATTTATCTTAATCTTTATCGTTACTAGTTTAATATCTGTTTTTCCAAAAGTCAAATTTTTAGCCTAAACTAAAAAAGAGGCTAAATAAAAAACCACCAAATCTTGCGAGATAGTGGTTATTTGTTATTTTAAATAAAAATGCTAGGTGGATATGCACTTGACAAGGAGGGATGCCAAGGCTCACCACCTAGCATGTATAGTTTAGCATAAATAAAATTAAATGTCAAGCTTGCTTAATTTTTCAAAAAGTGCTAAGCTAAAGCAATCTTACTATTATGTATCTAGAAAAATTAGAGCTTTTAGGATTTAAATCCTTTGCTCAAAAAACAACTTTAAAGTTTTCTCCAGGCATAACCGCTGTTGTTGGACCAAATGGCTCAGGAAAGTCAAACATTGCTGATGCTATCAGATGGGTTTTAGGCGAGCAAAGCATGAAGACCTTAAGAGGCAAGAAATCAGAAGATGTTATCTTTTCTGGCTCTAAAAAGAAATCCAGGCTAGGCTTGGCTGAAGTTGCTTTATATTTAAACAATGAGGATTCACAAATGCCTATTGATTACTCCAATGTTGTTATTGCCAGAAAGCTAACTAGATCCGGAGAAACAGATTATCTAACCAACAACAATAGGGTTAGACTTTTAGATGTTCAAGATCTTCTCTCTGAAGCTGGTTTTGGACAAAAGACCTATTCTGTTATTGGCCAGGGAATGATCGATACTCTTATTTATGCTGGTCCACACGAGAGACTAGAAATGTTTGAGGAAGCAGCTGGCATTAAATCCTACCAAATAAAACGTCATCAAGCCTTTTTGAAGCTTAAAGCCACCAAGCAGAATTTAATACGCATCAAGGATATTCTAAAGGAGCTAGCTCCGCGCCTTGGTTCTCTAAAACGACAAGCCTCTCGGGCTCAAAAAAAAGAAGAGACTCAAAGAAAACTTAAAGAACTTCAGATAAAGTTCTTTAACCATCAATGGAATCAGTTAGAAAATAAACTTTCAGGTTTTGATAAAAGATGTTCTACTATTTTGCAGGAAAAAGAGAAGCTCCAAAAAATTATACAGGAGACGAGAGATGAAATTGCAAGACGCGAGAAAGAAATACACGAGTCAAAAACCCAAGAATTAGTCAGGGCCCAGCAAGAAGAATTATATAATCAGAGAAATAAACTTAAAGAAAGTTTAGCTGTCATGCGGGGTCGGATCCAGATTGAAGAGGAGAGAGAAGCAGCCTCTAGCTCAAGCCCCAGGACCAATCTTTTACCTTTGCTAAAAAAGGTCCAATCTAGCCTTAAGGAGATTTATCAGGTTCAAGAAGACTTTCAAGAAAGGTTGCATAAATGCAAAGATCTAACATCGTTAGAATATCTTAAAAGTGAAGCCAAAAATCTCACCACAAGAATTCAGGATTTAATGACCGAGATAGACAAGAATACTCAAAAAGAAAAAAGTAAGAGCCATCAAAAGCTAGATTTAGTTAATGAAAAAAATAAAATAGAAAAAAAGATTGAAAATTTAGATAAAGAGGTAGATCAATTAAAAGAAAAACTTAGCCAAGAAAATAAAAAGCAAGGAAAAGCCAAACAAACCATTTTTGATCTAGAGCGAAACTTAAGGCAGACTCAAGATAAACTTGAGGATTTAAAGGATAAGCTAAGAGAAGAAGAAGTAGAAAAAGCACGTTTTGTAGTTCAAAGAGACAACTTGCAGTCCCAAATTCAAAGCGATCTAGAACTTGAAAGTCTTGATAATCTCTTTTCTGATTTTAAAAAGAAACCTCAAAAGCTTTCTCTTGAGGAGGAAGAGGAAGCCAGAGATCAAATAGAGAGAATGAAGCGAAGACTGATCCAAATTGGAGAGATAGATCCTCAAGTAACCAAAGAATTTGAAGAATGTCAAAAAAGACACTCTTTTCTTTCAGGCCAATATGAGGATCTAAAGAAAGCATCCCTTAGTTTGAAAAAAATTATTTCAGAGTTAGATCAAACTGCAAGAGAGCAATTCAATGAGGCTTTTTTGAATATCAATAAAAAATTCCAAGAATATTTTAAAATCTTGTTTGGAGGAGGGCGAGCAAAATTGATTAAACAAATAGTCAACAGTCAACAAGAAAGCGATTCGACAATTTTTTCTTCTGAAGGATTTGCCGAAGGTGAACAGCAACTTGACAATCCGGCAGTTTCCCCCTACGGAGAATCCGCCGAAGGTAGACAAATATACATTGACATTAAAGCGACCCCTCCTGGAAAAAAGTTAAAGTCGCTAGCTATGCTCTCGGGCGGAGAAAAAGCTTTAACTTCCATAGCTTTACTTTTTGCTATTATTGCCAATAATCCTTCTCCGTTTATAGTTTTAGATGAAGTTGACGCTGCTTTAGACGAGGCTAATTCTCAGCGTTATGCCAAGATTCTAGAGTCCTTATCATCCAAAACTCAGTTTATTGTTATTACCCACAACAGAGAAACTATGAAAAAAGCCAAAGTTTTATACGGAGTAACCATGGGAGAAGATGGAGTCTCAAAGCTTTTATCGGTAAAGTTGGACAAGCATTGAATATTATCTTATAATGAACGAAGTGAATAACAAGGTCCTTGAGCAAAGCGAAAGGTTCTTATAATGAGAATATGCTAAAAATACGTTTAACCCGCATAGGAAAAAGAAAAGAGCCACACTATAGGGTTGTAGTTATAGAGCACACTAAAGCTGCTAAAGGTAAGTTTATTGAGATACTTGGTTTTTATAATCCTCTGGCAGATCCTTCTGTCTTTAAAATTAAAGAAGATAGACTCAAATACTGGTTAGATCAAGGAGCACATTTGACAGCCACGGTGAAAAATTTATTAAAGAAAGAAAAAATTTCAGTATCTAAAAAGTGAATATTTGCATTAATGTAGAATATCTGCTATGTTGATATTAGCAAATAGCCAGTCTGGGATAGAAGTTCTATAATTAAGGCTAAAGAGGTCGACAATCCCGCAAGTGAATCAAGACAGACTATTTGCAACTCTTTACTAACTAATCAAAGAAAGAAAATGCCAGCCAAACCAGCATACCAAGAGTTCGTTGAGTACGTAGTCAAATCTATGGTAGACAATCCTGATAAGGTTAAGGTAGAAAAGACAGTTGATGAGATGGGAGTACTACTTACTCTATTAGTAGATCCAACTGATATGGGTCAGGTCATTGGAAAAGCCGGTCAGACAGCCAAGTCAATCCGTACTCTTCTGAAAGTAGTCGGAGCCAAGCACGATGCCAGAGTTAATCTAAAGATTCTGGAACCTGAGGGAGGCAAGAAACCCACCAAGACCAAAGCCAAAGAGTCTTCCGAAACTCAAGGTCTGGAAGACCTCAAGCTTTAAACTCGATGTAAGTTCATTCGCAAAGGCCGTTTTCTAGACTGAAAGAGTATGTCTAGGCGGTTTTTGTTTGTCTATCGCCTATGTTGCAGTTTGATATCCTAACTATATTTCCCGCTATATTTGATTCCTATTTTAAAGAAAGTATAATTAAGCGCGCTTTAGAAAAGAAGTTAATAAAGATTAATATTCATAATTTTAGAGATTTTGCCAAAGATAAACATAAGACTGTAGATGATCGACCCTATGGAGGAGGACCAGGAA
Organism: bacterium; assembly: GCA_030603885.1. GTDB lineage: Bacteria > Patescibacteriota > JABMPQ01 > JABMPQ01 > JAUVWW01 > JAUVWW01. Next base: position 56,935 of record JAUVWW010000006.1, read on the forward strand.
TGATTCTTAAAGTAGAACCAATTTATAGATGCCTAGCGAATATTAAAAGAAAGAAGAAATCAAAAATAGTTTTGCTAACTCCCAAAGGAAAAACTTTTAATCAAAAGATAGCTAGCACGCTTTCAAAACTAAATCAGTTAATTTTGATCTGTGGACGATACGAAGGATTTGATGAAAGAGTAAGAAAATTAGTTGATCAAGAAATATCCATTGGTGATTATGTCTTAACGGGAGGAGAGCTGCCCGCTATGGTCATTGTAGATGCAGTGGCAAGATTAGTTCCTGGTATTATAGAGGCAGAATCTTTGGCTGAGGAAACTTTTTATAAAAAAGGATACATAGAATATCCTCAATATACTCGACCAGAAGTATTTAAAAACTTAAGAGTACCTAAGGTTTTGCTTTCAGGAGATCACAAAAAGATCAGAGAATGGCGGAAAAGATATGAAAGGAAAAAATAATGTGTATAAAATGTGTACTTTTAAGCCTTTACAACTCTTTAAAAATTGTTTATTTTATAAACATGATACAGCTCTAGTTATAGCTTGTACCAGCCAATATCCTGATTATACTTGACAAATAATAGGTTTTAAATTATAATATGTTGTGGTTCTTTTTAGGAACCCCTATGATCTTTGGCAATTGAAAGGTGATAAGAAAACGTCAATTCCTTTTGGTTTAGCATCTTATAGGTGCTTTGTGACTACCAATTCAAAAAGTCACACTGAGCTTAAGTTCTAAACTTAAGTTATTTATGAGAGTTTGATCCTAGCTCAGGATGAACGCTGGCGGCGTGTTTTAGGCATGCAAGTCGAACGCTCTGAGACTTCGGTCGAAGAGAGTGGCAAACGGGTGAGTAACACGTTGGTATCTGACCCAAAGTGTGGAATAACTCCGCGAAAGTGGAGCTAATTCCGCATGTGCCCGCAAGGGTAAAGGTCTCGCTTTGCGAGATCGCTTTGGGAGGAGCCTACGTCCTATCAGCTTGTTGGTAAGGTAATGGCTTACCAAGGCTATGACGGGTAGCTGGTCTGAGAGGATGGCCAGTCACATCGGGACTGAGACACTGCCCGGACTCCTACGGGAGGCTGCAGTCAAGAATCTTCCGCAATGGGGGAAACCCTGACGGAGCGACGCCGCGTGACCGAAGAAGCCCTTCGGGGTGTAAAGGTCTTTTCTGGGGGAAGAAGTTCTGACGGTACCCCAGGAATAAGAGGTTGCTAACTACGTGCCAGCAGCCGCGGTAAAACGTAGACCTCAAGCGTTATCCGGAATTATTGGGCGTAAAGCGTCTGTAGGCGGTCTTTTAAGTTAGACGTTAAATCTAAAAGCTCAACTTTTAGACTGCGTCTAAAACTGGAAGACTAGAGGAAAAGAGAGGTAAATGGAACTTGTGGTGTAGTAGTGAAATGCGTTAATATCACAAGGAACACCAATAGCGAAGGCAGTTTACTGGCTTTTTCCTAACGCTGAGAGACGAAAGCGTGGGGAGCAAAACGGATTAGATACCCGAGTAGTCCACGCTGTAAACGATGGGTACTAGATGCAGGGAGAGTCGACCCTTCCTGTTTCGTAGCTAACGCGTTAAGTACCCCGCCTGGGAAGTACGGCCGCAAGGCTAAAACTCAAAGGAATAGACGGGGACCTGCACAAGCGGTGGAGCATGTGGTTCAATTCGACGATAAGCGAAGAACCTTACCAGGGCTTGACTTCCAGGAATCCTGCTGAAAGGTGGGAGTGCCTTTTTGGAGCTTGGAATCAGGTGCTGCATGGCTGCCGTCAGCTCGTGTCGTGAGATGTTCCGTTAAGTCGGGTAACGAGCGCAACCCTCGTCCTATATTTAACATAATATAGGAGACTGCCGGCGTACAGTCGGAGGAAGGTGGGGATGACGTCAAGTCAGCATGGCCCTTTGATGCCCTGGGCAACACACGTGCTACAATGGCTGGTACAAAGGGTTGCCAAGTCGTAAGGCAGAGCTAATCCCAAAAAGCCAGCCTCAGTTCGGATTGAGGTCTGCAACTCGACCTCATGAAGCTGGAATCGCTAGTAACCGTGGGTCAGCTATACCACGGTGAATACGTTCCCAGGTCTTGTACTCACCGCCCATCACGTCAAACGAGTTGGTAACACCCGAAACCTCTCATTATGAGGGTCTAAGGTGGGATCAGCGAGAGGGGCGAAGTTGTAACAAGGCATCGGTAGCGGAAGCTGTCGATGGATCACCTCCTTTCTAAGGAGACTAATCGGTCGATGTCAAATTATGACTAAATTATATAAATTGACGTTTAAATTCTTATCACCTTTTAGTTGTCAAAATTTACAAAGTTAAGAGAATAAGAGTTGGTTGCTCTTGAGCAATCGTGTGCAAAACTCTCTCACACGAGAACTCTTAACTTTTTTGATTTTTGGGCGCATAGCTCAGTTGGTTAGAGCGTTACACTGATAATGTAAAGGTCCCTGGTTCAAATCCAGGTGCGCCCACCATGTTTAGCGTGGTTAAGGCACGCTTAACGTGCCATATTAATTATGTTCGGACAAATATTTTTAGGATTAATTGGTATAGGAATTGGTATTTTGCTGGTTCTTAAGACCGAGACTCTTCTAGAGTTTACGGGTCGCATCAGTTGGGTAGAAGAGCATTTTCGTGGTTTTGGAGGAACGCGCATGTTCTACAAGCTTTTAGGAGTACTTATTGTTTTTATTTCTTTGATGTATATGACGGGCATGCTTCAGAACGTGATCGTGGCTATGTTTGGAAGATTTTTTGGAGCAAGGTAAATAATCTTGGGCCGTTAGCTCAGTTGGTAGAGTGCCTCGTTTGCACCGAGGAGGTCACCAGTTCGAATCTGGTACGGTCCACCACCAAGGACTTGACAGATTTTTTTAAAAAAGGAGTAGTTATTAAATTGAAGCTGGAAGCGAAAATTAATCGGCCAGGAGTTGCTTTCTTTAATGCATATGAAAAGACAATTTATAAAATTTTTCGCCATCCTCCTGCTATTAACCATATGCTATATACCATATGCGAGTCATTCTGCGCCGTTGCAGAATAACACTAGTGGTACCTACACTGATACTTTTTCTGATGCAACTGGTCTTTCTATAAATGAAGCCACTTTATCTAGTGGCTCTCTTTTTGTTCCTTTTACTTCAGCAGATTTTACTGAAGCTTTCTCGGTTACTACTTATAAAGATGCTGTCAATACCACGGCTAATTGGGATGTAACTAATCAGCAGTTAAAATTACCCCAAGTAGATGTCGAATCCCAGATTACTACTGACTCCAATGACCAGTCATCTCCAGCTATTTATGACGACAAAATAGTCTGGCAGGATTATCGTGATCCAGCTAACTGCAGTCAATATGGAACCCAGGGAGAGTGTGAAGCTCATAGTGGGGATGGGTGTCGTTGGGATTCAAAGACGGGAACTTGTTCTAGGGATACTCCATATGATATTTACATGTACGACCTTTCTACTTCTCAAGAGTCTCAGATTACCACTGACTCTAATAACCAGCAATATCCAGCTATTTACGACGACAAAATAGTCTGGATGGATTATCGGAATGGCAATTATGATATCTACATGTACGACCTTTCTACTTCAACTGAATCCCAGATTACCACTGACTCTAATCAGCAGCAATATCCGGCTATTTATGATGACAAAATAGTCTGGCATGATGATCGAAATTCAGTTGACTGTAGTAGTTTTGAAACCCAGGAAGAGTGTGAAGCTCATAGTGGGGATGGGTGTCGTTGGAATTTCGGGTTTTGTTCTGATGGTACTCAATATGACATCTACATGTACGACCTTTCTACTTCTCAAGAATCCCAGATTACCACTGACTCTAATATCCAGCAATATCCAGCTATTTATGACGACAAAATAGTCTGGACGGATTATCGTAATGGTATAAAACCTGATATCTACATGTACGACCTTTCTACTTCAACCGAATCCCAGATTACCACTGACTCCAATTACCAGGCATATCCAGCTATTTATGACGACAAAATAGTCTGGACGGATGCTCGGAATGGCAATCCGGATATCTACATGTACGACCTTTCTACTTCAACCGAATCCCAGATTACCACTAATATTAGTCAGCAGCAATCTCCAGCTATTTATGACGACAAAATAGTCTGGATGGATTATCGTGATCCAGCTAACTGCGGTCAATACGGAACCCAGGGAGAGTGTGAAGCTCATAGTGGGGATGGGTGTCATTGGGATTCAAAGATGGGAACTTGTTCTGGTATTAGCCAATCTGATATCTACATGTATAACCTTTCTACTTCAACCGAATCCCAGATTACCACCGACTCTAATTACCAGCAATATCCAGCTATTTATGACGACAAAATAGTCTGGATGGATGGTCGGAATGGTAATAATGATATCTACATGTTTGCGTCAGTTTATGATACATCTAATAATCTAGCCCAATCCACTAAAGTTAATTTAGTCGGAACCAGCGCGGTCAAAGTTACACTGACCACTACGGCCACTTTAAATAGTCAAACAATTACTTATCAAATGAGTGCCGACGGAGGAAGTAGTTGGGAAACAGTTACTTCTAGCACAGAACATATATTTACTAATAAAGGTTCAGATGTTAGATGGAAAGCAGTCCTTTCTACCAGTGATAGCTCAGTTACCCCGGAACTTGGGTCAGTAGCCATTAGATATAGCTACTATCCTACCAACACTCAAAAGAAGGTCATTTCTTCCACTATCACCCCTTCTGAAGTAGGAGATTTTGAAAAAGTAGATATTTCTAACACCTTGAATGGCCAATCAATAAAGTATTACCTTTTAGATTCAAGTGGCGATTTAATCCCAGATTCAGAGCTTCCAGGCAATTCTTCAGGATTTTCAGC
>JAUVWW010000001.1 GCA_030603885.1 bacterium
AAAATTCTAGTTAAGATAAAAAGAAAAATGACAAAGAAAATTAGACTATTCTTATAAAAACCAGTTTTCTATAGATGTGGTTGTCAAAAAATAGCAGATTCTCCCAAAAAATAGTAGTGAAACTTAAAAGAAAGGGGGTGAAAAAAAGTGAGTCCTAAAAAGAGAAAAAAAAGAAGATGTGGGGGTTTTACCCTAATTGAGCTTTTAATTGTTATTGTCATCATTGGTGTTCTGGCTTTAATTGTAGTTTTGGTTTTGAATCCAGCAGAGATGTTAAGGAAGGGAAGAGATTCTCAAAGGCTATCTGATATGACAACTATAAAGTCAGCTATCTCTTTGTATTTGTCTGATACAACCTCTCCTTCGATGGGTACTGTTGGAGATGTCTATTGCTCCCATCCTGTCTCTGGTTGTCCTGTTACCTGCAATCATTGTAACGATACTCCTTATAACAATGATGGCACAGGCTGGATTCCTATTGATTTGACCGGAGTAAGCTCAGGAACCCCTATCAGTCACTATCCAGCTGATCCTACAAATTCTGCTACTGGCGGTCAATATTATCGTTACCAATCTGATGCTAACAACAGTTTTGAGATCGACTCTGTCATGGAAAGTGACTATTATACCACTACCAATGATGTAGCAGAAAAAGATGGAGGAAACAATATTGATCGTTATGAGTTAGGAACCAAACTAGATCTTCTAGGGAGCTAGTTTTACATAATACATAACACATAATATGGGACACCAAATAATTTGTTGCCTGTTTCATGTTATATGATTTTTTATTGTGCCCATTTCTCCTGATCAACTAAAAAAAATCCTCAAAGATGCCGAGCTTATTATTGATAAGCAATTTTTAAAAGTTCAAGGCGAGGCAAGAAGGACTGGTAAGAAAATAACCGATGTTCTCATTGGCGAAGGGTTTGTTTCGGAAAAATATCTGATGGAGCTTCTGGCTTCCCATTTTAAAATTCCTTTCATTGACTTAAAAGAGATAAAAATTGAGCCCAAGTACCTTAAATTTTTGCCTTCAGATGTAGCGGAATCAAAGCGAGTCATTGTCTTTGGTAAAGATAAGGATACTCTAAAGGTAGCCATGGAAGATCCCCAAGCTCTAGATACCTTAGAATTCCTTGAGGCTAAAACTGGCTATTTTATAAAGCCTTATCTGGCTAGCCCTTCTGATATAAATAACACCTTAAGGCTTTATAAAAAGGCCCTAGGTACGGAATTTGAGAGAGTAATTGCTGAGAATATAGAAAAGTCAGCTGAAAGAGCCCTAAAGGATGTAGAAAGGATGGCTCGGGATATTCCCATCATCAACATTCTAAATACTGTCCTTGAACATGCTATTGCTAATAATGCCACCGATGTACATATTGAGGCTCAGGAAGATAAGACCCTTGTCCGTTTTCGAATAGAAGGGTTTTTGCGAGATATTATTACCTTAGCCAAAGAGATCCATCCAGCTTTGATAGCTCGAGTTAAGATTTTATCTAACCTTAGAATTGATGAACACAGGATTCCCCAAGACGGCCGTTTTAAGTTTGCTACTGATACTCAGCGGATAGCTATCAGGACATCAGTTATACCTAGTTTTTACGGAGAGAAAGTGGTTCTTAGACTACTTATGGGTGCAGCTAAACCTTTCTCTTTATCAGACTTAGGCCTTTTGTCAAAAGATCTTAAAGTCATTCAGGCCAAGATGGCCAGACCTCAAGGCATGATTTTGGCTACTGGTCCTACTGGATGTGGAAAGACTACTACTTTGTATGCCATGATCCATATTCTTAATAAACCAGAGGTCAATATTTCTACCATTGAAGATCCCATTGAATATGACATCCCTAGGGTGACTCAAACCCAGGTACGACCTAGCATAGGCCTGACTTTTGCTCGAGGTCTAAGATCATTTCTTCGTCAAGCTCCCAATATCATCATGGTAGGGGAAATTAGAGATAAAGAGACAGCCGAGATAGCTATTCATGCTGCCATGACAGGGCATCTGGTACTTTCTACTTTACATACCAATGATGCCGTGGGAACGATATTTAGACTTTTAGATTTAGGAGCTGAATCTTTTTTGCTCCCTTCCACACTTAGCCTAGCCATTGCTCAGCGTTTAGTAAGAAAAATCTGTTTGAATTGTATTGAAAGTTATACCATGTCTCGAGAGATGGCAAAGGTTATATCTGAACAACTTAAAAAGATTGGGGTAAATGAATCAAAGGTATCAATTCCTAGACGTGCCCACAGAGGAAAAGGATGTAACAAATGTGCTAATACTGGCTATAAAGGCCAGATAGGGATTTTCGAAGTTTTAAATATTGTCCCAGAAATTCGAAATCTTATGACTGGCCAGGCTACAAGGCAAGAATTATATAAAGCAGCTCTAGAAGAAGGCATGAGACCTTTGTTTGTTGATGGACTGGCCAAAGTAGAAACAGGAATAACTACTATTGAAGAAGTGTTGAGAGTAACCAGGGAATAACCAATCACATAACATATAGCATATAATACTGTTTTATGTTATGTGTTCCATGATCAATGCCCATCTTTATTTATACTGCCTCAACTAAGGAAGGAAAAATTCAAAAGGGAGAGATGGAAGCTGTAGCATCTAGTAATGTTTTTGGTTATCTACGCTCACGAGGTCTTCTTCCCATTTCTGTTAAACAGAAATCAGCCAAGCCCAAAGCTTGGTTTTTAGATTTTCATCCGTTTAGAGGAATAACAACCATGGAGAAGATTCTTTTAACTAGAAACCTAGCTGTCATGGTTAAAGCGGGAGTTTCTCTTTCTGAAGCAATTGATATTTTAGCTCAAGATACTAAAAATTCTATTCTTAAAGAGGTGTTATCTAAAACTAAATTAGATCTAGATCAGGGTTTACCTTTGTCCCATGCTTTTGCATCCTATCCTAGATTTTTTTCTAAGGTGTTTTTGGGCTTTATTAAAACAGGAGAAGCTGGAGGAACCCTAGATCGTTCGTTCATGTATCTGTCTAGGCAACTTAAAAAGGAATATAATTTGACCTCCAAGATTAAAGGAGCTCTAACCTATCCTGTAATATTACTTATTACGGCTTTGGCTGTAGTTATTTTTATTGTCAGTTTTGTTTTACCTAAACTAGCCTCAGTGTTTTTTAGAACTGGGGTGGAGATTCCTTGGTTTACTAGGATAATTCTTAAGGTAAGTGCTATTTTAGGTGCTCATCCTCTCTTAAGCATTGTCTATTTAGGCATACTGGCAGCTTTGGTGACTTACTTTATTCGAACAAGGAAAGGTAGGAATACCTTAAGAGTTATTGCTTCAAAAGTTCCAAGAATAGCTGATCTTCTTAAGAAAATTGACATTATGAGATTTTCTCGAACTTTTAGTTGGCTCCTAAAAAGCGGCATGCCTATTTTGGAAGCTTTGGATATTGCATCAAGTTCTGTAGAAAGCGTTGCTTACAAGAAAGCTATTTTAGGTTTTAAAGAAAAGATAAAAAAGGGCATGACTTTGAGTATTGTCTTAGGAGACGAGCCTAAACTTTTTCCTGGGCTCATAGTCAGTATAATAAGGGTAGGAGAGAAGACTGGCACTCATGAGCAAGCCCTTCTTCAGGTAGCTAAATTTTATGAAGAGGAAACAAGCGTCGTCTTAGAGAATCTACTAACCTTGATTGAGCCTATTCTTTTGATGTTGATGGGACTTTTTGTCGCTGGGATAGCTCTTTCTATTGTGGTACCTATTTATCAGCTAGTCACAATCATTGGGTAAAATCATCTAAACATATAATACATAACATGTAACATATAATGCTGTTCCATGAATTCAAAAGGTTTTACTCTCATTGAAACCCTCATTGTCATAACCATCATTGGTATTCTGGCTGTGGTTGGTTTTATTTCTTATACTTCTTTTCAACGTTCAATTGAGATAGAATCTGTGGCAAGGCAGACAGTAGATACTTTAAGAGAAGCTCAAAGCAAAACTATGGCTGGAGAGGAGCTATCTCAGTGGGGAGTCCATTTTGAAACAGATAAGTTTGTTTTGTTTTATGGATCAAGCTACGATCCTAACGAATTAAAGAATCAGGTAAATGGATTGTCTTCCGCGGTCAAGATAAGTAATATTACTTTGAGTGGGGGAGGGAGTGATGTTGTTTTTGATAAGCTAGAAGGAACTACTTCAAACTTTGGTACAGGAGCTAATGATGCAGCTTTGCGAGTAGAATTGGCGACTCAATCTTCTACTTATAAAACAATCACTATTACCCAAGTAGGAAAGATAAATATAGAATAAGGAAACGCTTTTTGCTTTTAGTTTTTATTTTTTACAATGCCTAAACGCTTAAATGTTAAAACAAAGAAAGGGCAAATAACTATAGAATTACTTATAGCCTTGATTGTGGGAGGCTTAATTTTGCTTACCGCAGGCCAGCTTATTTTTGTTTCTTTGCAATCGAGCAGAGCAGGCGATAAACAGAACATTGCTTTAGGTTTAGCTCAGGAAGGTCAAGCAGCAGTTCGAGCCATAAAAGATGAGGATTGGAATAATATTTATAACTTGACCAAAGGTAGTTCTTATCATCCAACACACAACGGAGGAGGTTGGAGCTTATCTGCTGGCACAGACGAGCCGATTTCTGGATATACTCGTTCTATAGTAATAGATAATGTCCAGAGAGACGAGTCTGGAAACATAGTTGAGTCTGGAGGTACTGATGATCCCTCTACTCAGAAAGTGGCAGTAACTGTGACTGCCAATGATATGAGAGATATAGTCTTAGTTGAATATATCACCTTTTGGAGAAATGAGATCTGGACTCAGACTGATTGGTCAGGAGGGGATGGACAGACTATTTGGTTAGACGATACCAAATATGATAGCGATGATAATAATGTAGAGGTCAATGATCCACCCGGTGATCTTAAATTGGCTCCTGGTGGAACTTGGGCTAATGCTTGTATTAGATCAGAAACTAAATTTCCTTCAGCTGGGCTCTCTAATGATGTCTTTGTTGTTGGTAACTATGCTTATTTAACAGTGAATGTCAATGTGGCTGGACTGCAGATCTTTGATGTTTCTGATTCGCAAAATCCATTCCATGTAGGTAGTAAAAATCTGGGCAATTTTGGAACAGGTGTAGAAGTTTCAGGAAATTATGCCTTTTTAAGCGTTAACCAATATGACGAAGGATTCCAGGTGTTGGATGTCTCCGATCCTTATCATCCAGAAGTAAAAGCAAGAGTAGATATCGGCAGTAGAGGAAATGATATCTATGTTTCTGGGAATTATGCCTATTTAGCTGTAGATAGTACTACCAAAGGATTTCAAATTTGGAATGTTTCTAATCCTGAAAGTCCGATTTTAGAATCAGAAGTCGATTTAGATGGCTTTTCTGCAAATGGAGTTTTTGTCTTGGGTAGTTATGCTTATGTGGCTTGTAGTAAAGCAAATGAAGGACTAAAGATTTATGATGTTTCTAATCCTTCGAGTCCTGAGCTGAAATCCACTACTGATCTTGGAAAGTCTGCCAATTATGCCTTTGTGGCTGGGGATTATGCCTTTTTAGCTATAGACTCACAAAGCGAAGGTTTAAAGATTTATGACTTCTTTATTCCTGAAAGTCCTGTACTTAAATACACTATTGGTGTTGATGGAAAGGGCAATGATACCTTTGTTGATGAACATTATCTGTTTGTAGCCATTGATAATAATCCTTACGGAGTAAAGATATTTGATATTTCTGGTCTGCCCGACTCGCCACCTGAAGAATTAGCCACGGTTGATATTGGAGCTGCTGCCACAGGAGTTCATGTTCACAATAATATTCTTTATATCTCTTCTAAAGAGCCAACCAAATCATTTAAGATTGTCACTCAAGGTGGATGTGAGGAGGGGGAGCCAAATTATAAACTTTCTGGTTATCTAATTTCTTCTGCTTTTAACTCTGGATCTTTTAGTAGATTTAACTCCATTTCTTGGTTAGAGACTATACCTACTGAAGCAGAAAATATTAAATTCCAGATAAAAACTGCTTCTGATGTGGGAGGCTCACCAAGTGAGTGGTCTTTAACTTGGTCTGGACCAGAAGGAGAAGACGGTGATGAGACAGATTATTTTGAGGCAGCCTCAGGTGAGACCATTCATTTAGATCATTGGGGGGATCAGTGGATAAAATATAAAGTTATTCTGACTGGTAATGGAAACAATACACCAATACTCCACGAGGTAGCTATTAATTTTACTATTTATTAAATGAAAAAATTAACTAAGACAAAGGGTTTTACCCTCATTGAGCTCCTCATTTATATTGCTATTCTCGTCTTTGTTTTAGTCCTTGTCTCTGGAATGATAGTAATCACTTTGCATACCCGGGATCGTATAAAAGTTACCACAGAAGTTCAGCAGAATTTGATATTCTCCATCGAGAAAATAGCTTATGCTACGAGAAAAGCTTTAGATGTAAATTTACCAGATGATAATTCTTCTGGTTCTACTTTAAGTCTAGCCATGGCAGATGCGGATGTTAATCCTACGGTCTTTAGTGTCTCGGATGGGGTTCTCCAAATAAAAGAAGGAACGAGTGATGTTCAAGATCTAACTACAGACAAAGTTACAGTTTCATCTATCATCTTTTATCAAGTCAACAACACAGGGGCAAAACCAACAGTTCAGATTAGCTTAGCCATTGACTACAATGCCGGAGGAAATCCTTATCTTCAAGCCTCGTCCTCCAGGCAGACAACAATATCATTGAGACAATGAAAAGTTACAAGTTACAAGTTACAAATTACAAATTACAGTGGGGTATCGCTGCTCTTCCTGCTATTTTAGCTATCTCAGCAATAATCTTAATTATTGGTCTGGCTATTGCTTTTTCTGGAAGAGTGGAAAGTAGTATTTCAGCCAGTCACAGAGATTCTGGTATGGCTTTTCATGTTGCTGAAGCAGGAATTCATGACGCTGAAATAAAAATTGTAAGAAACCCAGATTTTGAAGACCTGGTAGGCTATACATTGACTGTTGGTGATGGAACTACTACAATAACGGTGGATAAAGACGTACCCTCTTCAGGAAAAACTACTATTATATCCCAAGGAGAAGTTAAAAACATAAAACGCAAGATAAGAGTAATTGTAGATGTAGATCCTCAAGGGAAGGTGACTTTGTATTCTTGGGAAGAAATGACTGATTAGCTTATCGCCTATCGCACATCGCTTATCGCAGTTCGATTAGTGATAAGCAATTAGCCATAAGTAAGTATTATGAGAGTATTCGATCTACTAATTCCAAAAGAACGAATATTTGGTCTTGAAATCCAAGAAAGCAGGCTTAGAGCAGTACTTTTGCATTCTGTAAGACAGAAGGTAGTTTTGATCTCTTCAGGCGAAATAAGACTAAAAAAAGACACTATCATTAAGGGGAAAGTAAAAGATAAAAAAGCATTGATTTTAGCTTTAAGAAAATTGTTTAGGGCAGCAAAACCCTCTATAAAAACCCCTTATTGTATAGTCTCTCTTCCAGAATCTCTAGTCTTTACTCAAACTTTCCAGTTTCCACCTCTACCCCAAGAACAAATCACACAGGCTATTAAATCTGACGTTTCTTTATTTCCCTATCCGCTAGATAAAGCTTACATGGATTGGCAAGAGGTAAAAGCACCAAATATTGAGGGTAAAATAGAGTTGCTCATAGCCCAAGGCCCAAAAAATAAAATCGATCCTTATCTTGAAGCCCTAGATGAAGCTGGGTTAATACCCATAGCTTTTGAAATGCCTTCTATTAGTCTTTCTCGTATCGTGGACAAACCTCAAAAAGGAGCTTCTCTAGGTATTTATTTAACCCAAGATGGCATTGTTAGTTTGGTTTTTAAAGAAGGTGATCTGAGATTTGGTCGTTTTTTGAGCTTTAAAGAAGAAATACCTAAGGTAGAAAAAATAGATATCCAATCAGATGAGGTTAGAAAAACTTTAGTAAATGAAATTAGAAGAGTTATCACTTTTTATCAATCCCAAAGGAAAGTCAAGGTCTCTTTCTCTTCTATTTTTATTTGTGGAGAGAAAGGCAAAATTTCTAAACTAGCCAAGTATGTAACTGGTCAGCTTCAGATAAAAACATCTCAGGCCCAAGCTTTTATTAATATTAAAAAAATAGATTTTATTAAAGAGGATTCCTCTTGGCTGCCAGTCGTAGGATGTGCTCTTAGAGGTCTTGTTTCTCGCAAAGAGGATAATTTTATTAGTCTTTTGCCCGTAGGTACTGAAGAGGCTTACGAGACTAAGAAAAGGGTAGCCTTTGCTTCACTTTGGGGCAATATTATTACCACTCTGACAGTGGTTTTGGTAATCATCTTTGTTAGTATGTGGTTTTTACTTCATTATCTCGTTCAGACTACAGACGAACAGTTGAATTTGCGTGCTCAAATTCCTATCCCTGAAGAAACATCAAGGCTAGAGACAGAGGCTTTAGAATTTAATGAAAGAATAGAGATAATGAAGGAAATACAAAAAGATATTTTACCTTTCTCGCCTATATTGGCTGAGATTAAAAATCTTATTCCAGAGGGTATAACTTTGAATGGCCTTAATATTTTCTCTAAAGAGGCCGAGGTGATACTTCAAGGTAAGGCAGACACAAGAAAGCATCTTATTGCTTTAAAAGATAATCTTGAATCTTCTTTATTGTTTAAGAGTATAAACATGCCTCTGGCTAGCATAGAAAAGAAAGAAAACATTGAATTCAACATTTCTTTTAGTTTTTAAAAAGATGCCTCACACAACAGGTGAAATAAAGGTTTTAGAATTTGAAAAAGGTCGAGGTCGAAAGAAAATAATAAGGACAGTTATAGGGACTGTGGCTGTGCTTATTTTAGGAATAGTAGCTATTTCTTTTACAGCAAGACAGATTGTTTTAGCCTCAAAAACTTTGCAGGAAAAAAGAAGCCTACTTTATGTCTGGGAAAAGAGAGATGAGACCTTAACTTCTTTAAAAGAAGACTTTAAAAAGATAGAAGAAGATCTTCCCCAGGTTAAAAAAGCCCTACCTAAAGAAGAAGAAATAATAGATTTTATAGCTGCTTTAGAAAATGTGGCATTAAGTGCAGGAATTGAGCAGACCATCCATTTCGAACCAAAAACAAAAGATAAAGCTGGAGCTTATCCTATTATTGTTTGCAAAGTCGATCTTGGAGGAAATTTAGATTCAACCATTAGATATCTATCTGAGGTGGAAGGCTTGGTTTATTTTGTTAAATTTAATAATTTAGATATGATAGGAGAAGAAAATATACAGAAAAGCTCTGAGGCAAAACTTCTGTCAGAGATTTATATTAAAGAATAGCAAAGAAAACCATGAGAATTCTTGGCTCTAAATATACTTATACTATTATTAGTAGTCTGCTGATACTGATTTTAGTGATCATTTTAGTTATCTCAACAAGATTCTTATATCAGGCCACACAAAGTGCTTTTCAGATAGATCCTAGTTTGATTGAAGCTAAGACAATTAAGTTTGATTTAGAAGGATATGAGCAAGTTTTACCAAAAATAAAATCTACTAATTAAGAGGGATATTAGGGGAATCCTTAATATCCCTTAATAATTTCATGGGAGAATTTATCCAAGAGGAAGCAAAAAAAAACAAGTTCCGGATTGGAAGGAAAATAGCTGGTTCCCTGGCTGGATTTATAGCTGGTTTTATTGCTGGGGCCATAGCAGCATCTCTCATTACCTATCTGGTAGTGATGAGATATTGCGTATTGGGATAGAAGTTATTAGACGCAAGGTAGATTCCATTGATAAATAAGGAAGTCTATTTGGCGTTGTAAATATTTATTTAGTATGCTATAATAAATAAGAAGAAAGCCTTTAATAAAGTCCGTAAATAATTTTCTGCTTCGAGTTAGTCGGAATAGAAAGGAATTTAAAGAGTCTACGGACAAAAATCATGTCTAAACAGAAATACAAAAGAGCACTAATTTTTGCTCTTATCATCAGTATGGCTCTATTTTTGGGCTTGCCATCCAAAACCCAAGCTCTCTTTGATATGTGGGACACTTATTTTTTCAGAAATGACATTGTCATTCAGGGAGCCATCTATCCTGTAGGACCTATTATCCATGGAGTTCCTGGTGGAATGCCAATAGTTGTTGGAGACCATTTTGAAGTACATGGAGAAATTTCTCGTCCTTTTGGGCCAGTCATAATTAATGATAGCCTCCTAGTAAAAGATTGGTCTGTCTTTGAAGGAGATATCGATTTTAAAGAAGGGATAACAGTTGATTTTACTAGGGTTAATGTTTTGGGACTGGCTCAAGGAGGTCTAGATACTAGTGCTAATTATGTTTGGACAGGAACCCATACCTTTAATCAACCTATTGCTGTCTCGGGTGTAGCTGGTGGTACTTGGCAGGGTAATGCTATTGCTGAAGCCTACGGAGGTACCGACCAGACAACGTATACCACAGGGGATCTACTTTATGCCTCAGGGGTTAATACCTTAGCCAAATTAGGGATTGGCTTGGCAGGAGAAGTGTTACAGGTCTCTGGAGGTGTACCTACTTGGCAAACAATTGGTACAGTGCCTGCTCCAGGAACTCAGGGTGCAATCCTCTATGATAATGGTTCAAATTGGGTAGCTTTAGGCCCAGGAACCTCAGGTCAATTTCTTCAAACCCAAGGAGCTGGAGCTAATCCTGTTTGGGCAACCGCCGGAGGTGCAGGAGATATTACAGCGGTAGGTGATGTGGCCTCAGGAGATGCATTTACAGAAACTGCTGGTAATGACGGTAATTCCTTATGGTTTGAAGGATCAACCGCGGATGCCAATGAGATTAAATTAACCGCTCAAGATCCAGGAGCAGATTATACTATTACATTACCAGCGCAATCGGGTACTGTTGCCTTAACTTCTGATATAACTGACTATCACTATTTAGGGGGAGGGGATACTAATTTTTCCTCTTGGGTAACTATTAATAGGACAGTTTATAATGCTGACGATTTTCCAAATAGGACCTTCTCCTATGCCGTAGTTTATACGTCGGCCAGTGCAGGTCTTGTTGCAGATGTAAGATTGTATGATTTCACTAATAGTTCAGTAATTTCAGGATCTACTATTTCTGGTATGACAGGATCTGGACCAACCAAGTATAGCTCTGGAAGCCTTACCATGCCTAGTGGAGAGATAATAATGGAATTGCAGCTGCAACGAGCTGGTTCAGGTTCAGCAAAATCCTTTATACAAGGTGCGAGGATAAGGGCTGTTAGATAATCAGGGTTAGACAGTTAGATTAATAAGTGAGAGATTAAATTAGGAGTGGTGGAGCAACATTTGAGATTTTTATAACTGTTTATCGTTTAAAAGGCTTGACAGCCTTTTTTATTTTGCTAAAATAAGATTAGCACTCTCAAAGTCGGAGTGCTAATCTTAAACCATTATCATGAATACTCGAAAAAAGGCTATTTTAAAGGCAATAATTAAAGAGTATGTGGATACTGCTGAGCCAGTAGGGTCTTCTATTCTGGTTAAAAAGTATAATTTTGGTATATCTCCAGCTACTATAAGAAATGAGATGGCAGAATTAGAAAAAAGAGGATATCTAGGCCATCTTTATACATCCTCAGGAAGGGTACCTACAGATAAAGGCTATAGATATTTTGTGGATGAATTAATAGAGAAAGAGGTTTTAGGTTTAAGAGAAAAGACAAGAATAGAAAGACTTCTAAATCTCAAGGTCGATCAGCTAGTTAGACAAACCACCAAAGTTTTAGCCTCCTTAGCTCATAATTTAGCCATCCTCGATTTAGAAGACGAATTTTGGGAAGTAGGCTTTGAAGAACTTTTTGCTCAGCCGGAGTTCGAAGATATAGGAGAAATCAAATGTATTTCCAAAATTTTAGACAACCTAGAGGATGATTTTGAAAAACTATTTCAAGAGACAAAAGGAGAACTGAATATTTATATAGGAGAAGAAAACCCCTTAAGAGGAATGGAAAATTGTAGTATAATAATAACCAAGTTGAGAAAAGGAAAGTTAGGAATTTTAGGTCCCAAAAGAATGAGATACGCTCGGAATAAGTCATTGCTAGATTTTACCAGTAAGTTGTTGGATAAAGTAATTAAGTAATTATGATAAGGAAGACCAAAGAAATTGACAAACTCCAAAAACAGCTTAAACAAGCCAAAAAACAAGCTCAAAAACATCTAGAGGGCTGGAAGCGAGCTCAAGCAGATTTTATAAATTATAAAAAACAACAAGAGAAAAGACTAAGAGAGCTTATAGAATATGCTAATGAAGGTTTGATTTTAGAGATTTTACCTATTGTGGAAGGATTTGAGCGAGCTATTCAAGAAGCCCCGGAGCAAGAAGATTCAGTTTGGCTTGAAGGGGTGAAGAAAATTAAACAAAGCCTGGATGGACTTCTTAGAGAAAAAGGCCTGGAGAGAATAGAGACTAAAGGTATATTCAATCACGAACTACACGAAGCAGTAGAACGCGAAGCAATAAAGAAGCTTAAGCCAGGAACAATTATTAAAGAATTAGCTCCAGGATATAAACTGGGTAGAAGAGTGATTCGGCCGGCCAAGGTGAAGGTAGCTAAATAAGGAAGGTTTCGGCATACCACTCGGCCTTAAATATACGAGATAAATAGTCTTAAGACTTAGGTCGGCAAAACAATTTAACAATATAACAATATGCCAAAAATATTAGGAATTGATCTTGGAACATCAAATTCTGCTTGTTCTGTTATGGAGGCAGGAAAGCCGGTTATCATTCCTTCTGCAGAAGGAACTACTGTGGGAGGAAAGGCTTTTCCATCTTATGTAGCCTTCACTAAAGAAGGTGAACTTTTAGTTGGAGAACCTGCCAGAAGGCAAGCTGTCACTAATCCTGAAGGGACTGTCACTGCTTTTAAAAGAAAAATGGGAACTGACTGGAAGGTAACTCTTCATAGCAAAGAATATACCCCTCAACAGCTTTCTGCTTTTGTATTACAGAAGATTAAAAAAGACGCTGAGGCTTATCTTGGAGAAAGAATAGAGCAAGTAGTCATCACTTGTCCGGCTTACTTTAATGATGCTCAAAGACAGGCAACAAAAGATGCTGGCGCTATTGCTGGTCTAAAAGTAGCCCGAATTATTAATGAGCCAACGGCAGCTGCTTTTGCTTATGGAATAGATAAAGAAGAAAAAGCTCAGAAGATTTTGGTTTTTGATTTTGGAGCAGGAACTTTGGATGTAACCATAATGGATTTTGGGACCGAGAAAGGCCAAGCTACTTTTGAGGTTATTTCAACTTCAGGAGATACTGAGCTTGGTGGAAATGATATGGATGAAGCTTTAATTAATTATATCGCTGAAGAATTCAAAAAAGAGTATAGAATTGATCTAAGGAAAGATAAAATGGCCCTACAAAGGCTAAAAGAGGCCGCAGAAAAAGCAAAGATCGAGCTTTCCTCAGGTCTTGAGACAGAGATTAATCAACCCTTTATTACCGCAGACAAGACCGGTCCAAAGCATCTGACCATGAAGATAACCCGGGCTAAGCTTGAGGAGTTAGTTAAACCCATTATTGAGAAATGTAGAGGACCTTTAGAGAAGGCTATCGAGGATGCTAAACTTTCACCACAGAACATTGATAAGATTATCTTAGTTGGTGGTCCAACTAGGATGCCCTCGGTTCAAAAATTCATAGAAGATTATCTGGGTAAAAAAGTAGAGCGTGGTGTTGATCCTATGGAATGTGTTGCTTCAGGCGCTGCTATTCAAGGAGCCATCCTTGGTGGTGAGATAAAGAAAGAGATTTTACTTTTAGATGTGACTCCTTTAACTTTAGGAGTAGAAACTCTTGGCCAAGTAATGACTTCTTTGATTTCTCGTAACACTACTATTCCTACTTCAAAAACTCAGATTTTCTCTACAGCAGCTGATAATCAGCCTCAGGTAGAGATTCATGTGTTGCAAGGTGAACGTCCTATGGCTCCTGATAATAGGACGCTAGGTAGATTTGTTCTGGATGGCCTCCCTCCAGCACCTCGTGGAGTTCCTCAAATTGAAGTAACTTTTGATATTGATGCCAATGGAATTTTAAAGGTGACTGCCAAAGATAAAGCTACAAATAAATCTCAACACATTACCATTAAAGATTCTTCTGCTTTACCCAAAGAAGAGATTGAAAAGATGAAAAAAGAGGCAGAGCAGTATGCTGAAGCTGATAGAAAGAAGAAAGATCTGATTGATGAAAGAAACAAAACAGATGCCTTGATTTATACTACAGAGAAGACTCTGAAAGAGGCTAAAGATAAAGTAAAGCCCGAGGACAAGAAAGACATTGAGGCAAAAGTAGAAGCCTTGAGGAAAGTAAAAGATAAAGATGATCTTGAGGCTATCAAAAAAGCAATGTCTGAGCTTTCTGATTCTATTCAGAAAGTGGGAGCAGCTATGTATGGGAGACCAGGACCACAACCAGGTGTTCAGCCAGGACAACCAGGTCCTCAACCTCCTAAAGGCACAGTAGAAGGCCAAGCAGAGGAGGTAAAGGATGAGGAAAAGAAAGAAGACAAATAATAATTAAACATACTAATATTCAAACATGCTAACATACTAACAAATGTTAGAATGTTGAATTGTTAGAATGAAAAATCTATGTCTCCAAAAACCATCAAATCCATCATCTTTGGCGTCTTGACTTTGGGCGCTTGTTTGCTCTTTTGGTACTTTCTCCATGCTCTTTTTTATGCCGAATCTTCTATCCTTAATAATCTAATCTGGACGCTTCTGTTCTTTTTTATCTTTGTTGTGTTATCTGGTTTAACTTGTTTTTTAATAGATTCGAAAGCTATTGCCTTTCCACTTCTTACACTTTGTACTTTGTCTTTTTTCCTATTCTTTGGTTTCAAGATAGGCTATCTTATTGGTATTATTCTTTTCCTCATTGCTCTCTTTGCTGGTTATCTTAGTATTAATAGTGAAAAGAGAGTAAGAATACGTGTTTCTTTAAGGAAAAGTCTTGGCTATGGTCTTCCTCTTGTTTTGACCTTCTCTATCATCATGATCTGTATAGCCTATTATTTTGCTCCAGCCATTCAGGCTCAGGCAAGAGAAATAACTATTCCTAAACAGATGTTTGATGCTGCTGTGGCTCCGGCAGAAGGTGTGATCTCTGGTCTTGTTCCTGGATTTAAAAAAAGTATGACAGTGGACGAGTTTACCTTTTTAATGACACTCTCTACTTTAGAGAAACAGGAAGAATTTGAACTTCCTCCTGAAGCTATAGAATTCTTAAAAGAAGAAGGTGTAGATATAGCCTCTAAACAAGAAGTGTTTGAAGCCATCAGAGAAAATCCAAAAGTGAAAGAGAAATTTATGGAAATATTCAAAGAACAAGAAGGAAAAGAAGAAGGTGGTCAGGGATTGTTTGAGGGATTGGGGATAGAAGTTAAAGGAGACGAGCCATTCTTAGATGCCATATACAAAGCAGCTAATCAAAAACTAAACGAAGTTCTAGGCCCTTATAGAAAATATATTCCTCTAGCCGCTAGCGTTAGTCTATTTTTTATCTTAAGAATTCTAATGATTCCTTTTGATTGGTTGGTGATGTCATTTGCTTGGCTATTGTTTGCTTTATTGAAAGCAGTTAAAGTAGTGAGGATTGAGAAAGTGCAGAAGGAAGTGGAAACCATTGCCATGTAAAATAGTCCTTGTGATAAGCTTAGAGTAAATATAAAAATAAAATAATTTGATCAATATTTTTATTTTATATGAAAGATTACTACCAAATTCTTGGTCTCTCTCGTGATACCTCAGATGCTGAAATCAAAAGAGCCTTTAGAAAGCTAGCTCACAAATATCATCCAGACACCAAAGGTGGAGGAGATGAAGCCAAGTTTAAAGAAGTAAATGAGGCCTATCAGGTTCTTTCTGATTCAGAAAAAAAAGCCAAGTATGATCAGTTTGGAACTACTTTTGAGCAAGGTGGATATCAACCCTGGGGCTGGGAGGATTTTTCTCAAGCTTACGGATCAAGACAAGCCAGAGTTGATTTTTCAGACTTTCTCAGAGGATTTTCCGCCCAAGGCGGACCAGCCGCAGGCTGGGGGGGATTTGAGGATATTTTTTCTGAGATATTTGGTACAAGGCCACGCAGGGCTAGATATGGTCCTACACCCGGTGAGGACATTAACATAAATATTGATATTCCTTTTGAGGAGGCTGTTTTTGGTACCAAAAGAGAAATAGAGTTTTATAAAAGAGTAAGATGTCCAAAGTGTAATGGAAAAGGGTATGAGTCTGGCACAAAAATTATTAACTGTTCTACCTGTGGAGGATCTGGGCAGATAACTTCTACTAAACAATCTATGCTTGGCTCATTTACTCAGATTACTGTTTGTCCTAGTTGTAAAGGAGAAGGAAAAAGGTCAGAGAAGCCATGTCCTCAGTGCGGAGGAGATGGGAGAGTGAAAGAATACAAAAAAGTCAGGATAACCATTCCAGCTGGTATAGATTCAGGACAAACTATTAGGATCTTGGGTCAGGGAGAAGCAGGCCTAAAAGGAGGCCCCTTTGGTGATTTGTATATCCAAGTTAGAGTTGGCCCTCATAAGTACTTTAAGCGAGAAGGATATAATCTGAAAGTTAACCTACCCATCAGCTTTACCCAGGCAGCTTTAGGCGATAAGGTAGAAATTGAGACTTTGGATGGAAAAAGAGTACAGCTTGACCTTCTTCCCGGAACACAGTCGGGGAAAGTATTTAAAATAAAAGGCAAAGGAGTTCCTCACCTACAAGGATCTGGCAAGGGGGATTTGCTAGTCAAAATAAAAGTAGTTACTCCTGAAAGGCTTTTGAGAGGAGAAAGGCAGCTCTTTCAGGAATTATCTGAAATAAAAGGTCAATCTGCCCAGATTAGAAAAGGGTTATTAGGGAAGATTCTTAGATGAAAATAGACTTATCCACACCTTGCCTTGAATTTGATTAATAAATTTGCTATTATGAGTGTAGCGAATAACAAGGTTCTGAGGAGCGAAGCGACGAATGGTTCTTATAATATAAAAGACAAAAGCACATAATATATTCGCGAAAAACTCGCGAAATAAAACAAAATTTATGGAAACACCACTATTAAGCCAAGTTAGTTGGTCAGTTCCCACTTGGGATCTTTTCATTCTTATTTTCTTTGTTGTCTTTGTGGTTTTATTTGGCTTGACTTTGGGAAGATCTAGGATTTTGACTGCATTACTTTCTACTTATATTGGCTGGGCAGTAGTCTCTAATTTACCTTATCTTACTGAGGAAACATCCCAGAAATTTAATCTAGGACCAGTTTTTGTGCTAAAACTAGTAGTATTTGGAGCAGTCCTTGTGATTTCATTTTTCTTTCTTATAAGAGCTGGGATTTTGCCGGAAGGAGGAGAAGGAGTAAGTCATCTTCCTCATATATTTCTCTTCAGTGTTTTTCAGGCAGGACTTTTGATTAGCATAGTTCTTTCTTTTTTACCTCCTTCTACAGCAAATTCTTTAGCCGGTATCACTCGAACTTTCTTTGTCTCTGACATAGCTAGATTTCTTTGGATTCTAGCTCCAATAGTGGGTATGTTTTTGGTAAAAAAAGAAAGCGAATCAAATAAAAGGTAAGATTGTGGGATAGTTTTCGCTGGCTAACCATAAACTATAGACTAAAATATGGCTGAAAAAAGCCATATTTTTTAATAAAAAATGGGTCCATAGGGAATCGAACCCTAGTAGCTAGCTTAAAAGGCTAGTGTTCTACCATTGAACTATAGACCCAAATAATCTTTATTCTTTATCTATAATATAATATTTTTTAAAAATAAACAAGGACAGTCCTTTAAATTTGTGATAAAATAAAATATATGCGTATATACTTTAAAAAAAGATTTAAACAGATTCCGAGGGTACTACTTAGAGAGTGCGGCTATAAACCTTGGCGCGATCAAAAGGGTAGAGAGACTTATATTAAGAGATTGACCAAAGATTTCTATCCTAGATTTCATATTATCTATGCTAAAGATAACCAAGGCAGACCTATTTTAGATTTACATTTAGATTATAAAAGGCCAATTCATGCTCGAGTAGCTAGAACATATGAAACCGAGAGTGAAGTAGTGAAAAGGGAAGCAGAAAGAATAAAACAGATTTTGGGAATGTATTAGGAAAAGTCTTGTGAAAAAAGCAAAAATAGGCTATAGTAGAGGAGTAATATTCACATTTTAATTCACATGACTCATCTCTATCGAACTCACACCTGTGGTGAGCTAACTACAAAACAAACAGGGAAAAGAGTAAAACTTTCTGGCTGGGTACATTCAAGAAGAGATCATGGCGGGCTTATTTTTTTAGATTTGAGAGATAGATACGGAATTACCCAGGTTACTTTTAATCCCAAAATTTCAAAAGAAGCCTGGAAAACAGCCGATCAAGTACGCTCTGAATATGTAGTAACTGTTGAAGGTAAAGTTACAAGACGTCCTAAGGATATGATTAATCCTAAGCTAGCTACTGGGGAAATAGAAGTGATGGCAGATAGAATAGAAATATTAAGTAAAGCAAAAACTCCTCCCTTTGAGATTACCTGTCCTTCTAAAGGAGATAAAGAAAAAGAAATTTCTGAAGATGTCCGGCTAAAGTGGAGATATTTGGATCTACGCCAGGAGCGGATAAAAGACAATATCCTCTTGAGAGATAAGATAATAAAGTTCATTCGAGATTTCTTGACTCAACGAGATTTTGTTGAGATTGAGACTCCTATTTTAGGAAAATCTACTCCTGAAGGAGCTAGAGATTACTTAGTACCATCAAGACTATATTGGGGTAAATTTTATTCCTTGCCCCAGTCTCCTCAACAGTATAAGCAGCTTCTTATGGTAGCTGGATTTGATAAATATTTTCAGATTGCAAGATGTTTTAGGGATGAAGATACTCGTGCTGATCGTCAGCCAGAGTTTACCCAGCTTGATTTAGAGATGTCTTTTGTCACTCAAAAAGAAATTTTAGATTTGTGTGAGGAATTGTTTACTCAAGCAATAGAGAAACTGACTGATAAAAAAATATTAAAAAAGCCATGGCCCAGATTGAAGTATAAAGAATGTATAGAAAAGTATGGAATAGATAAGCCAGACTTAAGGTTTGGCATGGAACTGGTTGATGTCACAGAAATTGTAAAAGGTTCGAAATTTAAGGTTTTTCAAGACGCTATCAAAAATAAAGGAGTAATAAAAGGCTTAGTAGCTCCAGGTTGTGCTGAGTATAGTCGTAAACAATTAGATGAACTGGTAGAGTATACCAAGCAGTCTGGAGCTAAAGGATTAGCCTGGTTAGCCTTGAAGCATAAAAAAGTCGAATCTCCTATAGCAAAATTCTTTTCTGAGCACGAGATTAATGAGCTGGTTTCAGAAACGAGAGCAAAAGAGGGAGACTTATTACTCTTTGTAGCAGATAAACCAAAAATAGTCGCCCAGGCTCTAGGCGAGTTAAGGTCTTATTTAGGAGACAAGCTCAAACTTAAAGATCCTAATGTACTTGCCTGCTGTTTCATAATAGAATGGCCCTTATTTGAATGGAACGAAGAAGAAAAACGCTTAGATCCTTGCCATCACATCTTTACTGCTCCTAAAGAAGAAGATGTTCCTTTGTTAGATAAAGAGCCTTTGAAAGTTGGCTCTTGGCAACATGATTTGGTAATTAATGGCTGGGAGATTGGTGGTGGAAGCATCAGAATTCACGAAAGAAAACTACAAGAGAAGATTTTTGAACTTTTAGAATATTCTAAAAAAGAGATAGAAGCCAGATTTGGACATCTGCTTCGAGCTTTTGAACATGGCGCTCCACCTCATGGAGGCATTGCTCCAGGGATTGATCGGTTTTTAATGGTCTTACAAGGTGAGTTAAACATCAGAGAAGTAATAGCTTTTCCCAAAAACCAAGCAGCCCAGGATCTAATGATGGGTGCTCCGGCTGAAGTAGAGGAGAAACAGCTTAAGGAATTGGGAATAGAAGTAAAGGAGAAGGGAAAATAAATTTTAATTACCTAACAAATGGCTGAGGTTTATCAAGTAAAACTTGAAAAATTTGAAGGTCCTTTGGACTTGCTTTTGCAATTGATCGAAAAAGAAAAGTTAGACATTACAGAGGTGTCTTTAACTAAAGTTTGTGATCAGTATGTGAAATATTTAAAGCAAGTACAGGAGATTGATCCAGGAAGTTTAGCTGATTTTTTAGTCATAGCAGCAAGACTACTTTTGATTAAGTCTCGGGCTCTACTTCCTGAGATAGAGATTTCAGATGAAGAAGAACTGTCTATAGAAGAGCTGCAGGAAAGACTAAGGGAATACAAGAGATTTAAGGATGTGGCTAAAAAATTAAAAGTTTTGTATTTTAATCCCAATACTTCTTTTGAACAGAGATTCTTTTTAGAGGAAAAAAGAGCTTTCTTTCCTTCTGAGAACTTAACTTTAGAAAATTTACTTACAGCCTACAAAGCTTTACTACAAATTCTAGAGCACCAAAAGCTAGCTACAGAATACATTCCAGAGACTATTTCTATCGAAGAAAAAATAGCTCAACTTGAGAACTTAATTTTAAAAAAAGTCAATCTGAGATTTCAAGAACTGATAAAACATTCTCAAACAAAACTGGAGGCTATTGTTACCTTTTTGGCTCTTTTGGAATTGGTTAAACAAAGAATAGTAAAAGTGAGGCAGAAGAAATTATTTGAGGATATTGTTTTAGAAAGAAACAAGATAGTTAATTATGACTAAAGATATAAAGTCCATTCTTGAAAGCCTTATTTTTGTAGTTGGAAAGCCAATTAGCATTAAAAGATTGGCTAAAATTGCTAGTATTAGAGAGTCTGAGGTTGCCAATGTTTTAGATGAGCTTAGACAAGATTATCAGGGTCGAGGAATTAAAATTTTGGCTCGAGGTAATGCTGTTCAGTTGATTAGTATCCCAGAAAATAGTCAGTACGTTAAGAAATTACTAACTGAGGAACTTCAGGAAAATCTAACTCGGGCAGCCCTGGAAACTCTGGCTATCATTGCCTACAGGGGTCCAGTAACTCGTTCTCAGATAGAGCAAATCAGAGGAGTAAATAGTGTCTATATTTTGAGAAATCTCTTGATGCGAGGCCTAATTGATCGCGAGAGAAGTAAGAGAGATGCCAGGTTTTGGGAATACCAGCCCTCCTTTGATTTTTTAAGACATCTAGGTATAAAAGATATAAAGGAATTACCTGATTTTGAAGAATTACACAAAGAGGAGATGCCAATTGAAAAGGCAGAAAAATTAACAGAAGAAAAGAAAGAGGAGTCTAGATAAATGGAAAACCTTAATATAACAACTAAAATATGTGGCGTAAAATTAAATAATCCAACTGTCTTAGCTTCTGGAATTTTAGGAGTCACAGCTAGCTCATTAATCAAAGTAGCAAAAAAGGGAGCAGGGGCAGTGACTACTAAATCTATTGGTTTAAAGGAAAGAAAGGGCTCAAGAGGCCCTATTCTTTTAGAATTTAGAGGTGGTTTGATTAATGCTGTTGGATTATCTAATCCAGGCATAGAAGAATCCTTAAAAGAAATTAATTTATTTAAATCGAAGAGTAAAATCCCAATCATTGCTAGTATTTTTGCTCCCACAAAAAAAGAATTTGGTCAAGTGGCAAAAAAAGTTTCTGAGGCCGGGCCAGATTTTATTGAAGTTAATATTTCTTGTCCTAATGTGGAGTCAGAATTTGGAAAACCTTTTGCCAAGGATATTAAACTAGCAGCCAAGGTGACAGAGGAAGTTAAGAAGAATACAAAGATTCCTGTTATTGTGAAATTGTCTCCCAATGTAGATGATATTAAATCTTTAGCTTTGGCAGTCGAGTCAGCTGGTGCTGATTGCATCTCGGCTATTAATACCGTTGGCCCAGGCATGATTATTGATATAAAAACAGCTAAGCCAGTCTTGTCTAATAAAGTAGGGGGAGTTTCTGGACCAGCCATAAAGCCGATAGCTGTTAGATGTATCTTTGATATCTACGAAGCAGTAAAAATTCCCATAATTGGTATAGGTGGAATTTTAACAGGTCAGGATGCCATAGAAATGATAATGGCTGGCGCTTCAGCAATTGGAATAGGTTCGGCTGTTTATTATCGAGGGATTGATGTATTTAAAAAGATTTGTCAGGAAATAAGGAAGTTTATGAAAGAAAATAATTATGAGAATCTGGAACAGATGATTGGTAAAGCCCATGGATAAACTTATGAATAAACTAGATAGGCCAATTACATTACCGATAGAGGATATTATCGAAGAAGCTCAAGATATCAAAAGTTTTGTCTTTAGACATAAATTTAATGCCAAACCAGGACAGTTTATTTTACTTTGGATCCCTAATGTAAATGAAAAACCTTTTGGGGTTTCCTATCAAGACAAAGAAAAATTTATGATTACAGTTTGTAAGGTAGGAAAAGCAACTGAAGTTTTACATAAAATGAAAAAAGGAGATTTAGTGGGAATTAGAGGACCATATGGAACTAATTTTGAACTCGAGGGTAAAAATATTGTTTTAGTAGGTGGGGGTTATGGTACAGCCCCGCTTTTCTTTTTAGCCAATCAAACCAAGAAAAGAAATGTAAATGTTGATTTCATTATTGGGGCTAAATCAGAAAAGTTTCTTATATTCAGAGACAAAATCAGAAAACTCAAAATTAAATTACATATTACCACAGACGATGGTACCTGCGGTGAAAAGTGTTTTACAACAGATGTACTAGAAAAATTACTCAATCAAAAGAAAATAGACATAGTTTATGGTTGTGGACCAGAATTGATGCTCAAAAAATTAGTGGATATTTGTAAAGTAAAAAATATCCCATCTCAGATTAGCCTAGAGCGTTACATCAAATGTGGAATGGGTATTTGTGGTCAATGTTGCGTTGATCCTTTAGGCCTTCGAATGTGTAAAGAAGGACCAGTAATTTCAGGAAAAGTTGCTTGTAAGATTTTTGAATTTGGAAAATATAAAAGAGATGCCTCTGGTAAGAAGATAAATATATGAGTTTGATTTTAAAAAACTGTAAAATCTTAGATCAAAAAGATCTGGTTGATATTTTTGTAGAGGATGGAAAGATAAAGAAAATAGGCGAATATGTTAAGGCTGATCAAGAAATAGATGTTCAAGGCAAATGGGTTATTCCAGGAATGATTGATTGCCATGTTCATTTTCGAGAACCAGGTATGGAATATAAAGAAGATTGGCTAACTGGATCTAAAGCATCGGTCCATGGTGGCATTACTACAGTTTTAGACATGCCTAATGTCAAACCACCAACCATAACTTTAAAAAACTTGGAAGGAAAAAGAAATCTGGCTAAAAAATCTTTAGTAAATTATGGATTCCATTTTGGAGCTACAAATGATAATTTAGAAGAAATAAGGAGAGCCAAGAATAAGATAGCTTCTATAAAAGTTTTTATGGGAGCCTCAACGGGAAATCTTTTAGTTACTGATGAGGAAAAACTGCGCCAAATTTTCCAAATAGCCAAAGAAATTAACAAACCAGTTTGTGTTCATGCAGAAGATGAAGAATGCATTCAGGAAAATATAGAAAAATATAAGGACAAAAAGGATCCTTTTATTCATAGCAAGATTAGACCTAGAGAATGTGCTATAAAAGCTGTCAAAAAAGCCTTAGATTTAACTAGAAAAATCAAAAATAGACTTTATATTTTACACGTATCCACCAAAGAGGAAATGGAGTTGATCAAAGAAGCAAAAGATGAAGGATTGGAGGTTTATTGTGAAACAACTCCCCATCATTTGTTTTTAGATGAGGAAGAATTAAAAAAACAAGGTAATTTTGTCAAAATGAATCCACCTCTGCGTACCAAAGAAGATATTCACACCTTGTGGCAGGCAATAAAAGATGGTATTGTAGATACAATAGGCACTGATCATGCCCCTCACTTAAAAGAAGAAAAAGAAACGGATTATTGGAATGCTCCAGCTGGTGTGTCTGAAGAAGAAACAGTTCTTCCTCTATTTTTAGATAAGATCAATAAAAATGAAATAGACCTTAAGAGGTTAGTTGAGTTGACTTCAGAAAATCCAGCTCGAATATTTAAAATTAGAAATAAAGGGTTCATAAAAGAAGGATTTGATGCTGATTTAACGGTTTTGGATCTTGATTTAGAAAAAGAGGTTAAAAATAAAGATTTATACACTAAATGTGGCTGGAGTCCGTTTGATGGATGGAGATTATGCGGCTGGCCTTGCATGACCATTATTGGTGGAAATATTGTTTGGGATGGAAAAAAGATTTCAGAAAACATTAAAGGAAAGGAAGCTATTTATGGATAAAAAACAACTTATTTTAGATCTTCATCGTATTGGTGCAGTTAAGTTTGGCCAATTTATTTTAAAATCAGGTATGTCTTCTCCTATTTATATTGATCTAAGGGTAACTGTTTCCTACCCAGAGGTTTTAGAAAAAATTGCTTTAACCATGATGGAAAAGATGAAAGATCTAAAATGTGACATTATTGCTGGCATTCCCTATACTGCTTTGCCTATTGCTACTGTTATTTCCATAAAAACAAAAACTCCTATGATTTATGCTAGAAAAGAAACAAAAGAATATGGAACAAAAAAGCAAATCGAGGGAGTCTTTAAAAAAGGAGATAAATGTTTAATTGTTGATGATTTAATAACCACTGGTGAAAGCAAGTTCGAGACAGCCAAACCTTTTCAAAAAATAGGTCTTATAATCAAAGATTTTATTGTTTTAGTTGACAGAGAGCAGGGTGGAAAAGAACAATTACAAACTAAAGGATATAACTTATACAGTATTATCACTATCTCAGAACTTTTAGATGTCCTAAAAAAAGAAGGGAAAATTACTCAAGAGCAGTTTTTAAAGACTAAAAAGTTTATTGAGGAGAATAAAATATGACTATTTTTGAGCAAAGAAAACAATCTTATAAAAAACGAGCAGATCTTGCCCAAAATCTAGCTGCCCAGAAATTATTCCAATTGATGGAAGAAAAAGAAACTAATTTAACTTCAGCCGATGATCTAACAGATCCTGAACAATTTTTAGAGATAGCTGATAAAGTTGGTCCGGAAATTTGTGTTTTAAAGACCCATATTGATATTTTAGAAAATTTTACTCCAAGAATCATCGACGAATTAGTCAGACTTTCAGAAAAACATAATTTTTTAATCTTTGAAGACAGGAAATTTGCTGACATTGGCAATACTGTCAAAATGCAGTATGAAAAAGGAGTTTATAGAATAGTTGAATGGGCTCATCTAACCAATGCTCATGCCGTTCCTGGCCCAGGAGTTATTGAAGGATTGTTTGAGGTAGCTAAAGAAAAAATAGACAAAGGCATCCCCCGTGGATGTCTTTTATTGGCTCAAATGTCCTCAAGTGGAACTTTAGCTACTGAAGATTATACTAAAAAAACGGTGGAAATGGCTAAAGAATATACCAATTTTGTCTGTGGTTTTATTGGGGTGGGAAGCAATCCTCAAGAATTAAAAAAATTAGCAGGAATTTCAGGACCCGAGTTTATTTTAATGACCCCAGGAGTGAAACTTGAGGCGGGTGGAGATAGCCTAAAACAAACTTATGCCACTCCCAAAGATGCCATGGAAGCAGGATCAGATAGTATTATTGTTGGACGTGGAATTTACCAAGCAGATGATCCTCAAAAGGCTGCTCAGGAATATAGAAAATTGGCTTGGGAGGCCTATTTAGAAAGAATAAAATAAAAATCTATGCAAAAAGATTTAATTTCTATTTATGATTTAACAAAAGAAGATATTGAAAAGATCTTTGATTTAACCAAAGAAATTAAAGAGAGGCTTAAGAAAGGTGAAGAAGATCATCCTTTAAAAGGAAAAACCTTAGGAATGATTTTTGCTAAACCTTCAACAAGAACAAGAATTTCATTTGAGGTGGGTATCTTTCAGCTTGGAGGAATTGGACTTTATTTTTCAGCCCAAGATTTACAGCTTAAAAGAGGGGAAACCATTGCTGATACGGCCAAGGTTTTATCAAGATATCTAGATGGAATAATGATTAGAACTTTTGATCACAATGATGTAGTTGAACTTGGAAAATATGCTTCTATTCCAGTAATTAACGGTTTAACTGATCTTTTACATCCTTGCCAAATTCTGACAGATATGTATACTATTTATGAAAAGAAGGGGAAATACCAAGGTTTGAAAGTAGTTTATCTAGGTGATGGTAACAATGTTTGCAATTCTTGGTTATATGGAGCAGCCAAGACAGGAATAAATTTTGTTGTTGCTTGTCCAAAAGGATATGAGCCAGACAAAAAAGTACAAAAGCAAGCAAAAAAAGATGCAGAGGCTTCCGGTGGAAATATAACTATTCTGGAAGATCCAAATGAGGCAGTAAAAGAGGCCGATGTTATTTACACAGATGTTTGGGCCTCCATGGGACAAGAAGAAGAGCACGAAAAGAGAGTAAAATTATTTCAACCCTATCAGATAAATCAAGAATTAGTTAGCCAAGCTAAGCCCGATGTATTAGTTATGCATTGTCTTCCAGCCCACCGAGGAGAAGAAATTACTGATGAAGTTATTGATGGCCCACATTCTATTGTTTTTGACGAGGCAGAAAATAGACTTCACCTACAAAAGGCAATTATGGTATTATTAATGGGGAAATAAATATGAAATTTCAAGGCATCATCTCTATAAATGATTTAAGTAAGAAGGAGATTCTTTATATTCTAGATGTGGCTAAAAAGATCGAGACTGGCAAAACAAAACCTGATTTATCTGGAAAAGTTTTGTCTACTTTGTTTTTTGAGCCATCAACTAGAACTAGATTTTCCTTTGAATCAGCCATGAATCGATTAGGAGGAAGAGTTATTTCTATGGCTGAACCAAAAGCATCATCTCTAGCTAAAGGGGAATCTCTTCATGATACCGTAAAAGTAATTGAGAGATACGCTGATATTATTGTTATTCGTCATCCCCAAGAAGGTTCAGCTAGGTGGGCAGCCGATTCGACAAAAAAACCAGTGATCAATGCTGGAGATGGTGCCAACCAACATCCAACTCAGACTCTTTTAGATCTTTATACTATCAAGAAGGCTCAAGGTAAACTGAATAATCTTAAAGTGGCTATGATTGGCGACTTAAAATATGGTCGTACTGTCCATTCTCTAACTTCTGCTCTTTCTTTGTTTAATTGTCAATTATTTTTTGTCTCACCAGAATCATTAAAGATGCCCGAACATATTTTAGAAGATCTGAAAAAAAAGAAGATAAAATATTCTGAACACGAGGATCCAAGTAAAATTATAAATAAACTTGATATTTTATATGCCACTAGAATTCAAAAAGAAAGATTTCCTGATGAAGCAGAGTATGAAAAAGTAAAACATGCCTATGTGATTGATGTTTCTCTTCTAAAAAATGTTAAAAAGAATTTTAGGATAATGCATCCTTTGCCTCGAGTCAGTGAAATTAGTACCAATGTAGATGGAACTCCCTATGCCTTCTATTTTGAACAAGCAGGCTTTGGAATCCCCGTCAGACAAGCTTTATTAAGTTTGTTGTTAGGAAAAGTTAAATAATTACTAACTATATGAGAGCTTATAAAGTTTATGCTATTAAAAATGGAACAGTAATTGATCACATTCCCCAGGGTAGGGCTTTTAAAGTGATAGATGTTTTGGATTTAGAAGAAGAAAAAGGGATTGTTACTTGTGGGATGAATTTTGAAAGTAAAAGGCTAGGTAAAAAAGATGTTGTTAAAATAGAAAATAAAGAACTGGAACCAAAAGAGGTTAATGCTATCACTATTGTTGCTCCTACAGCTACTTTAAACATTATTCGGAATTTTAAGGTAGCTAAGAAAATAAAGGTGAAAGTACCAAAGGTTATTGAGGAGATTGTTGAGTGCAATAATCCAAATTGTATTACTAGAAACGAAAAGGTGCCTACTAAATTTTATCCTATATCTGGCCATCCTCTAGAAATAAAGTGTCATTATTGTGAAAGAACCATTTCCTATGAAGAAATAACATTACTTTAATGCTCATTAAATTACTATTAATTCCGATATTGATTTTTTTCCAAGCTTCTTTTTTTAACAATGCCAATTTAGATTCCTCATTAGGCAAAGAACAGGTTTTGGGAAACTCAGAAGTTGATTTTGAGACTTTAAGTACAGATGAATCATCTTCTCCTAAAAAAACTACAGATAGTCTAGGTATAAAAACAACTGCCGAATCAGTTATAATTTTAGACAGGACATCAAAAAGCATACTCTTTGAAAAGAATGCTCAAGAGAGAAGACCAATAGCTAGTCTAACTAAAATTATGACAGGGCTAGTTGTTTTAGAAAGTGGAGTAAATTTAGATGATCTAGTAAATGTAAGTTTGAAAGCAGCTCAGGTTGAGCCCAAGGAAATAAAGTTGCAGACAGGAGAACAAATAAAAGCAAGAGATTTACTTTATGCTAGCTTGATAGTCTCTGCCAATGATGCAGCTTTGGCATTAGCAGAACATGTGGGTTCAGGTATAGATAAATTTATAGAGGAGATGAATAAAAAAGCAGAAGATTTAAAGTTACAAAATACTCATTTTGCCAATCCTACAGGCCTAGATGAAGAGGGGAATTATTCTACAGCTTTTGATTTAGCTAGGCTTTTTGATTATGCTCTAAAAAATGAAACTTTTCGTGATATTATCTTGGCCAAAGAGTATACAGCGATATCAACCAATACTCAAGATACCCACTTTTTTAGAAACACTAATGATCTCCTGGATAGTTTTCTTAATATCAAAGGAGGAAAAACTGGATTTACTGATGAGGCAGGCTGGTGTCTGGTAGAAATAGCAGAGAATGGTCAGGGGAATCAAGTCATTGCTGTGATCTTAGGATCAGAATCAGGCGAGATGAGATTTCAAGAAACAAAAGCCCTTCTTGATTGGACATTTAGGAATTATGAGTGGAAGTAACCTGGTGATTTAGTAATCTTATGAATCAATTTCAAGATCCAATCTTATTATTGAATATAGTCAAAGTCTTAATTTTGACAGCTTGTGCATTTATTATCACTTTTGTTTGGACTCCTCTTTTGACCCACTTTCTGTATAAATACAAATTATCCAAAAAAATTAGAAATACAGGTCTGACCCCTATCTATACCAAGATGCATAAGGAGAAGGAGGGTACTCCTACTATGGGAGGACTTTTGATCTGGGTAACTACTTTAGCCTTGGCTTACATTTTTTTTGGCTTATCTAAAATTATAGCTATTCCCTTTTTAGAAAAATTAAACTTTCTCTCTCGAGGACAAACCTGGCTTCCTTTGGGAGCCTTGGTGGCCTGTGGCCTGGTAGGACTTCTAGATGATATTTTGAATGTAAGAGGCCTAGGATCTAAGGCTGGGGGAATAAGAGTAAGACACAAGCTTTTAATCTATACTGCCATTGCTGCTTTTGGTGCTTGGTGGTTTTTTTATAAACTAGAGTGGGATGTAATCCATGTTCCCGCCGTTGGGGATTTTAATATTGGCTGGTGGTATATCCCACTTTTTATGTTTATCATGGTGGCTACTTCTTTTTCTGTTAATGAAGCAGATGGCCTGGATGGTTTAGCTGGGGGAATTCTGATGTTCTGTTTTGGAGCCTATGCTGTGATTGCCTTTTTTCAAGGAAAAATCGAACTAGCAGCCTTTTGTGGCGTTATTATTGGTGCTTTATTAGCCTTTCTTTGGTTTAATATCTATCCGGCTCGGTTTTTTATGGGAGATACAGGATCTATGGCTTTAGGAACTACCCTGGCTATTGTAGCCATGCTCACAAATTCTGTTCTGGTTTTGCCTATCATTGCCTTTCCCTTGGTTCTAGAATCAGGCTCGGTTATTATTCAATTAATTTCCAAAAAACTTTTTAAGAAGAAAGTATTTTTATCAACTCCTCTTCATCATCATTTCGAAGCCAAAGGCTGGCCCGAGCCAAAAGTAGTCATGAGATTTTGGGTCATTTCAGCCATTTGTATGGCTATCGGACTGGTTATAGGGCTGTTGGGAAGAGGGTAAACCAGCTGTAACCTATAAATGCAAAATAAGGTTTCAAAAGATAAAATTGTTCTTAATACATATTTTATAAGTCGATGGTTTGATGATTTTAAAACTGGCCATTTTGATGTGAACAAAGCTTTAGATATTGCTAGGCAAGTTAAAAGGATCGATGGTGTAGAAGTCTTTGTTCCTGAAGGTCATGATTTTAATATTTCAGAAACAAACAGAAAGTTCTTGGAAAGTTTAAATTGTAATAGTGTCCACTCTAATCATTACCAGAAGTATAAAGATAACCAACAGACGAAGAAAATTCTAGAAGCGCTTGATAGTTTCGCTAGGACTATAAAGGCTAATTATATCTTGTTTCATCCAAACGCCATCATCGATTTTGATTTTGTTTTTAGAAAGAGAAACAAAGGTTATGCTATTGAGAATCTTTATTATGAACCATTCGATACGGTTGAAAGTCTAAGAAAACTACTAAAAAGGTATGAAGGGCTTAAATTTGTTTTAGATGTAAATCATGCCAAGCAAGGATCGGAAAAAGATATAAGAAAGTTTATTGATGTACTAAAAAATTATATTATTAGTTTTCATATAAGTTATGGAGCCAAGGAAGTAAGTCATAGCTCTTTAATGAAAGCAGATAGTGAGTTCTTAGAAGAATTGGTTAAGGTGAAACAGCTAAATTTACCCTTGATTTTAGAAGTAGCTTATGATCCCGAAAATATCCATTCAATTCAAAAAGAAGTCAATTTTGTAAGGAGTTTATAAATGCAGAAGAAAGTTTGGTTTAAAAATAAAAAAGGAGAACGTTTAGTAGGAACAGCTCATATTCCTAAAGCTAAAGAAAAATTGCCAGCCGTAATTTTAGCTCATGGTTTTGGAGGTATAAGATCGGAACAAGGTATGTTTATTGATATAGCTAGAGCCTTATCTAAAGCTGGTTTTTGTGTTTGGCGATTTGATTTTGTTGGTTGTGGAGAAAGCAGTGGTAGTTTTGTAGAAATGACTTTAAGTAAGGAAGGTAGAGAATTGAGAGATATTATTAGATTTGTTAAGAAACAACCAAATGTGGATAGAAATAGAATCGGGCTATTAGGTATGTCATTTGGAAGTTGTTCGACTGTTGCTTTAAATCCAAAAGTTAAAGCGATTGTCTTATTAAGTTCTGTAGCAAAACCATACCAATCTTTAAAGGAATTGTTTGGTGACCAATTTAACCTTAAGGGAATATCTGTCCATGCCTCGAGGTATGGCAAAGGAAAGAAAAGAATTGGACCCAAAATTTGGAAAGATTTAAAGAAGTATAATTTGCCTAAATTGATTAGGAGAATCAAGGCCCCAGTTCTTATTGTACACGGACAAAAAGATAGCCTTGTTGGTTTAGATAGTCCAAAATTATTTTATAAGAATGCAAATAAGCCAAAGAGATTGATAATTATTAAAAAAGCAGACCACATGTATCGTGGTCAGCCAATGAGAAGGCAAATGATTGAAGAAGTTACCGATTGGTTTAAAAAATATTTATGAAGATAACTAAATACGGACAATCAGCCATTTTGGTTGAATTAAAAGGCAAAAAGATTCTAATTGATCCAGGTAAATATTGTTATGGGGAAGGTAGAATGAAACCAGAAGATTTTAAGAATATTGATGTTATTCTACTAACACATACACACGGAGACCATTGTATGCCTGAGGCATTGAAAGTAATCAAAGAAAGTAATAATTGTCCTATTTTAACTAACAAGGAAGTTAAAGAATTGCTGGATCAAGAGGGTATAGATTCTGAGGTTCTAGAGGTGGGACAGACAAGGCAGTTTGGTAATGTTGTTGTTAAAGCAGTTAAAGCCGTCCATGGAGAATTGCCTTCAGGGAAACCAAAACCCGAAACAATCGGATTTTTGATTGATGATAAAGTATATCATTGTGGGGACACCATTTAGTTAGAAGAAAAACCATATGCCGATGTTGTTCTTGTTCCCATCAGTGGCTTAGTCACCATGGATCCCAAAGAGGCTACTCGATTTGTAAAAGAGATTAAGCCAAAATTGGCTATTCCAATTCATTATGATAACCCGAACCTTCCTTTTACAGATCCTGAAGATTTTGAAAAAGAAATGGAAGGGAGTGGGATCAATGTAAAGATTTTGAATTTTGGGGAGTCGATAGAGATTTAATTTTTTATTTGTGATTTTTTTATGATTGGAATTTTTGACTCTGGCGTTGGCGGACTAACCGTAGTCAGAGAAATATTTAAAATTTTACCCCAGTATCAGATTGTCTATTTTGGGGATACGGCTCATTTGCCTTATGGTACCAAAAGCAAAGAGGCCGTTTGTAGATATAGCTTGGCTAATGTTCAGTTTTTATTAAATCAAGGAGCTAAGATTATTGTTATTGCCTGTCATACTGCATCAAGTTTAGCTGTAGATACTCTAAGAAAAAAATTTCCTAAAATTCCTATTTTTGATGTAGTTAAGCCAGGCATAAAACAAGCTCTTGAGGTTACAAAAAATAAAAAAATTGGTATAATAGGAACATTAAGCACTATTAGAAGTGAGGCCCATAAAAAGGCTTTATTGAGCCTAAATCAAGGGGTTGAAGTTTTTTCCCAAGCTTGTCCCTTGCTTGTTCCCTTAGTTGAAGAAGGATGGATAAATAGGTCTGAGACTCGGAGGATTGTGAAATATTATCTAAGGCATCTAAAACAAAAACAGATCGATACTTTGATTTTAGCTTGTACACATTATCCTTTATTAGAGAATTTAATTTCCAGTATAGCTGGAAGAAGGGTAACTTTGGTTGATCCTGCCCGAGAGGTAGCCAAAGAACTAAAAGAATTTTTAGAGAAAAATAAAGATATCGCTCAAACTTTAAAGAAAGGAAAAGATCATAAATTCTTTGTTTCCGATGTACCTTATAAGTTTGGGGAACTATCTAGGAGATGTTTGGGTAGAGTAGTAAAAGTAGAGCAGGTGAGGATAGAATAGATTCACTATTCATGTAACACGAAACATAACTTATGGCTAAATATTTCACAATCAGAGAAGCAAGACTGGCTTTAATGAGAATGGGTTTGTCTTCCTCTGTTCGTCGAAAAGTTTTAACTGAGTTAAGAAGAAAAGGCGGAGCTGCTATTTCTCCAGCTGAACTTAGAAATATTACTCGAAGAATGATGTGGGACACCAAAGATGGTATATCTCGCCAGAGAGCTTGGAGAGTAAGAAGAAGACTAAAGAGAAAATTCTAAATTACTAAGTTATTTATATATCATGACTTTATTTCTCTGGATCGTCATCTTTTGTGTCAGTGTGGCTGTTTTGGTAAAAGGAGCTGACTGGTTTACTGAATCAGCAGAGAAAATTGGCTTGGCTTTTAAAGTTTCCCCTTTTATTATCGGTGTTACTATAGTAGCTTTAGGTACCTCTCTTCCAGAGTTAGCTTCTTCAATAGCTGCTGTTCTAAAACAAAGCACTGAAATTGTTTCTGCCAATGCCATTGGCTCAAATCTGGCTAATATTCTTTTAGTTATTGGACTAGCCAGTCTATTTGGTGGAACTTTGATAGTAAGACGAAGCCTGATTAATCTAGATCTCCCTCTTTTGGCCTCAACTACTGTTTTGTGTCTCTTTTGTGTCATAGATAGACAGATTACAAGGTTTGAGGCTATAATCTTAATTTTAGCTTATCTTATTTATTTAGCTTATACTATAGTTCAGCGAAAAGGTACTAAAGAGGAGACTAAAGAGGTTATGGAAGTTCTACCTTCTCGAGAAGAAAGAAGAGAAAAAGAAAGAAAAAGAATGGGAGGGCTAGGTTGGAAGATATTTTTCTTTTTAATTTTGGGAGCAGTACTACTTTATATTGGTGCTAATTACACTATTGAGTCAGTAATGAAACTGTCGACTTTACTTGCTATTCCTACCGGCATCATTGCCATTTTAGCTCTGGCTATTGGTACTTCCTTGCCAGAACTGGTAGTTTCTGTTCGAGCTGCCATGCATAAAAAATATGAAATTGGATTGGGTAATATCCTTGGTTCTAATATTTTCAATATTTTATTAGTTATTGGAATACCTGGACTGATTAGTACTCTTTCTTTAGATGAGACAACCTTTAAAATAGGAATTCCATTTTTGGTTGTAGCCACAATCTTGTTTGTTATCTCTGGGATTTCTAGAAGGATCCATGCTTGGGAAGGAGCCATGTATTTACTTATTTATGTTTTGTTCATTGGGATGTTGTTTGGATTTGTTTAGAGTCATCTAAATAATTTATGCTCGACATCATTATCAAAAACGGCACTGTCATTGATGGTGCAGGTAAAAAAATTTATAAGGCTGATTTAGGGGTAATCAATGGCAAGATTGTCACCATTGGAGATTTATCCAAGGCCAGGGCTGATGAAGTAATAGATGCTAAAGGTAAGTTTGTTACCCCTGGTTTTATTGATATCCATAATCTCTCGGATGGTTACCTGACTTTGTTTACCATCCCCACTCAGGATAGTCTAGTCAGACAGGGCTGTACTACTGCCATTGGAGGAAATTGTGGTTCGTCTTTGGCACCTCTGGCTACCCCTCCTACTAATAGATTACTAAGAAAAATTTGGGTATCCCGAAGACTTCCAGATATTATTTTAGCTCCCACTACAACTCTAGCCATGATCAAGTCTGTAAGACGTTGGGCTGAGATATTTGGATTTAATATTAATTGGCTTACTTTTAGAGAATACTTGCGGGAAATTCAAAAAAGAGGTATAAGCATAAACTTTGGTTCATTAATTGGACATACTACTCTAAGACGAGGGCTAATTAGGGACGAAGTTCGAGATTTGACCAAAGAAGAAATGAAGATGATGGAGGGTCTCATTACTCATGCCTTAGAAGAAGGAAGTTTTGGTTTATCTTTTGGACTTGCTTATTCACATGCCAATTTTGTAAAGACAGAAGAACTTGTAGATTTAGCTAGGTCAGTATCTAAAAGAAAGGGGATTATAACCATTCATCTAAGAAACGAGGGAAAGAGACTAGTGGAAGCAGTAAAAGAAGCTATTGCGGTTGGAAAAGAGACGAAAGCTAGGATACAAATAGCTCATCTTAAGGCACAAGGGGAAGGGAGTTGGGGAAATTTTGCTAAAGCATTAGAAAGAATAGATGGTGCATCCCGAACCCAAGATATTCATTTTGATGTATATCCTTATACTGCTACTGCTTCTGTGCTTTATATGTATCTTCCGGATTGGATCTCAAGAGGTGGTAGAGAGAAGACGTTGAAAAGATTACATGATCTAAAACTGAGAAAGAAAATTATTCAAGATACTAAAGAGCAAAGCATCGATTATGGAAAACTTAGAATAGCTCAATCTCCTTTTAATAAAACCTATGTGGGACGGACTATTGGTGAGATTGCCGAAGGAAGAGCTATAGGAGTTGAGGAGGCTGTGTGTGAAGTATTGATTGCTGGAAGAGGCCATGTTATTGTATTTGACTCTTCGTTATCCGAGGAAAATCTAGAGAAAGCTATAAAAAATCCTTTATGTATGATTACTACCAATGGAGCCGGCTATAACTTAGAACATTATAGAAGCTTAAAGCAATTTAAGGGAGGCCAGCAGTTGGTTCATCCCCGATGTTTTGGAGCTTTTCCCAGATTTCTAGGTAGATATGTGAGAGAAAAGAAACTGATTTTTTGGGAAGAAGCTATCCGAAGAATTACGGGACTGCCAGCTAAAAAACTTGGCTTGACCAGACGAGGGATCATCAAGCAAGGCTATTTAGCTGACATTACAATCTTTGATCCTAAAACAATAATTGATCGAGCTACTTATGATAATCCTTATCAGTATCCAAAAGGGATAGAATGGGTCTTGGTGAATGGGGAAGTGGTGGTAAGGAAGAGTAAGCATACTGGAAAGTTGGCAGGAAGGGTTCTTAGACATTAATAAAGCTAATGGCAAAAGAAATTATTTCATCTTCAAAGAAACTTTCCAAATTCCCTGATATTATCCAGGGAATTTTAGTTGGGAGGCTAATGTTTTATAATAACGATCCTAGAGAAGTAGTAGCAAATAGAAAAAGAGCATTTGCTAGTTTGGGAATTGATTTAAAGAAGGTGGTTATCCAAAGGCAAGAGCATGGAAATAAGACTAGAGTAATTTCAGGGAAAGATCAAGGAGCTGGGGTTTTTGATCCCAAAGCTTACTTAAAGGGTACCGACGGAATGATTACCAAAGACAAAGGAGTATTTTTAGTCGTCCACACTGCAGATTGTGTTCCCATAAGTTTTTATGATCCGAAAAAGAAAATAGTGGCTATAGCCCATGCTGGTTGGAAGGGAACAGCAGACAAGGTAGGGAAGAAAAGCGTATTAAAGATGAAAGAAGTATTCAACTGTGATCTAAAGAATATTATTGCTTATATTGGACCATCTATCGGGCCATGCTGTTACAAAATAGAAAATCGAGATAAAAAGATAACCAAGTTTAAAAAAGCCTTCCCTGATTGTGTACATGAGAAGGCCAAGGGGATTTACCTCGACCTATGGAAAGCAAACAAAAAACAGCTTCTAGAAGCTGGAGTTTTAGAGAGAAATATCGAGGAATCTAAGATTTGTACTTGTTGTAGTAAATTAGATTTACCTTCGCACTATCGAGAAGGAAAAAAGAGAAATAGATCGATTTTGTCGGTGATTGGGAGGAGATAGTGATTAAGAAATCTTGTCAAATTTTATTTTTTATGGTAGGATAGTTTGAGGTTAAATGAAATATGGAATTAAAAGATCTAAAAAATAAGAATATTCATATTGTAGGCATCTCTGGTGCAGAAGGGTCAGCTATTGCCGATTTTTTGGTTAGTCAAGGGGCAAAGCATATTACTGGCCATGATTTTTGTGAGAACAAGGATTTTAAGAGGAGTTTTAATTTGTATCATGATTGGATGACATCAAGAGAGAAGAAAAAGGTCTTTTCAAGACTAAAAAAGCTACCAATTAAATTTAGATTTAAAGATTATTATCTAATTGATGTTCACAAAGCAGATCTTATCTTTGTTCCCCAATCTTGGTTTAGATACAAGATTAACGAAAAACTTAGGCGTCTTGAAGGAAAGATTCCCTTTTCTTCCATTGCTAAATTATATTTTCAACTTTGTCCCTGTCCTATCATTGGCATTACTGGTACCTCAGGAAAATCTACTACAACTAGGTTAATTTATGAAGTTTTAGAAAAAGGCCATACTAAAGGTAAAGTTTATTTCTCGGGCAATGACCGCCAAAATGTCCAAGTGCTGAATCAAGTTTCTAATATGAAATTAGAAGATGTATTAGTTTTAGAAATCTCCAATAGACAGCTGAAGATTGATTTAGGAAGAAGTCCCTATATTTCTGTAATTACTAATATCTCGCCAAACCATCTTGATGATCATAAAGGAGATTACAAAAATTATATCAATACCAAGAAAAAGATTTTA
This sequence comes from bacterium, assembly GCA_030603885.1. Taxonomy (GTDB): domain Bacteria; phylum Patescibacteriota; class JABMPQ01; order JABMPQ01; family JAUVWW01; genus JAUVWW01. Next base: position 37,556 of record JAUVWW010000001.1, read on the forward strand.
AAATATCAGACAGGAAAAGATTTTGCTGTATTGAATAATGATAATAGTATAACTAGAAAATTTTCAAAAGAATGTAAGTCTCAAGCATTTTTATTTTCCAGAAAAAAGAAGCTAGAAGAAGGTGCCTATGTAAAAGAAGGCAGACTCTTTCTTAGAAAAAATAATAGAGAATATATAATCTGCTTTAGAAAAGATCTAAAAATTCCTGGTCCTCACAATATAGAGAATGCTTTGGCTGCTTCATTAACCTGCTTTCTCTTTGGGATTAATACTAAAATAATACGTGAGACCTTACCTCAGTTTTCTGGCTTAAAGCACAGACTAGAATTTGTCCGAGAACTTCAAGGCGTAAAATACTACGAAGATTCCTCTGCTTGCAATCCAGATGGGCCAAGAGTAGCGGTACAGACTTTCCATCAACCTAAGATTTTAATTGCTGGCGGATCAAGAAAAAGACCTATACCTGGCGAATTTGATGCCATGGCTAAATCTATCCTAAAACATAATGTTAAAGCTTTGCTTTTGATAGGCGAGATGAGCTCTACTATTGAACGGGCAGTCCGCAAAAAAATAAAAGAACTGAATTCCAAAGGATTATTAATAAAACCATATTCTGATTTAAAAAAAGCGGTTTTAGATGCTCATAAAATAGCTTGCCCAAGCGAAGTGATAATTTTGTCTCCTGGATGTGAAAGTTTTGGCATGTTCCAGGATTATAGAGATAGGGGAAGGCAATTCAAAAAAATAGTTAGGAACCTAACTTAGAATTAATGTCTAAGCCTCACAAACCAGATTATATCCTAGTCCTTGTTGTCTTTGCTTTGGTTATTTTTGGTCTTATTATGATGGCTTCGGCCTCATCAGTTATTTCCTATGAGAAATTTGGGGAGAATTATTATTACTTTAGACACCAGCTAATATTTGGAGTTCTTTTAGGCCTTATTGCTTTTACTATCACTTCCCGAGTTGATTACCGTTTTTGGCAAAAATTAGCAGTACCAGCACTTTTGATAACCTTGGCTTTATTAGTTCTAGTTTTTATTCCTCGTCTTGGTCTTGAATATGGCGGAGCCAAGAGATGGATACATATAGGACCCTATACTATACAGCCTACAGAAATTGCTAAGCTAACCTTTTTGCTTTATCTTGCCACTTGGCTTGAAAAAAGAGGAAAGGGTATCAAAGATTGGAAATATGGATTTTTACCATTTATTGCCATTTTGGGGGTAATTGGTCTTTTGATTATGCTTCAACCCGATCTAGGTACTTTTTGTGTCGTTGCCCTAATAGCTGTGATAGTATATTTTGTGGCTGGAGCAAGTTGGCCCCATCTTGTTGCCATAGGAGCAGGAGGAGTAGCTTTATTTTGGCTCTTAGTAAAAGTAGCGCCCTATAGAATGGCTAGATTTACTGTATTTTTAAATCCTGAACTTGATCCTGAAGGGATTGGCTATCAAATCAATCAGGCACTTTTAGCCATTGGTTCTGGAGGACTTTTTGGTCGAGGACTAGGAAAGAGCATTCAAAAATTTCAATATCTACCTGAGGCCGCTGGAGACTCTATATTTGCTATTATTGCCGAAGAGTTAGGTTTTCTTCGTATTTTACTACTTATTGGTCTGTTTGCAGTTTTTGCGGCACTAGGATTTAGGATTGCTCGCAATGCTCCAGATAATTTTGGAAAATTAGTAGCAGTTGGGGTAACTGCCTGGCTTGGTTTTCAGTCTTTCATTAATATAGCTGCTATGGTTAATTTAATTCCTTTAACTGGAATTCCTTTACCTTTTATAAGTTATGGAGGTACAGCCTTAATGGTTTCCTTGGCAGCAGTAGGAATATTGGTGAATATATCGCGGTATACTACTGAAGAGGCGAAGAGAAGAAGAAGATATTAGATGATTTTTAATTTAGAGTTTTAAAGTATGCGTATTCTACTAACCGGTGGAGGAACTGGTGGCCATGTCTTTCCTATCTTAGCTGTAGTTAATGAATTGAAAAGACTCTCCGAAGAAAAAGTCGATTTTTTATGGATAGGATCTCGGAAAGGACCAGAACGAGATTCTGCCAAAAAACGTGGTATTCCTTATAGATCCATTTGTACTGGAAAATTTAGACGTTATTTTTCTTGGCTTAATTTTCTAGACATATTTAGAATACCCATAGGCAAAGCTCAAGCTTTTTTTATAATTAGATCTTTTAGACCAGATGCAATTTTCTCCAAAGGTGGATATGTGAGTCTCCCTGCAGTTTTGGCTGGATGGTCCTTGAGAGTCCCCAGTTTGATTCATGAATCAGATACTGTACCTGGACTGGCTAATCGTTTTTTGAGTAAATTTGTATTAAAGATTGCTATTTCGTTCAAGGAGACCGAGAAATATTTTCCAACTCCAAAATGCATCCTAACAGGAAATCCTATAAGACCCGGGATTCTAGAAGGATCAAAAGAAAGAGGATTTAGATATTTTGGTCTGGAATATGGACGGCCGATCATTTTAGTGACTGGAGGAAGCCAGGGATCAAGGAAAATTAATGAAATAACAGTAAAAGCTTTACCAAAATTATTAGAAAAGTATCAGCTAATACATTTGTGTGGGAAAAGAAACTTATCAGCTGTCAGCCGCAAGCTACCATCTATTAGTCTAAAGAATTATAAACTCTATCCATTCTTGCCTGTTCTCAAGATGGCTGATGCTTTGGCTGTTGCTGACTTAGTTGTCTCTAGAGCTGGAGCTAATCTTTTAGCAGAACTGGCTGTTTTAGGAAAACCTTCTATTTTAATCCCTCTGCCAACTGCAGCTTCAGATCATCAAAGAAAAAATGCTCGGGTTTTTGAGAAGGAAAACGCAACTTTTGTTATAGAAGAGAAAGATTTAGCTCACGATACCTTATTTAAAGAAATAAACTGGTTGTTTGAACATAGAGAAAGATTAGATAAAATGAGCGGAAATGTGCTAAAATTAGCCAGACCAAATGCAGCAAGAAGGATAGTTGAAGAGATTTTAAACTTGATTAAAAAATGAAAATAAATTTAGAAAAAATTAAAAGAGCCCATCTTATTGGCATTGGTGGAATTGGAGTCTCTGCTATTGCTAGGATTTTACTAAAGAAGGGTATTCAGGTTTCTGGGTCTGACCTAGAGAGATCTAAAGTTACTAATAATCTTAAAAAACTAGGCATTAAAGTATTTTGCGGCCAGCATAGACCTGAAAATATTGAAAGAGATATTAATCTAGTAGTTCATACGGTGGCTGCTTCTAAAGATAATCCAGAGCTTATCCAAGCTAAAGAGTTTAAAATCCCTACTCTAACTTTTCCTCAAATTTTAGGTGAATTGACCAAAGATAAATTTACTATTGCAGTCTCGGGCACTCATGGAAAAACAACCACTACCTCCTTAGCCTCTTTAGTTTTAGAAAAAGGTGGTTTTGATCCGACCGTAGTTATTGGCTCAAATTTAGAAGCCTTCAAAGGAAATGCCAGGGTAGGGAAAAGTAAATACTTTGTTATTGAAGCAGATGAATATAGAAAAGCCTTTTTAAATTACTCTCCTAATATTGTGGTATTGACCAGTCTTGAATATGAGCACCCTGATTGTTACAAAAATTTAAAAGCAGTCAAGAAAGCCTTTAGTGATTTTCTAAAAAAATTGCCAGCTAAGGGTATGGTTATTGCCTGCTTTGATGATGCCAATGTGCGAGATCTTATAGAAAAGTCAAAAGCCTACCCTGAGCGAAGTCGAGGGGTTATAAGTTATGGGTTTAGTGAAGATGTAACTTTTAGAATAGGAAATGTAATTCAGAAAAGAAGAGGAACAACTTTTCAGATTACAAAAAACAACGAGCTTATTGGTGAATTTAAGCTCGTTATTCCAGGAATACATAATGTTCTAAATGCCACAGCGGCCATAGCTTTAGCCCTTGAGCTTGGAATTAGTATCGGAGCCATCAAGCGAACTTTAACTGGATTTAAGGGAGCTTGGCGAAGATTTGAGAAAAAAGGAGAAGTCAAAGGAGTAACTATTATCGATGATTATGCTCATCATCCAACAGAAGTTCAAGCAACTTTAGCTGCTGCTCGGAAACTATTTGGAGATAAAAAGATCATTTGTGTCTTTCAGCCCCATCATTATCAAAGAATAAAAGCCTTGATTTGGGATTTTGTAAAAAGCTTTTCAAATGCAGACGAGATTGTTATTTGTGATATCTATTCTGTGGCTGGTCGAGAAGATAAACTAACACAAAGAGAAGTAAGCTCAAAAATGCTAGTAGAAGAGATAGCCAAGTTAGGTAAAGATGTGAAATATATAGGGGAGCTTGATGAAGTAGTAAAGTATTTAGCAAAGCATACTAAAAAAGAAGATGTGGTCATTACTATGGGAGCAGGGGATGTGACTGAGGTAGGGGATAAGCTGGTAAGAAGTTTAAAACGCAAAAGGAAAAGTGTAAGATAAGAGTGCAAAATTTAAAATGACTTTTTGATGTCAGTTATTATTTTTAGTTTTAACCATGGATATCTATCAAACTCTACAAAAAGAATTAGACGGAAAAGTAATAGAAAATGAGCCTCTGGCCAATTACACCACTTTTAAAATTGGTGGTCCGGCTCAATATTTTTTTACAGCAGAGAATCTAACTGATTTGATAAAAGCAATCAAATCTGTAAAAAAATTAAATTTACCTTATTTTATTTTAGGAAGAGGAAGTAATCTCTTAGTTTCAGATAAAGGTTTTAAAGGCTTAATAATAAGAGTTATCAATGATAGATTAGAGATCAGGGATAATCGGATTAGATCAGAGACTGGGGTTGATTTGGGCAAACTTGTCCGTGAAGCAACCAATGTCAGTCTTTCTGGGTTAGAATTTTTAGCCGGGATTCCTGGAACTGTAGGAGCTGCTGTCTATGGAAATGCAGGAGCCTTTGGTAAATCAACTGCCGATGTTCTAATTAGTGCTGAGATTTTGACTAAGGATAACAAAGTAAGAAAAGTAGAAAATAAATGGTTTAATTTTAGGTATCGAGATAGTAGATTGAAAGATTCAGGAGAAATAGTACTGAGAGCAGAATTTCAGTTAAAAAAAAGTAACAAAGAGGAAATTAAAAAGACCATTAATGAGATTCTTAAAATACGTAAGGAAAAAATTCCTCCCTATGCTAGTGCAGGAAGTATTTTTAAGAATATAGAACTTAGAACATTAAACGAAAAACTTAAAACTTTATTCCAGGAGAAAGCTAAAGGAGGTAAAGTTGCCACTGGTTTTCTAATTGATCAATGTGGTTTAAAGGGTACTAAAATTGGAAGAGCAGAGATTTCAAAACAGCACGCCAATTTTATTATCAATAGAAATGGTGCTAAGGCTAAAGATGTATTAGAACTTATAAAATTGATTAAAAAGAAAGTTTATGATAAGTTTGGGATTAAGCTAAAAGAAGAGGTGAAGATTCTATGAAAATCACTTTCTATGCTAAAAACATAAAATTGACTTCCGATCTTGAGGATTATGCCAGATCTAAGATTAATGCTTTAGAACATTACATTAAAAATGTTTTAGACTGTCGAGTTGAGCTAGATTATGCTTCTGGACAGCGTACAGGCCAGGTCTATCGAGTAGAGGTAAATATGAGAGTGCCTAAGCAATATCTCCTAAGAGCTGTTCATACAGCTCCTGATATCCATGAAGCTATTGATTTAGTTATTCCGAAGTTAAAAAAAGAGATTGGAAAATATAAGGAAAAAATGGAGAGAAGGACAGAGAAAAAGCGCTCTTGGAGTTTTCGGAAAATGTTTGGGAAAAAAAGAAAAGGCAGGAGATTTAGATTTTAGCGTATTATATTTTTAGCCCCCTTGACAGATTATTAAATATCTGTTATTCTTGAGAGAAACTTAAAATCAAAAAAGGAGGTGTTTTATGAATACGAAGGAGCTGCTGCAGTATCTAAGCGGGCTTTATAAGATTCGTGAGCATTCACTCAGCAGAGAGAGACTTTACTGCATCCTTGTTGTGGGATCGTTTTTGATTCTCTTGGCAATTCGTTGCTATTTCAAAAATGATGCCCTCATAACAATATTGACACCCATGATGTCACCAGCCCTATTTTTCTTCATTGAGATATATTATTGGAAAGCCGAGACTTTAGTTTCCAATAAACAACAGCTTGAGAGAGAAATAAAACAGGTTGAGGAAGAGCTTGGAATAAAGTTCGTGAGCTCCCAGTACTACACTAAGGAATATCGATGGTTTTTTGATTGGATCCCTTTTGAGTCTTTTATTAAAGGGTGGGTTGTTTGGCCAATCGTGTCTCTTGCAGGTATATATTTCTATGCCTGGTCATTTAAAAAAGCGTGGTTTCACATTAGGTCTTTTGGAGGGGAATTTGGACGGTTGGATATGGTCTGTTTATGGGCCTCGCTTGCCGGGATGATTTTTATTTTTATAGACCACCTAGTGACCTGCGTAAGAGTTTACGGACGCAAACAAGAAAAAGTATCCGAACAAGAATAAAAAAGTTAGGGTTGGATTTTCTTAAATCCAACCCTGTTTTTTTATCAAGTTTTGCACTTGTTTTAAGGATATTTTTTTGCTAAAATAGGTTTGTTTAAAGGAATTAAATAAAATGCCAATTTGGACTAAAATCTTTGGAGATCCAAATTTAAAAGTGTTGCAAAAACTTCAGCCTAATTTAGATGAGGCAAATAAGCTTGAGCCTGTTTTTGAGAAATTAACTGACGAGGAGCTGAAAGGCAAAACAGAAGAATTTAAGAACAGACTTAAAAAAAGAGAGACCTTGGATGGTCTTCTTCCTGAAGCTTTTGCAGTAATTCGAGAAGCATCAAAACGCACTACCAAGATGCGTCATTTTGATGTACAAGTTTTGGGAGCCATTATGCTTCATCAAGGAAAAATTACTGAGATGACTACTGGAGAAGGGAAAACCTTGGTAGCTACCATGCCTTTGTATTTGAATGCTCTAGAAGGAAAAGGAGCTCATTTAGTAACTGTTAATGATTATCTAGCTAGAAGAGATGTGGAATGGATGGGACCTATATATAATCTTTTGGGCCTTAAAGTTGGCGTTTTAAATCATGAAAAAGCCTATATTTATAATCCAAAAGAAGGTCCAAGAAAAACTAATTTAGGTTCAGGCGAAGAATTGAAAGAAGTACCAAGAAGAGAAGCATGTCAAGCAGACATCACCTATGGCACCAACAATGAATTTGGATTTGATTATCTTCGAGATAATATGGTTATGGATTTAAGTCAGATGGTCCAACGGAAGTTTAATTATGCCATTGTCGATGAAGTAGATTCGATTTTAATTGACGAAGCCAGAACTCCTTTGATCATTTCTGCTCCAGCTGAAGAAGCTACTGAGAAGTACTCTCAATTTGCCAGGCTTGTTCCAAGATTAAAAGAAAATATAGACTACAATGTGGACGAAAAAATGAGAGCCTGCACTTTGACTGAAAAGGGAATTGATTATGTAGAAAAAATGTTAGGGGTAGAGAATATCTATACTGAAGCCGGCATAGATATAGTTCATCACTTAGAAAAAGCTCTACAGGCTTATACTTTATATCACCGGGACAAAGAGTATGTTATCAAAGATGGAGAAATAATTATTGTTGATGAATTTACAGGAAGACTGATGTATGGCCGAAGATATTCAGAAGGCCTGCATCAAGCAATCGAAGCTAAAGAAGGTGTCCCAGTAAAACAGGAAAGTGTAACTTTAGCTACTGTTACTTTTCAGAACTATTTTAGAATGTATAAAAAACTGGCTGGTATGACTGGAACAGCAGTCACTTCGGCTGAGGAATTCCAGAAAGTTTATAACTTAGATGTGGTTGTTATTCCAACTAATAAACCCTTGATTCGAGATCAAAAACCAGATTCTATTTATAAAACAGAAGTAGGAAAATGGAAGGCAGTAACAAGAGAAGTGAGAAGACTTCATGAGCAGGGAAGACCAGTATTGATAGGTACTACTTCTGTAGAGAAGAACGAGATATTAAGCGATTTATTAGATAAAGAAGGATTAGAACATAATACTCTTAATGCCAAACATCATGAAAAAGAAGCGGCCATCCTTACCGAGGCAGGAAGATTAGGGGCAGTAACCTGTTCTACTAATATGGCCGGTCGAGGGGTGGATATAGTCTTAGGAGGAAATCCAGAAATGTTGGCCAGGGAAGGAGTATCAGAAGAAGAGTGGCAAAAAGAGCATGACCAGGTGATTAAGTTAGGCGGTCTACATGTTATTGGTACAGAAAGACATGAAGCCCGAAGAATTGATAATCAGCTAAGAGGTCGAGCTGGAAGGCAAGGAGATCCAGGCTCAAGCCAGTTTTTTGTCTCTTTAGAGGATGATTTAATGAGAATTTTTGGAGGAGACAGAGTCAAGGCCATGATGGACCTATTGCGTTTGCCTGAGGATCAGCCCATAGAACACAGATTAATTTCTCGTTCCATTGAATCTGCTCAGTCCAAGGTGGAAGGAAATAATTTTGATTTAAGAAAGCATCTTTTAGAATATGATGATGTAATGAATAAACATAGGGAAGTGATTTATAGGAAAAGAAGAGAAATGTTAAAAGATCCTAAACAGATAAAGTCTAAAGTTCTAGAGATGGTTGACTCAGAGATCGAACAGATTGTCTCTAAGCACACCGCTACTGATGAAGAAAGCCAGTGGAATATCGAAGAAATAGTCGAGGTATTAAATACCATTTTCCCTATAGATATAGATAGTGTTCATACTCACTTAGAAGACTTACGAAAAGAAGCTGGACTAAGAACTCAAGATATAGAGGTAAGGGAGAAGATTATCCAATATTTAATGGATTTGGCTCACCAGGCTTATAATGAAAAAGAAAAACAGCTTCAGCCTGAAGTTATGAGACAAATTGAGCGAGCTATTTTACTTCGGACCATTGATAGATTATGGATTGATCATTTGGCTGCTATGATGAGATTGAGAGAGGGGATAGGATTACGCGGCTATGGCCAAATGGATCCATTAGTTGAGTATAAAAAAGAAGCCTATGGGATGTTTCAGAAATTACTCGATGCCATCCAAAATAATGTGGTTTATACTATTTATAAAGTGGGGGTAGTAGTCAAACAAAAATCTCCCATGGAAACAGCTAAAAAGCAATTCAGAGGAGCACCCAAGACTTCAGAAGAAAGAAAAGCCAGACCTTTACGCACAAAGAAAAAAATAGGTCGAAATGATCCTTGTCCGTGCGGTTCAGGTAAGAAATTTAAGAAATGTTGTATGGGGAAGGGGATATATGATTAGATAAAAGGAACTGGCAAAATAAAAACCCAGTATTGCTACTAGGTCGGATGAAGACATTATTGTAAACCAATAAGAGACAGCTCAACTTTTAGGCATTCCTTCTATTACTGTAGAATTAGGTTATGGTATGGATTGGGAAAGAAATTTAGAAGCCATGATAAGATCAATAAGATATTAACATTGATTTTTTACTATTTTTTTTATAAAATAAAATAGTAAATTATTTATTAGATAATTGATATGAAAAATAAAGTTAAAATTTTATTAAGCATCAATATTATTCTTTGCTTCGTCTTTTTTTGCTTTAATTTAGCCAAAGCTTCCTATAATACTATCCCACAAGTAAAGGTTTATAATCAAGATGCTACCCAGGTAAAGTCTACTTTTCTTGCTTATCAAGAAAGTTTTAGAGGAGGATTAAAGATTGCCGCAGGAGATATTGATGGAGATAGACGAGATGAAATTATCACTGGAGCAGGGCTAGATGGAGGACCCCATGTTCAGGTTTTTGATATGAATGGCAATTTTATGTGGCAGACTATGGCTTTTGATGAAGGGTTCAAAGGAGGCATTGATGTAGCAGCTGGTGATGTTAACGGAGATGGAAAGGATGAAATTATTGTTTCACAACTTTCAGGTGGCCAAGCTTGGATCAAAATTTACAAAGCCAATAGACAGAGAACTATCCTAGCCAACTTTCTAGCTTTTGCTTCTAGTTTTGAAGGAGGATGTCACATAGCTTCAGGTGATGTTGATGGAGATGGAAAAGATGAGATAATAGCTGGAGCCGGATCTTCAGGAAAACCACACATACGAGTTTTTGATGAAAAAGGTAATTGGACTGGTTGGGATACTTTTGCTTTCCATGAAGATTTTAGAGGTGGAGTAGATCTAGCCTCAGAAGATATTGATAATGATGGTCGTGATGAAATTATTGTGGCTCAAAATTCTTTTGGTCAAGCTTGGGTAAAAGTTTATCGAGCTAATAGAGAAAAAACTATTGTTTCTGAGTTTCTTGCTTATGCTCCAAATTTTGAAGGAGGAACAAATATTGGAGCAGGAGACATTGACCATGATGGTCGAGCAGAGATAATTGCAGGAGCCAATGCTGGTGGAGGACCACATGTAAAAGCATTCAAAGCTTCGGGTAAGCCTAAGAGTACAAGCTTCTTTCCTTATCCTCTAGATTTTCAGGGAGGAGTAAATGTGGCTGTAGGAAATTTACAAAGGGATTCAACTAATGAAATAATTACTTCTCCGGGGAAAAAATTACCTGAAGGAAGAGTAGATTTATACAAGTATATTGAAATAGATCTTTCATCTCAGATTCTAAAATACTTTGAAAATGGACATAAAGTAGATGAGTATTATATTTCTTCTGGAGTATGGCGCCATCCAACTCCTAAAGGAGAATTTAGCGTTTATTCCAAACGTCTTTTTACTAGAATGACCTGGTATTATGGTCCTGATAATCCTGATAATTATGATTTAGCCAATGTACCTCATGTTCTATCCTTTCTTGGTCCTTATACTATTCACGGCGCTTATTGGCATAATAATTTTGGTTATAGAATGAGCCATGGCTGTGTCAATGAGCCGTTGGGTAAGGCAGCTCAGCTTTACAAATGGGCTTCAATTGGGACACCGGTGATAATACACGATTAGCTGTAGCTCGCTCAAGAGCCTCGTTGCTCAGGAAGGAATCCTCCCGCCTTCGGTGGGCCCCTCCTAACTCAACCTCGGCAGGAATGGCTCGCTAGGATAGTAAATTATTTATTATGTCAATTCGCAAAAAAATCTGGTTAACTTTCGTAGGTATAATAATTTTAGTGGTCTTAGCAGGCTTAGTTGATTGGCCTAAGGGGCCAGATTTTAAAATTGGGCAGTTTTATAGAGAGCTTAAAGTGCACTTGGGTTTAGATCTTCAAGGGGGAACCCATCTTGTTTATGAGTGTGATTTATCCAAGATAAAACCAGAAGACTATGATGAGGCAGTAGCCGGGGTGAGGGATGTGATAGAGAGGAGAGTAAATGCTTTAGGGCTGGCAGAGCCAGTAGTTCAGACCGTAGCTGTTGAAGGACATTATAGATTGATTATTGAACTGGCCGGAATAAAAGATGTTGAAAAAGCACAAGCTGAAATTGGTCAGACGCCATCTTTAGATTTTAGAGAGCTAATTGGGATTCCTATGCCAGAAATGAAAGAAGGAGAAGGTGGGCTAGAGGAGACAAAAGAGGAGCCAAAAGAAGCAGAGGAGCCAGGAACAAGTTCCTTAAAACTATTTATTTCTCAAGCTTTAGCCCAAGAAGAATCTGAAGAGCCAGCTGAAGTAGAAGAAAAGACCGAGAAGATTGAAGAGCAACCTCAAGTTCAGACCATGTTTATCCCTACTAAATTAGCTGGCCATCATCTAAAAAGAGCTCAATTGCAATTTGACAAGCAAACAAACCAGCCTCAGATTGGTCTTGAATTTGATGCCGAAGGAACAAAATTATTTGCTGAAATTACAGAAAGAAATGTAGGAAAACCAGTAGCTATATTTTTGGATAATTATTTAATTTCTGCCCCCACTGTTCAAGAACCAATCAGAGAAGGAAAAGCAGTTGTCACTGGAGAGTTCACTTTACAAGAGGCAAAAGACCTAGCCATGCGTCTTAATGCCGGAGCCTTGCCTGTTCCTATTAATTTAATTTCTCAGCAAAATGTGGGAGCCTCCTTAGGAAAGATTTCCATAGAAAAAAGCCTTTTGGCTGGTGTTTTGGGTCTTTTATGTATAGCTTTGTTTATGATATTTTATTATAGATTTCTAGGTGCCCTGGCTACCTGTGCTTTGCTTATCTACGGTCTTATTGTTTTAGCTTTGTTTAAGTTAATTCCAGTCACTTTAACTTTGGCTGGGATGGCTGGATTTATCTTGTCTGTTGGCATGGCTGTGGATGCTAATGTTCTGATTTTTGAACGAATGAAAGAAGAATTAAGATCTGGTAAGCCTCAAGGGGTTGCTGTGGATGAAGGATTTAAATATGCCTGGAGTGCTATTCGAGATTCTAATGTTTCTACCTTGATTACTTGTGTCATCCTAGCCTGGTTTGGAACTTCAATTATAAAAGGATTTGCTATTACTTTGGGTGTTGGAGTACTAGTTAGTATGTTTTCTGCTATAACCATTACTAGAACCTTTTTAAGACTGTTTTATGTTAAACATCATTCAAAAACGTAAAATTTGGTTTATTCTTTCAGGAATAATTATTCTAGCTGGGATTGTCTCTCTGACGATGTGGGGCCTGAAATTGGGCATTGATTTTACTGGTGGGGCTCTAGTTGAAATTGAATTCAAAGACAAAAGGCCTGATCTTTCTGAGATAGATAAAACCTTAGAGCCTCTTGAGCTTGAGCAGGCTCCTATTCAGCCTACAGGAGAGCGAGGAATTTTACTTCGGACAAAACCTCTTGATGAAGAAAAACATAAAGAGCTTCTTTCCACATTAGGAGATAAATTTGGTCAAATTGAAGAGATAAGATACGAAAGTATTGGACCTACCATAGGAAAAGAGTTGAGAAGAAAAGCTATTTATGCCATATCTGTAGCTTTAGTTTGTATTGTCTTATATATTGCTTATGCCTTCAGAAAAGTATCCAAAGAGATTTCTTCTTGGAAATTAGGTCTTTGTACCATTGGAGCTTTAGTTCATGATACCTTTATTGTTTTAGGAATCTTTTCTATTTTAGGACACTATTTTGGTATAGAAATAACAGCTTTGTTTATTGTGGCTCTTTTAACTATTTTAGGTTATTCAGTCAATGATACTATTGTAGTTTTTGATCGAATTAGAGAAAATCTACTTTCTGTTAAAGAAGAGACCTTTGATCGAACAGTAAACAAAAGTGTTAACCAGTGTTTGACTAGGTCTATTAATACTTCTACCACTACTTTCTTAGTTCTTCTAGCCATCTTTTTATTTGGAGGAGAAACAATTCGATATTTCATTTTAGCTTTAATGATGGGAGTGATTGTGGGTACTTACTCATCAATTTTTATTGCTAGCCCACTTTTGGTGGCTTGGCAAAGGTTGACAAAAAGAACTTAGGATTATTTAGCAGCCACTAGCTATACAATTCTATAGCCGGTGGCTCTTTATTTTCCTTTATTTAAGTCAAAAACTGTCAATTTTCTTAAAAATTACCCAAAACCCCTTGACAGGCTTTTTTAGTTATGTTAAGATGGTATATCAGATGTTTGACAGCTTTTAATTTGTATGATATCATTAATTATAGGAGAGTGAGTAAATCCATATAGTAGCTTAAATAAAAAGGAAAAAAGCCATGCAAGAAAAACGACTACAAACAATTCAAGGAACAGATCCAAAAGAGGCAGTTGTTAGGCTGCTTAATGGCCTTGAAAAAAGATCAAAGGATATTATTATCCGACGTTTTGGATTGGAAGAAAAACCTAAAGAAACCTTAGAGAAAATTGGCCAATCTTATGGAATTACTCGAGAAAGGGTACGTCAGATTGAAGACAGCGTCTTAGCTAGTCTGCAAAAACCAAACAAATTAAAATATGTAAAGTCTCTTGAGGAAACCTTAATATCTGTACTAGAAGATAAAGGTGACATCGCAGAAAGAAATACTTTGTTCTCTTCTATTCAAAGCAAACTTTCTTCAGATATTCACCCCAATGTATTAGAGTTTGTTTTGGAACTTTCCCCAAAATTTACTAAATTTGCCGAAACCAAAGAACTCAAGCAAGCTTGGGCTACATCAACCTCCAGTCTTATAAAAGTCAAGAAAGTTATTGGAGGTTTCATAGATTACTTAAAAGAGAAAAATAAAGTGCTTGATACTCGGACAATGATAAATGCAGTTCAGGAAAATGCAGATGTTTCTCGAGATGCAATTTTGTCTTACATTAATTTATCAAAGAACATTAAAAAGAATCCCTATCATGAATGGGGACTTAAAGATTGGGGAACTATTTCACCTCAAGGAGTAAAAGATAAAGCATATATTGTCCTTATTAAGAAGAAAAAACCTCTTCACTTTAGAGAAATTACAGAGGCAATAAATCAAATAGATTTTGATAAAAGAAAAGCCACCTCCCGTACGGTACACAATGCTCTAATTAAAGATCCAAGATTTGTTTTAGTAGGAAGAGGTACTTATGGATTGACTGAGGCTGGATATAAACCAGGAACAGTGGCTGATATAGTAGCCGACGTATTAGCTAAATGCTCCCTAACAAGAGAAGAAATTATCCACGAGGTTCTAAAGCAAAGGTTGGTAAGGAAAAATACAATTCTTTTAGCTTTACAAGATTCTTCTAAATTTAAGAAAGTAGGGGAGAAGTACTACTTGAATACAAAAATAAAAAGTTAATTCACGAAACTTGTAACTTGTAACTTGTAACCCAAGAAATTTTGGTAGAGGGCTTGAGCTACACGTTACACGATTCGAGTTACAAGATCATGGTCGAATATTATCAGCCAACCTATGAGACCCCAGAGGAGCTTTTTGCTTTCTGGCTTTATATTTTACGTTATACCTGGTGGGTATTTATATTAGTTGTTATATTTATTATTTGGTATGTCTGGTTTCGAAGGAAAAGACTGCAATATTTAGATTCCATAGACTATATACTTTTAGCTATTGATGTCCCTGAAGAAAATACAAAAAATCCAAAATGTTTTGAACAAATATTTGCTGGTCTTCATGGCATTAAAACTACTCCCAATTTTGTAGAAAAATATTTTCAAGGAAAGATGCAGGAACCCTTTTCTTTAGAGATTGTAGGCATTGCTGGAAGAATAAGATTTTTAATCAGAACGCCTGATTATTATAGAGATCTTGTTGAGGCCCAGGTCTATGCCCAATATCCAGAGGCAGAAATTACTGAAGTAGAAGACTATGTTCAATTTATACCTTCTGATTATCCTAATGACAAATATGATCTTTATGGAACAGATTTTGTACTAACCAAAGAAGATGCCTATCCTATAAGAAGTTATGAAGCTTTTCAAGACGAATTGAATAAAGAGGGTTTTCTTGATCCTATGGCTGCCATAACAGAAGTGCTATCTAAGTTGACTGAAGGAGAGCAAATCTGGCTCCAGTTTATTATTAGACCAACGGGAGATAAATGGAAGGCTAATGGGGAAAGACTGGTTAAAAAGCTAATCGGGGCAAGAGCTCCGGAACATGAAGGTATTTTTCAGAAAACGTTTGTTAGGGGAATTCAGACTGCCCAGTATGCTTTAGAAAAGGGATTTATGAGTGTTCCAGAAGCAGAAACTCACTATAAGCCAGAGCCTCCTCCTTCTCTGATGCAGTATTTATCCCCGGGAGAAAGGGAAGTGGTGGAAGCCATAGGGCGCAATATTTCAAAGATAGGATTTGATGTAAAATTTAGGTTTATTTATGTAGCTAAGAAAGATGTTTTTTCAAAAAAGCACGGAGTGAATCCAATCAAGGGAGCGATGAAACAATTTAGTACAATTAATTTAAACGGATTTAAAGAATGTCTTAGGGTAAGAACTAAGGCGGTGTATTGGTTTAAAAAGAGAAGGATAGCCCAGAGGCAGAGAAGGATAATTCAGGCTTATAAGTTAAGAAGAATGGAAGTAGGAGCTCATCCCTTTGTCTTTAATACAGAGGAGCTAGCCACTGTTTTCCATTTTCCTTATATTACAGTGGAAGCCCCAACTATTAAATGGACAGAGACGAAGAAAGGAGAGCCGCCAAGGGATTTACCTCTTAGATAAATTAAAAGTCTAGAGTCCAAAATTAAAAGTTATGCCTGATGGTAATCAACTAACAATATTCGCCGAAACAAACTTCCGCAATGTCCGGACCAAATTTGGTATTAAGCCAGATGATCGTCGTCGGCATATGTATATTATTGGAAAGACAGGAATGGGAAAGACTACCATGCTGGAAAATATGGCTATTACTGATATTCAGGCAGGTCGAGGAGTGGGTATTGTTGATCCTCATGGTGAATTTGCAGAAAAAATGCTAGATTTTGTTCCCCCAAGTAGAATTAATGATGTAGTTTATTTTAATCCAGCAGATGTTGACTATCCCATTGCCTTTAATGTTATGGAAAAAGTTGATCCTTTACATAAGCATTTAGTGGCCTCGGGCATGATTGGAGTATTTAAAAAAATCTGGGCTGATTCTTGGGGACCTCGTTTAGAATATGTACTTAGAAATGCTATTCTAGCCCTTCTTGATTACCCAGAATCAACTCTTTTGGGAATTATGAGAATTTTGGTGGACAAGGCTTTTAGAAAGAGGGTAATTAGACAAATTAAAGATCCAGTAGTAAAGAGTTTTTGGGTGGATGAGTTTTCTCGCTATCCAGATAGGTTTCAGGCAGAAGCCATTGCTCCTATACAAAATAAAGTAGGTCAGTTTTTATCTACTTCTTTAATAAGAAATGTGGTTGGTCAGACTAAGTCTACTATTGATATGTCAGATATTATCAATAATAGAAAGATATTAATTCTAAATTTGGCCAAAGGAAAAATAGGAGAAGACTCATCTGCTCTTATGGGAGCTATGTTGATTACTAAAATACAGCTTGCAGCCATGGAGAGAGTAGCTATTCCAGAAGAAAAAAGAACAGATTTTTATCTTTATGTGGATGAATTTCAAAATTTTGCTACTGAGGCTTTTGCTAATATTCTATCTGAGGCAAGAAAGTATCGATTAGATCTTATTCTAGCTCATCAATACATTACTCAGATGGAAGAGACGGTTAGGGATGCTGTCTTTGGCAATGTAGGAACTTTAGTCTGTTTTAGGGTAGGAGCAGCTGATGCCGAATTTTTAGAAAATGAGTTTATGCCAACTTTTACTATGAATGATTTGGTGAATTTAACTAAATATAATGTCTATCTAAAGCTGATGATTGATGGAGTAGCTAGTCATGCCTTTTCTGCTATCACTTTACCTCCTTTATCGACTGCTGCTTTTAAAGGGCATAAAGATAAGATTATTAAAGTTTCTCGAGAAAGATATACTAAATCCCGAGTTGAAATAGAAGAAAAGATTGCTCGATGGTCTGGAATGGAGGCTAGGCCAGAAGAAGAAGGTGAAACAGAGATGGAAGTTCCAAGCGTAAAGTATAAAGAGAAACCATTTCCACCCACCAAAGCTCCTTTTCCCGAAAAGGGAACACATAAACCATTTAAGAAAGCTTTTAAGAGGGTTTTAGAAAAAAAGAAGGAAATACCAGAAAAAATAGAAGCACCTCCTAAACCCACTCAAGGCGAAGCACGGGGTATACCAGAGCCTCCTCCCATTAGAAAGTCTGAAAAACAGATAAAGCCAGGGGAAGTGGTGGAGTTTGAGTAGTAATTAATAATTAACAATTAGACAACTTTTGTAGCCGAGGTTTTTATACCTCGGTTTTTGATAAGGCTTGACAGGATTTAAAGGTATGATAATCTAATATAATCTTTTGTTGGCAAATTAAACAATTAAAATCCCTATAAGGGGAAAGGAGGAAAAATGGCTAAGATTATCGGAGAAGGCCTGACCTTTGATGATTTACTACTTGTACCTCAGTACTCAGAGGTCTTGCCAAGAGAGGTAGATGTTACCACCTGGCTTTCTCGTCATATCCGGCTAAATATTCCCATTCTCAGTGCTCCTATGGATACAGTAACAGAGGCAGAAATGGCTATTATTATTGCTTGCCTAGGAGGAATAGGCATTATCCATAAGAACCTGTCACCAGATAGGCAAGCTCAAGAAGTGAGCAAGGTAAAGCGCTGGATGAGCTGGATGATTGCAGATCCTTATACTTTAGGTCAGGATAATTCACTTAAGGATGCCAAGGAGCTGATGGAAAAACATAACATTGCTGGTATACCCATTGTGGATGACCAAAGAAAGCTGATGGGAATTATTACTAAGAGGGATTTGCATTTTGAGACCAATCTTGATCTAAAGATTGGAGAAGTGATGACCAGAGAAGTTATCACTGCTCATCAGGGTATTACCCAGAAGGAAGCAGAAGATCGGCTACATGTGAACAGAATTGAGAAGTTACCAGTGATAGATGAAGATAAAGTTCTTCGTGGACTAATTACCATCAGGGATATTGAGAAAAGGCATCGTTATCCCGAGGCTTGTAAGGATGAGAAAGATAGACTTAGAGTAGGAGCAACAGTTGGAGTAGCTAAGGATACCGAAGAAAGAGCACAAGCTTTAATAGAAGCGGGAGTCGATGTTTTGATTGTTGACACAGCTCATGGACATTCCAAAGGGGTCTTTGAGACAGTGAAAATGATCAGGAAGAAGTTTGGTAATGTAGAGCTTATTGCTGGAAATGTGGCTACAGCAGAAGGGGCTAAATTTCTCATTGATGCTGGAGTAGATGCTATAAAGGTAGGTGTAGGTCCTGGTTCTATTTGTACTGCTCGGGTGATAGCTGGCGCTGGTGTTCCTCAGATAACCGCCATAATGGATGTAGCCAAAAAAGTAAGGATTCCAGTTATTGCAGATGGAGGAGTTCGATTTTCTGGGGATATTACCAAGGCTTTGGCAGCTGGAGCAGATACAGTCATGATTGGCAATCTTTTGGCTGGTTGTAAAGAGGGTCCTGGAGAAGAGATACTCTTAGGAGGAAGAAGATATAAAAGCTACAGAGGGATGGGTTCAATAGCCGCTATGGAAGCTGGAAGCAAAGATAGATACCACCAAGAACACCAAGAAGAAGCTAAAAAACTGGTTCCTGAAGGAGTAGAAGGAAGGGTACCCTTTAAAGGTCCAGGGGAGGATGTAGTTCATCAACTTGTTGGAGGTTTGAGATCTGGTATGGGATATTGTGGTGCTCGTAATATTCAGGAGCTTCAAGAGAAGGCAAAGTTTATCCGTATTACTCAGGCAGGTGGAATAGAGAGTCATCCTCACGATGTGACTATTACCAAAGAATCCCCTAACTACGAAGTTTCAGGAAGGGGGTGGTCAAAATGATTAAATTGGTTGAGGGACTACAGTGGGGAGATGAAGGGAAAGGGAAGATTGTGGATTGGCTCGTTGGAAAGGAAGGCTATGATATTGTAGCTCGATGGCAAGGTGGAGCCAATGCTGGACATACCGTCTGGAAAAATGGTAAGAAGTTTGTCCTACACCTTATTCCTTCAGGAATCCTTCACAAAGATGTCAAATGTGTTTTGGGTAATGGTATGGTTGTTAACCCTGTTGCTCTATTTGATGAAATAGAAGAACTAAAGAAGAAGGGGATCAAGGTAGAAGGCCGACTGTTCATCAGCGACCGATGCCATGTAACTTTTGACTTCCATCTTCGAGAAGAAAAGTATTCTGAGGAAGTCAAAGGTAAAGACAAGATAGATTCGACTCTTAGGGGTATTGGACCTACCTATCATGACAAGTTTGGAAGGATAGGAATCAGAATGTGCGATTTTATTAATAAAAAAACTCTGGTTTCTAAGCTTGAGGCGAATCTTGAAAAGAAAAACTGGATGTTCCGTTTTGGATACGGGAAATTGAGAGGTCTGGAGGAAGAGATTAAAGCTTTACTTGCAAAGGATCTTCCACCTGAACAGGCAAAAGAGAAAGTACATGAGCTCTTTATGGGTTATGGAAAAGAGAGGTGTCTAGACAAAGAGAAGATTATTGCCAAGTATCTCGAACTTAGCGAAAAGATCAGACCTTTTGTCCATGATACTTCAGTCTTTCTCAATGATGCTATTAGGGAGGGTGAGAACATACTCTGTGAAGGAGCTCAAGGAACTCTCTTAGACGTTGATCATGGGACTTATCCATATGTGACTTCATCAAACCCTGTGGCTGGAGGAGCTTGTGTTGGCTTGGGAATAGGCCCTACCAAAATTGATCAAGTTATTGGGGTAGCCAAGGCTTATACAACTCGCGTGGGAGCTGGACCATTTCCTACTGAGCAGGATAACCAGATCGGTGAGAAAATGCGTGAGATAGGGGAAGAATACGGAGCTACTACTGGCCGGCCAAGAAGATGTGGATGGTTTGACGCTGTGGCTGTTCGGCATTCTGTGACGGTTAGTGGAGCTAATAGTTTAGTTATCACTAAGCTTGATGTTCTTGATGAATTTGAGACCCTCCGCATTTGTACTGGCTATGTATACAAAGGCAAGTTTATTGATTTTCCAGCTCAAATAGAAATACTTGAGGAAGTCAAGCCTATCTACCTGGATTTGTCTGGCTGGGAGGAATCTACACGAGGAATAAGGAGAATAGAAGATTTGCCTCCTCGAGCTTTGGACTATTTGGCTAAGATTTCTGTACTTACAGCTACTAAAATATCTTTTGTTTCTGTGGGTCCGAAAGAAAGTCAGATAGCCGTGAGATTCACGAGGTGAATTTTAGGAAGAGTTTGTCCTTTAGTTTTAGGACAAACTCTTCTTTTTTATTCATTTAAAATATGTGGAATTTGACAAAGTTTTAAAGTACTGATAAACTGACATATCTTTTTGTAGGTAACTTAAACAATTAAAGAAAAGGAGGTTGTTATGGCTAAAAAGAGAGCCCTGATTAGTGTTTGGAATAAGACCGGGATTGACAAATTTGCTCGAGATTTAGTCAAGCTTGGTTGGGAGATTGTTTCTTCAGGTGGTACGGCTAAAGTTCTTCGTCAAGCTGGTATTCCGGTTATTCCTATTAATCGAGTAACTGGCAATCCAGAAGCTTTTGATGGTCGGATGAAGACCATTAGTTTTGCTGTAGAATCTGCTTTGCTTTTTGATAGAAACAATTCTAAGCACGTAAGGCAGGCGAAGAAATTAGGAATTGTTCCTATTGATCTGGTGGTCTGTAATCTTTACCCTTTTGAGGAGGTAATTGCTAAAAAAGGTTGTACACTCAAAGAGGCCATCGAGAACATCGACATTGGCGGACCAACCATGATCAGAGCAGCGGCAAAGAATTTTGCTGGTGGGGTAACAGTAGTCATCGACCCCAAAGACTATTCTATGGTCTTAGAGCATCTTAAAGAAGGAGAGGTTCCTTCAGAAGTTAGACGTGAACTGGCCATCAAAGTCTTTACCAGAATGGCTGGCTACGATGGAGCTATTGACGAGTATCTGGCTAAAGAGATTCGCAAAGAACCTGCTATGAGAATCCATCTGACAAAAGGCAAGAAACTCCGCTACGGCGAAAATCCCCATCAGAAAGGTTGGTTTTACGAGGTACCAGCGTGGGCAAAGGGCGACTCTCTGGCTATTCAGAAGTTTAAGCAGATCCAGGGAAAACAGCTTTCCTTTAATAACATTCTGGATATACATGGTGCTCTTTGTGCCATATCTCATTATGGTGGGAAATACCCCGTATGTGTGGTGATTAAGCACAGTAATCCCTGTGGACTGGCTATTCGAGATAATACCCTCGATGCCTATATGGAAGCTTGGTATCTTGGTGATCCTCTGGCTGCTTTCGGAAGTATTATTGCTGTTAATCGTCCTGTCAATTACGATCTTGCTTGGCAGATGTTGGCCGATAGGAAGTTTTTTGAGGTTCTTCTTGCTCCGAGTGTTGAAGTCGATGCCTTAGAGCTATTCCAAACTAAGAAAAATCTGCGAGTCTTAATAAATCCCGCTCTAAAAACACCGTATTTACACAAAGGTTTAGATTTTAAAAAAGTAAGAGGAGGAATGCTGGTTCAAGAGATTGATACTCATGAGGTTAAGGCAAGAGACTTAAAAATAGTAACTAAGGTAAAACCCACCAAAAAACAGATTGATGAGCTACTCTTTGCCTGGAAGATAACCAAGATCTCTAAGTCTAATGCAGTGGTGATTACTAAAGACCATACCCTGATTTCTTCTGGAGTGGGACAGCAAGACAGAAAAAGGTGTTGTGAATTATGTGTGGTAAAGGCTGGACCAAGAGCCAAAGGAGCCGTGGCAAGCTCAGATGCTTTTTTCCCTTTTCCTGATGGGACAGAAGTTCTCATAGACGCTGTGATTGGTGCTATTATTCAGCCTGGGGGTTCTATTCGTGATAAAAAGAGTATTGAGCTTTGTGATAAAAGAGGTATTGCTATGGTTTTTACTTCAAAAGATCCGAAGAAGAACATGATTAGGTGTTTCAGACACTAATCAGTATACCGCTTTCGTCGAGGAAACTCGGCGAAGCGGTTTTTTTATTCTAGTTGACACAAAAAATTCCTTATGATAGCTTAATATAACAGTTTTTAGTAGGCACTTTATAAACCATGAAAAGTCCGCTTGGCGGACAGGAGGTGTAAGATGATAGAGAGATATAGTCTACCAGCAATGAAAGCTATTTGGAATTTAGAAAATAAATTCCAAAAATGGCTAGATGTGGAGATAGCAGTATTAGAGGCCGAGTTTGAACTGGATAAGATAGATAAGTCAGTTGCGGAATTAACGAAACAGAATGCAGCCTTCTCGGTAGAACGTATTAAAGAAATTGATAAAATGATCGAACATGATGTTATGGCTTTTATCAGAAACGTGGTTGAGAACTTGCCTGATGTAGTAAAACAGTATTTCCACGCTGGTCTTACTTCATATGATATAGTGGATACTGCTTTAAGCTTGATGATGCAATGTTCTGTTAAGTTGATTCGTACCAAGCTTGTAGAAATACTGGATGATATTGATAAACTAGCTAAGGATAATAAAGATAAACCTCAAATAGGAAGGACTCACGGAGTGCATGCTGAGCCTACAAGCTGCGGACTTAAATTCTTAAATTGGTATGATGAGATGGAAAGGAACAAAGGGAGGCTAGATCGTATTGAGACGCTCTTAGCAGGCAAGATTTCTGGAGCAGTAGGTAATTATGCTAACATTGACCCACGTATTGAGCCCATTGCCTGCAAAAAACTAGGCATAAAGCCAGCCAGGATTTCAACCCAGATTATAAGTCGTGACATCCATGCTGAGTATATATCTCAGTTAGCTATAATTGCTGGATCCTTGGCAAAGTTTACTACTGAGATCAGAAATCTCCAGAGAACTGAGATTCGTGAGATGCAAGAACCGTTTAAGAAAAAACAGAAAGGATCTTCAGCTATGCCGCACAAGAAGAACCCAGTTATCTGCGAAAGGATCACTGGTATAGCCAGAATGATTCGGGGAATGGTAGTTCCTGCACTTGAGAATCAAGACACCTGGCATGAGCGAGATTTGGCTAATTCTGCTCCAGAGCGAGGTATATTGGCCGAAGCCCCTACTTATCTATATTATATATTAGATAGATTTCAGTATGTTCTTAGAGGTTTGAAAATCTATCCAGAGAGAATGATGGAGAATATCTGGCAGACAAAAGGAGTCATCTTTTCTCAGAAGGTTATGTTGGCTTTAGCTGATAAAGGTATGGCACGAGAACAGGCTCACAATTTGGTCCAGGAGTTAGCCTTGAGATCGTGGGGAGAAGATCTGGATTTTAAGGAGCTGTTATTAGAAGATGAACGTATAACAAATCTTCTTAATAAAAAGGAAATTGAGGCTTGTTTTGATCTCAAGCCATATCTTAAGAACGTAGATTTAATCTTTAAACGTTTTGGAATGTAAAGGAGGTGTAAGATGTTTGATGCAAAGGATTTTATTGAGAAGAAAGTAGAGGAGATACAGCGTAGGATAGGAAAGGAAGAAGCTGTTGTAGCTTTTTCTGGAGGAGTGGATTCGGCTGTTTGTACTGTGCTGGCTTTAAAGGCTTTAAAGAAAGGACAATTAAGAGTTTTTACCTTAGATGATGGTCTGAGAAGAGAAGGAGAACCAGAATGGGTAGTTAGAGTTTTTGATGAAATTATCCCAGTGGAAATTATCTCTGTTCAAGACGATTGTTTTCGGGCTTTGAGAGGTAAAATCACTGGAGATGAAAAGAGGACTGTCTATTCTAACTGGTTTGGTCATATTTGTGGCAAAACAGCTTATGACTTTGGGGCCAAATATTCCTTTTTTGGAAGTAATGCTTTGGATAGTAAAGAAACTAAAAGAGGAACCCAGAAACAACACAATGCTTGGGCAGACATGGGAGTTGATACTGAAAAGCAATTTGGTTTTCAAGTGGTTGAACCGGTAAAGGAACTATTTAAGGATGAGATTCGGGAAGTAGCCCGAGCTTTAGGCATACCTTCTGAGATATCTGAACGGATGCCTTTTCCTGGGCCAGGATTGGCTATTCGGGTTAAAGGTGAAGTCACTCCGGAAAAAGTGGTTCTAATAAGAACAACCACTACCATTATTGAAAATGCTTTGTTGTCCTTTAGGCCATTTCAATGTTTGGGATGTCTTTTTCAGGACCAGGCTACTGGAATTCGGAATGATATTGGGGTCTTTGGCCACATTATTTCTATAAGATGTGTGGATTCCAAAGATAGTGGCAAAACAGCTACCCCTACTAGAATCCCAAATGAACTTCAAGACAATATTGCTAAAAGAATACTTGCCGAGATTCCTGAAGTTGTAAGGGTTGTTTTTGACCGGACACCCAAACCTCCAGGTCGAATCGAATACGAATGAGTATGATTAAAGAGCCGCCCAAAGGATTTTCCCTCTTTGGGCGGTATTTTTTCACAGAAATACTGAAAATCACTAAAGCGCTGAATCTAAGGATAAATTTTCAGTGCCTCAGTATCATTAAATTTGACTTAGATATTTTTATTGTGCTATCTTTTAACATCTAGCATAAAGCTAAAGTAAGGCACATTTTAACTTAAAAGGGAGGTACAAGATGTTTAAAAAGAAAACTGTTATTTGTCCCCATTGTAGATGGATTGGAGCAATAGAAATAGGAGACGGAAAATGGAGAACTTGTCCTCTTTGTGAGGGTACAGGAGAAATTGAAAGAGAGGAGCTTGAAAAAAGGAGGTTAGAATGGTAAAACCCTTAATGGAAACCAATTTCCCTGATTTAAAGCTTTTTAAGAAAGGAAAGGTAAGGGATACGTATGATTTGGGAAATGGACTATTACTTATGGTAGCTACAGATAGAATTTCTACCTATGATTGTGTCCACCCTACGGGAATTCCAGATAAAGGGAAGATCTTAACGCAACTATCTACTTTTTGGTTTAATTTTCTCAAGGATATCTGTTCAAATCACCTGATGACCTGGAATATTGATCGGTTTCCAGATTCTTCTCGGAAATATAGAGACATTCTTAGAGGAAGGAGTATGTTAATACAAAAGACGGAGGTTATTCCCATTGAATGTGTGGTCAGAGGCTATCTCTATGGATCCGGATGGAGAGAATATCAAGAAAAAGGAACAGTTTGTGGCATCCAGTTACCTAAAGGACTAAAACAGGCAGACAAGCTCCCTGAACCAATTTTTACTCCAGCTACTAAAGCCAAAGCTGGTCATGATGAGAATATTACTGTTGAGGAAGCAAAAAGAATGGTAGGAAAAGAATCGATTGAACTACTTGAAAGTGCGAGTTTAACTTTTTATCGGAGAGCAGCTGATTATACCCTAAATAAAGGGATAATCATTGCAGATACTAAATTTGAATTTGGATGGTACGATGGAACTCTAATGGTTGTCGATGAACTTCTTACTCCTGATTCCTCAAGATTCTGGCCAGCTGATCAGTACAAGCCTGGTGGAAAACAGCCAAACTTTGATAAACAATTCGTTAGGGACTATGTATCGAGTATTGGCTGGAATAAAAAGCCCCCAGCTCCGGAATTGCCAGAAGGTATTGTTAAAGAAACGAGGAGAAAATACATCGAGGTCTTTGAACTATTGACTGGAAAATCCCCAGAATTATAAGGTGTTGGCCTAAGATTTGCTCCCGCCTGTTAGATATTTATCTTTCAGGCGGGTTTTTATTTGGGTTGACAATAAAGATAGCTTCTGCTAAGCTTATATGATTAAGTTTTTGTTAAGATGTAACTTAAAATTTAGCAAAGGAGGTGAAAGACGAAAGAACAGAAGACCTTAGAGATTTTTAGAAAGAAGGAGGTAAGATGAAGTACTTTTTGGTAGTTTTGCTGGTGGTGTTGGTGTCTTCTTGTGTCTGGGCAAGCAATTTTAGCCTTTCAAATTCAATTCGGATTCCCACGGGCTATACTGATGGAAGATTTGAGACTGAGGCCACTTGGCCTTGGAAATCCAGATTTGGCTTGTACCCAAATATTTTTGATCGAATAGAGGCGGGTCTGGATATTAGGCAAGATCACAATGGGGTTTCTTCAAGAGGAGAGTTAAAGTATAAGATTATTGATGCTTATGGTGCTCACTGTTGCTTAGGTGTGAAAGATATTAGTCCTGAAGATTCCAAGTGGACTAATGTTGTTTATGTCACAGCTACTCGTAGAATCTGGAGTGGCACACCTCTCTGGATTACCTTAGGAGCTGGAAGCGGAGGATTCTTTCGCCGGGGTGGAGAAGATTACTCAGGAATTTTTATTGGAGCAAGATCTTTATGGTTTTGGTCGCAAGACTACGATTTTAGCTTCCTTGTTGAGTACGATGGCCTGGATTTAAATGCGGGACTGGAGTATGCAAGAGCAAATTGGTGGGCCCAGATTTATGCTACAGATGTTGAATTTAGAGGAAATGTTACCTTTGGAGTGAAAGGTGCTTGGCGTCCGAATTTTCTTAACTATCAGTCAGGAGAATCTGGTGGTAAATTGGCACTTTTGGATTTGACTGGAGCGATTCTAGTTTTTGGAATTCCTACTCTTGTCAATGAAGGCAATCTTAAAGATTGTTTTGTGAATATATGGAATAATGGAGATGAATGGTTTCATGAATCCAATAGAACAAGACATCTATTTGCTGGATCTGGAATATTCTTAGCCTCCTCAGCTCTATATGCTCAAATTCCTCTATTTTATTCTGGGTGTACTACAGAGCAAGCTAAAATCAATGTAGTAAAGAGATGGGGAGTAGGTACAGCAGTGCTGGCAAGCGTAGGAAAAGAGATATACGATTGGAGGAAATACCAGACTCAACCCGATGCTCTTGATATCTTTATGACCGGAGCTGGAGCTTGGCTTACTGCTAACTGGTCCGCTGATGAATGGATTGAGACTTTCCTGGGTGGGACAGGAAAACTCTTGAAGATCTTATTTGCCAAACAAGAAGACAAGAAAGAAGTAGATTAAAGTAGATTAAAAAGTATGCGGGAGATCCATCCTTAAGTTCTCCCGCTTTTGTTTTAGGAATTAATTTGTAGTAAAATAGATCTTTGGGGTCGGACCTTGGTTATTTAGAATATATAGAATTTAGAATTATGAACATTGTCAAGGCTTTTTTATTTTTGTATAATCAGAATATCTAATAATTCAATATTCCTATGCAAGATATTTATAAGAAAAAATGGAAGCTACAGGAAGAAATTGAAGACATAGAATTTGATATTAATCGATTAGAAAAAAAACGAAAGGAGCTGAAAAAACAACTTGAAGATTTGGAAAAAGATAGTCAGCTTTTAGAAGATGAGCTTGATGAGAAATATAAAGAAAAAGAGAGGCTCAAGAGGGAACTTTCGAGATTAGAATAATCATTTCATGACTTCAAAAGAAATCCGCCAAAAATTTTTAGATTTTTTTAAGAAAAAGGGGCATAAGGTTGTGCCCTCGTCCTCTTTAATTCCCGAAGATCCAACAGTTCTTTTGACTTCTGCGGGGATGCAGCAGTTTTCTAAATATCTCTTGGGAGAAGAGAAACCTCCATATATGAGAGCTACCTCAGTTCAGAAATGCTTTAGAACTTCAGATATTGATTTAGTAGGAGATCGAGATCATTTGACCTTTTTTGAAATGTTAGGCAATTGGTCTTTTGGTGATTATTTCAAAAAAGAAGCTTTTGAGCTGGCTTGGGAGTTTTTGACCAAAGAGATGAGGATGGATCCAAAAAGGCTTTGGATTACGGTTTTTAAAGGTGAACAAGCTATTCCTCAAGATGAAGAGGCTATTAAATTATGGCAAGAAATAGGCATTCCTAGAGAGAAGATCTCTGAATTTGGTATGGAAGATAATTTTTGGGGACCTGTTGGTGAGACTGGTCCTTGTGGTCCAACATCTGAAGTACACTATGACTTAACTGGTAAGCCCTGCTCGAAGGGCAAAAATTGTAAGCCTAATTGTGAGTGTGGTCGATTTACTGAAATATGGAATCTGGTTTTGATGCAATATAACAAGAATGAAAAAGGGGAGTATGAACCATTGCCAGCTAAAAACATTGATACGGGAATGGGATTAGAGCGAATGGCTTGTGCCTTGCAAGAAAAAGGCAGTGTTTTTGAGACAGATTTATTTTTGCCTTTGATGCAAAAACTGGCCTCTTTTTGTCCTCCTGGTTTAAAAAATAATATAAGACCTTTACGTATTGTGGCTGATCATCTTCGAGGGACTGTATTTTTGATTTCAGATGGGGTAGTGCCTGGCAGAGAAGAAAGAAATTATATCTTAAGACGTGTGTTACGTAGGGCTGTAAGATATGGAAGACTTCTAGGAATTGAAAAACCAGATTTTTTTGAAGAGCTAGCCAAGGTAGTCATAGAAAACCATGGTGATGTTTATCCAGATTTAGAGAAAAATAGAGATAAAATTCTAACGGTTATCCATGACGAGGTAGAGAAATTTACCAAGGCTTTAAATAGAGGGCTAAAACTTTTTGAAGAAGTAGCAAAAAAAGTTATAAGTGAAAAGTTAAAAGTAATACCAGGACAAGACGTATTTCACTTATACGATACCTATGGTTTTCCCCCTGAGGATACAGAGGAGTTAGCTAAAGAAAAGGGTCTTGAAATAGATAAGAAGGGCTTTAAAGAAGCGTTTAAGAAACATAAAGAGATCTCTCGAGCTGGAGTAGAAAAGAAGTTTGGAGGGGTAGGCAGGTGGGGCAGGAAAGTGGCAAGACAACATACAGCCACCCATCTTTTGCATCAAGCTTTACGTCAAATTTTGGGAGACCATGTTAAGCAAATGGGATCAGATCTAACTCCAGAGAGGCTAAGATTTGATTTTTCACATCCTAAAGCCATGACCAAAGAAGAGATTAAGAAAGTTGAGGATTTAGTCAATCAGAAGATAAAAGAAGATTTACCTGTAACTATGGTTGAGATATCTTATGAAGAAGCTATTAAATCTGGAGCTTTAGCCTTCTTTAAAGAAAAATATCCTAAAATAGTCAAGGTCTATTCTGTTGGAGATTTTTCAAAAGAAATCTGCGCTGGTCCTCATGTAAAACATACTGGTGAGCTTGGACATTTTAAAATAGTCAAAGAACAGTCTTCCGGCGCTGGAGTGAGAAGAATAAAGGCAGTTTTGGAATAAAAAAGAGACTTTTCGGCTTATTTAAGCCTAAAACAGACATATTAAATTTTTCTCAAAAATCTTGGCATCTGTATAGATTTATGCTATAGTATAGTAAGCTGTTTTTATTTTAGCTAAAACTATGGGAATTTTATCTAAACTATTGGGTATAAAATCAAAAGGAAATTGTGCTTTAGCCCTGGATGTAGGAACAGAGGTTATTAAGGCTCTTATTTTTAATATTAATCCCCAAGAGCAAAGGGCAGAGGTCATAGGAGCCGGAAGGCAGAGGCAGAAGCTGGAAGACATGGATGCAGGAGCAGTAACAGATATTGCTGGGGTAGTTTCCTCTTGCGAAAAAGCTATCAAGGAAGCAGAAAAACAGGCTAAAATCAGGCCAGACCAAATAATTTTAGGTATTGCTGGTGAGTTAGTTAAAGGAACTACCACCACTGTTCATTATGAGAGAACCAAACCTCAAATCAAGATAGATCTTCTAGAGTTAAAGTCCATTATTCAAAAAGTGCAGTGGAAGGCTTTTGATAAAGTAAGAAAGCAACTTTCCTATGAAACAGGACAAAAAGAAATAGATATCAAGCTTATTAATGCTGCAATTGTGGATGTTAAAATAGATGGCTATAGAGCTACTAATCCTTTAGGATTTCAGGGAAAAGATGTTTCTATTGCTATATTTAATGCTTATGCTCCCCTGGTTCATCTGGGGGCTTTACAAACCATTGCCTCAGAACTTGATATGGATCTTTTATCTATTGCTGCTGAGCCTTATGCTGTGGCTAGATGCATGGGCATTGAAGATTCTATTGAGTTTTCAGCTATCTTTATAGACATAGGAGGAGGAACTACAGACATATCAGTGGTCAGAAGTGGAGGAATTGAAGGATGCAAGATGTTTGCTCTGGGAGGAAGAGCCTTTACTAAAAGATTATCCTCAGAACTTGGAGTGAATTTTGCTGAAGCTGAAGAATTAAAGATAAAATATTCTCTTGATATGCTCCCGGCTAATGTAATGCATAAAGTAAAGGAAATTCTAGAAGGGGATATAAAAGTATGGCTTTCTGGAGTAGAACTTGCCTTAGATGAATTTTCTAATGTTGATCTTTTACCCTCTCGAATTCTACTTTGTGGTGGGGGGAGCGTTCTGCCGGGCATTAAAGCTGCCTTGCTTTCCAAAGATTGGACCAAAAATCTCCCCTTTGCTAAACCTCCTCAAGTTTTCTTTATTCAGCCTAAAGACGTAGTTAATATAAAAGATAAGACAGGGAAGTTAGTGGATCAGCAAGATGTAACCCCTATGGCTCTAGCTAATTTAGCTATTGATTTGGCAGGCGAGGAAGATCTGCTTCATGGAATTCTACGTAGGGTGGTACGGATGATGCAAACTTAAACCACAAAACATGTAACATGAACAAAATCGTTTATCTTGAAACAGACGAAGAAATTACTTCTGTAGTAGATAAGCTGAGAAAAATAAAGACCAGGGACATAGTTCTGGTGGCTCCCAAAAGATGTACTTTAGTACAAAGTATTGTTAATTTGAAATTGCTCAAGAGACAAGCAAAGCTTTTGTCCAAGAAGATAGTTTTAGTTACTCCTGATCCTGTAGGGCAGAACTTGGCTACTAAAGCAGGTATTCCAACGAAAAAAGAGATTGAAGGAGAAGAGATTCCTCTTGAAGAGATCAAGCCCAAAGTAGAAAAGCCTAGGATAGAAAAGCTAAAAAAACTAAAAGAGGAAGAAATTGTTTTACCTAAAATAGAAAAAATAAAAAAAGTATCTATCTCTGATATTGTAGCTAGGATAGAAAAAGAGAAAGTTAAAGAAGTACCAGTTTCTGAAGAGGTTAAACCAAAAGAGATAGGACCAAAAGAGATAAAACCTAAAGTACCCCCCAGAGTAGTTCTTCTTCCTTCTTTTAACGTTAAGATGTTTTTAGTCTTCTTAGGGGGGATAATTTTTGTATGTGCTATTGTAGGGCTTGTGATTCTACCATCAGCTACCATTGCTATTGTTCCCAAAACAGAACCTTTATTAAAGGATCTAGAGGTAACAGTCACCAAGGACAAAGAAATTACAGATTTTGAAAGTGGAGTTATTCCTGGGAAAATAGTATCAGTTGAGGTGGAAAGTGCTTATAAAACATTTAGGAGCTCAGGACAAAAAGAAATTAAAGAAAAAGCTAGAGGAAAAGTCATAGTTTACAATAGCTACTCCTCTGAATCTCAAACATTAGAGGCTGGCTCTCGTCTTAGATCCTCAAGTGGTTTAATGTATCTGACTTTAGTGAGAATTGAGATTCCTGGAGCTAGGGTAGAAGGAGGGATAACTATTCCTGGCTCAAGAGAAGTTGGGATAGAGTCAGAAGAAGCTGGTGCAGAGTACAACGTAGGCTCCACTAAATTTACTATTCCTTCTTTGTCTTCTGAAATGCAGAAAGCTATCTGGGCAGAGAACAAAGAAAGAATTTCAGGAGGAAAATCAGAGGAAATAAAAGTGGTGTCTAGTAAAGATATCCAAGATGCACAAGCTTCACTTGTAGCTGAACTGACAGAGCGAGCTAAAAAGGAACTTCAGGCCAAGATAGCTAGAGGTGAAAAATTTGTAGAGGAATCCTTAAATAAAGAAGTACAAGCAGTAGATACAAATGTTCAAGAGGGAAGTGAAGTAGGGGAATTTAAAATGAAAATTAAGCTTAGAATGGAAACCTTAGTATTTAAAGAGAAAGATATCCAGACTTTAGTTGAAGGAGTGCTTGAGAAACTAATTCCCAAAGAAAAATATGTCTTAGATCAGGTAGACGAGGGAATCTCATACGAAGTAGCTGGCTTTGATTCAAGTACCGGCAATCTAAGACTTGTGGTCCATGTACAAAAAACAGTAGCTTGGAAAATAGATAAGAAAAAGATAAGAGAAGCATTGCCTGGAAAAGATGCAGAAGAAGTAAAGGAATATTTAGTAAAAAACCCTCATATTAAGGAAGTAGAAGTTAGTTTTTGGCCTATTTGGGTTAAAAGTGTGCCTTATATAGAGAAGAAAATCAATGTAAAAGAGGTTTTTCCTGAATAAATTTCTAGCTTTAGACCTTGACAATGTTTGTTTTTTTGGTATTATATAATGTAGGTCGAAATTAGAGCTTAAAATAGCAAAAAATCGCTGTTAATAACTTCTTTTTTATATACAATAATTAAGATATGGTAAAAGACAAAGATATTATCGGAGTAGAAGGAGAAGTTCTTGAAGCTTTGCCTGATGCTGCCTTTAAGGTAAAATTAGAAAATGGACATGAAGTTTTGGCTCATATTTCAGGAAAGATGAGAATGCATTTAATTAAGGTTCTTCCAGGAGACAAAGTTACAGTCGAGCTTTCTCCTTATGATCTGACCAAAGGAAGAATCACTCGAAGACATTAAAATAGCCTTCAGCCTACAGCGAACAGCTAACAACCTATAGCTGATTGCTGATAGCTGATTGCTGATAGTTCAACATGAAGGTTCGTGCTTCTGTTAAAAAAATGTGCAAAAAGTGCAAGATTGTCCGACGCAAGGGAAGGATTTATGTTATTTGTGAAAATCCAAAGCATAAACAGAGGCAAGGATAGAATTACCCCAGGAAAGGAAAAAATCAATGGCAAGAATAGCCGGGGTAGAAATACCTCAAGACAAACAAATATGGATTGCTTTAACCTATATTTATGGCATAGGGAGTACTTTGAGTTCTAAAATTTTAAGAGAAAAAGGGATAGACCCCAAAAGACGGACCAAAGATTTGACCGAAGAGGAGCTTTCTAATTTAAGAGAAATTATTGAAAAAAACCATAAGGTAGAAGGAGAGCTAAGACGAGCCAGGATGCTTGATATTAAAAGACTTAAAGAAATTGGAAGTTGGAGAGGTACAAGACATGCTAAAGGGTTACCTGTGAGGGGGCAGCGGACCCGAACTAACTCAAGAACTGTCAGAGGTAATGTAAGAAGAACAGCAGGTTCAGGTAAAAGAACAGCACCCGAGAAAACCTAATTTAGGTACCTAATCAACTATAGTATCCATGGGAAAAAAACGCATTAAAAAAATTGAAGCAGAGAAGATAGAGATTAAAGCCAAGAAAAAGAAAAAGATAGAACATAAGTTAACCAAAGGTAAAGCTTATATTCAATCTACTTATAATAATACTTTGATTACTATCACTGACATGGCAGGAAATGTCATTGTTTGGTCTTCTGCAGGATCGATTGGATTTAAAGGTCCCAAAAAGGCTACCCCTTATGCTGCCTCATTGGTGGCTAAAAATATTGCAGAGAAGGTAAAGGATACAGGTCTTAAAGAGATAGATGTATATGTAAAAGGTATTGGTTCGGGTCGAGAATCAGCTATTAGAGCTTTGAATAATGAGGGTCTCTCAGTTATTTCTATAAAAGATGTTACTCCCATTCCTCACAATGGCTGTCGAGCGAGGAAAGTAAGACGAGTCTAGTGTCAATATAACCTCATGTTATTATGAAAATAAATGCCGTATGTAGACAATGTAGACGAGCGGGTGTGAAGCTTTTTTTGAAAGGAGAAAAATGCTTCTCTGCTAAGTGTCCTATGGTAAAAAGAAAATATCCTCCTGGCGTTCATGGTCCAAAGGGCCCAGTGAGGCTAAGTGAATTCGGGATTCAGCTTCGAGAAAAACAAAAAGCTAAGAAGATTTATGGAATAAGAGAAAAACAGTTTAGAAAATATTATGAGCATGTTTCTAAAAGAGACCAGCCAGGAGAGGAATTAATTAGACTTCTTGAGTCTAGATTGGATAATGTAGTTTTTAGATTAGGTTTTGCTACCTCAAGACATCAGGCAAGACAGAGTGTGAGCCATAGTCATATTAAAGTTAACAAACGAAAAGTAAATATCCCTTCATATCAAGTTAAAGTAGGAGATACTATAGAAGTTAAGCAAGAAAGTAGAAAGAAAGCTTTTTTTATTAATTTAACTAAGAAATTAGCCAAACTGAAACCTCCCTCCTGGCTAACTGTTGATCCCAAGAATCTTTTAGGAGAAGTTACATCAACTCCTACTTCAAAAGAACTTGAGCAGAGTATTGACACCAGCCTTATTATAGAGTTTTATTCAAGATAATAATACACTAATCAAACACTAGTTCTATCACGAATCACACTAATTCGTATAATTAGTGGGAAAATTCGTGATTGATTAGTGAATCAAAATTCATGGAGGAAATCTCATTGCCTAAGAACGTCGAAGTAAAAAAAGAAAAGGATAACCAGGCTACAATTGTAATTGAACCTTGTTATCCAGGCTATGGCACAACAATAGGTAATGCCCTAAGAAGAGTGCTACTTTCTTCTTTGTCAGGGGCAGCAGTAACATCTATTAAAATAAAAGGAGCAGGGCATGAATTTTCTACTATCCCTCACATAAAAGAGGATATAATGGAAATCGTCCTCAATCTTAAAAATTTAAGGCTAAAAATACATACAAAAGAACCAGTAAAACTTCATTTGCTTAGCAAAGGCGAAAAGAAAATTTTAGCCAAGGATATAAAAGTCCCAAGCCAATGCGAAATTGTTAATCCTAGTCTTCTTATAGCTACAGCCACTCATAAAGATGCTGTATTAGATATGGAGATTGAAGCTAATCAGGGTAGAGGTTATGTGCCCGTAGAACAAAAAGAAAAAGAGGTTGAGGTAGGAAAGATTTTAGTAGATTCTATTTTTACCCCGGTCTTAAAAGTAGGATATCAAGTTGAAAATGTTAGAGTCGGAAAAAGAACAGATTTTGATAAATTAATCTTGGATATTACTACCGATGGTACGCTAACGCCAGCTGAAGCTTTAGCACAGGTCTCTAAAATATTAATAGATCAGTTCTCTTTTATCTTCTCTAGCACTAAGCCCAAAGAGGTTCCCAAAGAAAGGAAAGAAGTTATTAAGGCAAAACCTAAAGAAGTCCCAGAGGCTACCCCCATTAAAGAGCTGAAACTTTCTACTCATACTTTCAATGTTCTAACAAAAGCTAAAATCGTCAGCGCAGGTGAGGTTGTAAAATTAACCGAAAAAGAATTGCTTGCACTTGAAGGACTCGGGAAGACAGCCTTGAAAGAGTTAAGAAAAGAGTTAAAAAAGTTGGGGCTGGAAATTAAGTAAGTCTAAATGACCCATCGTAAAAAGGAAAGAAAATTAGGTAGAAAAATAGGGCCGAGAAAAGCATTAGCCAAAAATCTCATCACATCGTTAATTTTGCATAATAAGATTAAAACTACCAAAGCTAAGGCTAAGTTTATCCAACCTAAAGTTGAAAGGATTATTACTATAGCTAAAAAAAAGACCCTTGCTTCGAAGAGGCGCATTCACGCATTATTAGTTAGTAAAAAAGCAGAAAAGAAAATTATTAGCGAGTTGGTTGAGAAATACAAGGAGAGAAAGAGTGGTTTTACTAGAATTTTGAAAATTGGAAGAAGAAAAGGCGATGGGGCAGAGATGGTGCAGATAGAGTTTGTATAATCACGAATTTAAATCAAATTTAGCCTCGAATATTCACCAATAATGAGAACATATGTTCCCAAGAAAATCGAGCGCCGATGGCATCTAATTGATGCCAAGGATAAGGTATTAGGAAGGCTAGCTGTCCAGGTAGCTACTTTACTTTCTGGGAAACATAAGCCAATCTATACTCCTAATATCGATGTAGGAGATTATGTGGTGGTTATTAATGTTCAGGATATAAAAGTAACTGGAAAGAAATTGGAGCAAAAAAAATACTGGCGCTATACTGGCTATCCAGGAGGAATAAGAGCAAGAACTTTAAAAGAACAAAAAGCTCAAGATCCAGCTAAAGTGATTGTCCATGCCGTAAGAGGAATGCTACCTCGAAACAGACTAAGGGAAGGAAGACTAAAGAGACTAAAAGTTTTTGTAGGAGCAGAACATCCATATAAGAAACAAATGACAAGTAAAAAGTAACAAATTGCTAATTGTTATATGCCCAAAACAATAACTAAGAAAAAAGAAGAAACTATAAAAAAAGAAATACCTAAACCAGCAGGTAAATATGTTTATGCTGTAGGTCGGAGAAAAGAATCTTCGGCCCGAGTGCGGCTTTATTCTGGAAAAGGTAGGATTACAATTAATAAAAAAGAGTATAGGCAATACTTTCCTATTTTTTATTTACAAAAGAAAGTTCTTGAGCCTCTAAGGTTAACAAAACTTCTGAATAAATTTGATATATCTATTAAAGTAACAGGTGGAGGAATCCGAGGTCAAGCCGAGGCTATAAGATTAGGAATTGCAAGATGTCTCATCAAACATGATGTTAAACTTAGACCCTCTTTAAAAGCAGCTGGCTTTCTAAAGCGTGATGCCAGAGTAAAAGAAAGAAAAAAGCCCGGTCTCAAACGTGCCCGCAAAGCTCCACAGTGGGCTAAAAGATAAACAAGGCATATAACTATAAGTTAGTAAATTTTAGCTTGGTATATATTTTTTACTTTGTCTTTCTTGTCTATAAAATAAACCACTTTTCCTTTCAATCTACAAGCCACTTTTGGATCATCAACATTTACTTTTCCTAATTCATAGACATTTCGTTTGTCTCTACCGTCAAGCTCTATTATCTTGATGGTATTTTTTACTACAAAAACAACGTGCTGGAAATCTGGATACCAGAGGCAGTCTTGGATTTTCTCTGAATAGCGGGTGATTAATTCCTGCTGAGGTTCTTCTAATTCGATATCAAAATCTTCGTCTACAAAACGTAACACAAAAATCTCATAATCATTTTGATAAAGTAATTTATGTTGTAAGGAATCCCACATTACCTTTTGTGTTTTGTCTGAAATTTTTTGTAATTTATCTTCTTTATTTAAAATGTACAAAGCCTGGTCTTTTCCCAATCTTAAGACAACCCTTTTTTTGCCAGCTAGAATTTCACAGGATTCTTCAGCGCCTAGGTCTGAAATATCCGCAATTATCTCTTCCTCTAAAGTGGCTAAGCCCTTTTTTGCAAGTTGGAATGTTGGCTTAGATTTTTCAATATTCTCAGTATCTTTCAGCGTCTCAGTAACATAATACACATCTTGGTTTATTGTAGCAAAGTCTAGGACTTGAGTAGCTAGCACAGGAGAAAGGGTTTTTCGATCTAATTTAATGCTATAGAAATTACCTTGATTTAGCCAAAAAATCTCATTCGAATCTTTAGGATGCCATTTAACCTTTTCCATTTCAAACTTAAATAGATCTTCTAGGAAAATTATATCTTGAGGTTGATTAGTATTAATGATTACATGATAAGTTAACTGATGTGGCTTAGTTTCTTTCTCGAAAGATTTTGTCTTATATTGAACTAGCACTTTTTCCGAATCTGGGGACCATTTTATATCAGAAAAAACAAGTCCTTCTAGGACTTTAGCAAACTCTTCTTTTGATTTTGGAAAAAGTTTTGAGGAGTTATGTGATGCTACATCTAGAAGCCAGATGCCTGCCTCTTCCCCACTGGTGATGGTATAGGCTATTTTCTTAGCATTAGGAGATAATACGTATTGATCAATTCCAGAATTGATAATTTGTGTCACCTCTGGCTCAGAGAGGAATAGCCTAGCATGTTTTATAGGGGTAGCTACTCTAAGTTCGACTGTTAACTTTTTCTCCCAAATACTATAACCCTCTTTTTGTAGTTTAACTACATAATCTCTAGGCACAAGATCTCTTATTCTGGCATAGGTTCGTCTTGCTTTCAATTTGTCATTAACAAATATATTGACAGTCCTGGGTATGCATTTAACTGTGATCATACCCATCTGAGTTATCCTTTTTTGCTCAAAATCCCAGCGGAAGCCTGTAGCATAAAGAACTATCAAGGGAGCAATAATAAGAAAAGCAATTATAGCTAGGAAAAAGAGGAGTCTTCTGATGTGTATATTTATGGGCATAGCAAAGAATTTAGAATTTAGAACTAAGAATTAAAACTAGTATAAGTATGTTATCATATTTGTCGATTCTGTAAAGGTTTGCAAATTTTTTTTAGATGAGATACTATATATTAAAGTTATAATTTTGCTTTCTATGGAGAAATTCATTATTCAAGGAAAAAACCTACTTAAAGGAGAAATTTCTGTATCTGGAGCCAAAAATTCGGCCCTAAAGTTACTTGCTGCTTCTATTTTAATCCCTGAAGAATGTAGAATTACTAATGTGCCGGATATTGCTGATATTAGGGTAATGGTTGATATACTTAAGGATCTTGGGGCTGAGGTAAGGCAGAAAAATACTCACGAATATATTATAAATACTAAGAATGTTAAAAAGACAGAGATTAACCCGGATTTAGCTGCAAGACTTCGTTCTTCTATTATGCTGGTTACTCCTTTACTGGCTCGTTTTGGAGAAGTGAAATTTCCTTATCCCGGAGGATGTATTATTGGAAAAAGGCCTATTGATATATTTCTAGAAGGATTTAAAGCTTTTGGAGCGGAAGTCGAGGAGAAAAATAGCTATTTTCATATCAAGGCAAAAAGATTAAAAGGATGTAGATTTGTTTTTCCTTGGATTGCTGTGACAGTAACAGAAAGTCTAATCATGGCAGCTATTTTGGCTGAAGGAACTACCATTTTAGAAAACTGTGCCCAAGAGCCAGAGATTCAAGCTATGTGTGATTATTTCAATTCCTGTGGAGCAAAAATAAAAGGAGCAGGAACTTCTACTATAAAAATACAGGGAGTGAACGAAATTTCTGGTGGAACATTCCATGTCATTCCAGATAGAATAGAAACAGGGACATTTGCTGTTTTAGCGGCACTGGCTGGTGAAGGAATTAAGATAAGTTCATGTAATCCTAAGCATCTTGAGGTTTTTTGGAAAATGTTAGGCAAAACAGGAGTAAAGCTTGACATAGAAAAAGATTTTGTCTATATTAAGAAATCAAGTGATTTTAAGCCACTTGAGGTAAGAACTCATGAATATCCTGGTTTTGTGACAGATCTACAGTCCCCATTTACTGTTCTTTTGACTCAGGCAAATGGCTTAAGCTTAGTTCACGAGACTATTTACGAGGGGAGACTGCTTTATACAGACAAGTTAAACCGTATGGGAGCCAATATCATTATGTGTGATCCCCACAGGATAGTGATTCAAGGTCCAACTCCTTTGTATGGAGTAAAAATGGAAAGTCCAGATTTAAGAGCAGGTATGGCACTTTTGATAGCTGCTCTGACTGCCCAAGGAAAAAGCGAGATTGAGAATATTTATCAGATAGATAGGGGATACGAGAATATTGAGGAACGTTTAAAGAGGTTAGGAGCTGATATTAAAAGAGTAACTTAATTACTAAATTACTAGATTGTTAAAATCATGTTTGTT
Source organism: bacterium (assembly GCA_030603885.1). Taxonomy (GTDB): domain Bacteria; phylum Patescibacteriota; class JABMPQ01; order JABMPQ01; family JAUVWW01; genus JAUVWW01. Next base: position 77,454 of record JAUVWW010000001.1, read on the forward strand.
AAAAAAGTAGGCATAGACTTAGGTACTGCTAACACCCTAGTCTGTATTCCAAAAAAGGGAATCATAATTAATGAGCCCACAGTGGTGGCTATCTCTTTGGATGATAATAAAATTTTAGCTGTAGGTATAGAAGCAAAAGAGATGTTGGGCCGAACCCCAGAAACTATTGTAGCTTCTCGACCTATGAAAGATGGGGTTATTGCTGATTATAGAATTACAGAGGCTATGCTTAGATATTTTATAGGAAAAGCTTTGGGAAACGTAAGATTTTTTAGACCTGAGGTTATGGTTTCTGTTCCAGCTGGAATTACTTCTACAGAAAGAAGAGCAGTTATTGATGCCACTATGCAAGCAGGAGCCAGAGCTGCCTATATCATAAAAGAACCAGTGGCAGCTGCTATTGGAGCGGGAATTCCCATAGCCGAGTCTTCAGGTAATATGGTTATCGATATTGGAGGAGGGACAACAGAGGTAGCAGTTATTTCTTTGGGTGGAGTTGTAGCCTGTGATTCAGCCAGATGCGCAGGAAATAAACTAGATCAGGCTATTGCTGAATATATCCGTAAAAAACATGGTCTAGCTATTGGAGAGCGAACTGCGGAAGACATTAAAATAAAGATTGGCTCAGCCTTGCCTCTGGAAAAGGAAGGGACCATGGAGATTAAAGGTCGAGATATGGTGGCTGGCTTACCTAAAACTATTTCCATCACATCTAATGAAGTAACAGAGGCTATGCAAGAAAACTTGAGGACTATTATTCAGGTAGTAAAGAACGTCTTACAGGAAACCCCTCCCGAGCTATCAGCCGATGTGATTAATAAAGGAATGGTTTTAACTGGAGGTGGGGGGTTATTGAAAAATTTAGATAAGTTAATGACTAAAATAACCGGAGTTCCTTGCTATGTAGCCGATGATGCTCTTTTGTGTGTAGCTAAAGGGACGGTAATTGCCTTAGAACATTTAGATTCATATAAGAGGAGTGTACTTTCGACGAAGTGACATCCAACATCCAAACATAGTGTTTTAAATGTTTAGATGCTTAAATGTTTAAATGAATGACAATTGGTATCGATGCATCAAGAGCTTCAATTAGGCAAAAAACAGGGACAGAAGTTTACTCTTATAACCTGATTAAACACTTAGCTAAGTGTGACCATAAAAACCAATATATTCTCTATACTAATCGAGCCTTAAAGTTCGATTTTTTATTACCTAAAAATTTCAAGGTTAAAGTATTACCTTTTCTGAGATTTTGGACACAGATCCGGCTAGCCTGGGAAATGCTGATTAGGCAGCCAGACATACTCTTTATCCCTGCCCATACTATTCCCTGGATCCATCCCAAAAATACAGTAGTTACCATCCATGGCCTGGAATATGAACATTTTCCAGAAGCTTACTCAGGGTTTGATCTTTGGCATCTAAGAAAATCTACAAGACTAGCCTCAAAGTGGGCAAAAAAGATTATTACTATATCTAAGAATACTAAAAAAGATTTAATTAAGTTTTATGGAGTGAAGGATGAACAGGTGAAAGTGGTACATCTTGGTTATCAGAAGTATGAGGTACGAAGTAAGAAGTATGGAGTAGCGGAAACCCTCAGGTTTCCGAAGCCTTATCTTTTATTTATTGGTCGTCTTGAGAAACGCAAAAATTTAGTTCGACTAGTCAAAGCTTTTGCTCGATTGAAAAATAATAAGAAAATTGTTCATAAATTAGTTCTGGCAGGCAAGCCCGGCTATGGATACGAACAAATAAAGTGTTCAATAAAGGATTTGGATTTAGAGAAGGATGTCATTTTGCCAGGCTATATTTCAGACAAGGATCTGCCTTACTTAATAAAAGGTGCAGATGTTTTTGTCTATCCATCTCTATACGAAGGATTTGGCATGCCTATTTTGGAAGCCATGAATTTAGGAGTGCCAGTGGTGACTTCTAATACTTCAGCCCTGCCAGAGATAGCAGGAGAGGCGGCGTTGTTAGTTGATCCAAAAAGTCCAGATGAAATTGCCAAAGCAATATATAAGTTGATTGAGGATGAAGATTTTAAAGATAGGCTAGTAAGAAAAGGGCTTAAACAAGCCAAAAAGTTCTCTTGGGAGAAATGTGCTAAGGAGACATTGACAGTTTTAGAATCTCTGAGATAAGAAGATTCATCTGAGATTTGTCAGGTAAGCTTAGATATGCTAAACTGACACCGAAGGATTTCGTAACTAAAGAATGTAAACATGGCTAATATCAAGTTCAACTGGCCCATTTGGGGGCATAAACGAATTATCAAGTCCCTGCAAAATAGCATCCTCAATGATAAATTAACTCATGCTTATTTGTTTTCTGGTCCTCCTCAGATAGGAAAAATGACAGTGGCTCGATATTTTTTAAAATCTATTCAATGCCAAGGTAATATGAGACCTTGCCAAAAATGTGAATCTTGTCTCAGTATAGAAAGAAACACCCATCTAGATACTGTGATAATAGACCACGAAAATTCCATCAAAATTGAAGATATGCGAGAGCTCCAGCATAAGTTTAGTCTTAAACATCAGGTGGGATATAAAATTGCTCTTATAAATAATGCTGAAAATATGACAGAGGAGGCAGCCAATTCTATCTTGAAGTTTCTTGAAGAACCCAAAGGCAAAGCTGTAATTATTCTAATCACAGAAGCTAAACAAGCACTTCTTCCTACTATTATTTCAAGATGCCAAATCATTAAATTTCTACCTGTTCCCATTGATATTATAAAGAAAGAGTTGTATAATTTAAGCAAAGATAAGCAAAAAGCGAGTGAAATTTCCTCTTTGTCTTTAGGGAGACCTGGTTTGGCTAGAGCTTTATTAGAGAGTCCAGAGATTATTAAGAAACAACAAAAGTTAGTTAGTCAACTAGAAAGGTTGTACTCTGCCAGATTGCTGGATAGGGTTAATTTCGTAGCTAAAGTAGCCAAAGACAAAGCTCTAATTTCCGAAATTCTAGATACCTGGCTTGCTTACTTTAGAGATTCGTTATTAGCTCTCCTGAGGCAAGGAGACCTAAGTATGAGGCAATCGAAAGAAAGATTTCCTAAACCTAAGAAGTATTCCAAGAAAGAGATTTTAAGGTTAATTAAGCAAATATACCAAACTAAGCTTTTGCTGTCTTGGAATGTAAATCCTAGATTGGCTTTAGAGAATCTAGTTATTTCATTCTAATAAAATAACAAAATAACAATTTATTCTATGAAAAAACTTATTGTGCTACTATTACCTATCTCCATTCTCTTTGTCTTTTGTGGTATCACTTGTCGAAGAGCACCCGAGGCAGCCGATACTGGAATCTTTAAAAGTATAAATTCAGGAGAAGATTGGAAACAGATAGCAAAACTTAATGAAGAAGAAAGTATTGCTCAAGTAAGTGTTATTACTATAACCGTCGATCCGATCGATCCTAACGTTATATTTTTAGGAACAAAAGGAGATGGTGTGTTTAGGACAGAAAATGGAGGTGAGAATTGGATGCATACTCCTCTTTCATCTGGAGAATTTTATTCTATAGTAGTGGATCCTTCAGATGATAATATAGTATATGCTGCTGGATTTCCTCAAGACAGAGGTAGGGTATATAAATCAAGAGACAGAGGAGTAACTTGGCAAGAAATATATACTGAGACCCATGAAGGAAGTAAAGTTTTAACACTAGCCATTAATAGAGATAGACCTAATGAAATCTATGCCGGAAATACCGAAGGAGCTATATTTAAAAGTCAAGATGGTGGAGAAAGTTGGGTAGTAGAAAAGTGGATGGATGAGAAAGCAGTAAAACAAGTTATATTTGGGCTAAAAGATACAAATAAAATCTATGTGGTTACAGAGACAGGTTTACATAAAAGCTCAAATGGAGGCAAGGACTGGACTGATCTAACTAAAAATTTTGAAAGATTTAAAGAAGCAGATAGAATTTATGGCATAGTGGGTGATCCTTATTATGATGATGGATTGTTTTCTGCTTCGGCCTATGGATTACTCAAGTCTACAGATGGAGGAAAAACCTGGAAAGAGATACAGCTTTTAGTAAGGCCAGGTACATCGGTTTTGGCTTGTGTGGTCAATCCTCAAGACTCAAGACAGATTTATCTTGGTTTGGGTTCTACATTATATAAATCTACTGATGCTGGAAGAAATTGGACGACTCGTCACATTACGAATAACATTATCCGAGCTTTAGCTGTTGATCCAAAAACTCCATCTATTATCTATTGTGGGGTGGAAGTGAAAGAAGAAGAGGAGAAATAACACAATACAAATCGTACATGTATAAGGATATAATCGATTCTATAAAAAAAGAATGTGACAAAGCTTTTGATTATCTTAAAAAGGAATTGGCGGTCCTCAGAACAGGACGAGCCTCGAAAGCTTTAGTTGAAAATTTAATGGTGGATTATTATGGAACAAAAACTCCTCTATTTCAGCTTGCTAGTATTAATGTTCCAGAAGCTCGTTTGATCATTGTCCAACCCTATGATAAGAATTCCATTAAAGATATAGAAAAGGCTATCTTGGGCTCTGAATTGGGACTTACTCCAAACTTAGAAGAAAATATTATTAGGATTACCATTCCTCCTTTGTCTGAAGAAAGAAGAAAAGAATTGGTTTCTATCTTGCATCAGAAATTGGAAGAAGTAAAAACATCTATCAGAAATCACAGAGAGGAAGCCTGGAGAAAAATTAAAGAGCAAGAGTCTGAAGGATCCTTAACAGAAGATGAAAAGTATAAGGCTAAGGATGAGCTAGATAAGCTAGTCAAGGAATATGACGATAAAGTAGATGAAATAGGGGAGGCAAAAGAAAAGGAAATCATGACAGTCTAGACCTCAGGTATGCCTCAAAAACACGCGGTTCTGCCTTCGGCAGACCGCTTAGGTCTCGGCTCGCTTCGCTCGCCTCCGACATAGTTTTTTTTGGCATACCTCTCGGTCTTTAAAATAGTAATTACTTCGTGAAACTTTCCAAATATGTTATTAACCATCGTTATTTTTATATTAATCCTTGGTCTTTTAATTTTTGTCCATGAATTTGGTCATTTTATTACGGCCAAGAGAGCAGGCTTAGAGGTTTCTGAATTTGGATTTGGTTTTCCTCCAAGGTTATTTGGAATAAAAAGGGGCAAAACTACTTATTCAGTCAATCTTATTCCAATTGGTGGCTTTGTTAGGATTTTAGGAGAGCAAGGGGAGGAGCCTGAAAATCCTAAAAGTTTTGCTTCAAAATCTCCTGGGGTGAGGGCTAGAATTGTAGGAATGGGCGTGATCATGAATTTTCTTTTGGCCGTATTGCTTTTGACAGTTGGTTTTAAAGTAGGATTACCCACTGCCGTTTCGGATGAAGAGGAAGGCTTGAGAGATGTAAAGATTCAAGTTATGGCTGTAGCCAAAGACTCTCCAGCGGAAGCCGCAGATCTTCGGATTTGGGATGGGATTGTGGCTTTAGATGGAAACGAATTTAAAAAGATTGAAGAGATCCAAGGCCACATAAGAGAAAAAACAGGAGAAGAGATTGTTTTGACCATAAGACGAGGTCAAGATCTTCTTGAAAAAAAAGTTATTTCCAGAGAGCATTTCCCAGAGGGACAGGGAGCTTTGGGTGTAGGCCTCATAAAAACTGGAATTGTAAGTTATCCGTTCTTTAAAGCCATATGGATGGGTATCATTTCTACTTTGTCTATGATTCTAGCTATTATACTAGCCATTGCTGGTATAATAAAAGAATTATTACTTACTAGAACTATCACTGCTGAGCTAGCAGGACCAGTAGGAATTGCAGTCATGACCGGACAGGTAGCTAGAATGGGATGGATTTATATCTTAAATTTTACAGCCATATTGAGTGTTAATTTAGGTATTATTAACGCTTTGCCCTTTCCTGCTTTGGATGGAGGAAGATTATTGTTTCTAGTCATAGAAAAAATCAGGGGCAGAAAAGTAAGTCCTAAAATAGAAAACATAGCTCACGCCATTGGTTTTGCACTACTGATGCTTTTAATAATTTTAATTACTTTCCGAGACATAGCTAGGTTTGGAGATAGGATAATCCGGGCACTTAAAAATTTAATAGGGATATCAAGCTCCTAGTTTTAAGGCCTCGGGTATGCCTCTAATTCAAAAATAGTCATGCTTCAATCTCAGTTATTTACAAAAACTCTACACAAGCCTCCAAAGGAGGCAGAATCTCCATCTCATAAATATTTAACTCAAGCAGATTTTGTTGATTGTCTTGCTTCTGGGATATTTAGCCTTTTGCCTTTGGGTTTTCGAGTACATAAGAAAATAGAGAATATTATTCGTCAAGAGATGGATAGTTTGGGAGGACAAGAGGTATATTTACCTAGTTTGCAGCCAAAAAACTTGTGGATGGAAACCGGACGTTGGAAAACTATAGAGCCTCCTCTGTTTAAGTTAAAAGATACACATAAAAAAGACTTGGCTTTAGGTTCTACTCATGAAGAGGTTATCACTGACATTGTCCGAAAGAGAATCAAATCTTATAAGGATTTACCTTTTACCCTGTATCAAATACAGGACAAATTTAGAAATGAGCTAAGGGCCACAGGTGGACTTCTTAGGGTTCGAGAATTTGTTATGAAAGATTTATATAGTTTTCATAGCGACTTTTCTGATTTAGATAAATATTACCATAAGGTAGCTAAAGCTTATGAAAATATATTCAAAAGATGTGGTATTAATGCCATCCAAGTAGAGGCCTCAGCTGGAACCATTGGGGGAGGGGAAAGTCATGAATTTATGGTCCTTGCTAAAACAGGAGAAGACAAAGTAGCGCTATGTCAAAAATGCAATTGGGCAGCTAATCTAGAAATAGGGAAGAAGTACAAAGTGTGCCCTAAATGTAAAGGTAAGCTTGTTGTACAAAATAGTATTGAGGTTGGACATCTATTTAAATTAGGAGTAGAATATTCTAAAAAGATGAAAGCAAATTTTACAGATAAAGATGGAAAAGAGAAACCGATTGTTATGGGTTGCTATGGAATTGGTCTGGGAAGACTGATGGCTACAGTAGTGGAAGTAAGACATGATAAAAAAGGAATCATCTGGCCCAAAAATATTTCTCCTTTTGATGTTCATCTTCTCGCTTTACAGCCAACGAACAAAAAAGTTGTTCAATTTGCTGAAAATTTGTATAAAACTTTACAAAAAAATAATATTGATATATTATATGATGACCGGGTAGTTAGTCCTGGAATAAAGCTAAATGATGCAGATTTAATAGGAATACCTGTTAGGCTGGTGGTGAGTGAGAAGACTCAAGAGAAGAATGCAGTTGAGTTTAAACTCCGTAGCCAAAAAAAGATAAAGCTGATTAAAAAAGATAAAGTTGTTCAAGAGTTACTTAGGTAACTAAACAAGTATGTTTGATAAATTATTTGGATCACTATCAAAAGATCTAGGAGTAGATTTGGGCACTGCTAATACCCTGGTTTATGTTAAGGGAAAAGGCATTGTCATCAACGAGCCTTCGGTGGTAGCTTTTAATAAGAAGACTGGACAGATTTTGGCCATTGGAAACGAAGCCAGAAAAATGGTAGGAAAAACCCCTGCCCATATCGTAGCTTCAAAACCTTTGGTAGATGGAGTAATATCTGATTTTGAGGTAACGGAAAAAATGTTGAGATATTTTATAGAAAAAGTGCAAGGGGAAGGATTTTCTATTTTCCCAAAGCCCAGGGTAGTCATTGGTATTCCTCTAGGGGTAACAGAAGTAGAAAAAAGAGCGGTTGAGGATGCGACTATCTCTGCTGGAGCAAGAAAAGCTTACCTTATTGAAGAACCTATGGCTGCAGCTATAGGAGCCAGACTTCCGATTCAAGATCCAGCAGGATCTATGATTGTAGATATAGGAGGAGGAACTTGTGAAATAGCAGTAATATCTTTGGGCGGGGTAGTGACCTCAAAATCTTTGAGGATTGCTGGAGATGAAATGGATCAAGATATAATTCAATTTGCAAGAGATAGCTATAACTTGCTTTTAGGAGAGAGAACAGCAGAAGAAATTAAAATAGCCATTGGTTCAGCCCATGAATTAAAAGAACCTCTTGAGACTATGATGCGGGGAAGAGATTTAATTACTGGACTTCCTAAAGAAGTAAAAATTAATGATCAAGAGACAAGAGAGGCACTTTCTAGAACCGTTCATCTTATAATCACTGCTATTAAAGATACTATTGAGGCTACTCCGCCAGAGCTGGTAGCTGATATTATGAAAAAGGGTATAGTTATGACCGGCGGAGGCTCTTTGCTTAAAGGTTTTGCTCAACTTGTTCAAGAAGAAACTAGGATGCCAACACATTTAGCCGAAGATCCTTTGACTTGTGTAGTAAGAGGATGTGGAGTTGTACTCGAAGATATTGATACTCTAAAAGAAGTGCTGGTTGCCACCCAGTATGAAAAACCATTAAGGTAAGAATGTCTAATGTCTAATTTTTAATGTCTAATGTTTCGCAAGCCAGCTCAAATATTTACAATATCTATAATTATCATCATTGCCCTTATTGTTTTTCATCAACTAGGCTGGCTTAAATCTGCAGAGGGAATTGCATTGAGAGGTTTATCTCCCATCGGAGGTTTTTTTTATAAGGTAGGAAAAAGGACAGCTGATTTTTTTGGTTTGATAGGTTCTATTAGAGATTTAGAGAGACAAAACCTTGAGCTACAGGAAAAAGTAAACCAGCTTATAGTAGAAAATGCAAAGCTGAAAGAAGTAGAGAGAGAAAATGAGCTGTTGCGTAAGCAGTTAGATTTCGTTAAATCTTCAGAACATAAGCTGCTTTCAGCTTTTATTGTAGCTTTTGACCCAAGTGGACTTTTTCAACTTATTACTATAAATAGAGGAGAGAAGGATGGAGTTAGGCAAGGTATGCCAGTAGTTGTATCAGGAGGGATTTTAGTAGGGAAGGTTAAAGAAACAACCAGTACAACTTCACAAGTACTTTTGATTACTGACTCATCCAGTAGCATTTCTGGCTTAATTCAGGAATCACAAGCCACTGGAGTGGTTAAAGGAGAAATGAAACTAGGATTGGTTATGGATATGATCCCTCAAGATGCAGAAGTAAAAAATGGAGATCGTGTTTTAACCTCTAGCTTAGGTGGAGAGTTTCCTGAAGGCCTAGTTATTGGGCAAGTTGAAGAAGTACAAAGGCGTGAGGGTGAGCTATTTCAGAAAGCAAGAATAAAACCAGCTTGTGATTTTAGAGAATTGGAAATAGTTTCTGTAATATTAAAATAAATGACCAAAGAAAAAGCTAAGAAGAAAATCAAAGAACTTGTTAAAGATTACGAAGGTATAAAAAAGAGAGGTGAGGTTGGGTTATACAAAGAAGAGACTACGAAACAACGATTTATTCAGCCTTTATTTAAAGCTCTGGGTTGGGATTTCAAAGTTGATGTTTGGCCCGAGGAAAAGGTTTCTAAAGGCAGGGTAGATTACGCTTTTAAATTAAATAACATTACTAAGTTTTTTGTAGAAACGAAATCATTGAAGATAGGTTTAGATAATCCCGACTATGATAAACAAGTAATTAACTATGGTTGGCTTAAGGATATAACCTGGGTGGTCTTAACTAATTTTGAGGAGTTAAAAATCTTTAATTCGGAATTGAAAGAAGAAAACCTAGTTCTTGATTTAACTTATGATAGATATTTAAAAGATTTTGATGATCTTTGGCGTTTAAGTAAAGAAGCTTTTATAAAAGGAGAACTTGATAGATGGGCAGAAAAATATGGCAAGAAAGCCAAGAGATTGAAAGTAGGAGAACAACTTTTTGAGGATTTATTACAATGGAGAAAATTTTTATCTGATAATGTATATCAGCTTCTAGGTTTATCAAAAGAAGAGATCAGTGAGGGGGTTCAGAGAATTCTGGACCGCCTTATTTTTATAAGAACTGCTGAAGATAGGGGGATAGAAGAAAAGATTTTACTTCCCAAGCTAAGAGAATGGGAAGATAAAGGACGTAAGCAAGAATTTATGGAAGTCCTTAGTAAGGTTTTTAGAGATTTTGATGAAGGATATAACAGTGAATTATTTGATCATCATGACTGCGAGAAGTGGGGGTTGGGAACAGAAGTTTTAGAAAAAGTAGTTAAAGGATTGTATAAAACCAAAGATGGTTTGGATTATGATTTTAGTGCTATTGGTAGTGATGTGCTGGGTGGAATCTATGAGCAATATTTAGGACATTTATTAGAGACGATTAAAGGAGAAACCAAGGTGATTAGTGGCCGTGCCAAACGCAAAGAAAAGGGAATTTATTATACCCCTAAATTCATCGTTGATTATATTGTTAAAAATACTTTAGGCGAAGTTTTGAAAAATAAGAAACCAAATGAGATAAGGAAGTTAAAAGTTTTAGATCCGGCTTGCGGCTCTGGATCATTTTTACAGAGAGCTCATCAAGAGATTGTTGATTACTTAGAAGAAAAGAAATCAGAAATCAAAGATGAAAAGAGTAAACTTGGTGCTATCGCTAAATTAATAAAAGAAAAAGAGGGCAAAAAAGAACTTTCTGTAGCTCAAAAAATTGAGATTTTAAGAAATAATATTTATGGGGTAGATCTAGATCATCAAGCAGTGGAGATTGCTCGTTTAAATTTATTATTAAAGGTTCTTAAAAAGAGACAAAGACTTCCTTTACTTGATGATACTATTAAAGAAGGTAATTCTTTAATTTCTGGAGATGAGAAAGAGTTGAAGAAATATTTTGGAGATAAATGGAAAGAGAAAAAACCTTTCAATTGGAAAGAGGAGTTTGAGGAAGTTTTTAGACAAGAAGGATTTGATGTGATTATTGGAAATCCGCCTTATGTGGGTTCCTTAGAGATTTCAAAAACAAGTTCGAAAGGAGAAAAGGATTATCTCAAAGAAAAATATAGATCTGCTCGTGGCGTTTACGACTTATATGTAGTGTTTTTAGAAAAGTCCATCAGATTACTTAAAGAGAAAGGATTGTTAGGGTTTATAGTTCCAAATAAGTTTATGTCTACAGATTATGGATTCCATCTCAGAAAATATATCTTGGAGAAATGTTCGATAAGAGAAATAATTGACGTGTCTAGTTTGTCTGTGTTTAAAGGAGTGGCAGTCTATCCAATAATCCTCATTTTACAAAAAGAAAAAAGAAAAAAATATAGGGATAGAAATCAACTTTTATTTAATGAACTAGAAAATATTAATAAATTAGATTTTAAAGAAGGTAGATTAGTTCACCAATCTATCTTTACACGAAATAATAAATATGTATTTAGTAGTTTTATTAGTGAAGGTATGATAGGATTGATAAAAAAATTTGAGAAACATACCATTCCATTATGCAAAGTTTCTGACGTTAGTAGTGGCACAACCGGTTTTGATTATTCAAGATATGGAAAGTTGATTACAGAACAGAAGCCTGAAAAAGAATATAGAAAATTTATTATCACGCGTAATATTGAACCCTATTATATTTCCTGGGGTAAAAGAATAAATTATTTAAAAAGGTCTTTCATTCATCCATATCTAGCTTATAGCAAAAAAATTATTTCGAAAGGCAAATGGGATCTTTTTAAAGACAAAAAAATTACAATTAGAGGCCTATCAAAAAGATTAACTGCCGCTGCCGATAATGAAGGTTTTGCTTTAGGGGTAGGAGTTTACGCCTTAAGAAATTTGAAGATTAATAAGAAATTTCTTTTAGCTCTCTTAAATTCAAAGGTTCTAGATTATTATTATCGGGTAAAGTTCTCTTCAAAGCATCTCGCTGGTGGTTATTTGGGCTTTAATGTAGGACAACTTTCCCAGCTCCCTATTTATAGAATTGATCTCTCTAAAAAATCTGATAAGGAAAAACATGACAAACTGCTTAGATTAGTAAATAAGATATTAGAATTAAATAAAGAATTACAGAAGTTTGGAGACAAGATTACAGATAAAAGAAAAAAGATCGAGAAAGAAATTGAGAGGACGGATAGGAAGATTGATGGGGTGGTATATAAATTGTATGGATTAACTAGAAAGGAGATTAAAATAGTGGAAAATTGATATGAGAAACGCTATCCAAAGTTGGTAAAAATAATTTTTTATGAAGTTTGATTTGAGAAACTGGAAATATCCCAATTTAAAAAAGTTTCTAGAAAATCCTTTAACTATGGAAGGTTTAGATTATGATTTTAAAGAAAAAATACCAGATACTAGAGATGAAAAAGGGAAGCGAAGATTAAGAGAAAGTTTTTGTGCTTTTGCTAATAGTGATGGGGGTTATATATTTTTTGGAATAGATAACAATAAAAGACCTAAAGGAATATATGAGAGCGATTACGAATTTGAAACAAAACTTAACAGAATTGTAACTAAAAAGATACTTCCCTCGATTCCTGTTTCAAATTGGCAGATCGCAAAAGATATTAATTTGCCAAGATCAGATGGAGTAGTGTTTGTAGTGCATATTTTCCCAAGTTTGAGTATCGACAAACCCCATATGACGTCTGAAAGAATTTTTATAAGAGAGCATGGGGAAACTAAGGCGCTAGATGATGGAAGAGATGTCCAAAAATTATTTGCTGTGAAGTTTAATCGTTATAACATCAAAGAATTAGAATACGACTTAGAAGAGATTAAGGAATGTAGGTTTACTCCTGATGAGATAGATGTAATTTATTTAAAACAGTTAAAACATTATTTAGAAAACCAGATTAAGAAGAGAATCCCTGGGTTTCATAGTTTAGATTCTAAGTTAGATAGGATCATGCAGTTGTACGAAGAGATAAAGAAAGAAATGTCTGAGGGATATAGAACAAATCAGGCTTCTAACGTTCTGAATAGTGAGAAGTTAATGAAGAAAGAAGGTTTATTAGGTTCTTCTGTGAAAGAGTTTTTAAAAGAATACAAAAATCTACATAACATACCATGAGTAAACAGGGTCAATACAATTACAGCGGAATAAATTTCCAATCCTGGGCAGCAATGTCGTTGTTCTTGCAGTATTTGCGTGATTCTGATTTCTCACATATTTATTTGGAAGCCCCTGAGTTTCAAGATTTCAATTTAGTTTTTAATGATGGGAGAAAAATTATTTGCGAAGCAAAAAGTTGGAAGAAGAAATTTAGTTTTGCTGACTTAAGAAAAATTCTTACCTCTATACTAGATAAAGAAAATATAGGCAAAAATGATGAAGTTCTGATAATTTGCAGAAATTTAGATAAGAAATTAGAAAAAAAAGTTGAAAATATTAAATATTTTAGAGAGATCATTGCCCCTTATTTTAATAAGGAAAAGAGATTTTCAAAAGAAGAAATTGAAGTTTTACCTAAAGTAAATTTCTGGAAAGTTTCTGGAAAGATTAATGAAAAAATCATATATTCCCTTTTTAGTGAATTATTGAATTTCTGGATACCAGAAGAAGATTTGAAGAGGATAGTAGACAGTATTTTAATGCAAAAAATTTATAAATGTTCTGCCAAGGGAACAGCATTTACAAGAATAGATCTTTTAATGGAAATAGAAAGTTTAAAAAGAGAGGTTATTGAGAAAAGCGGTGATTTCGATGAAAATAGAAGGAAAATCGAAGATCAGCTTAAAGATGTGATCAAAGCAATTAAAGATAATAAATCATTAGTATGGACTCATGGCAGAGTTTCTGCACTTTCTGCTCAGCCGAATTTAATGTATTTTGTACTCCAAAAGTTTAAAGAGAAGAAAATTGATAAACTTGAGGACTGGAAAGACTTATGGGAGCTTAATAAAGTATATGCGTTTTCTTTCGATATATTTAAAATTTTCGAGAGCAATCTTCATAACAGGAAAAACAGGGTATACATTTTAAAATTTATTAGAGAGAATCTCCTGGGCTTTAGAAGGTTTTTTAGATCAGACTTCTTTGAAATGGGTGTAGTAAAAATTATGAATGGAGTCATAGAACAAGATAAAACTTTGCTTAATGAAGCTTTTGAAATTGTAAAGGAATTATTAAAAAGATACGAAAATGAATACTTCTATCTTAAAAGTAATCAAGATTCAGAATGGAGAAGAGGAGAAATTTGTAAATTACTTAAGAAGATTTATGAGAATAGCGATGAGAGTCTAAAAAACAGAATTTATGAATTAATAACTAATCATTTCAATCTAATTGCAGATGATAGCGAGTTTAGTTATTATACTCCCGAAGTTGTATTTAAAATTTTAGAAAATTGCTTAACAGATGGTTGGAATAAATTTGAAAAAAGATTTATTGAATTAAGTAAAATTTTAGCGGAGCAATATGAAAAGTTTTACAAGCGATTTGGTAAAAAAACAAAATTCAAGGGTTGGGAATTAATGGGTGGAGTAACTACGTCTTGGGGCCATGATTATAAAGTAATAGATAGACACTTTATTAGATTTACTTTAAAACCCGCATTAGGGAAATATTATAAAACTAACAAAAAGAGATGTTGGTCTTTTGTGATGGGAGAGTGTATTTCAACTACAAACAGAGTTAGTAGAAAGGGTCCTGATTTTTTGAATCGTGCTTCAGTTTCTATTATTTTGGATAGGTATAGAAATAGAAATGCCAAAGTATCTAATAAAGCTTTTAGGATACTAAAAGAGTTTATTTTATCGTGGAAAGGCATACCTCATAAATCCGATTTAATTTATCAGGAGCTCCGCGGAGATTTCTCAGATGATAAGAAATGGAAATTAGTAAAAATAAGCATTGATAAATATAAACTGCCCATTAATTCTTTCGTGGAACAGATTGTTTTGGAGCTAGCTAAAAAGAGACATAAAAAATCAAAGGAAATATTGAGAGGTTGGATTAGAGATCCGAAGTATTATAAAAGAGGAATTTTTGAAAGAAATGTAATTGTAAATATTTCTCAATTTTTAGATGTTTCGTTTAATGAGGGGGTAGAGATGTTTAAGGATTTTATTAATGGAGATTATTTTCTAAAGAAAATGGATTATTTTAATGCTTTTGAGGCAGCAAGAGTATTAAATAAAATTATAGATAGAAATTTCAACACAGGGTTAGAAATTCTCGAAACCTTATCTCAAAAATTAAAATTAACCGATAACGAACAAATTTTATTGTGTAGTAGCTTGACTGACAAAGACGATTCTAAACAAGAAAATAAAAAGGTTTTAATAAAGATTTATGAAGAGTTTTTGGGTCCATTCTTAGATAGTTTAGATAATGATATTAAAAAAATTGAAAAGAGAATTACTCGGCCACAATCTAGAGAAGCAATTGTAGAATTTGCTGATGCCCTGGTTAAACATCAGAAAATTCCAGAGGCAATGAGAATAGTAAGATTGTTTGTTAATGATTCTGATCCTTGTACTCCGGAGAAGGTCGATTCTGAAGATCTCAAGGGAGAATATGATAAACATAAACAAATTGAGCAAGGCGAAGATACTCTTACTATTAATACTGTAAGAGGTCGGTGTGCTTGGGTATTAATGAATTGTGCAGTTTTGGCTGGTAGGGACCATATCGAGGAAATTATTAATTTAACAGAAAAATTAACAAAAGACAAAAATTACTATATTCAATGGATGTCTTGCCATTCTTTATCTCAATTAGCAAGAAATCGGCTTACAATAATGCCTGAAAATAAAAAAGAACTATTCTTTAATAAAGATAGAGAAAAAGCATTGAAAATGGCTAAAAGAGTTGAAAAAATCGCTTTTGAATTATTAGAAAAATTCTCTAAGCTAGGACCCAAGCCAAGAGATGTTTTGATGAGAGCATTACTAAAAGTATTTGATCATATAAGAGGATTAAACCAGAAAGATGCAAGATTATTACTAAAGAAAATTTCCAAATGCGGAGAGAAAGTTTTTAGTGAAGCCGCTCCATTGTTTATTTACTTTGCTGAATTTAGACAAAAAGATTTTAAGAATTGGAAATGGCAGATGCCAGAATTATACGATGATTTGGAAAATTTCGACAATAAAGAATTCCAAAAGTTTTTAGAAAATATTCTTAAGAAGAGAAATTCAAAAATTAATTCTCATTTTGCTTGGCGTTTCTGGAAGCTTACAAAGGAATCTGTGTCGGATAAGGCAGATATAAAAAATGTGGTTAAATATAGCGAAGCATTCGAAATATCCGACAGATATTTGAATATTCTTTCAGATAGCTACGACCATCAAACATTTAAAAATATTTATTACTTTATTCGAGAGAATGTTGATAAGCGATTTAAAGAGTGTTATAAACTTTGGCGAAAGTGCCTAGCAAAAGAAAAGCCTGTTATGGAAAAGTTAATAAAAGAGGAGAAAATATACGAAACATCTTGGTGGCCATTTTATCATAACGACGAAATCTTAACAATCATCAAACAAAAAGCTGGTAATAAAGAATTTTTGAATTCTTTTGAATTTTTATTGAATTATCCAAATGAGGCTAACATTGGTGATATAAAAAATGTAGTCGAAGTTTTGCAGAGTTTACCATCCAAGTATAATCAGAGAGTAGAAAAAATCTTTGAAATGTTGATAGATAGAGATCCAAATTTCTATGACATAAAAGAAAGCTGGGTAGAAAGAGAGAAATAGGGATGGTTCTATTTTTCTAGATCCACTCACCAAAAAATCCCCTCCCTAACGTACCAATCTTTTAAGCTCCACAAAGAATCAAGAGAATTAATTGAGGAGGCGAAGAGGGAGGTGGAAAATTTAATTAAGAAATAATTTATGGAAATTTCAAGATAAGTTACATGAAAACTTTTTTCTTCATCCTCAGCCTCGTTTTTGTTATCCTCCTTCAGGTAGCTTTTTTGCCTCATTTTACTTTATATCAAGCTATACCTAATTTAATCTTGGCAGTTCTTGTTTCTTGGTGTATACTTCAGAGTTACAATCAAGCTTATGTATTAGCTTTCCTAGCGGGCCTATCTTTGGATCTTTACTCCGGAACTTTGTTTGGAATACATACTCTGACGCTAGTTTGCGTAGCCTTGATTACTTATTTAATTACTCAGCATTTTCTAAATAAAGACGATTTATTTACTAGACTAATGATAATTATTTTGGCTACTTTAGGCTATCAGTTTATATTTTTAGGCTTTACATTTTTAGCCAAGCTATTACACTTAGTGGATTACAGTATCCCTTTATCCAACCAATATCTTGGTTTTCTTCTCTGGCAAATTCTAGTTAATGCTATAGTTTTACTTATAATTTTCCCTATGATAAAAGCTAGCCATAATTTTTTGCTGAGACATGAAAAGAGGGCAAGAGTCGAAGTATAAACATGACTAATATGAAGGATCCATTTTCAACACCCAACTATCTTTCAGACAAAGAATCAAAAGGCAAAAAAATTACTCCTTCCAAGAGAGGGGATGAGTGGGAGGAGAGTCTTTTTGAAACAGACGAAGAAGAGGAAGTAAGAACTGTTCAACCTCTTTTTAATTATGCCAAAATAAAATGGCTGTATTTAATAGCCATTTTAGTCTTTTTAGTCCTAGCAAGTAGAATTTTTTATTTACAAGTTGTAGCTTCTGATGAATTCAGGCAGGCAGCTGAAGAAAATCGTTTTAGGGTCCATGTTATTCGGGCTCCCAGAGGAATAGTTTTAGATAGCCAAAGAAACCTTTTGGTTCGCAATATTCCTAGTTTTGATATTATAGCTATTCCAGCTGATCTACCCAAGGATGAAAATGATAGGAGACAACTTTGGTCTACCTTAATGTCTAAAATTGACATTTCACAAGATGAACTAAACCAAGCTCTTTTAGATATAAATTATACTTCCTGGCAACCTATTTTGATTAAAAAGGGTATCCTGAGAGATCAAGCCTTGATTTTAGAAACTCAACTTCAAGATCTCCCAGGCATAGTACTAGAGAAAAATCCTATCAGAGAATATTCTGAGGCTGAGTTTTTTGCTCACATCCTAGGCTATACTGGAAAAATTAGTCAGGAGGAATTAGAAAAAAGAGAAGATTATTTACTAAACGACTACATAGGAAAATCAGGGCTGGAGTTATATTATGAAGATACTTTACGAGGAAAGAATGGGAAAGAGCAAGTGGAAGTGGCAGCTGGAGGTAAGCAGGAAAGGATTTTAGCTACAGAAGAGCCTATAACTGGTAGTGATTTGGTTCTATCGATAGAGAGAGATTTACAGAAAAAGATGCATGAACTTCTGAAAAATGGAATGGTTAAAGCAGGGTCCTCCAAAGCAGCTGCCATAGCTTTAGATCCCAGAAATGGTGAAATTTTAGGAATAGTTAGTCTTCCTTCTTATGATAATAATTTATTTGCCAAAGGTATTAGTGAGGAAGACTACCAAAGATTAGCTCAGGATCAAGATCGACCTCTTTTCTCAAGAGATATATCCGGAACATATCCCCCTGGTTCTACTATAAAGCCAGTTATGGCGGCAGCAGGATTACAAGAGGGTGTAATTACCAGAAATACCATTATTAATGATACAGGCGTTATTACTGTGCCTCATGAATATAATCCTGATATTACCTATACTTATTACGGCTGGGCTAGAGGAGGGCTTGGTCCAATGAACGTAATTTCTGCTATTGCTAAGTCTTCGGATATATATTTTTATACTGTAGGAGGAGGGCAAGAATCTTTGGGAATTAAAGGTTTAGGAGCAGAAAAAATTGCCGAATATTTTAAAAAATTTGGACTAGAGTCTAAGCTAGGCATTGATTTACCCAATGAAGCAGAGGGTCTTGTTCCTACTCCAGAGTGGAAAGAGAAAGCAAAAGGAGAAATGTGGTATTTAGGAAATACCTATCACGAGTCTATTGGACAAGGGGATGTACTAGTAAGTCCTCTGCAAGTGGTTTCTTGGACAGCAACCATTGCCAATGGAGGAAGATTATATAAACCTCATCTAGTTAGACAAATTATTAACCCTGATGGTTCTACCCAAAATACTCAACCAGAAGTTATTCGATCAGATTTTATTTCAAGTTATAACATCAATTTGGCCCGCCAAGGAATGAGAGAAGCAGTCCTTTCGGGTTCAAGCGTAGCTTTAACTGATTTACCTATTGCAGCAGCTGGAAAAACAGGCACGGCTGAAACAGGCAAAGGAACTACTCATGCCTGGTTTATCTGTTTTGCTCCCTATGAAAATCCAGAAATTGCTCTTGTAGTTTTAATTGAAAAAGGAGGAGAAGGACACGAAACAGCAGTGCCTATAGCTAAAGAAATTTTGAAATGGTGGTTTGAGAATAAATAATATGACCATCAACGGTCAAAAAATAGCAGAAAATATTCTAAAAAGGCTGAAAAAACAAGTTTTGGATTTGAAGAAAAAAGGTATTGTTCCTAAACTTGCTGTAGTTTTAGTTGGTCAAGATAAACCATCTTTAGCTTATGTGCATCAAAAAGAAAAAGCCTGTGATAAGGTTGGAATAGGTTTTAAACTTTATAAGTTTCCTAAGAAAATAAAAACAGAAACTCTATGTCGGAAAGTTAAGGCTATCCAGAGACAGAAATTATCAGGTTTAATTGTTCAGCTTCCTTTACCTCGACATCTCAATACTCAAGCTGTCTTGGATTTTGTAGACCCAAAGATCGATGTTGATTGCCTTACTTCTTATAATATTGGCAAACTAGCTACAGAAACCCAAGAGATTCTACCTCCCACTTGTGGGGCTATCATGGACTTACTTAAAGCTTACAAGATAGATTTAAAAGGAAAGCATGTAGTAGTGGTGGGAAGAGGGGACCTTGTGGGAAAGCCATTGAGCATCTTACTAACTCAAAAGCTTATTACTTTAACTATCTGTACCAAGTTTACAAAAAATCTAGGCAAATTAACTAAACAGGCTGATGTTCTTATTTCTGGGGTAGGAAAGCCGAATTTAATTAGGGCTAGCATGATAAAAAGAGGAGCCGTAGTTATTGATGCTGGATTTTACAAACGAGATAAAAAAGTGTATGGTGATGTAGATTTTGAGAAAGTGGTCAAGAAAGCCTCAAAAATTAGCCCGGTTCCAGGCGGAGTAGGACCAGTCACAGTAGCCAAATTATTAGAAAATGTTGTAAAATGCGCTAGTTTAAGCCAAAAATCAGGTTGTGGATAACTTCGCTTGACAACATGTCTAGCTTGTAATAAACTCGGTTTATATTTTAAAGAGCCCTTTTTATTTTTGGGCACTTTTTAATGAACTTAATTATTAATGAGTAAATCATGGCTAAGAAGTTCATTACTCGAGAAGGATTAGAAAAACTAAAACAAAAATTAGACTATCTGAAATCACATCGTCGAAAGGAAATGGCTTTGCGTATCAAAAAATTAATTGAGCAGGGAGATATTGTAGAAAGTCCAGCCTATGATCAAGCACAGAATGAACTTCAAGAAGCGGAAGGAGAAATCCAACAGCTAGAAAATACTATTAAAAATTTGGTGGTTGCCAAAGTCAAAGAGAAGGATGTGGTTAATTTAGGCTCAAAAGTGACACTGCGCTATGATAAAAACACAATAGAATATACAATAGTTGGTTTTGATGAAGCTGATCTTAGCCAAAACAAAATATCTTATGAGTCACCTATAGGACAAGCCCTCCTGAATCATAAGAGAGGGGATGTAGTAGAGGTGCAGACTCCAAAGGGCATGGTTAGATATAAGATATTGAGTGTGGATTAAAATATATAACACATTGTATATAACATAAGTCCCGAGATAGGCTCGGGACTTTGATTATATATTTATTTTTGCTATACTAAAATCATACTAACATTTAAACATATAAACATAACATGCAGAAGAAATTAGAAGAGCTAAAAGCTTCTCGCTTAGAAAAACTAAAGGAAATTAGGAAAGCTAGTATTAATCCCTATCCTCAGAAAGGAAATAGGACTCATACTTTAGAAGAAGCAAGTAAAGATTTTGACAAGCTGCAGGATAAAAGTATAACTCTCTGTGGAAGACTAAGGCTCCTCCGTAGTCATGGAAAAGCTACCTTTGCGCACATTGGAGACGAATCAGGAAAATTACAGATATACTTGAAATATGACCAGCTAGGAAAGGAAAAATATAAATTCTTTAAAAACTTTGATATTGGTGATTTTATAGAAGTTAAGGGCGAGCTTTTTAAAACTAAAACTTCAGAAAAAACCCTAAGAGTAGAAGATTTTAGAATGTTGGCCAAAGCTATTCGTCCTCTTCCTGAAAAATGGCATGGAATAAAAGAGAAAGAAGTAAGATATAGAAAAAGATATTTAGATTTGTTGATGAATCCCGATGTCAATGAGGTTTTTAGAAAAAGAGCTAAAATAGTAAATCTGATCAGGGATTTTATGGAAAAACATGGCTTTTTAGAAGTGGATACTCCGGTTCTTCAGCCAGTCTATGGAGGAGCCTTTGCTAAACCATTTCAGACGACTCTTGATAGTTTGCATATGAAAGTCTATTTGAGAATTGCCAATGAGCTTTATCTAAAACGTCTTATCATTGGAGGCTATGAAAAAATCTATGAATTCTCCAAAGATTTTAGAAATGAAGGCATTGACAAAACTCACAATCCAGAATTTACCCAGGTAGAATTTTATTGGGCCTATAAAGATTACAATGATATTATGAAGTTTGTTGAGGAATTATATTCTCATTTAGCTAAAGAGATCTTGGGTAGTCTAAAAATAAAATATCAAGGAAAAATGGTTGATTTTACTCCACCCTTCAAAAGACTAAAATTTGTTGATGCTTTGGAGAAATATTCTGGTATCAAGGGTATCTTAGATATGTCAAAAGATGAGCTTCTTAAAAAAGTTAAGAGTTTAAAAATAAAAGAACTAGAAGAGAAGAAGCATACTACCAAAGCTGAAATCTTAGAAGATCTTTTTGATTATTTTGTTCAGGACAAACTTTGGCATCCTACTTTTGTTATTGATCATCCAAAGGAAACTACGCCCCTAGCTAAAGTCCATCGATCCGATCCTCGACTAGTGGAGAGGGTAGAGCCATGTATTTGTGGCATAGAGCTAGGAAATGGATTTACCGAACTTAATGATCCAGTTGATCAAAGAAAGAGATTTGAAGAGCAGCTTGAGGCAAGAAAAAAGGGAGCTTTAGAAACTCATCCCTTGGACAAAGACTTTCTTGAAGCTATAGAATATGGTATGCCTCCCACAGGTGGTATGGGTATTCCCATTGATAGATTAACCATGATTCTAACGGATTCTCCATCGATTAGAGATGTGATTTTGTTTCCCTTTATGAAGCAAAAATGACCAAAGAAGAAGCTTTACAATTGATAAAGGAAAATATCCAAAACCAAAACCTGATTAAGCACATGCTGGCTACTGAGGCTATTATAAAAGCCTTGGCTAAGAAATTTGGAAAGGATGAAGAACATTGGGGATTAACCGGACTTTTACATGATTTGGATTTTGAAAAGACAAAAGATACACCTGAAAAGCATGGATTAGTGACAGCTGAAATTTTGCAGGATAAGGGTCTAGATGAAGAAATTATTGAGGCTATTAAGACACATAATGCAGAAATGCTTGGCCTTGAAAGAAAAACAGATCTAGATCATGCCTTAGCTTCTTCAGAACAGCTAACCGGTTTGATTGTTGGTTGTACTTTGGTAATGCCGGATAAAAAATTAGCCTCGGTTAAACCCGAGACTATTTTAAAAAAATTCAAAGACAAAAGTTTCACTGCTAATGTAAAAAGGGAGATAATTTTGGAGTGTGAGAAGTTAGACTTGAACTTAGAAGATTTTGTAAAACTGGGACTAGAAGCTATGCAAGGAATTTCAGAGGATTTAGGATTATAAAAATATGAATAGAGTGATGGTCTTTGGTACCTTTGACATTTTACATCCGGGTCACCTAAATTTTTTAAAACAGGCAAGAAAATATGGGGATTATTTGATTGTGGTAGTGGGACGAGATAGGACAGTAGAGAAGGTTAAGGGTAAACTACCTAAACATAGTGAAAAAGAAAGAGTTAGGCAGATAGAAAAAACTGGACTGACAGACAAAGTAATGCTTGGCTATCTAAAAGATCATTATAAAGTTATCCAAGAACATAAACCCGATCTAATTTGTCTGGGTTATGATCAAAATTCCTTTGCTGATGGCTTGCCAGAGGCGTTAAAAAGGTTTAAAATAAAGACTAGGATAGTGAGATTAAAGCCTTTTAAACAAGATATTTATAAATCGTCAAAACTTAATAACTAAAGAGAAAAACCATGAAAACAATCAAAAAATGGGGGATTGCTTTGGCAATCTTCTTTGTCTTACTCCTTGTTCCTTTGTCAGCTGTCTTGGCTTTTGATTTTAGAGCTGGGGACCAGATAGTCACTATTGGAAAGGATGAAGTTATTAATGATGATGTCATAGTTGCTGGTCAAGCAATTAATGTTGAAGGAACTATTAATGGAGATCTAATTGCTGCTGCCAATACAGTAACTGTCTCAGGTGAAGTTAAAGGCAGTGTTATAGCTGGGGCAGGAACAGTAGATATTTCTGGAAAAGTAGGTAATGATGTCTTAGCTGGTGCAGGAATAGTTAATATTACTGGCGAGGTAGGAGATAATGTAATAGCCGGCGCAGGAAATTTGACTATCTCATCCGGAGCCAAAGTTAAAAACGAAGTACTGGCTGGTGCAGGTAATTTTGATTTATCTGGTGAAGTAGGAAGTGTTAATGTTAGTACTGGCCAGGCTATAATCTCTGGAAAAGTAGCAAAAAATGTTCATCTTAAAGCCAGTGAGCAAGTTGAGGTTACCTCTAGTGCTGATATAGGTGGAGACTTTAATTATAAAAGTCCAGAAAAGACAGAAATACCTCATGGGGCCAAGATAGGAGGAGAGACAAAGTGGGAAATAATTAAGGAAGCCAAAAGAAGAGCTAGAGGTCTTTATGGTATTCCCTTTGCTCTTGGGTTTATGGGATTGGTGTTTAGTCTGTTTAGTAAGTTGGGATTGTTAATTTTAGGTCTGATTATTGTTTGGCTTGCTCCAAAACCCAGTAAAGAGGTAATAGATAAAATTACTAAAACACCTGGCTCAAGCTTTGGTTGGGGACTTTTGACTGTAATTGTGGCACCTATTGTCTGTTTTATAGCCCTTTTCACTATCATCGGAATACCCTTAGGATTAATTGGATTTGCTTTGTTAGGGATTGCTATCTATATAAGCAAGGTATTCCTTGGATTGTTTATCGGAGAAAAAATTATCAAAGCTTTTAGCAAGAACAAGCAGGTATCTTTATATGGTGCAGTAGCACTGGGTACTATCATTGTCATTATAGTTTCCTATATACCAATTTTAGGCTTTTTAGCCATAGGAATTGGTAGCCTCTTTGCCTTGGGAGCTTTGCTTATGGTTAAAAAAGAGCATTGTCTAAAGATTTGTGGACGAGAGCCTAAAGAAGTTATTCCAAAGGTTGAAGAAACTACGAAATAAGTTCTTTTAAGCTTTAGATCATAAGCGGGGAGAATTTTCTCCCTGCTTTTTTTATTTGAATAGAAATTTGTAATAATGTATAATGTGGATATAATATTCACATATGTTAGACATCAACCTCATTCGTAAAAACCCAGATTTAATCAAACAGGAAATAAAAAAGCGCCACATGAAGCTGGATGTGGACGAGCTTTTAAAGATAGACAAGAAGAGAAGAGATTTATTAGTCAAAATAGAGAAACTTCGGGCTAAGCAGAATAAGTTGTCAGACCAAATAGCTAGGCTTTCAGGAAAAGAAAAGCAAAAAGCTATTTTAGAAGGAAAAGCTTTAGCAAAACGAATAGATGAACAAGAGCCTAAGTTAAAAAAGACAGAAAACAAATTAAGAGATTTGATGTCTCTCTTGCCAAATATCAGTCATGAATCTGGTCCAGAAGGAAGGGATGAATCAGATAATGTGGTCATAAAAACCTGGGGAAAACTTCCGAAATTCAGCTTTAAGCCAAAAGACCATATTCAGTTGGGAAAAGATTTAGATCTGATCGACATGGAAAAGGCAGCTAAAGTTTCTGGATCAAGATTTTATTATCTTAAAAATGAGGCCGTGCTTTTAGAATGGGCTTTAGTAAATTATACCTTTGATCTTTTGAGAAAAAAGGGTTATATTCCCATTCTTCCACCCCAGTTGGTTAATTATAATACCATGTATGGCTCTGGATTTTTGCCGGCTGAAGAATTTGAAATATACAATGTAAATTCCAAAGAAGATAACCTGTTTATCATTGGGACAGCCGAGGTTTCTATTTGTGCATATCATCAGAATGAACTCTTTGAAGAAAAAGATCTTCCCAAGAAGTACGTTGGATTTTCTACTAATCAGAGGAGAGAGGCAGGAGCCTATGGAAAAAAAACCTGGGGAATATTTAGGGTCCATCAGTTTGATAAAGTGGAGATATTTAAATTTACAAAAGAAGACACCTCTTGGAAAGAGTTAAATGATATGATTGGGACTGCAGAAGAAATTGTCAAAGGTCTAAAATTGCCTTATCAGATAAGAAATGTTTGTTTAGGGGATTTATGTCGAAAATGTGCCAAGACTCAAGATTTAGAAGCCTGGATGCCAGGAAAGAGTCCTACAGGACCTAGGGGAGGAAAATATGGTGAGATTGGCTCTGGATCTAACTGTGCAGATTATCAAGCCAGAAGGCTGAATATAAAATATATTAATAAAGAAGGCAAAAAGCATTTTGTCCATACTTTGAATTGTACAGCTTGTGCTATTCCTCGAACCCTGATTGCCATTTTAGAAAATTATCAGCAAAAAGATGGCTCAGTCTTGGTTCCTAAGGTTTTACAGAAGTATTGTGGGTTTGAGAAAATAAAAAGAAAATAAGAACCTGCTTCGCAGAACCTTGATTCTCGCTAGGGCTCGAAATAGGCTTAGAAAAATTGTAAAAAATTATCTGTCAATAGTTTTATTTTTTATTTATGTATACCACTTGGCTAGAGATTTCAAGATTCGCCATCAAACATAATCTTAAACAATTTAGAAAAATCATTGGGCCAAATATAAAGTTAATGGCTGTGGTCAAGAGTAATGCTTATGGTCATGGGATGATTGAGGTGGTTATAATTGCTTTAAATAATGGGACTGACTGGTTGGGTGTGGTTAATCTAGATGAAGCACTGAAACTTAGAAGAGCTAAAATAAAGGCGCCAATTTTAATATTGAGCTATTTTCCCTTTGAAGATTCAAAACAGATTAGAGAAGCAATAAAAAATGAGATAGATTTACCAATATATAATCTCAAAATAGCTAAGCTATTGTCAAAAATAGCATCCAAAATAGGCAAGTCAGCTAAAACCCACATTAAAGTAGATACTGGAACTTCCAGGCTAGGTGTTTTAGTCAAAGATGCATTAGATTTTATTAGGAAAGTTAGACAATTACCCAATTTAGAAACCCGAGGGATATTTACCCATTATGCAAGCTCCGAAGAGCAGGATCAGACTTTTACTAATAAACAGACAGAAGAATTTAGAAAACTGTTAGACGGGCTTAGGCAGGAAAATATAGAAATTCCCTTAGCTCACACTGCTTGTTCTGCAGCCTGTATTATTAATCCCCAAACTCATTCTGATATGGTTAGGATTGGCATCTCTTTCTATGGTCTTTGGCCAAGTCAAGATACCAAAAGACTAGCTCAGAAAGTTAGGCCAGAATTTAACCTTAAGCCAGTCCTAACCTGGAAGACTAGAATTATACAAATTAAAGATCTGCCCGAGGGAACCACGGTTGGCTATGGCTGTACTTATGAAGTAAAAAGACCTACCAGATTAGCAGTTCTTCCTTGCGGATATTATGAAGGTTATGATAGACTATTATCAAATAAAGGAGAGGTGCTAATTAAAGGAAAAAGATGTAAAGTTTTAGGTCGAGTTTGTATGAATTTAACCATGGTAGATGTTACAGATATTACTGATGTCAAAGTGGGGGATGAGGTGATTCTGATTGGAAAACAAGGTAGAGAAGAGATCACAGCAGAAGAGATAGCAGAAAAAATTGAAACCATTAATTATGAAGTAGTTTCCAGGATAAATCCTAATCTATTGAGAATATATGTCTAAAAAAATAACAATTGGCGTTATTTTTGGAGGTCGATCCCAAGAACATGAAGTGTCTTTAGTCTCGGCTGCTTCGATAATGAAAGCTCTGGATAAGAAAAAATATAATGTGGTGCCTATTGGCATTACCAAGGAAGGAAAATGGATTGCCTCTGGTGATGCATTAGAACTTTTAAAGAGTGGAAAGATACCCAAACAATTAAAAGCAATTTTACCTCCCGATCCTACTGAGAAAAGATTAATCAGCATGCAGGAAAAAAATAAAAAGCTAGTTCCTATTAAAAAAACTTTAGCTTCTGTTAGACCTTATCAAAAAATAGATGTAATTTTTCCAATCTTACATGGCCCTTATGGTGAAGATGGTACAGTCCAAGGATTGTTGGAGCTAGCTAATATTCCTTATGTCGGAGCTGATGTTTTAGCTTCCAGCATAGGAATGGACAAAGTAATTCAGAAACAACTATTCAAACAGGCTGGCCTACCAGTTATAAAATATTTATGGTTTAAACAGACAAAACTTGGAAAGGTTAGAGGAGGTATAATTTTTAATGTAGAGAAAAAAATAGGCTATCCCTGTTTTGTTAAGCCAGCCTCGCTAGGTTCGTCTGTAGGAATTTCAAAAGCCAAAAAAAGAAGAGAACTAGATTTGGCTATCCATACTGCTTTTAAATATGATGATAAAATTTTAATAGAGGAAGCTATTGAAGGCCGAGAAATAGAATGTGCTGTTTTAGGAAACGAGTATCCTGAGGCTTCTCTTCCTGGAGAAATAATTCCATCTCAAGAATTTTATGACTATAAGGCAAAGTATATAGACGGTGCCTCAAAAACTCTAGCTCCAGCACCAAATCTTACCAAGAAACAGATTAAAAAAATCCAAGATCTAGCTATTCGAGCTTTTAAGGCTATTGACTGCTCAGGCATGGCTAGAGTAGACTTCTTGCTTCAAAAGAAACCTCCTAAAACGTATGTCAATGAAATAAACACTATCCCTGGCTTTACCTCAATTTCCATGTATCCAAAATTGTGGGAAGTCTCTGGAATTCCTTATCCTGAGCTTTTAGATCGTCTAATTCAGTTGGCGTTAGAAAAACACAAAACCAAAACTCAACTTAAGACTACCTATACCCCAAAAGAGAAATGGTATAAATAATAAAATCTCAAGACTCAAAACTAAAAATAGGAGCTTTCCTATTTTTCTTTATTTAAGCCAAAACTTGATAAAATAGCCTTAATAGTTTATACTTTTATAAGAAGACTAAACAAAATCTATGATTTTTAAACGTAGAAAAAAATATACTGCTTGGAGACCTAAATATAGAGAACCTTTAGCCAGGAGAGGAATCTTTCAGTCAAGAAGAGCCAGTATCTCGCCTAAGATTTATGGACGTACCCAGAAAGCGACAAAATTTCAGACTTCTTCAAGAGCCCAGAAAAATTTTTACTTAATTCTTACCCTACTAATTGCAGGAGGCCTTGTTTATCTTTGTTTATTTAGTAATCTTTTTAAGATAAAAAAGATCGTTTTAGTAGATAATAAAGATGTTCATCTGTCCCAGATAGAAGAGATAGTTAGGCCTATTTTAGATGAAAAAAGATTTTTAGTTTTTCCGGGCGACAGTATTTTCTTGATGAATACAAAAAGTATAAAAACTGAACTTATTGATAAAATTCTCGAGATAGAGTCTCTTCAAATTAAAAGAAGATATCCAGATGTACTTAAAATAATAATTCAAGAAAAAGAACCCATCATTATTTGGATTACTCAAGACAGAGTATACTTTGTTGATAGAAAAGGAGAGATTTGTTATGAAATTTCAAGAGAAATATTACAAGACACAGATCTGCCCATTGTCCAAGATAATTTAGGAAAGGAGGTAAAGCCTGATGATAAAGTTATTAAAGAAGATGTTGTTTCAGCTATCCAAAATATAAATAAGAGATTTCAAGCCAAGACTGGATATGAGATTTTGTGTTTTGAGATTCCAGCCGCTATGGCACATGAGGTGCATGTAAAGACTAAGAGAGGTTTTAAAGTATATTTTAACTGTCAGCGAAGCACTGATGCTCAACTTGATGATTTGAATGCTGTCTTAGAACATCAGATCAAGAATCAAGTAGACCAGGTCAACTATATTGATTTAAGAATAGAAGGGTGGATTTACTACAGATAATTAAGAATTATGAATTTACGAATTTTTAAAAATCCATACTGGAAAGATAAATTTAATGTAATTACTCAAGCTACCAGTGTATTAATTAATCTTATTATTTGGCTTATCCTCTTTTTTAAAATAGCTCCTCAGACCGCTCCTGTGGTCTTGCATTATAATATTTATTTTGGTATAGACCTTATAGATCAGTGGTATAAAGTTTATTTTATTCCCGCATTAGGTCTTTTGTTCATCGCACTTAATTTAATTATTGGCCAAGCTATATATAAGCAGGAAAAATTAGCTACTTATTTCTTGTCTAGTGTAAGCTTGTTTAGTCAGGTATTATTACTTATTGCTAGCATTTGCATAGCCCTGGCCCAGTAAAATATAGTTTGTAGTCTAAGTTATGAAAGTTTCTATTCAACAATTAAGAAAAAATCGCTTATTTCGTTTCTATGAGATCCTACCAGGAGCTTCTGCTTGGATTATTCTTTTAGGGCTCCTTGTACTTTGTTTTGCCTGGCCTTTGGCTGCAGCTATTTTTATTATTTGTTTTGATCTTTATTGGCTAATTAAAATATCTTATCTGTCGATTTATCTAACCCATTCCTGCAAGATCTTGCAAAAAAATATCAAAATGGATTGGCTCGTCAAGTGCAAAAAATACTCTCATTTTAAAGATATCTATCATTTAGTAATATTGCCTACCTATAAAGAAAAAATAGATGTGATTGAACCAGCTTTTTTAGCTTTGTTAAACTCTCATTATCCCAAAGATAAAATGATAGTAGTTTTGGCTACAGAAGAAAGAGACAAAGAAAATGCCAAAAAAGCATCCAGATATATTCAAGAAAAATTTGGAGATAAATTCTATCATTTTATGACCACCGTACATCCCAAAGATATTGTTGGAGAATTAGCGGGCAAAGGTTCTAATGAAACCTGGGCAGCTAAGCAGGTATTGAGGTTTATTGACCAAAAAAGAATTCCTTATCAAAACATCATAGTTTCTGTACTTGATGTGGATACTTGTGTTCATCCTCAATATTTTGCATGCCTTGCTTGGCATTATTTAACTACCAAAGACCCATACCAATCCTCTTATCAGCCTATACCTATGTATTTTAATAATATTTGGGACTCTCCAGCTTTGATGCGAGTAATTGCTTTTAACACTACTTTTTGGCAGATGATGCAACAGGGAAGACCAGAATCTTTATGTACTTTTTCTTCTCATGCTATGTCTTTTAAAACTTTAGTGGAAGTAGGATTTTGGCAGACAGACTTAGTTTCTGAAGACTCTAATATTTTTTGGCAATGTTTCAGCCATTACAATGGAAACTATAAAGTTGTCCCTCTTTTGATTCCAGTATATATGGATACAGTCCTGGCTGATACCTTAAAACAAAGTCTTATTAATCAATATAAACAGCAAAGAAGATGGGCTTATGGAGCAGAAAATATTCCTTATGTTTTTTATCAGTTTACAAAAAATAGAGCCATTCCTTTCTTAAAAAAGCTGATCCAAGGTTTTATGTTATTTGATGGTTCGGTTAGTTGGGCTACTAATGCTTTGATACTCTTTTTTCTAGGCTGGCTTCCTTTGATTGTGGGGGGAGAAGCATATCAGACTACGGTCCTAGCTCAAAGTCTTCCCTTTGTTGTTCAGATCTTGATGACTTTGGCTATGATTGGCTTACTTTCTTCTGCTGCATTAAGTCTTTTGCTTTTGCCAAAACGACCTAAAAAATATGGTCGATTTAATATGTTGTTTATGTTGTTACAGTGGCTACTACTTCCTCTTTCCACTATTATTCTGGGTGCTATTCCTGCCTTAGATGCCCAAACGAGATTAATGTTAGGTAAGTATATGGGATTTTGGGTGACAGAAAAGGCACGCAAGAGAGATTAATTTTGTAAGTCCTTAAAATATGGCTATATCTTCAATAAATCTAGCAGATTTTTTACCTCCCTTTCTTATTGCTTTTATACTAAGTATTCTTTTTACTTATCTTATCCGAAGGTTAGCTTTGCATTATAAGATCCTAGATTATCCCTCTCTTCCTAGGAAGATCCATAAAAAATCTGTTCCGCTTCTTGGAGGATTAGGACTATTTTTGGCTTTTACAGTTGTTTTGGGATATTATGCTCTTTTTACAGATAGAATTTTGGACAGCTATATTTTAGGAAAATATCTTTTGGGAATCTTGGGGGCGGGAATAATTTTAATAATTGGTGGAATTTTAGATGACAAATTTTCTTTTAGGCCCTCACAACAATTTATTTTTCCAGCCTTGGCAGCTCTAGTAATTATAGCTTCGGGTATTGGAATTAATTATATTACCAATCCCCTGGGAGGATTAATTAGACTGGATACTGTAAAGTGGCAGATATTTACCTTAGGAGGCCTTCCTTATCATATAGTCTTGCTTGCTGATCTTTTTACTTTGGCTTGGCTTTTAGGGATGGTCTATACTACAAAGTTTTTAGATGGTCTAGATGGATTAGTTTCAGGTATATGTTGTTTGGGTTCTTTAGTTTTATTTTTCTTAAGCCTAAGAAAAGAAGTGATGCAGCCAGAGACAGCTTTGTTATGTATTATTTTAGCCGGGGTTGCTTTAGGATTTTTAATTTTTAATTTTCACCCAGCCAAAATATTTCTAGGTGAAGGAGGCAGTACTTTTTTGGGTTTTACTTTGGGAACTCTAGCTATTATTTCAGGAGGAAAAATTGCCACTGCACTTTTGTGTATGGGAATTCCTATTTTGGATGTGATTTGGGTAGTAAGCCGGAGACTAATTACAAAAAAATCTCCCTTTTTAGGAGACAAAAAACATTTACATTTTAGACTTTTAGATATTGGCTTTTCTCACCGGCAAACAGTCTTGTTTTTATGGTTTATGTCGGCTTGTTTTGGAATTACTGCTTTGTTTTTGAAAAGCAGGGGAAAACTTATTGCCTTGGGAGTGCTAGCTTTTATTATGATGGTTTTAGCTTTAATTTTGGTTTGGCTGTATAGACGAAAATATAAAAGTATGGTAAACTAGTAATTGAGTAAAGTAATAAAATGACTACTTTTGCAATTATCAAAACAGGCGGCAAACAATACAAAGTCCAAAAAGGGGATGTTTTGGAAGTGGAGAAGTTGGAAGTAGGAAAGAAGAAAGAAGTGACATTCAAAGATGTTTTATTAGTTTCTGATGATAAGAAAATCAAGATAGGAAAACCCTTTGTAAAAGGAGTAAAGGTTACGGCTAAAGTCCTGGAGCCAGAAATGAAAGGTAAAAAAGTAACTATTATCAAGTTTAAAGCCAAAAAGAGATATAAGAAAAAGATGGGATTTAGGCCAAGGTATACCAGAGTGGAGATTTCTAAGATAGTTGCTTAGTTTAAATTAGTATTCTTTTCTTCCTTTCAAAGCATTACTCAAGGTCACCTCATCAGCATACTCTAGATCTCCACCAACTGGCAAACCCCGAGCAATTCGGGTTATTTTTATATTTAAGGGCTTAAGTAACTTGGCAATATACATAGCCGTGGCTTCGCCTTCCAAAGTAGGATTGTTAGCCAGAATAATCTCTTTAATTTTATCTTTCCCTTTTTCAACTCTATTTTGAAGCTCCTTGATTTTGAGCTGGTCAGGACCAATACCTTCAACTGGAGAAATAGAACCACCTAGAACATGGTAAACTCCTTTATACTCACTAGTGCCTTCTAAGGCTACCATGTCTAAAGGCTCTCCTACTACACAAATAACAGATTTATCTCGATTTGAGTCTTTACATATTGGACAAGGATCAGTTTCTGCAATATTTTGGCAGATAGAACAGCGGACAATTTTTTCTTTAAGTTCAGCCAGGGTTTTAGAGAATATCCCTAGTTCTTCTTTAGATTGTTTGAGTAAATAAAAAGCAAGCCTGGCTGCTGTTTTTTCACCGATTCCAGGGAGCTTAGTAAACTCATTGATTAGTTTTTTAATCGGGGAGGGTAGAGCGTTGGGCATCAAAGTAAGACTATTGTAAACCGGGTAAATTCATCTCGCCAGACTGCATTTTTCTAACCATAATCATTCTCACTTCTTTCATAGCCTTTTCAAAGGCTTCTTTTAAACCTTGTTCTAATTTTTCTTTTTGATTAGGGTTGATGAGAGAATTGTCAATTTCAATATTTTTAATTTCCTGATTTCCATTTAAAGTAATTTTAATTTGTCCATCCAAAGTTTCACCAATGGCAGTTTCTTGAGCTAATTCTTGCTTAAGCTGGCTAGCCTGCTTTTTAAGTTGATTAAGTTGTTTAAGTTTGTCAAACATGATTTTATCCTTTATGTTTCACTTCTAAACTTCTAAAAGTTACTTTTTCTGGATCAAAATATAGCTCAATTTGGCCGGTTGGACCATTTCTATGTTTTTTAATAAAGATATCAGCAGTGTGCTGTCTTTCTGTGTTTGGTTTATAAAATTCTTCCCTATAGATAAACATGACTACATCAGCATCCTGTTCTATAGAACCTGATTCTCTTAAATCAGCTAGCTGAGGTATTTGAGGAGATCTAGATTCTACGGCTCGAGATAACTGAGATAAGGCTAAAACTGGGATATTAAGTTCTCGAGCAATAGCTTTTAGTCCTCGAGAAATCTCAGAAACTTCTTGAACTCTACCTGCGCTTATGGAAGTAGAGGCTCCTTCCATAAGTTGAAGATAATCAACCACGATTAGTCCTATATTGTGTTCTGCTTGCAATCGCCTTGCTTTGGTTCTGATCTCCATTACATTATTAGTAGGGGAGTCGTCAATAAAGATGGGAGCTTCGGACAAAATTCCCATGGCATGGCCAATTTTAGGAAAATCATCATCTTCCTCTTTGTCAGAAAGTCTACCTGTCCTCATCCTCCAAAGATCTACATTAGCTTCAGAACAAAGAAATCTATCTCCTACTTGTTCTTTAGACATCTCAAGTGAAAATATTCCCACTGGAATCTTTTCTTTAGTTGCTATATGACGAGCTATATCTAAAGCTAGGGTCGTCTTTCCCATCGAAGGACGAGAGGCCAAAATAATCAAATCTGATTTCTGAAGCCCAGCTAAAAGATTATCTAAGTCCTTAAATCCAGTGGGAGTGCCTCGAAGCTTACCTTTCTCTTTATGAAGCTCGTCTATTCTATCAAAGGCTTCTATTAGTACGTCTTTAATTGGAACAAATTTTTGTTTTAGATATTTTTGGGAAACATCAAAGAGGGTCCGTTCTGCTTTATCTAACAAAGGATCAATACTCTCTGTCTCTTGATATCCTAACTCTGTGATTTTTTGAGCCGCTTGAATGAGTCTTCTTAGGGTAGCTTTTCTCTGGACTATCTCAGCATAGTTTACTACGTGAGCAGCAGTCGGCACAGTATTAGCCAGAGAGATAAGATAGCTTCTTCCTCCAATTTCTTTAAGTTGCTCCTTTTCTTTTAGTTTGTTTGCTAAACTAACTACATCAATTGGTTCTCTTGCCTCATAAAGTTCAAGCATGGCTTCAAAGATCATTTTGTGAATCTCTCTGTAAAAATCATCAGGTTTTATGATATCAGAAATTTTAACAATGGCATCTTTATCTAAAAGCAGACAGCCAAGAACTGACTGTTCTGCTTCTATGTTTTGAGGCGGTAGTTTTTCGATGTCTGCTTCAGGCATTTATATTGTATTAACTGATTTAGGCTATTTAAGTAGAATCATTGTATCATATTCCAATATTAAAAAAAAGTCAAGAGTATACACAGAAAATACACATTTAATACACTCTTAACTCTTAACTTTCCAGACTGGTCCTTTATCCGTATCCTTAACTTCGACCCCTATTTTCCTTAACTTATTTCGAATTTGGTCTGCTTTTTTCCAATCTTTGGCTTTCCGAGCCCTTTCTCGTTCTTTAATTAGCCCTAAAATCTTAACTTCTTTGGCTTTTGATATCTTAGCTATCTTTTTTGCTTTAATTACTCCCAAAGCCTTATCAAAGTCCATTAAAAGCTTATGTAGTGCTTTGGCTTCAGCCTTATTAATCTTACCTTTGTCTAATAACTTATTTCCTTGTTTGACTAAATCAAAGATAGAAGCTAGTGCTTTTGGCGTGTCCAAATCATTGTCCATGGACTTTTCAAAGTTCTTTTTAGTTTTTTCTATCAACTTCTTAACAACAGGCTTTACAGCTTTAGCTTTTAACTTTTGACTTTTAACTTTTAACTTGTTTAAAAATTCTCTTATTCTTTCCAGTCCTTCACTTACCTGGACCAATGCCTTTTCTGAAAAATCCATGTGTGATCTATAATGGGAGAGTAGGGTCAAGAATCTAAAATCTATAGGATCATATTTTTTCTTTTCCAAATCTCGCAGAGTATAAAAGTTACCTAAAGATTTGGACATCTTTTTACCTTCGACTAGAAGATGCCGACAATGTATCCAATATCGAACAAATTTTTTGTTCGTGTAAGCTTCTGATTGAGCAATTTCATTTTCGTGATGGGGAAAGATATTGTCTTCGCCGCCAGTATGGATATCTAAGGTAGGGCCTAGATATTTCATTGACATTACAGAACACTCAATATGCCAGCCAGGATAGCCTATACCCCAGGGGCTTGGCCATTTCATGAGATGCTCCTTGGGAGCTTTGAGCCAGAGGAAAAAATCATAGGGATGACGTTTGTCTGGATGTGGTTCAAGTCTAGCCCCTGCTTTTAACGCCTCTAGAGGATTACCCGAAAGCTTTCCATAGTTTTTAAATCTAGTTATGTCATAAAAGACCGTGCCTTTAGCTTCATAGGCATAGTCTTTCTTAATTAAAACTTGAATTAATTTTATGATGTCTTGAAGGTGCTCTGTGGGACGAGGATACTTATAGGCTCTTTTAATATTTAGCTTATCAGTATCCTCTAGAAAAGCTTTCTCGTAAAATCGAGCAATCTCTTTTGGTGTCTTTTTTTCCTTTTTTGCAGCTTCAATAATTTTATCTTTAGCAGCTTTAACATCATATCTTGTTAGATGTCCAACATCAGTAATATTCATTACTTGTTTTACTTTATAGCCTTTGTATTCTAAATATCTTCTTATGGTATCAGCCATAATATAGGCTCTAAAATTGCCAATATGAG
The DNA here is from genome assembly GCA_030603885.1 of bacterium. GTDB lineage: Bacteria > Patescibacteriota > JABMPQ01 > JABMPQ01 > JAUVWW01 > JAUVWW01. The sequence continues at coordinate 113,759 of JAUVWW010000001.1, forward strand.
CAAAATCATAGACAGTTGGTCCACAATTGTACATTCTAACCTCACCTTTATGTAAAGACTTAAAGATTTGTTTTTTTCTTAAGAGAGTGTTGTAGAATTTGAGCATATGCAGTTTAGGAATAGAGCCTTTAGGTTCTTTAAAGAAGCTTCCGCCTGTGGCGGATCCGCCTTTGGCGGAAAAGCTTCTACTCCATCTTACCATCTCCCAAAAATTTTATCAAACAAAAGAGCACCTCTGAGATTTAAAGAGGTACTCTTTTTGTTTCGGTTACTTTTATTTGTATAGGTAGTGCTCAACTGCCCACCAAGGCCAGTATTTGTATATGTAGTGCTCAATTGCCTGCCAAGGGTAGCGGCCTGCATAGACGCTGTCGTCATGCTCCAATTCCAGTTCTCTCAGATCATCATTTTTTGGACGGTTAACTGCCGTCATTTTTCCTGGAACAAGCTCTTCCTTTGTACTTTTTCTAACGATCCACTTGTCAAGCGGAAGTCCTTCCTCTCCATAATTCTCGTCGATGTAGTCTTCAAAATCTTCCTTGACATATTTCTCGTAAGCTGTAACATCTGGTTTTTCTATAGGTGTTCTTGATTCACAGAGAACAAAAGCATCATCTTTATTACTGATGAGATCACTAGGTTCCGCTGATCTGTAAAGCTTCTCCTCTGTGTTTGTTATAAGGACTATAGTACATTCAGCACCTATCATGCTACAAAATTCCTTACCAGTTTTACTTTCCCTGGGATACACCTGATACAGTTTTTTATATTGAAGAGCTACTGCTTCCTCTTCAGTTATTGTTTTTGTAGTTACTGGTTGTCTTAATGTTGCATTTCTAATTCCAAAAAAAGCTGCAGCGGCTAGAGCAACAATTCCTATAACTAAGGCAATAGTTGCTGTTCGGGTGGCGACTCTAGTTTCTGTTGTTTGTTGCATTTTTATCACCCCCTTTCTTTGGGATTTCTATAGGATATCTATCTATTTTAAGTTTATCATTATATAAATAGGTTGTCAATAACCTAAAATAATTTAAAAAATTATTTACAATTATGTCTATAAATCAAAACAACCCCAGATAGAGGTTGTTTTGAAGTATGAAATGATTTTTGTTTTTTATAGGGGTGCTGCTTGTTCACCTGGAGGTATAGGATAAGTATAGCATGTACCACTACAATCAATGTCTACACATCCAAATGGATTGCAATCGCCACCCCAAACACTACAGGCACAACCAGTAGTCCATCCTCCCCCCTCTAATTTTACTTCACAGAAATCTTTAAAAGATCTTACTGGAATTACAAGAAGGGCTCTATCTGTCGGTCCGGGAAAAACTTGTAATACTTTAACTGGCGAACCAAGATCTTCTGTAGAAGCAACGAAATTTTGTTCAAAACATACTGTTTCATCTGGCTTAATTTCCTTATACAGTATATGTGCAACAGTTTCTTCGTTTTCCGGATCATAAAAAGTTTCTTCAAGAGTAACTTCATATCTCATGTCATCTCCTTCATAAATTGCTTTGTTACATTTTTCTGCAAGAAATATGTCATTGTTATCCTTCAAATAGAAATTATAAGTTTCATCACAATAACTTAGATCTTCTCTTGATTTTTCCACGGTACCAGCTGGTTTAGTTACTGGTTTAGTTACTGCTTCATTTACTGGTTTAGTTACTGCTTGTTGTCTTAGTGCCAGACCTCCCAGAGCACCTGCAGTGGCTAGAGCAACAATTCCTATAACCAAAGCAATAGTTGCTGTTCTGGTAGCTACTCTAGTTTCTGTTGTTTGTTGCATTTTTTATCACCCCCTTTCTTTGGGATTTCCACTAGGATATTTATCTATTTTAAGTTTATCAATACAGAAATAAATTGTCAAATTTATTTTAGCTTCTCTTTGGGTATATCTACCCATTCAGAAAGAATGTCTTTGATATCCTCAACAGTAACTTTGTCTTGCGGCTTTCCTTCTATGGCTAGCTTTGCTTTGGCGCAGGCCTCATCGATCAAATCTATTGCTTTATCAGGAAGATATCTATTTTTGATGTATTTTGCAGATAAATTGACTGCTGTTTTAATGACTTCATCTGAAATTTCTACTTTATGATAATCCTCATAAGCCTTGCGCAGTCCTTGTAATATTTTTATAGAATCTTCAATTGATGGCTCTCGAACAATGACTGGTTGGAAACGTCTTTCCAGGGTCAAATCTTTCATAATATAATTTTCGTATTCTTCAGGAGTAGTAGCTCCTATAGCTTGAACCACACCTCTAGCTAAAGATGGCTTTAATATGTCAGAGGCGGCAACAGCCCCTTCTGTACCTCTTGTTTCTGTTAAGATATGCAGTTCATCAATAAATAAAATAATACTTCTTTCGGCTCTCTCTATTTCACTTGTGATCCTCTTCATTCTTATCTCAAATTCACCTCTATATTTTGTTCCAGCCATAAGACCAGAAAGATCAAGATCTAGGACTCTTTTATCTTTTAGTCTTTCGGGCACTTTTCCTTCAACGATTCTTTGAGCTAATCCTTCAACAATAGCTGTTTTTCCTACACCTGGGGGACCAATTAAAACTGGATTACTTTTCTTTTTTCGACTGAGAATATGGATGGTTCTAGCTATCTCTTTTTCTCGGTTAATTACTGGATCCAGCTCTCCCTTTCGGGCCAGTGAAGTTAGATCTTTAGAATAACGGTCTAAAGCTGGAGTTGGGCCTAGACCTAGACCTCTTATATCGCCAATTCTTCCTTTTATTCTTCCTTTAAAATAATACCAAAAAGCAACAGCTGCTATGATTATAGCTAACAAAACGTACCAAAAATAATTATTAGTAGTTAGATCCATTTTTTTCTTATAAAATATCCAAGCATTACTATAACTACACCTATCATTATAGCAGAAATTATCCAAAAAGCAAAGGGATGATCTAAAAAGGGCATCCAGGAGATATTCATTCCATAAATTGAAACAATAAGGGTTAAAGGAAGCATAATAACTGAGATAATGGTCAACACTTGCATAGTAGCACTGGTTTTGTGAGAAATTAAAGAGTCATTGGTTCGTTCCAAAGCTCGAATAGTATCAATTTCATTCTCCAAAGCAGTCCAAGCTTCAAGAGCCTTTTCTGTAAGATCTTCTAGTTTATTGGCCATTTTTTCTTCTGGTTTGAAATGATTTACTCTTTTTTCCAATTTTTGCATTACTCCAAGTTGGGGTCCAATGATTTCTCCAAAGTCTAAGATGTTTCTTTTGGTAAGAGCAATTTTTCTGACCATTTCTTTTTCTTTCCCTAAAAATATATCTCTTTTTATTTTTTCTATCTGTTTACTTAATTCCTCCAATAAAGGAAAATAAGCCACATGTAATTTTCTTAAAATAAAATAAAATAAAGAACCCACATTGGGATAGTCTTTTTTAATTTGTTCCTCATCAATATCTCTTAGAAACTTAGTGTAAGGTGGAATTTTTCCTGAATGAAAAGTAATGAGATAATCTTTTCCTACAAATATATCTAACTCTTGGGCTTCAGTTTCTCTTTCCTCTGTAAGGCAAAGGGGATATTTTACAATTAAAAAAAGATAGCCATTGTGCTGGACTAATTTTGGCTTTTGAGTAGGAATTTGGCAATCTTCGGTATCCAGCCTATAGAGATTGTATTTTTTAGCTAGCTCTTCTATTTTTCCTTTGGAGGGATTTTCCACATCCAGCCAAAGAAAATTTTTTGTTTTGAATTCTTTTGTTTTCATATACTCTCCTATTATCTATTAATTCTATCATATCCATTTCTAAAAGTCAATGGTTGATATTGATAAATAAATATGATATAATGTATATAGATAATTAGCTTCTAAATATGCCAAATCCAAGAGAACCCATTAAACGGGCAGAGCCTGCTAAACATCTAGAAGGCGAAAACAAAGAAAAAATTTCAAAAGAGGGTAGAGAGGCAGATATTGAGAAGTTAAAGAGACGACTAGAAGAACGAGAAAAGGAACTATCCGAGATGCGAAAGGAAGTGGAGAAAATAATAGAAAAACCAAAACCAGAAGTTTTGTCAGAAAAAGCGGTCAAGGTTTTTGAAGAGGAAAGAAGAAAATTAAAAGAAGTCTTGAAGCCTGTTCCAGAAGAAGTAATGATAAAGCCAGGAAAAGCTCCTGTACCTCTTCCTCTAAAAATAAAAGAAGAAGAGGTCGAGATGGATCTAAAGAAAGTGATGGCTACGAAAAAACCAAAACAGGTAAAGACCTTAATTCACCTTGCTTTTGACAAAGGTCTTTATCATTCTGTGGCTGTGGCTCTAAGACTCGATGACCCATATATCCTAGACGAATTCCATGATACCTTAGTGGATGAGCTTTATAATCTTTTGGTTAAAAAAGGAAAACTGAAAAGATTAAAATAACAACCTACTAATATGCCTATAGAGCCTACAATTGAAGCAATCGATTGGTACATGGTTGGCTTTGTGGCCTTATTTGTGGCAATTTGTTTGGTTTTTGTACTGGCGGTCTTAGCTTTTGTTTTTAGATTTTTGAGATCCCGAAACATGGTTCCCAAATCCTTGAATATGGTTACTCTTTTGGTGATGGTTCCAAGAGAGCTAAGGGAGAAAGAGGCAGAGCCCAAAAAAGAAGAAAAAGATATCATTTCTGTAGCTGAGACTATGTTTGCCAATTTATCTGCTATCAAAGTTCGAGCCAATTGGATGAAGAATCTTCTTTTGGGAAGAGATTATCTTAGCTTTGAGTTGGTAGCCGTAAAAGAAGAAATTTGTTTTTATGTAGTTACCCCAAGGTATCTACAATCGTTTATAGAAAAGCAGATCCATTCTCAATATCCAAAAGCCTTAGTTCAAGAAGCAGGAGAATATAATATCTTTCAGCCAAAAGGCTTTGTTAAAGGAACCACATTAAAATTCGCCAAAAGATATTATCTTCCTATAAAAACTTATAAAACTTTAGAGACAGATCCTCTAAATGCTTTAGCTGAAGCTTTGTCTAAGCTTTCTGAAAAAGAAGGAGCTTGCATCCAGATACTTATTAGACCTGCTCCAAAAGGTTGGGCAGCTAGAGGGAAAAAGATTGCCAGAGTCATGAAACAGGGAAAGAGTTTTGAGGAAGCTACTGGAAAAAATATTTTTTCTGAGATGTGGGCAGCTTTAACCAAGGAAGTTAAAAGAGCAGCTACTCCTGAAGAAGTAATAAAAATGAGACGTGCTTATGGATATGAGGAAGAGAAACCAAAAGTACTTACTCCCATGCAGGAAGAGATGGTCAAGGCTTTGGAGGAAAAAGCAGGCAAACTAGGATTTGAAACTAACATAAGAATAGTTGCCTCCTCAGATACAGAAGAAAAAGCTAAGATGCATCTGGATAACATAGTAGGAGCCTTTACTCAGTTTAGCCATCCTTATTTCAACAGTTTTAAATCAATTGGTGTTCCCAAAAAGAAATTAATTCGGGATTTTATCTTCCGTTATTTTGAAGAAGGTAAAAAATTTATTTGCAATACAGAAGAGCTAACTTCAATTTATCATTTTCCAACTAAATATCTAGAAGTTCCTCATGTAAAATGGCTTTTAGCTAAGCAAGCTCCACCTCCTTCTGATGCACCTAAAGAAGGCCTGCTTTTAGGAAAAAATATCTATCGAGGAGTAGAAACACCTGTCTATATCAAAGACGATGATAGACGTCGGCATATATACATGATTGGAATGACCGGGACTGGTAAATCTACCTTATTGCTAAACATGGCTGTTCAAGATATTAAAAATGGAAAAGGACTATGTGTTATTGATCCTCACGGAGATTTAATTGAAGCTATACTTGAGCATATTCCTAAAGAAAGAGCTGACGATGTCATTCTCTTTGATCCTTCTGACTTGGAACGGCCTTTAGGCTTAAATATGCTTGAATGGAAAAGACCAGAGGAGAAAGATTCTGCTGTGGCAGAGATGATTGCTATTTTTTACAAACTTTTTCCTCCGGAAATCATTGGTCCTATGTTTGAGCACAATATGCGTAATGCTATGTTGACTTTGATGGAGGATAAAGAACATCCGGGAACCATTGCTGAAATCCCTAGGATGTTTACAGATACAGATTTTCAAAATTATAAACTAAAGAAAGTAAAAGATCCTGTGGTTAGAGCTTTTTGGGAAAAAGAGATGGCCAAGACTTCAGATTTTCATAAATCAGAGATGCTGGGATATTTAATTTCCAAAGTTGGTAGATTTGTGGAAAATGAAATGATGAGAAATATTATTGGCCAGGCAAAATCGGCTTTTGATGTAAGAGAAGTTATGGACGAAGGGAAAATTTTACTAGTTAATCTTTGTAAGGGTAAAGTGGGAGAAATAAATAGTCATCTTTTGGGTTTAATTTTAGTTTCTAAAATTATGATGGCAGCACTTTCTCGAGTGGATACTCCAGAAAAGCAAAGAAGAGACTTCTATCTTTATGTGGATGAGTTTCAAAACTTTGTCTCAGACACCTTTGTTTCTATTATTGCCGAGGCTCGAAAATATAGACTAAATCTTATTATTAGCCATCAATTTATTGGTCAGCTAGATGAGAAAATGAGAGATGCAGTTTTAGGTAATGCCGGAACCTTTACGTGTTATAGAATAGGGGTTGAGGATGCAGAAATAGCAGCCAAGGAATTTGATCCTATCTTTGACCAAACAGATGTTATTAATATTGAAAGATTCAATCTATATTTACGCTTGATGATAAACAACACTGCCTCAAAGCCATTTTCTATGGCTGCTTTTCCTCCTCCTCCAGGTGGATCAGAAGAAGTAGCCAAAGCTGTAAAAGAGCTCTCTAGACTAAAACATGGAAAAGAGAAAAAAGTAATAGAAACCGAAATTTTAGAGCGAGCTAAACTTGGAGCTCCAATTAGAGAAGCAGCCATGGGAAGAGAAGTGAGTCTGTAACAACTTAGAATTTAGCCAGTCCTAGGAAGAACAAAAAATAATCTAACAACAGGTAAGGCTAAAAACCTTACCTGATTTATTTTAGTTTAATTAAGAAATTTAGATTAATTTATAGATTGTTTGACATGATTTTTAAACTACTTTATACTAAAATAAGTTATTAACAACCTTCTAAATATAAAAACTCAAAAATAAAATAATATAAGAACCTCACCTTCGGTGAGAACCTTGATTCTTGCTTCGCTCGAATTAAAAATATAAAAATAAAATGCCAAAAAGAAAAATTAAGAAACAAAAAAACAAAGAAACACAAAAACTAACTTCAATCCAGGAAATGATTACCTCTGCTGAAGCCAATCTTAAATCAGCCAAAGAGTTGCTTTTGGAAATTTTAGGAAAAGAGGCTAAGAGAGTGGGGCTTAAAAAAGAAGCTAAAAAACTTAAAGTTTTAGAAGAGGGGAAGATAATTGAAGGGATATTTGATGGCCGAAATATGATTGGGCCTGATGATCGGATTTACCCAATTCCGGCTAATTATGCCTCTAAATCCAAATTAGTCGAAGGAGATGTACTCAAGCTAACCATTGCTCCTGATGGCTCTTTTATTTTCAAACAGATTGGACCGTGTGATAGAAAAAAGTTAATAGGAAAGGTAGTCAAAGAAAGCGAAGGAAATTATAAGGTATTGGCAAGCGGCAAATCTTATAAAGTGCTTTTAGCTTCTGTTACTTATTTCAAAGCTGAAGAAGGGGATGAAGTGACTATTGTAGTACCTAAAGAGAAAGAATCCACCTGGGCAGCCATTGAGAATTTAATAAAGAAGACAAAGGAGTCTGTTCTAAGCTCTGCTGAAGCTGAAGAAGAGCTAGAGGAGATAGGATAGATATCGAGTATTAAAAACACATATCAAACATCAAAAATTTTGTGTATTTGGTTTGTGTTTTTTTATTTTTTCATGTTATAATTCATCTAGAAGTGTTCTTAAGTAAGACTTGTGAAACTTATCAAAAAAATCTTCCAAAGATTTCCGACTCTCCTACAGTTTATAAAATTTGCTATTATAGGTGTCTTGAATACGGCTATTGATTTTGGTATCCTCAACCTCTTGATGTGGGGTTTTGGAATGTATAAAGGAAGCTGGATATTGCTATTTAACACCATTTCTTTTTCAATTGCTGCTACCAATAGCTATTTTATTAATAAATATTGGACATTTGGTGAGCTCTCAAAAATAAGAGCAGGTCAGTTTGCTAAGTTTTTCATTATTAGTTTTGGAGGAGCGGTGATAAATTCTGGCATCGTCTTTAGCATCACCACTTTCATTCCTCCCGTCTTTGGTTTATCCGAAGAACTTTGGGCCAATTTTGCCAAGGTAATAGCTACTGCCATTGCTTGGATTTGGAACTTCACCATGTATAAATTTGTGGTATTCAAAAAAGCCTCATAAAACTTAGTTAGTTTGATATGTACATCGCTTTATATCGAAAATATAGACCTAAAACCTTCTCTGAAGTAGTCAATCAAGAGCATGTAAAAAGAACTCTTATGAATGCCTTGAAACTAGATAAGGTCTCTCATGCTTATCTTTTTTGCGGACAGAGAGGAGTGGGGAAGACCACCATAGCTAGAATTTTAGCCAAAGCAGTAAACTGTACCTCAAGGAAAGGAGCCGAGCCTTGTAATAAATGCGAGGCTTGTCAAGAAGTTATGCAGGGAAGATCTTTAGATCTAATTGAAATTGATGCTGCCTCAACTAGAGGGATAGATGAAATTAGAGAACTTAGAGAAAAGATAAAGTTTTCTCCCACAAGACTAAAATACAAAGTATTTATTATCGATGAAGTACACATGTTAACCATAGAAGCCTTTAATGCTCTCCTAAAGACTTTAGAAGAGCCTCCGGCCCATGCCATTTTTGCTCTATGTACTACAGCGCCTCATAAAATTCCAGCCACTATATTATCTAGATGCCAAAGATTTGATTTTAAAAAAATAGGTCAAAAAGAGATTGTCGAACATCTAAGTAGTATTGCTAAGAAAGAAAAAATAAAAATAGATAAAGAAGCTTTAGAACTGATAGCTGCTAATTCTTCAGGCTCAGATAGAGATGCCCTTAGTCTTCTTGCTCAAGTTATAGCCTATGAAGATAAACATATCACTTTAGAGGAAGTTAAGTCTATTTTAGGCATTCCAGACCTTAGGGCAGCCCAAGACCTTGTAGAATTTTTAGCTCAAGGAAAGGCTGCAGAAGCTGTAAAACTAGTAAATGACGTCAATCAAAGTGGATATGATCTTGTACAATTCACAAAAAATATAATAGCCTATCTTCGTCAAATTTTATTACTCAAGGTATCAAAACACCTAGTTTCTACTTTAGACCAAGAACAGCTCAAAAAAGCAATGGCCCAGGCTAAGCTTTTAACACACGAGCAAATATTAAACTGGATAGAGTTGTTTAATAATGCCAGAAGAAACATAGCTTCAAGTGTTTTGCCTCAACTTCCTTTAGAACTTGCTTGTGTGGAAGCAACTCAGCAAATAGCAAATAGCCAACAGCCAACAGCTAGAAATCCAAAGTCAGGACTGAAAGAAGCCGAATCAAAGAATAATACTAAGCATGTTCCAGTAGTCTCTAACTCACAAACTAAATCAGCTCTGACCATTCAACAAATTCAGCAAAAATGGCCGGACTTTTTGACTAAAGTAAGATCTCAGAGTCACGGACTTAGTATTTTTCTAAGATCGGCAGAGCCTGTGGGGATGAAAGGGAACCAGCTGATCCTAGTTTGTGAACATGATTTTCAAAAAGAAAGAATTCGGGACCATAAAAATTTAGAATTATTGGAAAGACTTCTTGAACAAATTTATGGTTCAAAGTTAACTTTGAAATGCATATCCAAAGAGGATCTGCCAAGCCAAGAACAAAATAAAAAACAAAATTCCAAACTTCTTAATACTGCTTTGAAGGTTTTTGGTGGAGAAGTAGTAGAATAAAATTAACAATTAAGAATGATTGAGATAGATGGCTCATACAAAGAGGGTGGGGGACAGATTTTGAGGACAGCTACCTTGCTTTCTTGTGTGACAGGAAAAGCCTGCCATATTTTTAATATTAGAAAAGCAAGACCTAAGCCAGGACTGGCTATTCAGCATTTACTAGGACTAGAAGCTTTAGCTAGACTATGCAATGCTAAATTAAAGGGAGCTCATCTTAGAAGCCAAGAGATTTGGTTTGAACCAACGAAGATTCAGGCTAAGCCTCTGGTAGTAGAAATTCCTACCGCAGGTAGTATAACTTTAGTCTTACAGACTTTAATAATCCCAGCTTCTCAAGCAGAAAAACCGATTAAAATACATTTTAAGGGAGGAGCCACAGATACTCATTTTGCTCCAACAATAAACTATCTTCAATATGTCTTGCTGCCCATAATCTCTAAGATAGGCTATAAAATAAAGATAGACATAAAAAGAAGGGGATATTATCCAAAAGGAGGAGCAGAAGTCGAGGTTTTAGTCTATCCAGTTAAAGAAATTAGGCCTCTTAAGCTAACTAATGCAGGCAAGCTTCGTAATATTTCTATTTTGTCATGCGCTTCTAAATATCTAGAAAAGGCAAAAGTAGCCGAAAGACAGGCTGAGGCTGCTGAAAAATTACTAATATCTAGTATTCAATATCCAATCTCTAAAAAGATTAAATATCTTGATACACTTTGTCCTGGTTCAAGCATTGATATCTTAGCTGAATTTGAAAATACTGTCCTAGGTGCTAATGCTTTAGGTAAAATAGGAAAGCGAGCTGAAGTAGTAGGAAAGGAAGCAGCTAAAATTTTACTTAAAGATCTATCTACAAAAACTTGTTTAGATAGACACATGACTGATCAGATACTTTCTTATATAGCCTTATCTAAAGGCACAAGCCAACTCTCAGTTGCCCAGGTAACCAATCATTGTCTAACCACCATGTGGGTGATTGAGAAGTTTATAGATGGAAAGTTTGAAATAAAAGAAAATATTATAAAATGGATTCCTTTTTAACATGAACCAAATTTTTCTTGGAGCAATAAGTTTAATCATTGGCTATGGTTTAGGATCTATATCGATTTCTTATTTTTTAGGGAGATGGCTTAGAGGAATTGATATTAGAGAACATGGAACCAAGAAGACCGGAACAACTAATACTTACCTTGTTTTGGGTTTATGGCCAGCTGTTGCCACTGGTATATATGATTTATCAAAAGGTCTGGTTGCCATGGCTATAGCTCACTATCTTTTAGGGGCTCCTGAAATTTTTGTCTATTCTGCCGGTGTTCTTGCTATTGTAGGACATATTTTTCCATTCTATTTGAAATTTAAAGGAGGACAAGGGGTGGCCACAGCTTTAGGTCTTCTTTTTTATTTTCTTTTTATTTTTGTTACAAAGCAGTGGTTTACTTGGCTTGGTCTTTTTATATTAGCTGGTTTATCTTTAATCTTTTTGTTCGTTTCAAGGCGCACTGGCTCTATTATTGGTCTTGCCATCATTCCTAGTTTTTTAGTTTTTCTTTATCTTGACGCTCCTTTAAATTTACAAAGTATCTTTTTGGGCATCATTTTACTTTTTATTTTATACATTAATATCTTTAATATTAAAAAGGATCATCTGATTCAAATCCCCAAGGAAAAGATTCCCGATGTTTCTAGTTGGCGTACAATCCTTCGACCTTTGGCTGTAATTTTTCCTCTTCTTTATTTTGTGATTGAAAAAAGAACGCTGTTGGTTCTTGTAGGTGGTGTAGCATTGTTCTTTATTATTGTAGATATTGTAAGGTTGATCTCTAGAAAAATTAATGTATTGCTTATCAAGGCAATCTTTATTAAACCTAAAGAGCTAAAAGTATTTTCTTCAATGAGCTTTTTTCTTATGGCTAGTTTTATAACGATTTTGATTTTTAACAAAGAGATTGCTATTTTAGCTTTGACTTTTCTAATTTTTGGAGATTTATTTTCTAAAATTTTTGGCTCAGCTTTTGGAAAAATTAAATTCTTTAAAAAGTCTTTGGAAGGAAGTTTAACTTATTTCGCCACTTGTCTAGTCATAGGTTACATCTTTATTCATTTTATTTCCTTACCATTTTGGGTAATTTTAGTTGGCGGTTTGGCTGCTGCTATTACAGAAGTCTTGCCCATTGGTATAGATGATAATTTTACAGTGGCTCTGATTAGTTCAGCGGTGATGGAAGTTACAAAGGTGTTTTAAGGATATAATTAAAATAAGAGATATTAATTATTAATCTAATAAATTTATGAAAACAACCCCATCTCTAATCGGTTTTCTTGAGGCTCTAGGTGTCAGCATTTACTGTGCTTTAATTGCTTGGTTATTTTCTTTTATGGAAAAGTTCTTTGCTGGGCCTGGCTATACAAACATTGCTCTGATGCTGATTCTGCTTGTCTTCTCAGCAGCAGTCTGTGGCTTTCTTGTTTTTGGTTATCCTGTCTACCTAATTTTAAACAAACAGACAAAGAAAGCTCTATTTATTCTTGGCTTTTGTGCTCTTTGGTTTGTAGGCATTATCTTAGTTTCGATTATACTAATATTGGTCTTTAAATAAATATAAGATTTAAAATGTTTAAATCAGTCATCAAATACCTTGCCATTGTTTTTGGCATCTCTTGGCTTATTGCTTTGGGTATTTATCTTGGTGGAGGACTGGGAAGCATTGCTGTCTTAGGATTGTATCCTTACATGCTTGTTCCTGCTTTTGGTGCTTTTATTATGAGAAAGTTTGTGACCAAAGAAGGATTTAGGAACTCTGGTTTGAGATTTGGAAAACCAAGATACTATCTCTATGCTTGGTTGATCATTGTAGGAATAATTGGTTTAGCTTATCTCTTAACAGTTCTTTTTGGCCTTTGTGATTGGGATTTAGGTTTAAGCAAACTGCCAAAGGAAATTTGGCAAAGTCTTCCAGAGGGATTTTCACCACTTTTACTCTTTGGAATAATCTTTTTTGCCAACACCACCATTGGTCCTATTCTTGGCATTCCCTTTACCTTCGGTGAAGAGTATGGTTGGCGAAGTTATTTGTTGCCTAAACTTTTACCCCTTGGTCGCTATAGGGCTCTAATTCTGCACGGAGCTATCTGGGGTCTTTGGCATGCACCAATAATTTTGATGGGTCATAATTATCCTGGCTATCCTTTATTAGGTGTATTTTTAATGATTATATTTTGTATTCTAGCTGGCATAATCCTAGGTTGGCTCTATTTTGCTTCAGGCAGTATCTTTGTCCCAGCTTTTGCTCATGGGGTAATGAATAATACTGCCTCAGCTTTGATACTTATTGTCACTTTATTTAATCTTACTTTAGGAGGAATTACCGGAGCAATTGGTTTAGGGATTTTACTTTTAACCGTTTTAGTTCTTTATTGGACAAAAGCATTAAATAAAATTGATATTAAAAATTTACTAGTCGAAAAAAGGAGAAGTGAATAATTTCCTTAGTCAAAAATTAAATTACTCTGCCACATTTTTGGCAGTTTTTTATTTGACAAGAAATTTAAAGCCTTGTGAAAAACAAAAAAGAATGATAAAGTAAAATAAGAAGTAACTTTAAAGAATTAATAAAACAGAAACAACTTCATATAAAGGAATCCATGAGTTTTTTAACCCTCATTTTCAAAAATCTATTTAGAAATAAAATCAGAACCTTACTTACCATTTTGGGTATTACCATTGGCATTATTACTATTTTTACTCTAAGTTCTATTACTGAGGGATTGAAAAAGGGCTATACAGAGTTACTCAAAGCTGGCAAAGCTGATTTTATGATCGGCCAAGCCGGGATAGCTGATCTTATGTTTTCCACTATTTCAGAAGACAAAGCCGAAGAAATTAGAAATATAGAAGGCGTTGATAATGCAGTGGGTGTTATAATGACAGCAGTACCTATAGAAAATATGCCCTTCTTTGTTGTTATGGGTATAGAGAAAGAGGTAGTAGATGAAACTGAGATTTCTGGGATAGAGATTATTGAAGGACAGTCTTTTGCTAAAGAGGCAGAGAATGAAATACTTTTAGGTAAAATATCAGCCAAGAATCTTGACAAGCACATCGGAGATAAAATAACTTTGGCTGGGAAAGAGTTTAAAGTCACTGGGATTTCTGAGACGGGCAGTGTCTGGCAGGATGGAGGAGCTTTTCTTTCTTTAAAAACTTTACAGGCGATGCAGAAAAAAGAAGGAAAAATCACCATGATTATGGTAAAAAAGGATGTAGATGCAGATATTCATGAACTAACCCAAAGAATTGAAGATACTTATCCTGATGAGCTGGTGACTATAAAATCAATAGATGAAATTAGTAAAGTGGACAAGGGAATGCAAGCAATAGACGCAACTACTTGGACTATATCTCTTTTAGCTATTGTTATTGGCGGAATTGGAGTAGCTAATACCATGATTATGTCGGTTTACGAGCGAACCCGGGAAATCGGAGTCCTGAGGGCTGTGGGATGGAAAAGGAGAAGAATCATAAGTCTGATTTTAGGTGAATCCTTTTTTATTGGTATCCTGGCAGCAGCAGTAGGAGCCCTTTTAGGAACAGGTGTAATTAAATTAATTATGCTGGTACCTCAAGTCTCGGCTTTTCTTGAACCATCTTATTCAATTAATATCTTTACTAGAGCTTTAGGAGTAGCTTTGCTGGTTGGACTTTTTGGAGGACTATATCCTGCTTATAGAGCCTCAAGACTTTCTCCTTTAGAAGCCTTAAGATATGAATAATATAATTGAAGCAAAAAATTTAGTTAAGACTTACGAACAAGGTCGAGTGCGAGCTCTTGATGATTTAAATTTAGAAGTTAGGAGAGGAGAATTTGTGGCTATTCAAGGACCTTCTGGATCTGGAAAATCTACTCTTTTACATATGATTGGCGCTTTGGATCGGCCAACTTCTGGAGAAATTTTTGTTTGTGGAATGGATTTGACCAAAGTTAAAAATTTAGATGAATTTAGATCTAAGAAAATTGGTTTTGTCTTTCAGCTTCATAATCTAATTCCTACCTTAACTGCTTTAGAAAATGTGCTTATTCCCATGTTTGAGCTAAAACTTAAAAAGAAAGAAAAAATAAATAAGGCTAAAGAATTACTTAAACTTATAGGGCTAGAAAAGAGATTAAATTATATTCCTCCCAAACTTTCTGGTGGAGAAAGAGAAAGGGTGGCTATTGCTAGATCTCTTGCTAACGACCCAGAAATAATTTTAGCTGATGAGCCAACTGGTAATGTAGATTCTAAGACAGGAGAAAAAATAATCTGCTTACTTAGAGATGTTAACAAGAAAAAGGGAACTACTTTGGTGGTAGTAACTCATGACTCAGTAATTGCTGAGCATGCTCCGAGAGTACTTAAACTTGTGGATGGGAAAATAGTTTAACCCAAATTAGTTTATGTGGATTTTACTTTCAATTATAGCTGCTTTTATTTGGTCTATTGTTAATGTTATTGATAAAACAATAATGACCAGATTTATTAAAAGGCCAGTTATACCTGTGATTATTTCAGGCCTTTTAGGTATAGTTTTTAGTTTAATAATTTGGACTAAAAAATTTGTTTTACTTTCTGGCTGGCCTTTATTTCTAAGTTTGTTGGCTGGAGCAATTGCAGCAGTGGCTACTATTTTTTATTTTAAAGCAATAAAGATAGAAGAAGCATCTCGGGTTGTGCCGCTTTTTGCCATGACTTTGATTTGGATTGTTGTTTTAGCAGTAATATTTTTAGGAGAAATTCTGACCATTCAAGAATATTTTGGCATTTTTATAATTTTTCTAGGTTCTGTCTTAATTTCGATTAAAAAGAGATTTAGATTTTCTCTGGGTAAAGTTTTTCTTTTAATGTTGTTAAGTACTATATTATATGCGGTAAATAGAATTCTCTATAAATATTTAATGGGTGATTGGGATTACTGGACAGTCTTTAGCTGGACTAATATAGGATTCTTTTTAATAATGTTTCCTTTGTTTATTTATTATATTCCCATCTTTAGAGAGACAATCAAGAAATACAAAGGCAAGGCCATGGGGTTAATAATAAGTAGTGAGTCCCTAAGTTTAATAGCCCTTATAATTTTTCTTGTGGCTATGTCTTTTGGCTTTGTTGCTTTGGTTTCTGCTGTCAATTCTGTTCATTATCTTTTTGTTTTTCTTTGGACTATTCTCCTTTCAATTTGGTTCCCTAAAATTATCAAAGAAGAACTCAAAGGTTCAATTATTTTCCTAAAGCTTTTGGCAATTGTTTTAATTATTGGCGGAGTTGTATTGGTGACTTAGACACTATGAAACTAAAAAATCAAACAGCTATAGTTTCTGGAGGGTTGTTTGTCCAGGAGCCACAGCTACTAAAATATATTTTGACATGATACCCGATGCCGATCCTAAAACTTTACTTAAGCCAGAAGAAGTAGCTAAGGTAGCATTAAAATTATCTTTGCTAGATGTAAAAGTGAAAAGTGAGAGTTTGGTAGATATTTGTAAATAGAGCACAGATAAATGGATCTCCTAAAATATCAAAGAAAGAGAGAATTTAAAAAGACCCCTGAGCCAAAAGGAAAGATTTTTAAGACTAAAAAATATAGATTTGTAGTCCAAAAGCATCATGCTCGGCATCTGCATTATGATTTTAGACTAGAAATGGAAGGAGTACTTAAATCTTGGGCTGTACCTAAAGGACCCCCAGAGAAACCTGGAATAAAAAGGTTAGCTGTACAAGTCGAGGACCATCCAGTGGAATATATTGATTTTGAGGGCCAAATACCCAAAGGGCAATACGGAGCAGGAACAGTAAAGATTTGGGACAAAGGGACTTACAAGCTTATATCTAAATCAGAGAACAGAATAAATTTTGAGTTATTTGGCAAAAAGTTAAAAGGACAGTATACTTTAATTAGATTTAGAAAACCAAAATACTGGCTTTTGATAAAGAAAAAATGAAACCTCAACAACTAAAAAAACTTTTGGTTTATCTCTCAAAGGACTATACTATTTTTGGACCAGAAAAAGTGGGAGATAGATTGCTAATTAGAGAAATAAAAGATGCAAAAAAATTTAAGCTGGTTAACAAAAAACCATTTTATTCCCACAAAGAATTTCTTATTCCATCCTCTCAAACTTTGTTTAATTATGATAAAAATAAGCTCTTAAAACCAAGAATAAAAAGAAAACAAGTACTCATAGGTATACCCGTCTATGATTTGAAAGCCTTTACTTTATTACATGAGGTTTTTGAGAAGGATGTCTATTTTCAAGAAATCATCCGCAATATTATATTAATTGGTCACAGCCCGGTACCAGAAGAGACCACTTTTTATGAAGATTACGAAGAACATATACTAGAACACCTTAGGTTTGATATATTTTTAGAGTTTAAACCAAAAGGAGAATTTAGAGTTTT
This sequence comes from bacterium, assembly GCA_030603885.1. Classification (GTDB taxonomy): domain Bacteria; phylum Patescibacteriota; class JABMPQ01; order JABMPQ01; family JAUVWW01; genus JAUVWW01. The sequence continues at coordinate 131,127 of JAUVWW010000001.1, forward strand.
TACTGGCTCAGAAGATGGCCAAAGGATTTTAGAAAAAGTAGGCATAAAAGATTATGAGCATGTTGAATATGCTGGGGCAGTGCCAGAGGAAGGTTTAGCTATCACAGAAAAGATAAAACAAAAGCTGGTAAAAAGTTCTAAAAATACCAAAATATGGAAAGAACTAAACAAAAGATGTATTGTCTGTGGCAAGTGCGTTATTTCCTGTCCTACCTGTTTTTGCTTTAATATCGATGATGAGCCTGCTTTTGAGAAAAATCAGGGAAGTAGAATTAGAGACTGGGGTGTTTGTTTTTATGAAGAGTTTTCTGAGGTAGCTGGAGGGGAGAAATTTCTGAAAACTATCGGAGATAGAATCTATAACTGGTATGATCATAAGTTTGTTAGAATACCAAATGAATATACTTTGCCTGGCTGTGTAGGCTGTGGTAGATGCATCGAAGTCTGTCCTGCTAACATTGACCTTAGAAAAACATTTCGAGATTTGAAAAAATTATTAAAAAGTAAAAAATTATGAGACCAAAAGTAGATGAAGAAAAATGTACTGGCTGTGGCATTTGTGTCAATCTCTGTCCCAAGACTTTTAAGATTGGTGAAGATGGCAAGGCTGAAGTCATTGGAGAGGACACCTGTGGAAAAGAGTGCGACTGCCAAGCTGCAAAAGACTCATGCCCAGTCCAAGCTATAACATTAGAAGAGTAGCTATATGATTGCCACTAGCCACTAATGAAGAACATATATCAGACAAAATTGGCTAAAATTATTGATATTAAAAAAGAGGCAGAAGATATTAAACTGTTTACTTTTAAATTCGTTAATAAAAAAGACCAGACTAGATTGGATTTTACCCCAGGCCAATATTTTATTCTCTCAGTACTTGGTTTTGGAGAGGCCCCTTTTGCTTATTCATCCTCTCCTGAAGAAAAAGATTATTTTCAGGTCTGCATTCAGGAAAAAGGCACCTTAACTTCTGGCTTATTTAAGCTAAAAAAAGGCGATAAGGTTGGCATCAGAGGACCCTATGGCAATGGTTGGCCAAAAGAGATATTTTCTAAAAGAAATCTTTTGCTTGTTGGTGGTGGTTTGGGTCTTTTTCCTCTCAGACCTTTAATTAGATCAGTAGTTCTTGCTCCTCAAAAATTCAAAAAGGTACAGATCTTCTACGGCAGTCGCTGTCCAGAGCTATTGCTGTTTAAAAAAGAATATAAACTCTGGCAAAGATATACTGATCTATGTTTAACCTGTGATCGACGCAGTCGAGGTTGGAAAGGACGGGTAGGAGTAATCACCACCTTATTCGATAAAGTAAAGCTTGTAGAGGATCCAGTAGTTTTAGTTTGTGGTCCACCCATTATGTATAAATTTGTCATTCAGAAACTAAAAGAACTGAAATTTAAAGATAAAGATGTTTATCTTTCTTTAGAAAGACGTATGTATTGTGGTGTAGGCACCTGTCAGCATTGTGTAGTAGGGGGAAAATATGTCTGTAAAGATGGACCAGTCTTTTCCTATAAAGAAATAAAAGAGATGCCACAAGCAATATAGATTATGATAAAAAAATTATTAGTAGCCACACATAATCCGGCAAAAGTTGAAGAATACAAAAAATATTTAGCAGATTTGCCTTTAGAAATTGTTTCTTTAGGTGATTTGAATATTACTAAGAAAGTTAAGGAAAATGGTAAGACTTTCAAAGAAAATGCTATTCTAAAAGCAGAAACTTACGGAAAATTGACTGGACTTCCTGCTATTACTGATGATGGAGGGCTAGAGATTGATGCTTTGGGAGGCGAGCCAGGGATTAGAAGCCGCAATTGGCTTGGATACAGAATGACTGATGAGGAAATGATTGGTGAGGTAATGAAGAGAATGGAAGGTGTGCCTAAGAATCAACGAACTTGTCGATTGGTTGGAGTAATTGCTTTATTTACACCTCGAGATAAAATCTATACACAATACGCATGTAAAAGAGGCATAATATCTTTAAAGCCTTGTGAAAAAAGAGTTCCTGGATATCCTTTTCGTTCAATTTTCTTTCTACCAGAGTTTAAAAAATTTTATAGTCAATTGACTGAAGAAGAACATGAGCAGGTTAATCACCGAAAATTTGCTCTAGAAAAATTAAAGAAAATCTTAAAGAAAGGGGGTGATAAATAATGTGCTACTCAATACCTGTAATTGCAGCTATTAGTACTTCCTTGGTCTGGCGTCAAAAAAGAGAACCAAATATTTGGTGGCTTAATTTGATGCTTTGGGGGGGTGCTTTGTTTGGAGTAATAGACCATCTTTGGAATGGAGAGCTATTTCTTATCTCTGAGAACATAGGCAAAGATTTAGCCTTAGGATGCGTGATTACTGCTGCCATATTTATCATTTGGAGAATAATTCTTGTCTTTGCCAAAAAAGGTCTTCTTCAAAAAAAGAAAATTAAGATATCTTAATTTTTAGAATGAACTATGTGTCTATCTATCCCAGGAAAAATTATTTCTAAAGAGAAAAATAAAGCATTGGTGAATATTAATGGTTGCAAATCAAAAGTTGATTGTCGTTTGTTAAATGTTAAGGTAGGGGATTATGTTACTGTTCAAAATGGATTTGCTATAAGAAAAATAAATAAAAAAGAAGTTCAAGAAATACTAAGGCTTCTAAAGTAATTATCAATAAAAACTAATATGAAAGAAAACAAAGGTCTTATACTTGTCCTTTGCACTGCCCTAATCTCGGGGGTTTCTATCTTTATTAACAAATTTGGAGTCAAGGGAATTAACTCTTCAGTATTCTGTGGAATGAAAAACTTGGTGGTGGCTGTGTTTCTGATTTCTCTGATTCTAATTTTAAAAGAATGGAAGGTGTTAAGGCGCCTGCAGCGAAAAGACTGGCTCACTCTATTTGTCATTGGTTTAGTTGGCGGAAGTGTACCCTTTCTACTTTTCTTTAAAGGATTACAAATGACTACTGGAGCTGAAGGTGCCTTTATTCATAAAACTTTATTTATCTTTGTAGCCATTTTTGCTCTGATATTTCTAAAAGAAAAGCTACATAAAGGATTTATAATTGGAGCCCTGTGTCTTTTAGCTGGAAACGTCTTACTTTTAAAATTAACTCATCCAATATTTGAGAAAGGCGATCTTTTAATCCTTCTGGCTATCATTCTTTGGGCAGCAGAGAATACCATATCAAAGTATGCCTTAAGGACTTTATCTCCTAGAATTGTTGCTTTTGGTAGAATGTTTTTTGGCTCACTTCTGATTATGGTGTTTTTAGCTGTTACTGGTCAGATCCATATTATTGGCACTCTAACTGTCTCTCAGATAGGCTGGATTCTTATTACCTCTGCTTTTCTCTTCGGTTATGTAACTACCTGGTACACAGGAATCAAGTATACCCGTGTCTCTCAAGCTACTTGTGTTCTTACTCTAGGAGCTCCCATTACTTCCTTACTCTCACTTATCTTTTTACATCAGGCTTTGAGCTTTAAAGAAATCGCTGGTATGATATTGATTATTTTAGGTATAGTTTTAGTTATTGGCATAGCCAGATTATTTAGGAGATTAAAATTAACCAAACTAGCTCATGTTAGGAGTTAAAATTGCCGCTCGGTATTCTTTTAAACCGTGTTCATTAGGATTTTGTGGCCCGCAGAATAAAAATACTTCCGATATTCTTTACGACTACGTTCTGGGCAAGGGGAATGCTAAAAAAGTAATAAATGTTCTTAAAAAATTTAAAAGTCTTTATCCTTATCTAAAACTGATTGCTAAAAGTAATGGAATTAAAGATCCATTTGACAAAAAAGTAGTTCAAGCTTATTGGATTGGGAACGAACTTTTAGAAAAAGTTAAAAGGGAAGACCTAAAAGAAACTATTGCTAAAGAGTTTTCTAAACCTAGTCTTTTATCTAAAACAAAAGCGAAAGATATTGCAAAATCTATAGCCAAAAGAGCCAAGCCACATCATAGTTTTCATGTACTATTTATAGGATCAGTAACAGGAAGAGTTAAGCTTTTAGGAAGATTACTTGATCTTTGTAGGATAAGCTGGGGAGAAATTACAAAAATAAAAAAAGATCTATCTAAAATAATTGTTCGATACAAACCATTGGCTAGTAATAAAAAAATATATCTAGGAAAACCAAGAGAAAGAATTATAACTTGGGATGTAAAATTTTTACCTAGACTAAAGGTTGGTGATAATATTTCCTTTCACTGGAATTTTGTTTGTGAGAAACTGAATCAAAAACAGATAAAGTATTTAGAGAAGTACACTAAACAAACTATAAATTTAATAAATGCCTAAAAAGCCTAGAAAAAAACCTGTTATTTGTCTAACCAGCCTTACTGACTGCGAGGGTTGTCTTTTTGCTATTCTAGATTTAGGACAAAGATTTTTTGATTTATTAAAATATTTTGAGCTGGGAAATTTTGATTTAATTGAAGAGTTACCTGAGCGGCCTCATTATGACATTGCTATTGTAGAGGGAACCCCAATTACTAAAGAAAACTTTAAACACCTTAAGGAATTAAGAAAGAAGTCAGATCTTTTAATTTCTTTAGGAGCTTATGCTCATCTGGGAGGAATTCAACAGATCAAAAATTGGCAAAATAAAGACAAAAGAATATATCAAGTTTATAAAAAAATCCGGGGGATAAACAACCCGGATATCAAACCTATCGGGAAAATAGTCAAAGTAGATTTTGATATTCCTCAATGTCCTCTCAACAACGAAGAGTTCTTGAGGATAATGTATCAACTGAAAGAAGGAAGAATGCCTAGGATCGTCAGGCGACCTGTTTGTTATGAGTGTCAGATTCGGGGATACGAGTGTCTTCTACAAAAAGATCAACCTTGTCTTGGACCAATAAGTATTGGGGGATGTGAAGCTATCTGTCCGGGCAATAGTATGTATTGTGAAGCTTGTCGAGGAACTTTTCCAGAGGCGGATATTAAAGGACTCAAAAAACTAATAGGTAAAAAAGAATTTGATAGGGTAGCCCAAACCTATGGGGCTTTAGATGAAATAGAGGAGGTAGAAAAGGCTTTAAAGAAGAAATAAATAGTTTAAAATCTTCTTATTTTTTATCATTTTACCTTTTAATAAGGTAATTTTTTTTATTTTTTAACTGATATAAACCTTGCATTTATGGCCACTATCACTGTACTCAAAGACATTAAAATTGCGCCTACGGCTGGTGTTAAAAGAATTCCAAAATTATAAAGAACCCCAGCTGCTAGAGGAATAGCAATAACATTGTATCCTGTGGCCCAGAGTAAATTTTGTTTCATTTTCCCATAGGTTGCTTTTGCCAGACCAATTATAGAAACAACATCTTTTGGATCATTCCTAACTAAAACGATATCTGCTGCCTCGATTGCAACATCTGTTCCTGCTCCTATGGCTATTCCCACATCAGCTTGAACCAAGGCAGGAGCATCATTAACTCCGTCACCAACCATGGCTACTCTTAATTTCCGAGATTGCACCTTTTTAATCACTTCTGATTTTTCATGCGGCAAAACTTCAGCAAAGAAATCATCAAGCCCTAGTTCTTTTGCCACCCACTGAGCAACTTGTTTGTTGTCACCAGTCAGCATCATACACTTGATTCCCATAGATTTTAACTTATTGATGGCTTCTTTTGATTCTTCTCTAATCAAATCAGCCAGGGCAATTGCGCCTATTATCTTATTTTCTAACAAAATATAGGTGATAGTTTTTCCTTGTTTTAACAGTTCTTCAATTCTTTCACTTTCTATTTTAATCTTGTCCTCTTTTAAATAATTTGCACCTACCGCTTTTATTAATTTTTTATTAATAATTCCCTGAACGCCTTTTCCTGGAAGATTCAAGAATTTTTGAACAGTGCCTATTTCAATCTTCTTATCTTTGGCTTTTTTTACAATGCTTTTAGCTATAGGATGTTCTGAATTTACCTCTAGGCAGGCAGCATAAAAGAGAATATCATCCTCTTTGTATTTGTTTAAAGCAACAATATCCACAACTCCAAATTCACCTTTAGTAAGTGTGCCTGTTTTATCAAATATAATAACATCAATATTTCTTGCCTGCTCATATGCTGTCCTGTTTCTTATTAAGAGACCGTTTTTGGCTGAGAGAGCTGTTGAGACTGCTATAACCAAGGGTACAGCCAGTCCTAAGGCATGGGGACAGGTAATAACCATTACTGTAACCATTCTTTCAAGGGAAAAGACAAATTCCTTTCCCAAATAGAGCCATACCAGCAAGGTGAGCATTCCAATAGAAATAGCTGTTATTGTTAGCCACATGGCAGCTTTGTTGGCCAAGTCTTGTGTTTTTGATTTTGAGGCTTGTGCTTTTTTGACTAGATCTATTACTTGTGAAATATAAGAATCTTCGCCTGTGTGAGTTATCTTTACATTTATTGCTCCTTGGTCATTAATAGAACCACCTATAACTTTATCACCCTCTTTTTTGCTAACGGGCTTGGATTCTCCGGTCAGCATGGCTTCATTTACGGTTGTTTCTCCTTTGATGATTGAGCCATCTGAAGGAATTTTTTCACCTGGCTTTATAAGAACAATATTACCAATGACTAATTTTGAAACAGGGATATCTATTATTTTTCCATCTTTTATAAGGTGCGCCTCAGAAGGAAGCAATTTAACAAGCTCTTCTAATGCACGAGAGGCGCCCAAAACAGAACGCATCTCTATCCAGTGACCTAAAAGCATAATAACAATTAGAGTAGCCAGTTCCCAAAAGAAGAATTTTCCAGGAAGGCCAAAAACTACAGCAGTACTATAAAAAAATGCCACACTAATTGCCACGGCAATAAGGGTCATCATTCCTGGCTGTTTCTTTTTTATCTCTTGGATGAGACCTTTCAAGAACGGCCATCCACCATAGAAGAAGACAATACCAGACAAAACAAAAAGCACATATCTATCCCCAGGAAAACTTATAGTCAAGCCAAGAAATTGCTGAATTAATGGTGATAAGATCAGGATAGGAATAGTTATAACCAAAGAAACAAGAAATCTTCTTTTAAAATCCTTGACCATCATTTTATGATGGTTAGCATGTTTCTCTATATGTTCTGTTTTTTCTCCTTCTTTAACTTCTTCTAACTGAGCACTATCCATTTCGCATTTTCCAGGAGTGTCATATTTCATGCCGCATTTAGGACATTTATATTTTTGTATTTTATTAACCATCTTTTTAGTGTCTAGAGTCAGCAATTTTATTATAACATAATTCTAGTTATCTAAAACTTGATATGTTTTCTTTGCTGTGGATAAATTTTGTTGCATAATTTACACAAGGGTATATTATAAACATAGAAAGTTTAGAATAACCAAAAATTAGCTAAATTTATACCATGCAAAAAGAATATTCTGTATTAGTAGGAGGACAAGCCGGAGATGGAATAAAGCAGGCCGGTAATACTATAGCTAGGTTGCTTAATAGAGTAGGCTACTGGGTTTTTGTATATGAAGATTATCCCTCTATAATTAGAGGTGGACATAACTTTGCCATAATAAGAGCTCACCAACAAAAAATTCTTGCCCACACAGACAAAATAGATATCTTAATAGCTCTTAATCAAGACACTATTGAGAAGCACTCTGAGCGACTTAAAGAAAAACATCTAATCATTTTTGATTCAAGCTCAACAAAAGCAGAAGGATTGGGTCTTCCTTTGGGTGAAATTGTCAAAAATAAAGGACTTCCACAAATAGTCAGAAATACCGCTGCTTTAGGAGCCCTTGCTTCTGTTTTAGGAATAGAATTTTCTATTGTTGAAGATGTTATAAAAAGTTCAATCAAAAAGAAAACTAAAGAAAATATCGAAGTTGCCAAAGAAGTATATGACAGGGCAAAAAAATTTGAAAATTCTTTTAAGTTATCTGTACTTAAAAATCAGCCAAAACCACTTCTTACAGGAAACGAAGCCATAGCTTTAGGTGCTGTTAAGGGTGGACTTAAACTATATATAGCTTATCCAATGACGCCTGCCTCAAGTATTCTTCATTATCTTGCAGAGCATGAAGACGAACTTAATATAGCCACAGTTCATCCAGAAAATGAAATTGGAGTTATTGGTATGGCTCAAGGCGCAGCCTATGCCGGAATTAAAACTATGATTGGAACCTCTGGAGGAGGATTTGCTTTAATGACAGAACATCTTAGTCTGGCCGGACAAGCAGAGATCCCTACTGTTTGTGTTTTATCTCAAAGACCAGCGCCTGCCACAGGCGTTCCCACCTATACTGCCCAAGGTGATTTATTTTTTGCTTTGCATGCCGGACACGGTGATTTTGCAAGAGTGGTTGTTGCTCCTGGTGATATTGAAGAAGCTTTCTATTTAACAGTAGAAGCCTTAAATTTAGCCTGGCAGTTTCAAGTGCCAGTAATATTACTTTGCGACAAACATCTAAGCGAAAGTACTTTTTCAGCCGAATTTGATGAAAGTAAAATAGTTGTAGAAAGTCCAAAATTATGGAAGGGGGAAGGGGAATACAGAAAGTATGTCCTTACCAAAGACGGGGTATCTCCTCTAGCTTTTCCGGGAGATGAGAAAGCAACTGTCAAATCAAACAGCTATGAGTGTGATGAATTTGGAATAACCACAGAAGATCCTCAACTGGTCACAAAAGGCCACGAAAAAAGATTAAAGAAGATGAAGACAATAGAAAACGAACTAAAGAAAAAGGAGACAGTTAAAATTTACGGGAATCCAAAAAGCGATGTAGTTTTGATTACCTGGGGGTCAACTAAAGGGGCAGTAGAAGAGGTTGCTCAAACTTACAATTTAAAAGTTGTTCAACCGTTATATCTTGAGCCTTTTCCAATATGGGATTTAAGAAAACATTTAGAAGGTGCTAAAAAAATTATTGGTGTAGAAGTAAATTCTACTGGACAGCTTTGTAATCTGCTAGAGTTTAAGGGACTTAAAGTTGACGAAAGAATCTTGAAATATGATGGGAGACCTTTTACTGTTGATGAGTTAGAAGAAAAAATTAAAAAAATCTTATGAAGATAGAGGATCTGAAAACATATACAGAAAACACTTGGTGTCCAGGGTGTGGAAATTTTGGCATAGAGTTTGCTGCAAAACAAGCTTTTGTTGAGCTCATCAATGAGAAGAAGATTAAAAGAGAAGATATAGTCATTCTTTCTGGTATAGGGTGCCACGCCAAAATCGTAGATTATATTAATGTCAATTCTTTTTATTCCTTACATGGCAGGGTTCCTGCACCGGCAACCGGAATCAAAATTGCCAATCCTGAACTTTCGATCTTAGGATTTGCTGGAGATGGAGATGCCTATGGAGAAGGGTTAGTCCATTTGATATTTGCTGCCAAAAGAAACAGCGATATCACCATGGTAATTCATAACAATAGAAACTATGCTCTTACCACTGGTCAATTTTCTCCGACCTCACCTAAAGGTTTTCCAGGAAGATCAACACCAAAGGGATCGCCTGAGCCACCCCTTAATCCATTAGAACTTATGCTTGTCAGTGGCGCAACTTTTGTAGCCAGAGCCTTTACAGGAAATCCAAACCATCTTAAAGAAATTATCAAGCAGGCTATACTCCATAAGGGATTTTCCTTTATAGATGTTTTGCAGCCCTGTGTCACTTATTACAATACCTTTGAGTTTTACCGAAAGACAGTTTATGAATTAAAAGATCATGATTCATCTAGCCGAGAAGCTGCCATGAAAAAAGTTAAGAAATGGAATTATCTAGATGGAGAGAAAGGAAAAATACCCATCGGAATTTTCTATCAAGTTAAAAAACCCACTTTTGAAGAAATTATTCTTAAAGAGAAAAAGCCCTACGGGCTTCCTATCCCTAGTCTGAAAAAGCTCTTAAAAAGACATAACAGCTAAAGAAGTTCTATAAGAAAGAACTTTTGAGGTTTTGATTTTTATTATGCCCAAAATAACTCGCATTAAAATCGATCATATTGACAAAATCGAAGGACACGCTGGATTTGTGGGAAAGCTATTGAACGGAAAAGTAAAAGAAGCTAAATACGAGGTTAAACAAGGAATCAGGTTAATTGAAGCTATTCTCAGGGGTAGGCCTTATGAAGATGCACCTATTATCACTGCTAGGATTTGTGGAATCTGTCCTGTGGTTCACAATCTTTGTGCTATCAAGGCCTTAGAAAAAGCTATAAAGATAAAACCTTCGCCACAGACTATAACTTTACGTAAGATAATGATGCTTGGTCAACTTATCCAAAGCCATAGCTTGCATGTCTATTTCCTTTGCCTTTCTGACTTTTTTAAATACAAAAGTGATCTCAAATTAATCAAAAGATTCCCTCGGACTACTAAGAGAATCTTTAAGATCAGAGACTTTGGAAATAAGCTTATAGCCTCGATCGGCGGCCGCAGTATTCACCCTTTAACTACAGAGGTAGGAGGATTTAAGAAATTACCTAAAGTTGAAGACATTAGGACACTTTTAGATGAGCAACCCAAGATACTAAAAGAAGCTTTGGCTGTAGCTAATATATTTGCCTTTCTTTTATATCCTAAATTTGAAAGGAAGACGGAATTTGTAGCTTTGACATCTACTAAAGAATATGCTATTTATGATGGAAAAGTTGTTTCTTCAAACGGTCTAGAATTTCTGCCTGAGGAGGTTACAGAGAAAATTCAAGAAATCCAATATCCTTCAGAGCCAGTTAAAAGAGTTCTACATGATGACATGCCAATTATGCCTGGGGCCCTAGCTCGTCTAAATATCAATTATAAAAAATTAAATCCAAAAGCTAAGAAGGCTTGGAATAAATTCGGAGTTAAACTACCTACTTATAATTCCTTTTATAATATCTATGCCCAAGTAGTAGAAATTATTAATTGTGTTGAAGAATCTAAGAAACTACTGCGAAAGTTGATAAAAAGGAAGTTGAGGAGTCCTTGGCAAAAATTTAAGCCTAAAGCTGGCCGAGGCATAGCAGCTATAGAGGCTCCACGCGGTACTCTATATCATGATTATACTGTAGATAAAAAAGGCATTATCAAACATGCTAACATTATTACTCCCACGGCTCAGTTTATTTGTAATCTTGAAGAAGATATTAAGGAATTCATTCCTGACCTAAGGAAACTCAAACCAGAAGCCCGTAGACAAAAAATTAGAATGCTCATCCGTGCTTATGATCCTTGTATGACTTGCTCAGTACATTAATTAAAAGCCTATATGCACGATCTATTAACCGCACAAGATATTTTAAAAACCGCATTACGATACGCTAAGAGAAATAAGCTTAAGTCTGTCACTAAAATTGTTATTGGGCTAGGTTCGATTTCTGCCCACGGAGAAACTATAACTTCCGATAGTTTAAAATTTAATATCAATGTGCTTTCGAAAAATACGACCGCTAAAGACGCTAAGATAATTATTGAAGAAGTAGATGGAGATGCCTGGAAGCTTAAATCTATTGAAGGAATAAAATAGAAATCAAGATTTAGGCTTTTAAAAAATTAGCAATATGGTATAATGAAATTAAGCTCATATGAGCTTAATTATTTAGTTTGTAAAAATATGAAGAAAGTATACTTAGACAACGCAGCTACTACTCCTCAAGATCCCGAAGTAGTAGAAGCTATGCTTCCTTATTTTAAAGAGCATTTTGGCAATCCTTCTTCTATTCATGCTTTTGGTCAAAAAGCTAAAGAAGGAATAGATAAAGCCCGAAAAATCATAGCTAAAAAGATAAAAGCTAATCCAGATGAGATTATTTTTACCTCTGGAGGAACAGAGGCCAATAACCTAGCTTTAAAAGGGATAGCTCATACCCAAAAAGCTAAGGGAAATCATATTATCACTTCTCAAATAGAGCACCATTCAGTTTTGAATACTGCAAGGCAGTTAGAAAAAGAAGGGTTCAAAGTTACTTACTTAAAGGTAGATAAGGAAGGACTTGTTGATCCCAAAGAGCTAGAGAAAGCTATTACCAAAGAAACTATCCTTGTTTCTGTTATGGCTGCTAACAATGAAATCGGGACTATTGAGCCTACCCGAGAGCTGGCCAAAGTAGCCCGAAGTCATAAAATCTATTTTCACACAGATGCTGTCCAAGCTTTTTGTAAGATACCCTTTGATGTGGGATGGGGAATAGACTTAGCCTCTTTCTCGGCCCATAAAATTCATGGACCAAAAGGAATAGGAGCTTTGTATATTAAAAGAGGAACAAAGATCCAACCTCGGCAAGTAGGAGGGCATCAAGAATTTGAAAAAAGGGCAGGCACAGAAAATGTACCAGCAATAGTGGGATTTGGAAAAGCAGTGGAAATATATAATGTGGACGAGTTAAGGAAGATAGCCGAACTAAGAGATAAGTTAATTGAAGGAGTCATAAACAAGATTCCTAAAGTAAAACTAAATGGCCCTAAGGAAAAAAGATTGCCTAATATTGCTAACTTTTCTTTCCTTGGAGTAGAGGGAGAAGCTTTACTTATGGAATTAGACTCAAAGGGGATAGCTTGTTCAACTGGTTCTGCCTGTGCTGCACCAACTTTAGAGCCAAGCCATGTTCTCCAAGCCATAGGCATAACGGCTATTGTTGCTCATTCTTCTTTGAGGATGAGCTTGGGGAAAGAAAATAGCGAGGAAGACATAGACTATGTTTTAGAGATATTACCTCAAGCCGTAAAAAATCTAAGGAAAATTAGCCCATTTTAAAGTATGTATACTAAAAAAGTAATTCAACTATTTAAGCATCCTCATAATGTAGGAAAAATAAAAAATCCAGATGGACTAGGAAAAGCTGGCAATCCTGTCTGTGGAGACATTATGTGGATTTATATTAAGATAGGGAAGAATAAAAAGGGAGAAGAAACAATAAAAGATATTAGATTTTCTACTTTTGGCTGTGCCGCTGCTATTGCTACCTCTTCCATGGTTACTGATCTAGCTAAAGGAAAAACCATCAGCGAGGCTAAGAAAATAACCAGAAAAGATGTAGCTGATGAGTTAGGAGGTCTACCACCAGTCAAATTTCATTGTTCTAATTTGGCAGTTGATGCTTTACATAAAGCTATCCAAAACTATGAAAAGAAGAAACACAAATAGAAAAATTCTTACAATCTGTTTTTGCTTGCTAATTTTAGTCTCATTACTTTTTCCTCGTCTAATAGAAGCCCAAGAAGAAAGGCTTCAGGTTTATTATTTTTATGGGGTGGGCTGTCCGGCTTGCGCTAAAATAAAACCCTATCTTGAAGAGTTACAGAAAAAATATTCTGATGTAGAATTTAAATTTTTGGAAGTTCGGGCAAACAAGGATTTATTTTTAAAGATCGCAGAAGTTTATGGAGTTGAAGCTGGAGCTATACCTTCAATATTTGTTCATGACAAGAATTTAGTAGGAACTAAAGAAATAAGAGATAATCTTGAAAACCAACTGATTAGCTGTCTTGAAAAAGAATGTAAATGTGACCCTTTTCGATTAAAAGAGAGATGCATTTGTAGTCCCGAAGATTTAGCTCAAGAAGTCGAACCTTGTCCAACAAAGCTTACAATTCTCCCAGTCTTGGGAGCAGCAGCAGTAGATGCTATCAATCCTTGTGCTTTTGCGGTTCTGATTATACTCATGACTTGTGTCTTAGCTTCTGGGTCTAAAAAACGTGCTTTAGGCTTTGGACTTTGCTTTGTTTTAGCAGTTTATGTCTGTTATTTCCTGATGGGGCTAGGACTATTTCAAGTTATCAAAAGCCTGGCTCTGACTTCTATAATTTATAAAATTGCCGGGGGACTAGCTATAGTCGTTGGTCTTCTCAATATTAAAGACGCTATCAGATGGGGGGCAGGCGGATTTGTGATGGAGGTACCATTAAGTTGGCGACCAAGAATGAAAAAAATTATTACTTCTGTAACTTCAGCCCCAGCAGCTCTTTTGGCTGGATTTCTAGTTAGTCTGTTTTTGCTCCCTTGTACTTCAGGACCTTATATAGTTATTCTAGGAATGCTGGCTGAAAAAGTTACCAGGCTAAGTGCTTTAGGTTACTTATTTTTGTACAACTTCATTTTTGTTTTGCCTATGATAGTTATTACCTTGATTGTATATAAAGGATTTAAGACAGCTACCCTAGAAAGATGGAGAGCTAAGAGAATTAAATTATTCCATCTAATAGCTGGTTTGATTATGATAGGATTGGGAATAGTAATATTGTTAGATATAATTTAAAAGAAATTAATAATTTCTTAAGTCTCAAAAACTATGAACAAGAAAATCGTCATCGTTATTGTGGTTTTAGTCCTAATTGGTGGCCTTGGCTATTTATTAGCCAAAAGATCTAGAATTATCAAAATTGGACAGCCACAAGAAGAGATGGTCCTTGAGGAGTCTGGGTCTGAGTCTGAAGAGGAAACGCCTAAGGACGAAGCATCTTTAGAAGACCTTGCTAAATGTTTGGAGGAAAAGGGGATCAAATTTTATGGTACTTCTTGGTGTGGCTGGTGTAATCGTCAGAAACAGCTTTTTGGTGAAGCAGCTAGGTATCTCCCTTATGTTGAATGTACGGATAAGGAAACCAATCAGATGACTGAAGAATGTCAAAAAGCAGAAATCTCTGGTTTTCCCACCTGGGATTTTTTCGGAGAAAAAGAAGCTGGTTTTAAATCTCTTGAGGAATTAACTGAGCTATCCGACTGCTCACTAAAGTGAACTAAAAAATATGAGAATATATGTAGTTTTGCTAAACTGACGATATGAGTATTTTATTTTATATACTGATAAGCACATCTTTGATTAGTCTAATCGCTTTTATTGGGGTCTTATTTTTATTTTTAAAAGAGAAGCTTTTGACTAAAATCCTTCTAATTTTAGTAGCTTTCTCTGCTGGGACTTTAATTGGGGGAGCATTTTTACATCTAATCCCAGAGGCAATTGCTAGAGTTGGAGCTAGTGAGACTTCTGTGTTAGGCCTGTTTTTATACTTACTCCTTGGTTTCTGTATCTTCTTCATTCTAGAACAATTTATTAGATGGCATCATCACCATGCTATACGACATCCTAAAATAAGACCCTTTTCTTATTTAATTTTAATTTCAGATGGCGTACATAATTTTATTGATGGTTTAGTAATTGCTGCTTCTTTTGTCGTCGCCTTCCCAATTGGAGTGGTCACTGCTTTGGCGGTAGCTTTGCATGAAATTCCTCAAGAAATTGGTGATTATGGGATTTTAATCTATGGCGGATTTAAAAAGGTTAAAGCTTTATTCTTAAACTTTTTATCAGCCATCACTGTTGTTTTTGGTGGAATTGCTGGATTTTTGCTTTCGGAAAAAATAGGAGAATCAATTGTTTTCCTTTTACCCTTTGCTGCTGGAAATTTCATTTACATTGCCTCTGCAGACTTGATTCCAGAAATTAAACATAGAGTAAGCATTAAGAAATCATTGATACATTTTATTGTTTTTCTGTCAGGCATGGGTTTAATGTTATTAATAAAGTTATTATAAATAAAGTCATTGCTAGAAAAATTGGCCCAGGAGCTCAAAGAAACCTTGAAGCTTTTGGGATAAAGCTTGTTTTGACCAAAGAAAATAAACCAGAAAAAGTTATCTAATAATTAATTGACTAAAGAAAAACTATGCAGAAAACCAAAGAAAATCTACTCAAAGCTTTTGCTGGCGAATCCATGGCCAGGAACAAATACACCCTCTTTGCCAAAAAAGCTCGTCAAGAAGGGTATGAGCAAATTGCAGCTATTTTTGAAGAAACAGCAGACAACGAGAAAGCACATGCAGAAAGACTGATTAGTTTTCTAAAGAGTGAAACCAAAGCTACCTTAGCTGACTTTCCCTTAGCCGAGGTGGGGGACACCAAAACAAATCTAAAAGCAGCAGCTCAAGGAGAGCATTATGAATGGACAGAGATGTATCCAGACTTTGAAAAAGAAGCAAGAGATGAGGGAGAAAATGAAATTGCAGATGCTTTTAAAGAGATAGGCGAGGTAGAGGAGCAGCATGAGAAAAGGTATTTGGCTTTATTAAAAAATATAGAACAAGAAAAGGTATTTAAGAAAGACAAGGAAGTATATTGGAAATGCCGCAACTGTGGCTATATTCACAAAGGAAAAGAGGCTCCCAAAGAATGTCCTTCCTGTGGCTACCCCCAGAGTTACTATGAACTTTGGTGTCAGAATTATTAATTACATAAATGGAAAAATGTATTATAGTCCACTATCACGAAATTGGACTAAAGGGAAAAAACAGAAGATTTTTTGAAGATAAACTAAAAGAGAGCCTAAAGGAGGCTCTCTTTGGATTGAAATATGATTTCGTTGAGCGTATTTTTGGAAGAATAATTATCAAACTTCTTGAGGAGTCTGATTTTAAAAGGATGAAAGAGAAGATAAAAAATGTTTTTGGGGTGGCTAATTTTTCACTAGGCTATTCAGTCGAGCCCGACATAGAAAAAATCCAAGTGGCAGCAGGGGAGTTAATGAAACAAAGAAAACTTCGATCTTTTAAAGTGGAAACCAAGAGAGCCTGGAAGGAGTTTCCTTTGACTTCACCTGAGATTTCAAGCAAAGTAGGAGGTTATCTTAGAGCTAAAACTAAAGTAAAGGTAGATGTCAAAAATCCAGATGTTATCTGCTTTATAGAAATTGCCAATCCAAAACGTGCTTTTGTCTACCTTGGTAAAATAAAAGGGCTTGGAGGATTGCCAGTATCTACTGGCGGTAGGGTAGTGGCTTTGCTTTCTGGAGGCATTGATTCCCCTGTGGCTTGCTTTCTGACATTAAAAAGAGGGGTAGGTGTAGTCTTTGTACATTTTCACAGTTATCCTCAAACTCCCAAAGCTTCTCAGGAAAAAGCAGCCTTATTGGCTAAGCTCCTAACACAATATCAGTTTAGATCTAAGCTTTATCTTGTACCATTTTTGAATATTCAAAAAGAAATAATTACTAAATGTCCGGCTAAATTTAGAGTAATTCTTTATCGCAGATTTATGTTCAGGATTGCAGAGGAGATTACTAAGAAAGAAAGAGCAAAAGCTTTAGTCACTGGAGAAAGTATTGGACAGGTAGCTTCTCAGACTATAGAAAATATAGGGGTGATTGAAGAGGCTATTGGACTTTCAGTCTTTAGACCTCTAATTGGGATGGATAAAGAAGAAATTATAGACCTAGCTAAGAAAATTAAGAGCTTTGAAATTTCTATTTTACCTCACCAAGATTGCTGTTCTCTTTTTATACCCAAACATCCAGCAACCAAGGCCTCATTAGCGAAAGTGAAAGGAGCAGAAAACAAATTAAACAACATAGAAAAGTTAACAAATGAAGCTTTGAGAGGTGCAGAAATAAAAACATTCTCTTATGGTAAATAAAAATAAAAAAATTGTAGTGGGGATGTCAGGAGGAATAGATTCCTCTGTGTCTTTGCTATTGCTTAAAAAACAGGGCTTTGATCCAATAGGTCTTTCTTTAAAATATGCTGTCTGGAAAGATAAAAGGAATTTGTTAAGAGAAAATGTTTGTTGTAGCCCTGAATCTTTTAGAATTGCTAAAGAAATTTGTCAAAAACTAAACGTCCCTCATTTTATTGTTGATGTATCAGAAGAGTTTGAGAAAAAAGTGATAAATTATTTTATTTCAGAATTGAAAGATAATAAAACTCCAAATCCCTGCGTTATTTGTAACCGCTATCTTAAATTCAAGAAACTTTTTGAGTGGGCCAAAGAGCATAATATTAAATATGTAGCTACTGGACATTATACTAGGATCAGAAAAAATCCCAAGACTAAAAAATATGAGCTTTTACGAGCCAAAGATAAAAATAAAGATCAAACTTATTCTTTAAGCTTTCTTCCTCAAAAATGGCTAAAAAATATAATTTTCCCGGTGGGTGACTATCTTAAAGAAGAAATTTACAAAATAGCCTTGAGGGAAGGTTTTGATTTTTTTCTTAAAAGAAAACAAAGCCAGGATTTCTGTTTTGTAGCAGGCAAATCTCTTTATTATTTTTTAGAGGCAAAAATTGGTAAAAACCCTGGTTTGATTATGGATACAGAGAATAATATTTTAGGGAAGCACAAAGGCCTACACTTTTATACTATTGGACAGAGAAAGGGTATTAGGCTTGCTGGGGGACCTTATTTTGTGGTTGATTTTGATATTTCCAAAAATATTTTAAAAGTTTCAAAAGATTTAGATAAACTTTACCAAAAAAAGATTTTTCTTTCTCCCTATCATTTTATTTCTAGAATTACACCACAGAACAAAATTCAGGTGATGGCTAAAGTTCGCTATCGTCAATCCTTAGCCAGAGCTACTCTTATTCCTATAAAAGAAAATAGGTTAATGGCAGTTTTTGACATTCCCCAGAAAGCTCCTACCCCTGGCCAGTTTTGTGTTTTCTGGAAAGGTGATGTTTGTTTAGGTGGGGGAGTAATTAATAATGCTTAGTAACTAATTACCAGTCTCATCTAATATAGTTGAAAAATAAGAGAAAAAAGGCTAAACTTTAATTAAAGAAATTTATTGAATGTTATAAATAAAAGAGTACCCACTATGTCCATACTCAAAATCCGAAAATATGGCGATCCTGTTCTCAGGCAAAAATGTGAGCCAGTCAAAGAAGTCACGGATGAAATTAGAAAACTCATTGATGATATGATCGAAACTATGCATAAAAATGAGGGTATTGGCCTAGCTGCTCCTCAGGTAGGAGTGAAAAAGAGAGTTATTGTCATCGATGTTGGAGATGGACCTCTTGCTTTAGTCAATCCAAAAATCACCAAAAAAAAAGGAAGAGATATATTAGAAGAAGGTTGTCTTTCTGTTCCTGGAATCTTTGCTAATATAAAAAGAGCTACCAAAGTTATTATCGAAGGTCTAGATAAGAAAGGAAAGAAAGTAGATATTGAAGCCAGCTATCTTGCTGCCCGAGCCTTACAACATGAAGTTGATCATCTAAATGGAATTCTAATTATTGATAAAATTAGTTTCTTTGTAAGGCGAAGGTTAAAAGATAAGTTAAAGAAAATCAGGGAGCAATCATGAAAAAATTTTTCTATGCTTTAGCTGTTTTGTGTGGCACCATCATTGGGGTAGGACTTTTTGGCCTTCCCTATGTAGCTTCAAAGACCGGCTTTTGGATCTTGATTTTATACTTTTTAGTCCTAGGTGCTATAGTCTATTTTTTACATCTTCTTTTTTCAGAAGTATGCCTTCGGACTAGAGGAAAACAACGCCTTCCCGGATATGCTGAAAAGTATCTAGGAAAGTGGGGGAAGAGAATATCTTTCTTTTCTGTAGTTTCTTCTCTTTACGGAGCTCTTTTAGCCTATATTATTGTAGGAGGGAAATTTCTACACAGTCTTTTTTCGTCCTGGCTCGGAGGTCAAGCTCTTTGGTATGCAATAGTTTTTTTTGTTTTTGGAGCTTTATTTATTTTCTTTGGCATTAGGAGTATTGCTCCTTTTGAGCTTTGGATGTTGGGACTGTTTTTTGTAATTTTGATTATCTTTTTTGTTTTTGGCTCACCGCAAATAGAAATCCAAAATTTAACTATTTCAGGAAAGCTTTCCAATCTGTTTTTACCCTACGGAGTAGTCCTTTTTTCTCTCTGGGGAATACCTTTGATTCCTGAACTGGAAGACATACTAGGAAAGAAAAAAAAGTTAATGAAAAAGGTTTGTCTTTCGGGGGTGTGGTTAGCAGTTCTTACTTATCTCTTATTTATTGTCTTAATTCTTGGAGTTTGTGGTTCATCCACCACCGAAGAAGCTTTAATTGGCCTTGAATCATTTTTAGGAAGGAGAGTGGTTGCTTTTGGTTTAACTTTTGGTGTCCTTACTTGTTTTACTTCTTTTTTAACTCTAGGACTTACTTTAAAAAAAGTATTTTGGTATGATTTTAAAATTCCAAAGAATACCTCTTTTGTTCTAGCTTGCTTTATACCTCTTTTAGCTTATATTCTCGGTCTTTCTAGTTTTATTAAAGTTGTTTCCGTAACTGGAGGAGTAATGTTGGCCATAAATGGAATCTTAGTTATTCTTATGCACAGAAAGGCTAAAAAGCTAGGAGACGATGTGCCAGCTTATTCCATTTCCTATCCCAAAGCTATTTCTTATTTTCTAATTTTGCTTTTTGTTTTAGGTATTATTTATGAGATTTTTTATTTTATAAGAGGGTAAGTTTAGCTTGATTTTTAATAAAAATAGTATAAAATTATATATATGACAAATAAAGCATTGCAGGAAAAAATTGAAAAAATTCTTAAAGAAGATGTGAGACCATTTGTTGTCTCTCATGGTGGTGATATCGAATTGGTAGAAATAAAAAAAGATACAGTCAAAGTTAGATTTAAAGGAACCTGTGCTGCTTGCCCTGTAGCCCAAATGACCCTAACGAATGTAGTTGAGAAAGCTATTAAGTCTAAAGTTCCTCAAATAAAGAAAGTCGAGGCTATTTGTCGACCTCCAAGTAGTAAACCCCGCTAAGCGGGATAAATAAAAATATGGCAGAAGTAACCCTAACAGATGACAATTTTAAAAAAGAAGTTTTAGAATCGGATATACCTGTCTTGGTTGACTTTTGGGCGGAGTGGTGTGGACCTTGTCAGATGATAGCTCCTGTTATAGAAGAAATAGCCAAGGAATTTGAAGGAAAGTTCAAGGTGGGAAAGCTCAATGTGGATGAAAATAAACAGACTGCTGGAAACTACAATATTATGAGTATTCCAGCTCTTCTGATTTTTAAAGATGGAGAAGTAGTGGATGAGATGGTTGGCTCAATGCCTAAGAATGAAATTGTAAATCATATTAAGAAATTTATATAATAATGCAAAAAATAATAACAATTCCCAGCTTTTTCGTGTTGGGATTGATTACTCTTTATCAAAAAACATTATCATTTGATCATGGAATATTTTCCTGTCTCTTTCCTTATGGTTTTTGTCGCTTCCATCCCACTTGTTCAGAATATCTCAAACAAGCCATTCGAAAATACGGTCTCATAAAAGGGTTATTTTTGGGGATAAAAAGAATCTTACACTGTCATCCTTTTAATAAGGGTGGATATGATCCAGTACCATAAAAAATTAAAAACTCAAAATGAAAAATGAAAAATTATATGATTTAATTATCATCGGTGCCGGGGCAGCAGGGCTGACTGCCTCTATTTATGCCTCAAGATACAAAGTTAGGCATCTTGTTTTAGGAAAAGTTTCTGGTGGCTTAACTTTGGAAGCACACAAGGTTGAGAATTATCCAGGTTATAAATCTATTTCTGGTATGGAACTGATGCAAAAGTTTCAAGAGCATGCTAAGAGTCTTGGAGCTAAAATAGAACAAGACGAGATTGTTAATATAGAGAGAAAAAATAAAGATTTTGGGATAACCACATCGCAAGACAAAAAATATCAAACAAAAACTCTCATTTTAGCTTTGGGAACTAAAAGAAGAAAGCTCAATATCCCGGGAGAAAAAGAACTTTTAGGAAAAGGAGTATCATACTGTGCTGTCTGTGATGCTATCTTTTATAAAGATAAAATTGTGGCTGTTATTGGAGGAAGTAATGCTGCAGCCATGTCAGCTCTTGTGCTTGTCGAACATGCTAAACAAGTCTATATTATTTATAGAAGAGAAAAGCTTCGAGCAGAACCCGTTATGGTAGATAAGGTAGAAACTAATCCTAAAATCGAGATTATTTATAGTACCAATGTTTTGGAAGCAAAAGGGAAAAATAAACTAGAAGAAATTGTTTTAGATAGAGAATATAAAGGAAGCAAGAAGCTAAAACTAGATGGTATTTTTGTAGAAATAGGTTCAACTCCTGCAATCAGTCTAACTCGAAAATTAGGTGTAGAAGTTGACCAAGAAAATTGTATAAAAGTTGATACTTATCAAGCCACTAATGTTCCTGGAGTTTTTGCTGCAGGAGATATAACCAGTGGCCTTGCTAAACTGCGACAAATTGTTACTGCTGCTGCTGAAGGAGCAGTAGCAGCTACTTCAGTATACGAGTACTTAAAAACTAAATAACATATAGAGATAAAGAACAAATGAGTCCTTTTCAAGATGCTTTAACACAATTAAACAAGACAGCTAAAATCATAAAACTTGATAAGGATACCTTTGAGATCCTAAAACAACCTCAAAGAATTCTAGAAGTGAATATCCCTATGAAGATGGATACAGATGAAATAAAAGTATTCCATGGTTACAGATGTCAATACAACAATGCTCGAGGCCCATACAAAGGAGGTATTCGTTTTCATCCCAATATAAATTTAGATAAAGTAAAAGCTTTGGCTTTTTGGATGACTTTAAAATGTGCTGTGGTTAATATCCCATTAGGAGGAGGAAAAGGTGGAGTAGTAGTTAATCCCAAAGAATTATCCAAGAACGAATTCGAAAGATTATCTAGAGGATATATTAAGACTATCTATAGAAATATCGGACCAAATATAGATATTCCTGCTCCAGATGTAGGAACAAATGCTCAAGTTATGGCTTGGATGTTAGATGAGTATGAAAAACTAACAAATACCAAATCTCCAGGAGTAATCACTGGCAAACCCTTAGATTTAGGGGGATCAGAGGGTAGAGAACAAGCCACAGGACAAGGTGGTCTCTTTATTTTGGAAGAGGTAGTAAAAAAGCTAGATATTATGCCAGAAAAGATAGCTATTGCTGTTCAAGGCTATGGAAATGTAGGATATAATTTTGCTTGTTTAGCTTATAAAGCAGGATTTAAAATTGTAGCAGTGAGTGATTCTAAAGGGGGAATAGTTCTTGAGACCGGCTTGAATCCTGAGGAAGTTATGGAATATAAAAAGAAGACTGATTCAGTAGTAGGATTCCCAGAAGCAAAAACTATTACTAACAAACGAATATTAGAGTTAGACTGTGACATTTTAGTCCCAGCCGCTTTAGAAGATGTCATAACTGACAAAAATGCTTCCAAAATCAAAGCTAAAGTAATTTTAGAGTTAGCCAATGGACCTATTACAGCTAAGGCAGATAAAATATTACATAAAGAGAATATCTTAGTAATACCTGACATTTTAGCCAATGCTGGAGGAGTAGTAGTTTCTTATTTTGAATGGCTACAAAACATTAGGAATAAATCTTGGACAGAGGAAGAAGTAATCAATAAGTTAAAAGAGATAATGGTAAAATCTTTTAAAGGAGTAGATGAAATAAAAGAAAAGTACCACATTGATATGAGAACAGCCGCTTACATTCTAGCCCTGAAAAGAATAGCTAGAGCTATTAAAGAAAAATAACATTTGTCAGGAGTTAGGTTTTTTGATAGAATAGAGAAAAGGTTCCTGACGTTTTTATTTAAAAATATGAACTTATTTAGCCATAATCTTAAAACCAAGAGTCCTTTAGCAGATCGCATGCGTCCCGTAAGCCTGGATGAATTTGTCGGACAGGAGCATATTTTGGGAAAAGGAAAAATTTTAAGAAAAACTATAGAAGAAGGAGTAATTCCTTCTCTTATTTTATGGGGACCACCAGGATCAGGAAAAACAACTTTAGCTTATATTATTGCCAAAAAAACCAAAGCTAATTTTGTTTCTTTTTCAGCTGTAGCCTTAGGGGTAAAGCAGCTTAGGGAAGTAATAAAACAAGCCGAGGCTCAAAGAAAGGCCTATGGAAAATCAACCCTTCTTTTTGTAGACGAACTTCACCATTTTAATAAGTCTCAGCAAGCTACCTTTTTGCCCTATGTAGAAAACGGAACTATTATTCTGATTGGGGTGACCACAGAAAACCCTTCTTTTGAGATTATTTCTCCTTTGCTCTCTCGATGTCAGGTGTATATTCTAGATCCGCTTACTAAAGAGCAGCTAAACCCCATTCTTGAAAGAGCTCTTGCAGACAAACAAAGAGGGTTAGGCAAATATAAGATTAAAATAGAGAAAAAAGCTAGAGAATTTCTTTTAGAAGCAGCTGATGGAGATGCCAGAAGACTATTAAATACTTTAGAGATTAGCACAAGAGGTCAGACCTCTTCAATTACTTTAAAAGATATTGAAGAAGCTTTACAAATCAAGACTTTAAGGTATGACAAAAAGGCAGAAGAGCATTATAATGTTATTTCTGCCTTTATTAAGTCTATGAGAAATTCAGATCCTTCGGCAAGCTTGTATTGGCTAGCTAGGATGATCGAAGCAGGAGAGAATCCAAGATTTATTGCTCGGAGAATGGTTATTCTAGCTTCAGAAGACATAGGCAATGCTGATCCCCAAGCTTTATCAGTAGCCACGGCAGCAGCTCAAGCAGTAGAATTTGTGGGAATGCCAGAAGCCCAGCTCAATTTAGCTCAGGCAGCTACTTACTTAGCCTCAGCTCCAAAAAGCAACGCTTCATACATAGGACTCAAATCTGCCCAGGCTGATGTCAAAAGATATGGCACTTTGCCTGTCCCTTTACATTTAAAAAATCCTGTGACTTCCTTAATGAAAAAATGGGGCTACGGAAAAGGATATAAATATGCCCATGAATATCCTAAAGGAAAGACAGGCATGGAGTGTTTGCCAAAAGAGTTGAGAGGGAAGAAGTATTATAAATAAGGAGTTATTTAAGCCTTTTTATGTCTTCAAATAAAAAAATTCTCAAATTAAAACTCTTCTTCTCAGAAATCCTGTCTTTTTCAGCTATCCAGATTTTAGGGATTCTTGTTGGCCTTAGGCTTTTTTCTATTCCAGAAGTAAAAGCTCAAGTCGAAGCACATCCTGTCAAATGGACTGATTTTTTAATCGCTTTTGCCGTAGGTACTGTTTTGATTTTCTTAGCCATCAAGGCTTTCAAGAGAGGAATTTTCTTTAGAATATTCATTGGATTTTTAATATTCTTTGGTTGTATTATTGTCTTTGGCTCCTTTATGCCTGATATCCCTGCTATTGTCTTAACCATTGTCTGTATCTATTTTTATTACCGCCATCCCAACGTAATTACTCAAAATATTGCTATTGGCCTGGCTATCTCGGGAGCTTCAGTAATGTTAGGACTTTCTATTACTGTTTGGCAAGTATTGATTCTTTTAGCTATTCTTTCTGTCTATGATATCATTGCTGTCTGGAAAACAAAACATATGATTAAGCTATTTAAAGGGCTAGCAGAGAGGGGAGTCATTATGGCTTTAATTATCCCTTCTAAAATCTCAAATATCTGGGCTAACCTTAGACAAGTCAAGCCAGGAGAGGAATTTCTACTTCTTGGAACAGGAGACATAGCTTTTCCTATTATCTTTGCTGTCTCTGCCCTGAAATATAGTATTTGGTCATCTGTAGCTATCATTTTAGGAGCCCTTCTAGGTCTTTCCTTTATCCATTTTTTCTTTATTGCTAAAAAAGAGAGAAAGCCTATCCCAGCCTTACCTCCCATTGCTGTTGGCTCAGCCTTAGGGTTTTTTATCTCCTTGCTTTTTATCTAAGTTTATGCTAAAATAAGGGTAGACTAATAAAGTTTACTCTTATTTTTTATGCCAGAACTTCCCGAAGTCGAAACTATCCGACTACAATTAGAAGATAAAATTAAAAATAAAAGGATTGCCAAGGTTGAGGTTTTGCAACCTCGAATGATAAATGTCTCTGCTAAAGAATTTGTAAAGAGAGTAGAGAAGTCCAAAGTTAAAGGGATAAGACGCAGAGCTAAGCTTTTGATTATTGATCTTTCCTCTGGCTATTCTCTGATTATACATTTAAAGCTGACTGGTAATTTAATCTATAATCAAGAATCAGATAAATATACTAATGTTGTCTTTGAATTTTCTGGTAGAAAAAAATTGTTATATAAAGACATTCGAAAGTTTGGTTATATGAAATTAATCAAAACTTCTGAAGTTCCTACATTTTTGGATAAGCAAGGTTTCGGCCCAGAACCATTAGATAAAAGTTTTACCTTAGAAAAGTTTAAAGAAATCTTATTTAAGAAAAAAAGATCGAAAATAAAACCACTTTTAATGGATCAGTCCTTTCTTGCTGGAGTAGGGAATATCTATGCCCAAGAAGCTTGTTTTTATGCCAAAATTAATCCCAAACGCACAGCTGGCTCACTAACTAATAAAGAGATTAAAGACTTATATGAAGGTTTGAGAAAAATTATGGCTGCTTCAATAAAATTTCGTGGATCATCAGTTGATACTTATGTTGATCTTTTTGGTAAAGAAGGTCAATTTGTTCCTCGTCTTAAAATATATAGAAGAAGTGGGAAAAAATGTCTAAGATGTAAAGCTAAATTAAAAACTATTAAACTAGCCGGAAGGGGAACAACCTTTTGTCCTAAATGTCAAAAATAAATCTTTAAATAAATAATTTTTATGCCTGAAAAACCTGAAAAAAAATTTATCCCTATTGAAGAAAAAGGAAAGAAAGAGGAGATACCAATAGAGGTTCGATATCCAGAAATAGAAGAAGTTTTAGATTGGATTACTAGAACTTGGGAAAGTAAAGGAAGAAAAGAGAAAAGAGAGAAGGAGATAAAAGAATATATAAAAAAGGAATGTTTAGAACTTGAAGATAAACCTAAGAAGCTTCTTAAAGTCTTTACCGATGTCTTAGAAGATTTTACTTCTTTTAAAGAAAAAGATATAAAATCGATACTAGATCAGTTAGAAGAAGTTAAAAGAAGTATCGAAGATACAAGATTCAAATACGAAAATATATTAAATGAAGAGGAGTATCAATCTGCAGCCAAACCCCTAGAAGATATTAATGAGAGAATAATTAGAGATATGCAAAGTCCCCCGGAAAAATTAGATATCAACGAATTTTGGCAATATCTGGGTGGTGTTGCTAATAAGGTATATTTAGATTCTTTACCTTATTTTGAAAGGAATTATGATAGGCATACTGATGAGATAATTAAGATTTTTAGAGGGGAAAAAGAAAAGGAGCCTTGGGAAAAATAAGATCACTAATCAAGCACTAATTTTCTCACGAATATTTCACTATAGCCTCTTGGCTATTTTTATTTGCAAAAAAATTATTTTATGATATAATGAGACAAAGAGGAAAAATATGAAAGAATTAATCCAAAAAATTCAAGATTTGAAAGAAAAAATCCTTCATGTAAAGGACTGTCTTTGATTTGGCTAAAAAAGAGAAAGAAATTCAAAATCTAGAAAAGAAAACAGCTCAGCCTGATTTCTGGAAGGACCGTGATAAAGCTAAGGAAATAACTCAAAAACTGGATAGTCTAAGAGAGCAGGTTAATTTATGGAATAAGCTTGATAGCCAGGTAGATGAACTCTTAGAGCTGGCAAAATTAACAGAAAAAGAAGAGGATAAAGAGCTAGAAAAAGAAATTAAACAAAAGTTTAGAACCTTGAACAAAGATTTTGCTCAACATGAATTTGAAGTACTGATGGCTGGAAAATATGATCAAAATAATGCTATAATAATGATTCATGCTGGCACAGGTGGTACAGAAGCCCAAGATTGGGCAGAGATACTCCTTAGAATGTACTTGAGATATTGTGAAAAAAAAGGCTGGCAAACTAATATTGTAGCCAAAACCCAAGGACAGGAAGCTGGGATAAAAAGTGCTACTGTTAAAGTTTCCGGCCCTTATAGTTATGGCTATCTTAAATCAGAAGCTGGAATTCACAGGCTAGTTAGAATCTCACCTTTTGACGCAGAACACATGCGCCATACCTCTTTTGCTCTTGTGGAAGTAATCCCAGAAATAAAAGAAGAAGCAGAAATAGAAATCAAACCAGAAGATATTAAAGTAGATACCTTTAGAGCTTCTGGGGCCGGTGGTCAATATGTACAAAAAACATCTTCAGCAGTGCGTATAACTCACCTTCCAACAAAAATTGTTGTTTCCTGTCAAAATGAACGCTCACAATTTCAGAATAAACAGACTGCTCTTGATATTTTAAGATCAAAGCTTATAGAGCGAAAACTAAGAAAAGAGGAAGAAAAGAAAATGAAGCTTCGGGGTGAACACATTGAAGCTTCTTGGGGAAATCAAATCAGATCTTATGTGTTACATCCATATCACATGGTTAAAGATCTGAGAACAGAGTATGAGACTTCTGATACTGAGGCTATCTTAGATGGAAAATTAGATGAGTTCATTGAGGCATATCTTAAGTGGAAGAAATAATGCTAATTCGTATTACATGATAAAACTTACCAATATTTCCAAAATCTATCCCAAAAATATAGTGGCTTTGGACAATGTTAGCCTACACATCAAGCCTCAAGAATTTGTCTGTTTGGCTGGACAATCAGGAGCAGGCAAGTCTACCTTGATTCGTCTTCTTACAGCTGAAGAAAGACCAACTCAAGGAAAAATCAAGGTTTTGGGATGGGATGTAGATCTAATTAAACCAAGGCATATTCCACTTTTTAGAAGAAAAATAGGGATAGTTTTTCAGGATTTCAAACTTCTTCCTCGAAAAACTGTTTGGGAAAATGTAGCTTATGCTCTCATGGTTTCAGATACACCGGATAAAGAAATAGAAAGGATGGTACCTAAAGTGTTAGAGATGGTAGGACTTTCTAGAAAACAACAACAATTTCCTAATGAACTTTCAGCTGGAGAACAGCAAAGAGTGTCCATTGCCAGGGCCTTGGCCCATGAGCCAAAGTTGCTTTTAGCAGATGAGCCCACAGGTAATTTAGATCTTATTCGGGCTTTGGAAATTACCGATATTTTAAAAAGAATAAATAAAATATTAGGCACCACTATAATTTTGGCAACTCATAATAAAGATGTAGTCAATAGATTAAGAAAAAGAGTGATCACTTTGGATAATGGAGTCGTTATCCGAGATCAGGAAAAAGGACGGTATGTAATTTAGAATATAGAATATTAATATGAAAGTAAGATCATTTTCAAGGGCAATAAAATTCGGTCTTTTAGATTTTGGGCGGAATATTTGGTTAAGCTTGGGAACACTAGCTATTATGGTTCTCACTTTATTTACTATAAGCCTTTTAGTCTTTTTAAATATTCTGGGCAATGAAGCAATTCAAGAATTTCAAGAAAAAGTAAGCATCTCTGTTTATTTTAAATCTACCTCCAAAGAAGGACAGATAAAAAAGTTAGAAAAGGAAGTATCAAGTTGGACACAAATAAAAGAAACTACTTATATTTCTAAAGAAGAGGCGCTCTTATCTTTTCAAGAAAAACACAAGGAAGATCCTCTAATTATGGCTTCTTTAAAAGAACTTGAAGAAAATCCACTTAAAGCCTCGCTGACGATAGTTGCTCATTTTCCTGAACAATATGTACAGATTGCAGAAAGACTAGAAAGTAAGCATTACCAATCTATCATTGATGAGATAAACTTTAGAGATAATCGATCCATTATCGATAGGTTATCCAATATAACAAGAACTATTAAAAGAATTGGGGTAATCACAGGTAGTATATTATGTGCCGTAGCTATCTTGGTGGTATTCAATACTATTCGCTTAACTATTTATACTCAAAGAAAAGAAATAGGGATTATGAAATTAGTAGGAGCCACTAATCAGTTTATCCAATTGCCTTACATAATAGAAGGAGCTTTGTATGGGCTGTTTGCCGGAGTAATTAATTTTGGAATCCTTTATTATCTAGTTAGGTATATCTCGCCAAAAATATATACCTTCTTTGAAAGCCAGGTTTCAGGTCTATTTAATTATTTTACTGTAAATTTGGCTCTAATTTTGGCCATAGAGGTTGGATTTGCTATATTTTTGGGAATTATGAGCAGTTTTATTGCTACCAGGAAGTATTTAAAGGTCTAAATAATTCGATGGGCGGTGGCCAAGTGGTAAGGCGCCTGATTCTGGATCAGGTATATCGTAGGTTCGAATCCTACCCGCCCAGCCATATTTAGATAGCCTTTTTCAAGGGCTTTTTTATTCGTCTGACTTGTGCTATAATATAAGATGAATTTATTATAAAATAAAGGAAATGCCCAAAAAAGAAGTTTTACAAAGATTAAAAGAAAGAGCTTTGAAGCGTCTAAAAAAAGAGAAAATAAAACCTACTAAAAAGCTTGAAGAAGCTCTTGCTAAAGAAATAGAGAGCTTGGTTTCTCATTATGAACCAAGACTTAAATATCTAGAAGAGGAAATAAAAGAAAGAAAACTGCAAAAAGAAAGAATTAAAAAGCTAGATCAAGAAATAAAAGGAATTGCCACAAAATCTCCTTCAAAAAAGCAAGTACAGCTTAGCCAGATTAAAAAACTTATTCAATATACTAAAGAAAAGCGTCCTTTATTGCGGTTTGCCCTAAAAGATCCACGTATTATGCGGCTTAAGAAAAAAATAGACATTATTTCAAGACAAGGACCAAGGCCTCGTCAATCTTCAAGGCTAATGTGGCTGACTAGACAAGCTAAAAACAGAGCTTTTTTAGGAGACTGGTATAGAGCTCAAGAGGCTTTTTGTTATATTAGGGATGCTTATCAAACTTTGTTTAAGAAAATAGATTAATATTTCTCGAATTTAATTTGACCGAAGGGAACATGCAACAGACAGAATCTATTATCGAACGTATTCTAGAAGTTTTAGGCGGTATTATCACTGCCATTGGTAATTTTATACAAACTTACCTCACCGGAGAAATTGTATTTACTATTCTTTTCTGGGCAGTTGCCACTTGGATAGCATTGTTTATACTCCACAGAGTCTTAGTATATCTAAGACGTTCAAGGAGAGCCATAGGGACTGTGCTGTTCCGAATATCTTTACCTAAGCTCACAGAGGTTCCAGCATCTCCTCAGGCTATAATAGCTTTAGCCGAGCCTCTCTATGAAACTTTACACGGTATTTTCAGAGTAAACCCAAAAACAATGCTATTTGGACAAGAACATTTTACATTTGAGATTGTGGGAATAGGCGGAGGAGAGATAACTTTTTATATGGCTGTCCCTAGAGAGCTGGCTGGACTAGTGAAAAAACAAATAAATGCTCAATATCCTGAAGCTTTTGTCGAACCAGTCAAAGAATACAATATTTTTAGACCAGGCTATAAAGTAATAGGGGCTCAGTATTTTCTCTCTCGAAAAAATATCTATCCTATCAAAACCTATGTGAAACAAGAAACAGATCCTCTAGAAGCTATAACTTCTGCTTTTTCAAGATTAGAAAAAGATGAAGGAGCAGCTTTGCAAATTCTGTTTAAACCCATTGGTACTGGTTGGCACAGAGCAGGATATAGACTAATAGAAAGAATCGAGCGAGGCTTAGGAATTCCAATTGGGGGGACAATCATTACTTTTCTCCAAACTATAATAAAACATATTGGACGCATTATTTTTGGAGCAAGACCCCTAGAAATTAAAGCAGAAGAAGCCCTTATAGCTCGAGCCGTTTCAGAAAAAATACAAAAAGATGGCTTTAAAGTAGCTATAAGAATAGTAGCCTCAGCTCGGACAGGTGCCCTAGCTCAAGATCGGCTAAATACTATTGAAAGTGCTCTTTCTCAGTTAGAATGGCCCGGTGTAAATCGGATAGAAGGAGATAGGGCTCAGTTAAAAAGAGGATTTATAGCTGGTTTTATTTTTAGATTTTTTCCCATTCTAGGAAAAACCAGTATTCTAAATAATGAAGAACTTGCTACTTTGTGTCATTTTCCAAATACAGGGATAAAAACCCCTCATATTCATTGGCTAAAAGCCCGAACTGCTCCTGCTCCAGAGAATGTACCAAAAAGAGGAACATTGATTGGAGTAAACATTTTTAGAGGAGAAAGAACTCCGGTTAGGATTATGCCTATTGATAGAAGAAGACATACCTATATTGTAGGAAAAACAGGAATGGGAAAATCTACTCTGCTAAAGAATATGGCTTTGTATGATATGCATGATGGCGAGGGAGTATGTGTTATAGATCCCCATGGAGATCTATATGAGGATCTCATTATGCAAATTCCAGCCAAAAGAGCCAAAGATGTTGTGCTATTCGATCCGAGGGATTTAGATTATCCTTGTGGTCTTAATCTTTTAGAATACAAACATGATGAAGAAAAAAGCTTTGTTATAGAAGAGGTTATTGATATTTTCTATAAGTTATTTTACGAATTTGTTGGTCCAAAATTCGGTCATTATATGCGTAATGCCGTAGTAACTTTATTTGCTGACCAAAAGGCTGGTGCTACTCTAACGGACATTCCAAGACTATTCATCTCAGATGCTTATGCTAAGACTAAGTCATCTAAACTAAAAAGTCCTATGGCTCGTGCTTTTTGGGAAGAAGAACTTAAAGCGTTAACCCCGGCCCAAAAAAGTGAAGCCTTAGGTCCTATTATCGAGAAAATAGAAGCCTTTTCTTCATCTGATTTAATGAGAAATATTTTAGGACAAAGAAAGACAACTATAGATTTTGACCAGATCATCAATAATAAGAAAATTTTATTAGTTAATCTTTCAAAAGGTAAATTAGGAGAAATTAATTCAAATCTCCTAGGCCTGATCTTGATGATTAAATTTTACATGGCCACTATTAGAAGAGCTTCTATTTCAGAAAAAGAGAGAGCTGATTTTCATCTTTATATTGATGAGTTTCAAGATTTTGTTACTCCAACATTAGCTGCTTTGTTTTCCGAAGCCCGAAAATATCGTCTCTGTCTTTGTGTTTCTCATCAATACATTGGCCAGCTATCCCAAGAGGTGGCTAAGTCAGCCTTTGGTAATATAGGAACTATTATTTCTTTTAGAGTGGGAGCTCAAGATGCAGAATTTCTAGCTCCTGAATTTAAACCAGAGTTTTCCGCTTTTGATCTGGTTAACCTTCCTAAATATAATGCCTATGTCAAGCTTATGGTTGAAGGTCGAGCTACTCCTGCCTTTTCCATGCATACCTTACCTCCTTCAAAGTTTGTCTCAGAAAAATTAGCTAATCTACTTAAAGAGATATCTAGATTTAAATATGGAAGGAAAAGAAAGTTTGTAGAGAGAGAAATAGAAGAACGTTTTAAAATATAATTATATGACTAATAAACGACCAAAAATAGGACTTGTTCTTGGCAGCGGGGGCACCAGAGGCTTTGCTCATATCGGGGTTTTAAAGATACTTCATCAAAATAATATTCCCATTGACTTTATTGCTGGAACATCTATTGGAGCTCTTTTTGGAGGAGCTTATGCAGCTACAAAAAATATAGAAAAAATAGAGAAAGCTTTCCTAATGCATGGATGGATAAAAGGAGCTTTTAAGATGCTAGACCCAGCTCTGTCTCCTCACAGAGGATTTTTAGAAGGAAATGGGGTAGAAGATTTTATTTACTCTCTTGTAAAAGGTAAGGAATTCTCAGATCTCAAAATTCCCTTTTCGTGCGTGGCTTGTGATATAGCTACCGGAAGAGAAATAGAACTTTCTTCGGGTAAAATAACCCAAGCTATCCGAGCCAGTTTATCAATTCCTGTTATTTTTAAGCCTGTACATTTAGATAACCATTTGCTTATTGATGGTGATATAGTTAACCCTCTCCCAGTTAACTTGGCAAAAAAAGCAGACTGTGACATCATAATTGCCGTTAGTCTGACAGATAAGTTAGTAAGTCAAACTTCCTGGAGAGGAGTTAGAAAAATGAGAAATGTTTGGAAAAAAATTTTTGGAGACAGGTACTTTTGGAAAAAACAGAGATTTAATTTGTTATCTGTGATGGCTCGCCGACATACTATATTAAGACAAAAGATCACTCAAATGTATCTCGAACAAGCTGATGTAAAGATTACACCTCGAATTAGTCTCAAATCAGCTACTTGGATAAAAATCTACAACAGTCGATATAATATGAAAAGGCTTATAAAAATTGGAGAGGAAGCAGCTGAAAAGGCTTTACCTGAAATTAAAAAATTAATTTCCCATAACACATAACATAGAACATGGAATTAAGTTTTCTTGGAAGAACTTTAATAATCTTTGGAGCTGTATTAGTCATTCTTGGTATAATTTTATCTTTTGCTCCTAAAATACCTTTTTTAGGAAAGCTACCCGGAGATATTCGGATTGAAAAAGAGGGATTTAGGTTTTATTTTCCTATTGTCACTTGTATTGTCATTAGTATCATTTTAAGTCTAATTTTGTCTATTATTTTTTGGATCTTACAAAGAAAATGACTGTAACTAACATTAAAGATCCGAATATCAGAATTAAAAAGGCTTTACCCAAATACTTTGAAATTCTTAAAACCAAAGCCAAGCCTCGTTTTAAATCAGCCAACCTTGATGCAAAAATTAAAGAAGCTTATAAAATTTTACAAAGCTGTGAACTTTGTGAAAGAAAATGCCATATCAATAGGCTGAAAGGAGAAAAAGGCTGGTGCCAAGTTCAAGATCAAATGAAAATCGTATCAATCTTTCCTCACCTTGGGGAAGAATTTTTTCTTGTACCTTCTTTAACTATCTTTTTCTGGTCTTGCACTTTTTCCTGCCAATTTTGTCAAAACTGGACTATTTCTCAAAGAGTAGACAAGGGAGAAATTTTTAAAGAAGAAAGGTTAGCTAAAGTAATTGATTCTTTTAGTGATACCTGTAAAAATGTAAACTTTGTGGGAGGGGATCCGACACCATATCTTCCTTTTATTTTAAAAACTTTAAAATTAGTCAAATCAGATATCCCTGTAATCTGGAACAGCAATTTTTATATGTCTGAAAAATCTATGGAGCTTCTTAAAGGTATAGTAGATGTTTATCTAAGTGACTTTAAATATTTTTCCGATAAATGTGCAGAAAGGTTATCTTTAGTAAAAAACTATTCTAAAGTAGTTAGTCGAAATCATGAGTTGGCTTTCAAAGATGCAGAATTAGTGATAAGACATTTAGTTTTACCTAATCATTTTGAATGTTGCACCAAGCCAATTCTTAAGTATATAGCTAAAAATTTTAAAGATAGGGTAGTAGTCAACATTATGGATCAGTACCGGCCGGAATATAATGCTTGTAAATTTAAAGATATCAACCGTACTTTAACTTGTGGTGAGTTTGAGAAAGTAGAAAATTTAACTAAGAAGTTAAATTTAAATTATATAACCTAAAAACATGAAAATACTAATTTCCATTCTCAATTGGATCAAAGGTCCGGGCATAAAACCCCTTTCTATCTTAATTGTAGGTATTGTTGTTTACTTTTTGTTTAAAAATATAGTCTCAAGAGCTATGGAAGCTTTAATTATGAGGCAAGAGAGGAGAAAAGGGAGAACCCAAAAAGAGCAAGAACTTCGAGCCAAGACTTTATCTCGGGTGATCTCATGGGCAGTTTCTATCATCATGTCAGTAATAATCATATTTATGTTTCTCCAAAGCCTAGGAATAAATATTTCCGCTCTTCTAGCTGGAGCTGGGGTGGTTGGTTTAGCTATTGGCTTAGGAGTAAGATCCTTGATTACTGACTATATAAATGGCTTTTTTATTTTAGTTGAAGATCAATTCTCTATTGGGGATACTATTAATGTAGGCAATGTCTCTGGCAAGGTAAAAGACTTTAATCTTCGTAGAACTGTGGTGGAAGATGAAAAAGGAGCTATTTACACTATTCCTAATGGACAAGTAAAAATTGTCTCTAATCTCAGCCGAAAAGAAAAATGATCTATCTTCTACCTATAGGAAAAATTAGTCAAACTTTTTTTAACAAACTAGGAAAAGACTTAAAAAATAGATTTGATAAAGATTGTCAAATATTAGAACCTCTAGATCTTCCTGGCTATGTTTACACTCTAGACCGAGAACAATATCAGGCAGGGAAGATTCTAGACCGAATCTCAGAACTTGAGTTACCCATAGGATGCAAGGTTTTAGGAATTTGTGATGTTGATCTCTATTCTTCTGGTCTAAACTTTGTTTTTGGCCAAGCAGAGATGGGGGATAGAGATTGTGTAGTATCTTTGTTCAGACTCAATCCAAAATTTTACGGACAAAAGTTTAATGAACAAATATTTTATTCAAGAATTCTAAAAGAAGCAGTTCATGAGCTAGGTCATACCTTTAGACTCCATCATTGTCCAGACGCTAAGTGCGTTATGCATTTTTCCAATTCTTTAGAAGATACGGATTATAAAGAGAATGAGTTTTGTGAGAAGTGTAAAGGTAAATTAAATTTATGAAGCCAAAAAAGAAAAATAGATATGCAAAGGAAAAATTTCTTTCTAAAAGGCAGCTTGAAGAAATAGAAAAACCTAGCAGGTGGCCAAAGAAAAAGAGAGGACCAGAGACAGAAAGTTATATTAAGCGGAGGAAAAAACTTTAATCACATGTATAATTTTAATCTATTAGTCTCTTTCGGCTGGGGTTTATTTGGCCGAGCCAAAAGAGAAATTAAAGAAAGTTTTAAAATAAATTAGATATATGTCTTACAAAGTTTTAGCTTGTGTCTAGATAATATTAATTTATGATTGAAAGAAAAATTACAATCGATCCAAAAAGTGAAATTTTCCGTTGGGGTCCAGTTCCTGGAAAATTTATTTATACGAGCCATTTTGTTGTAGTTAATTTTCGATACTTTTGTAAAAAATGGGGAGGTCAATGGCCAAAAACTTTATTTTTATTTAAAAACAATAGGATGGTTTGGATTAATGAATATCCTTCCTTACGTTCTATGGGAAGGCAAGTCTTTAAAAATTGGATGCTTCCAGTTAAAAAAAGAAAACGAGTTTGGACTGACTGGCAAAAAGCTTTAAGGGAATTAATCTCACTTGAAAAAGATATCGATATTCTAAATCTAAAGAAGTTAAACAATCAAGAACTTTTAAAACTCTGGCAAGAGATAACCCAAAAATATATTAATTTTTGGGTTCCTTCAACTGTACCTGAGTTAGGAAATTATGGCGCTGATTTTTGGTTAAAGGAACGCCTTAAAATATATATAAAAAGTGAGCAAGAGTTGCTAGATGCTTTAGAAATTCTTACCGCTCTAACTAAACCCTCATTTTACCAAGAAGAAATAATAGATCTTTGTCGAGCAAAATCTTTAGAAGAGCATCAAAAGAAATATTTTTGGCTTAGAAATAGCTATGCTGGGGTTAAGACTTTATCCTTAGATTACTTTAGGAAAAGAAGGAAACAAATAAAGAATCCAAAAAGAGAAATAAAAAGAATTAAAAGAAATTTAGCATTGGCTAAGTTACGAAAAAGCAGATTAGCCAAGCGTTTAAAACTAGATCAACTAACTATAAAAATAGCCTGGAGTATAAGTGAAGGAATGGTCTGGCAAGACCAAAGAAAAAAATACATCTTTATTACTATTTATTATCTTCACCAAATCTTGAAAGAAATAGGAAAACGCTTTCGCTATGCGTCTTACGATTTAGAATATCTTTGGCCAAAAGAGATAGAAGAAATTATAAAAGGAAAAAATTTCAAAAAAATAATAAAGCAAAGAAAAAAAGGATTTGGAGTACATTTCTATAAATCAGTAAGAAATTTAAATCCAAAGGAAGTAAAAAAGTATTGGAAATCATTTCAAGAAAAACCCATCTTTAAAAAGATTAAGGTAATTCAAGGTCTACCAGTAAGCAAAGGCATAGCAAAAGGAAAAATTAGGATCCTAATGGATCCCTTTAAGATTTCTAAATTTAAAAAAGGAGAAATTCTAGTAGCTCCCATGACTTCTCCAGAGTATATTTTTGTTATGCAAAAAGCCAAGGCAGTAATAACTGATGCCGGTGGTCTAACTTGCCATGCTGCCATTGTCTCCAGAGAACTAAAAATTCCTTGTGTTGTTGGTACTAAAATCGCAACCAAAGTTTTGAAAGACGGAGATAAAGTAAAAGTAGACGCAAATAAAGGAATAATTAGAAAAATAAAATGAAATAATGAAAATTAATTTTAGAAAAATTTTCTCAAGAAGACTTTATCGACAAGGTGGTGCTTGTATACCCTTTTTTATTGCTACACCATATTGTGGTGCTTTTACTAGAACTAAGGGCGGTTTTTTCTACAATAAAGGTGAACTAAATTATGGATATTTCTTTAAAGACAACGAGAAAAGAATTGCTAGTAGAGCATTAGCTAGGCAAGAAAAGGATAAAAATTATGTCAAAAAGCTTTTTAGAAAATGGAAAGATGTAGCAGATAAACAATTAAGCTTTGGTGATAAGATTAATAAACTAGATTTTGCTAAACTTTCTTGGAAAGAACTAGTCAAATTACATCAGAAATTTGATAACTATTATTTTAGATTTTGGTATCATGCTGTGATTATTGAAGCTTACGATCCTTGGGGTAATGAACTATTAAATGAGAAGATTCAAAAATACTATGGGAAAGCCTTACCCTTTGAAGTAGTAAAGACTATGACTGCCCCTTCGGAGATTTCTTATCTAAATCAAGAATATTTAGAACTATTTAATCTTGCAAAAATTGCTTTTAAAAACAAAATAGATTTAACAAAACCCAAAGAATTTCTAAATTTTTATAAGAAGCTTGGAAAACACAAAGATAAATATTATTGGACAAATAATGGCTGGGTCAAAGTTTATAGATTGAATGAAATTTATTTCTTAAAAAGAATAAAGGCAATAATAAGAAATTTTTCCCAAGCCAGAAAAAAGGCTAAAAAGATAATTTTTGAACAAAAATACATCAAAAACAGAAAGAAAAATTATTTAAGGAAATATCGATTTAGTAAAGAATTAATAAATATATTTTATTACTTTGAATTTTTGAATTTCTGGCGAGATTTTCGGAAGACATACGGATGCAAATATCACGATGTTTTGTACAGATTTCTTAAAGAATATTCTCGAAGAACTAATATTTCCATAAATTATTTAAAATCTTTAACTGCTCTGGAGATAGGCAAAATTAAAAATTATACAAAGAAGGATATTAAAAAATTGAAAGAAAGATGGGAATGTTGTTTTATGCTCTATCGGAGGCCAAAGAATTATTTATGGTTTATAGGAAAGGAGGCTGAAAAGTTGATTAAACTTTTAGATAAGTATTTTATTGGAGGGAAAAGAGAAATTAGAGGAAGCATTGGAAATAAAGGAAAAATTAAAGGAATGGTTAGACTTATTAAAACGATTAGTGATTTTAAAAAGATGAAAAAAGGTGATATTTTAGTTTCGGTGGCAACGAGAACAGAATATGCTCCGATTATGAATAAAGCTAAGGCTATAATCACAGACGAAGGAGGAATAACCTGCCATGCAGCAATTGTTTCTCGGGAACTTAGTATCCCCTGCATTGTAGGGACTCAAATTGCCACCAAAGTTTTAAAAGATGGAGACAAAGTAGAGGTAGACGCAAATAAAGGAATAATTAAAAAAATAAGATGAAAATTATTGAAAACAATCTCAATAAGAAATGGTATGATGAGTTTGCCGAAGCATCACCTATATTCGCTAGTTTACCAGCACACGCCATAGGAGATAAAATAATTTCTTTAAAACATCAATATAAATGTGTACTTAATTTTTATTTCCAAAATAAAACACATTGGCTGACCTTGATTGAGGATCAAGATTTAATATCTGAAGAAATTTTAAATAACTATTTAAAAAATCGGAAATATTATAGACCTTGGTTTTTGAAATGGAAGAAAAAAACTAAAAGATTTAATTCCTTATTTAAAAAGATCAAAAAAACTGATTTATCTTTATTATCCGAGAAAAAGTTATTGAGATTGCATCAAAAAGTTTGGAAAAGTCTAATAAAAACAAGGAAGATTGATATGCTTATAGACCCTTTTATTTTTGGTTCTGAAAGGAGAATGATTAAAGAGCTGAATAAATTTTGCACTTCTCATAATATTAGAAATGTGGGTCGTTTATATACGCTCTTAACCTCGCCAGAAAAAGAATCACTCATCAATAAATTTGAACTAAGTTTAATTAAATTAACTAAACGAATTAGAAAAAAGAAAATACCTAGATATTTACCGGATGAACCATCACAACTTTCTAAACTGCCCGCCATCAAAAACCATCTGGATAAATATTGTTGGATTAAAGGCAATTGGGGTAGAAGTAATGAATACACAGTCAGTATTCTTATTAACGAAATAAAAGAATTATTGTCAAAAAATTTATCTCAACTTGAGCAACAGAAGAAAAAAATATTTTCTTTAAATAAAGAAAAAAGAAAGAAAATACTTAAGAAATTTAAATTTAATAAAATTATTAAAGCACTTTCGGATTTAACTGTCTTTTTCTCTTTTTGGCATGATTTAAGAAAAGAAAATGCCTTAAAATATATTTATTATGAATCCTTATTTTTAAAAGAATTTTCTAAAAGATTTAAATTAAATTTTCAAGATTTGCATTTATTTGACATATCAGAAATTGAAAAAATATTAAAAAATAGAAAAAAATTTAATTTTGAAATCAAAAGAAGAAAAAAATTATTTTTAACAGTCCATGCTAACAATAGAATATATCTTTTATTTGGCTCACAAGTTAAAAAATATTTAGACAAAATTTTAGGCTTTGAAACAAAGAAAATTGATACTATAAAAGGTGTTAGTGCATTCAAGGGTAAAGTCAAAGGTAAGGTAAAGATAATACATGAATATAAAGATTTTTATAAATTTAAAAAGGGAGATATTTTAGTAACGGGTATGACCAGACCAGAATTTATAGCAATTGCAAAAAAGGCTAAAGCTATTATTACTAATGAAGGAGGTATCACCTGCCATGCTGCCATTATAAGTAGAGAATTAGAGATTCCTTGTGTGGTAGCAACTAGAGTAGCAACTAAGATACTAAAAGATGGAGATAGGGTAGAGGTGGATGCAAATAAAGGAATAATTAGAAAAATAAGATGAAACAAAAAAGAAAAACTCTCTATCTTTGGGATTTAGCTAATACTTTATTTCCCGAAGAATGGGATAAGGAAAAAACAGGCTTTGCTAATTATGATGAGTATGTTAAGTCTCTTAGTTATGATTTAGAGAAAATTTCTCCCTTAGAATATGAAAGATGCTACGAAAAGCCTTATAAAGAAGGACTCTTTAGATTAAAAATTGCCACTGGTTTCCGTAAGGTTCTCTCTTGGACAAAAAATAACGAGGCTTTTACTACTGGGGTAAAAGAGCAAATAGATTGGCGGGCAGAGTATCTTTTGAAAAAATACAGCTTTGATATAAGAAAATATCTTAAAAAAATCCATTCTACTTTTGACTTTGCTCCAACAAACAAAAAAACTAGAGAAATGATTATTTCTTTAGTTAAGAA
Organism: bacterium; assembly: GCA_030603885.1. Lineage (GTDB taxonomy): Bacteria > Patescibacteriota > JABMPQ01 > JABMPQ01 > JAUVWW01 > JAUVWW01. The sequence continues at coordinate 172,216 of JAUVWW010000001.1, forward strand.
AAAACTTCAGGAAGGATTTAACGAGATTGTTTATACTGATGATAAGTTAGAAAATTGTTTATTTTTTCTCGAAGCAGTCAGGAAAACAAAAGAAAGGGTGGGAAATTTCCAACTTCGAATTTATAATATTAAAAATGACGATAGAGGAATAAGAAATAAAGGAACCTATTGGGAAGCAGGAAATTTATACGATATAATGAGTAATGAAAAAAAAGAAAGAAAATCATGAAATATCAAAAGGGACTAATACAAAAAAATCTAAGAATACTTCAAGAAAAAGAATGGTATCATCAACGCTTTGATGGTTGCCCTCAGTTTATTTTACTTATTTCCGAAGCTGAGATGAGACCAGAAAGAAGAAAGTTAAAAGGCGGAAACTTCACTAGCCATATTGTATTTTTTAAGAATGATAGAGTGGATTGGTATATTGACCAAGAAGACATAAAAAGAATTACTAACCTGGTAATTAAAGCTAGTTTAAAAAACCAAAAAATTAGCAAGGATTTAATTAAAAAATGGAAAAGGGACGAAAAGATCTTTTATGATTACTGCAGGAGATTGAAGAATATAAATCTAGATATGTTATCTAATGAAAGGTTAAAACATTTATATCATGATTTTGTTGAAGTCTATTGTAAAACTGTAACAAACAGTTCTGTTATTGATGGATTTGCTTTAGGAACAGATCGGATTATTCAAGAAAAAATAACAAATTTTTTAAAGAGTAAAAGACTACAAAAATATCAGTATCGCTATTTTACCAGGCTTACTGCTCCTACTAGTCAGTCCTTTATTAATGAAGCGGAAATTTCTCTCCTAAAGGTTGTTCAGTTAATAAATAGGACTAAAGCTATAAAAAGATTAGTATTACGAGAGAAAAGTATAGATCAGATTTTAAAAGAGTTAAAACAATTTAAGAGAATATACCAAGCATTAAAACAACATCAAAAGAGCTATTTCTGGAGTAAAAATAATTACGTGGACGATAATGTGCTTGATCTAAACCATTTTACAAAGGAAATAAAAGGGATACTTAGAGGAAAGGTTAATATCACAAAAGAAATAAATCGGATCTCAAGCACGCCCATTAAAAATAAGATATCAAAAGATAAATTAATTAAAAGATTAAAACCACCAAGAATAATTAGAAATCTAATAACCATTTCAGGTAATTTTACAGATTGGCAAGACGAAAGAAAGAGAAAGACTTATTGGTTAACCCATTGCTTAAGTCTTATTATTAACGAGATTGCTAAGAGATTCGACTATTCTCTACATGGAATAAAGTATTTAGTTCCGCCAGAGGTAGAAAATCTATTTACAAAAAAGAGGAAAATTACTCTAGCAGAAACTAGGGCAAGAATTAGAAAATCGCTTTTTTATCAAAAAGGGCAAAATTATGAGATATTGTCTGGAAATAAAGCTGAGAAACTAAGAAAGGTAATTTTACGGAAAAAGAGAGAGGAGGTTATTCATGACTTTCGAGGTCTTCCAGCTTGCCGAGGAAAAGTAAGAGGTAAGGTCAAGATAATTAAAAGTGCTAGAGAAGCTGGAAAAGTAGAGAAAGGTAATATCTTGGTGGCTGTGATGACACGTCCAGACTATATAGTAGGAATTAAAAAGGCAGCTGCCATAGTAACTGATGAAGGTGGAGTTACTTGTCATGCAGCTATAGTAAGTCGAGAACTTAGTATCCCTTGTGTGATAGGTACTAAAATCGCTACCAAAGTCTTAAAAGATGGAGATTACATAGATGTCAATGCTAGTCACGGAATAATAACTATTATAAAAAGAAAATAATATGATAGAGCCAAAATATTTTGTTCAAAGAATGGATGGGGTACTTTTGCTCTCTTTTCTTGCTTCTGAAGCAGAAGTGGTTAATGTTAAAAAAGATTTTGGCATGGGGAAGCCTTTCTGTCCTGGTGTTAATGCTCACAAGAGGATTAATTATTTTGGTTATGTTTGGAAGGACATACACAAACAAGCAGAATTTATTATTAGAAAAATAAAGAAAAATCCTCGTTTTTTATCTGATCTTCTTAGAATGTGGAAAGAGAGAGTAAAGAGATTAAGAAATTTTGAAGAAAGAATTTTAAAGACAAGTTTGAAAAATATTTCTGACAAAGAACTTGTAGCTATTTTTCAGCAGTTAATCAATCTTTATCAAGAAGAATATAGTCCAGCTCTTTTGTGTGATCCTTTTGGTCTCCATACAGAGAAAATTATTACTGATAAGCTTAGAAAGATTGTAGAAAGGAGAGAAGAGCCAAGAAAATTTGCTAAATATTTAGAGATTTTAACTACACCTGCAAAAAGATCCTTTGCTAATGAAGAAGAACTCGATCTTTTAATACTAGCTCAGAAAATAAAGAGGAATAAAAAATTAGCAAGTATCTTGAAGAAAGATGTAAGAAAAGCAAAAAAAGGGTTAGTTAAACATCCTTACTTAGAAAAACTCATTAGGAAACATATGAAGAAATTTTTCTGGATTGAAAACAGTTATGCCCAGGGAATAAAATTAAAAGAAGGTTATTTCTTAAAAAAAATTAGAAGGTATTTAAAAGAGAGTATTAATCTCTCAAAGAAAATCAAAGAACTTAAAAATTTGTCTAAAAATTACAGAAGAAAAAAGAAAACCCTAATTAAAAAGCTTAATTTAGATAAAAAATTTAGAAAATTATTAGAATGGACAGAAGTTTTTGGCTATCTTCACGATGCTAGAAAAGGAGTGATGATGGAGGCACATTATTATATTACCTTACTGCTCAAAGAAATCGGTAGAAGACTTAGATTAACTCTTCAGGAAATGTACTATACCGATCATCACAAGATTGAAGAAATGCTTCTTAAGAAAAAAATCAACAAAAAACTTCTTCGAGAGAGAATAAGAATGTGTACTTACCTAATTTGGCCAACAAAATATAGAATTTTAACAGGCAGAAAAGCAGAGTGGTGGCACAAAGAACTTTTAGGAGAAAGAAAAATGGTTATTGGTGAAATCAAAGGAGTTAGTGCTTCAAGTGGGGTAACGGTAGGTAAAGCCAAAATAGTAAAAGATGTTAAAGATGGATATAAAATAAAGAAAGGAGATATTCTAGTTACTGGTATGACCCGTCCTCACTGGATGCCTTTTATTAGAAAAGCTAAAGCCCTAGTCACTGATGAAGGAGGAATCACCTGTCATGCGGCCATTGTAGCCAGAGAGCTTGGCATTCCTTGTATCATTGCTACAAAAGTGGCTACCAAAATATTGAATGATGGATATTTAGTCGAAGTGAACACTAATCATAATAGAGTGAAGATTCTAAAGAGAGTTTAAAAATATGGCTAGACAAACAAAATATTTTGACCAAATGAGAGACGGTTTTCCATTTACTGCTATAACTTCTACTAGAGCTCAAATGGTTAATTTAAAAAGTGATACAGGAATTTTTAAGCCGGAGTTTATTTGTATATTCAGAAATAAAACTATCCGCTTTATTTATCCTTGGGCCGAATTACACAAAATAGGTAAAGAGATAAATGATCTTTTGTTAAAAAACCAAAAGCTTATAGACGAACTTATTCAGACTTGGCAAAGGAAATACCAGCTTTTAAATATATTTTGCCAAGACATAGATAGGTTAAATTTAAAAAACCTATCAGATAGGGGGCTGGTTAGCCTCTTAGACAACTTGCTGAACATTTTCCAAAATCAATTTAGCATTCCTTGTCTGGTAGAATTTTTTAGTTTACATAATGAGCAAGTGATTATTAAAAAACTAATAAAGATATTAAATAAACGAAATGAACTTAAATTATTGCCTGATTATCTTACAACTTTAATCGTGCCAACCAAGTATTCCTTCAACAACGAAGAGGAACTAGATCTTTTAAAAATAGCTATAATGATAAAGCAAAAAAGAAATAAAAAATTAATTGAGGAAAGACTAAGACAACATGTAGATAATTACTTTTGGATTGAAAATAACTATGCTCAAGGAATAAAACTTAAAAAAAGCTATTTTGTAAAGAGAATAAATAGGCTAATTAAAAAGGATAACTTAAGAAAGAAATTAAAAAACATAAAAGACTTGTCTAATAAAAATAAACAAAGAAAAAGAAGATTAATCCGAAAACTAAGATTAGATAAAAAGACTATTGAGCTGTTGAACTTAATAGATATTTTTACTTATATTCAGGACAGGCGTAAAGCATCTCAAATGAAAACCTTTTATTATCTTCAAGAAATGTTAAAAGAAATTGGAAGAAGATTAAAGTTGAGTCAAGAGGAAATGAATTATGCTGTTCATTACGAAATTCCAGAGATGTTACTAAAAAGAAAAGTAGATGGAAGGATGTTAAAAGAAAGAATGAAATATTGTATCTCTATAGAAACATATAGAAATGATAAATATAAATACAAGATTTTAACAGGGGGGAGAGCTAAAAAGTTTGAAGAGAAGTTATTTGGAAAAGAAGCTAAGAAAAAGATATCTGACCTACAAGGCATCTGTGCTTCTCAAGGTGTTGTGGTAGGCAAAGCGAAAATTATTAAGACAATAAAAGATTTCTCCAAGATAAGAATTGGTGACATATTAGTCACTTCTATGACTACTCCCGAGTTCGTTCCTATATTAAAGAAAGTTAAAGGTATAGTTACTGACGAAGGAGGAATTACTTGCCACGCTGCCATTATTTCTAGAGAATTAGCTATCCCTTGTGTAGTTGGCACTAATATTGCTACTAAAATTTTAAAAGACGAAGAACTGATAGAAATCCGAGCCCATCATGGAATCGTAAAAAGGATTTAATTATCTTAAACTTCATACTAAAAAGGGTATTCCAGATAATTCCTCAGACATGAGTCGCAAAAGAAGTTTTAAGATGATAAGATATAATTGATAATTAAATAATTGTTAACCAAAAAATATATGCCAGCAGCAGTAACAAGATCAGGCCCATGGAGAATAAAGCCATCAGGTAAATTACCTATCTTTTTAAGGTTCATGATCAACTCGAGTTTTGATCACAAAATCGCCAATAAAGTAGGTTTTAAACATCATATTGTTAATCGGGTTTATCTTAATCATATGATTTACTGGCCAGCTAAAGAATATGATCTATTTGAAAAGGAGATTATTAATAATGCCAAAAATAAAAAGGGCTGGTTTGAAAACCTCTGCAAAAGAGAGCTTAGAAAATGTGAGAAATTGTATAAATTAGGTCTAGAACTAAAAAGAATGGATTGGTCTAAGAAATCTAACCAGTATATGAAAGAGGTATTAACTAGTTTATTAGAGAAATACAGGTATGTTGCTTGCCCGTGGTATACCCAATATCCTTTAGATGAATATTTTGAAAGTACGATAGAAGAACAACTTGTTAAACATATACCGGCTAGCCACCCAGATTTCAGAAAATTTGTCTTAATTTTTACTGATCCAAAAGAAATGACCGAGGTTAGTGAGGAAAAATGGAAGTTAATGAAAATAGCTAAAGAATTTAAGAAAAGAGGGGAGAAATTATCTAAATTATCCAAATGGGCAAAAGAGAAAATAGAACGTCATTTAGATAAATTTGCCTATATTAATAGGGGACTGGCTACTAGTAAGCCATACACATTCAAGGACATGGTTGATCGAATCAGAGAGGCTTGGAAAGATAAAAAAGGATTAAATACACTAATTTATGATAGCTCACCTAAAAAAATAGAAGAAGATTATAAATGGGCTCTAGAAAAGATCAAACCAAAACCAAAATTTAAAAAAATTATCACTCAAGCTAGATTACACTCCTACACTAGAAATCGTCGCGTAGAAGCCTTTTTTATGGCAGATTATGGAGCTAGTTTCATGTATCACGAGATTGCTAAAAGAGCTCACTTTAACCCAAACTGGATTATGGAAGTTTCTGTCCCAGAAATGTTTGGTGCTTTGGAAAATAAACCTTTGCCTGATAAAAGGGAAATGCAGAGAAGATTTAAAAACTATGCTATGATTGTTCGCAATGCCAAGACCAAGATGATTGTTGATCCAAAAGAAATCAAGAAGTTAGAAAAGAGATATTATGTCAAAGTTAGCAAGGTTAGAGAGATCCATGGAAGAATGGCTTGTCTAGGAGGTATTATTAAAGGTAAAGCAAGGGTGTGTTTAGATAAAAAAGAGATTGGTAAGGTTAAAAGAGGTGACATTTTGATAGCACAGTTTACTACACCAGACTTTGTACCAGCCATGGAAAAAGCAGCTGCTATTGTTGCTGATCAAGGTGGTCTGTCATCCCATGCTGCCATTGTTTCCCGAGAGCTGGGCGTACCCTGTGTAATTGCCACAGAAAATGCTACCCGAGTAATCAAGGATAATGATTTGTTAGAGGTCGATGCTCGAAAAGGAGTAGTTAAAATTTTAAGAAGAGTAAAAAGGAGGAAAAACTATGAGAAAATTTGTTAAAAGTGAAGAGATAACGCCCGAAATAAGAGAACAAAGAAAGCCGCGATTGGAACTTTGGATTACTCGTCATGCTAATCGGGCCCCAACAGGCGAGTTGACGCCAGAAGGAATAGCTACTGTAAGAGCTAAAGGGGAAAAGGTTGATGCTGAAGTTCTAAAAGGATATTCTAGTTTTGAGAAGAGTGATCGGACCTATAAAACTCTTCAAAAAATTAGTAAAGAAAGCAAAATTAAGTCTCCATCAACAGAGGGTTTATATCAAACTCGACGGAGAGTAGGTCTCTATTATGATGTAGTCGGTCCCTTGCAATCGCGAATCAAAGCTCAGACTAAATTGATTAATGAGATGGTGAAAAAAGATTACCCCGATTATGACCCTGAGTCTAAGGATCCAAAATGGGCTAAAATCCGTGAAAGATATCAGCCCATTGGCATTCGTAATGTAATAGCTGATAAGGAAATATCTCATGTATTAGCTATGGGCGCAGCCTATCAATTTTTCAAAATGGCAGAGATTGGTGAGAGATATATTGCTCGGCGAAAAAGTGCTCTTAAAAGAGGTGAAAAAGGTGCTAGACCAATAGAGAAAGATATTATTTTAAATGAGGGAACGCACGGTGGTTTTATTGATTTAATGCTTAAGAAAACTATGATTAGGGTTAAGCCAGATGGAAACGAAAAGATAGGTTTTGACCTCAGCCGGGATAAAAAGGGTCTGATTGTCTTCGAGAAAGTAATGGGAGATGTGATAAGACCAACAGAGTCTATTAAGACAGGCTATCCAGTGGGTGAAAAGTTACCAGAGAGATTACCTATTTCTTTTGAGCAGGATCGTTTTAAAGAAGAGAAGTGCTATATAAGTATACCTAGAGTTAAATTATTAGCAGAACAATTTAGAGCTTATCTTGAACAGTTAGGAAAATGGAATAAAGGAGAAATAGACGAAAAAGAACTCGTTTTAGTAATCAATAGATTAAGAGAAGAGTTCGAGAAAGAGAAGAAATCGTAATTTAATAGAAATATATCTAAAGAGGGAGGTTTTACTTGCCATTGTTGTAGGAATTAAAAATAAAAACAGCCAAAATTCGGATAAACCATGGCTGTTTTTTTAATATAATTTATCTAAAAGCAGTCTGTCAAACAGTCTGCCTTAATTTTGTCCAAAACTTTAAAAAATGCTATTATGCTAGCACAGAGACATAAAGTTTAGTTCATGACATACAATCTAAAATCTAAAATTCGCTCTATCCTTGATTGGCCTAAAAAAGGTATTGTTTTTCGAGATATCACACCTGTCTTGGAAAATGCAAAATTGTTTCGATATCTGATTGATCAGATGGGTAAGCCTTACATTAAAAAGAAAATTGATATGGTAGTAGGTATTGATGCTCGTGGTTTTATTTTAGCCGCAGCCTTGGCTTACAAATTAAAAACAGGCCTGGGCATAGTGCGTAAAAGTGGTAAATTACCTCATAAAACTATAAAGAAAAAGTACTCTTTAGAATATGCTTCTAATGTTTTGGAAATGCATCACGATACTATTAAACCTGGACAGAAGGTTTTGTTAGTTGATGATTTATTAGCTACAGGAGGAACAATGAAAGCTACGGTTGATCTGGTCAAGAAATTAGGTGGAAAAGTGGTTGGAATCGACTTCTTTATCGAGCTAAAAGACCTAAAAGGAAGAAAAAAGCTAAAAGGATACCCTGTGAAATCACTTATTAATTTTTAAAGAAGGTAATAAATATGTATATTCTTCCCTTTGAAAAAATTTCAAAAAAAGATGTAGATATAGCCGGAGGAAAAGGAGCCTCTTTGGGAGAGATGACCAAGGCTAAAATACTTGTTCCCCCTGGCTTTATAGTTTTAGCCTCTGCTTTTGACAGGTTTCTTGAAGAAACAGATATTAATCTAGAAGTAAAGGCCCAGCTTAAAAAGGTTGATCCTAAAAAAACAACCACAGTAGACGATGCTTCCGAGGTGCTAAGACAGCTAATCAATAGGTATAGCATGCCTAAAGATATAGAAAAGGCTGTTTTAGAGGCTTATGACAAGCTTAGAGCCAAATACGTGGCTGTGAGGAGCTCTGCTACAGCCGAAGACTCTAAAATAGCCTCTTGGGCAGGGGAGTTGGAGTCGTATTTAGGTATTACTAAAAAAGACCTTATCAATAAAGTTCAAAAATGTTGGTCTTCTTTATTTACCCCTCGAGCTATTTTTTATCGAATAGAAAAAGGACTGGATGGAAAAGAAGTTTCTGTAGCTGTGGTAGTCCAAAAAATGGTTGAGGCAGAGACAGCTGGAGTAGTTTTTACAGCTCATCCTGTCACCAAGGACAAAAATCAAATGGTCATTGAGGCTTCTTATGGCCTAGGGGAGTCTGTAGTAGCAGGAAAAGTCACTCCCGATACTTATGTGCTAGATAAAAAAGATGAGACTATAATAGATATCAATATTAATGTTCAGACTACTCAAATCAAGAGAGTAGGGACCAAAACAAAAACTATACCTATTCCCAAGAAACTCCAAGACAAACAAGTTTTATTTGGAAAACAAATCATTAAACTAGCTAAAATTTGTAAAAAAATAGAAAAACATTATAGCTTTCCTTGTGATATAGAGTGGGCGATAGAGAAGAATAAGATATACATCGTTCAGAGCCGACCCATCACTACCTTATAAATTTATATGGAGAAATTATTCAGTATATCAATAATTGATTTTAGTCTAATAATACTAGAATCATGGGATACTGGTTATTTTAACGAGATGAGGAGGCAACTTAATTTTGGATTCCCTCGTGTTTTCTTTTTTAGGACAAAGGCTGGTGTAAATATAATGCGTCCCGAGAAAGACCAGAGATCTTTTGAAAAATACATTCTCAGGGAAATTAAAAGCGATCCCAAATATTTATCTATCCGCTTGAAAAAAATTTTCAGGTATCTTGACGAGCTAAATAAGTCAAAAAAGAAAAAACTCAAAAAGGCAAGTAGTAAAGACCTATGGAATTGTGCTCAAAAAACATTCAAAATAATATATAAAATTCTACCAATGTATGTTGTGGTCTACTGGTTACTAAGTAGATCATATTTAAGAGAGTATGTGGATTATAAAGAAATGGAAAAAGCAAGAGTTAGAAGCGAGGGTTATTATGATATAGGAGATAAAATATTTAAAAAGATTTTTAAGAGTGCTATAGCTGGCAGAAAGCAACTTTTAAATTATTTTAAAGTGATAAAGTTTGAAGAATTAAAAAAACTTTTGCTTAAAAAACAATTTCCTAAATTATCTGAATTACGCAAGAGAAAAATAAATTATTTTCTGTTTAAAAACAATTTTTTATCTGGAAAACTAGAGCTAGATCGAACTCTAAAACGTTATGGTTTCAAATATCAATCACCTAAACCAACTCTGGAAGATAGTGTGATCTATGGTCAGACTGCTACAAGAGGTAAGGCTAAAGGACATGTTAAAGTGATTTTAGGTAAAGATGAACTCAAAAAAATCCGTAAAGGTGATGTGCTAGTAACTGCAACGACCTCTCCAGATTTTATCCCAGCCATGAAAATTTCAGCTGCTATAGTTACTGACTATGGTGGAATAGTGTGTCATGCTGCTATTGTTTCTCGAGAACTAAGAGTCCCTTGTATAATAGGCACTAAAATCGCTACCAAAGTTCTAAAAGACGGAGATAGGGTAGAGGTGGATGCCACAAAAGGAATAGTTAAAAAGATAAAATGAAAAAACAAGCACAAATTGGAATTATTGGAGGATCTGGGCTTTACGAATTATTAGAAAAGCCAAAAGAAATAGAAGTAAAGACTCCTTATGGAAAGCCCTCGGACAAAATTACTTTAGGGGAATATGCTGGAAAAAAAGTTGCTTTTTTGCCCAGGCATGGAAAAAAGCATCAGTTTGCTCCTCATAAAATACCATACAGAGCTAATATCTATGCTTTTAAGAAACTAGGAATAAAAAGAATTATTGCTCCTTGTGCTGCAGGAAGCTTAACTCCAAAATTTAAACCAGGAGATTTTGTAATTTGTGATCAGTTTATAGATCGAACTAAGGGAAGAGAAGATACTTTTTATGATGATCCTCAGAAGTCTCATAATTTAGCCAAAAGCCTGGGATTCAAAAAGAAAATTTCTTCAGTAGTCCATATCTCTTGCGTTGATCCTTATTGTCCCGAGCTACGAAAGATAGCTTTTGATACTGCAAAAAAACTAAAAATTCAAGCTCATCCAAAAGGAACAGTAGTAGTAATTAACGGTCCCAGATTTTCTACTCGAGCCGAATCCCGCTTTTATTCTAGCCAAGGTTTTGATATAATTAATATGACCCAATATCCTGAAGTTGTATTAGCTAGAGAATTAGAGATGTGTTATGTGACTATTGTTTTGATAACTGACTTTGATGCTGGACTTGAGGGAATGCAAGATATTTATCCAGTAACTTTCGAGGAATTGGTCAAAGTTTTTAAAGCCAATATTGATAAAGTAAAGAAATTGATCTTCAAAATGATTGAAGATATGCCCGAGAAAAGAATATGTGAATGTGGACAGGCGCTAGAGAAAGCAATGGTATAACTAATAACTTAATAATTAATACAAAAACCTATGAAAAACTATGACATTAAAGATCCAAAACTTGCCTCAAAGGGGAAAATTCGTTTTCAGTGGTCTGAATCTCGAATGCCAACTTTAAGGCTGATCAGAGATCGATTTCAAAAACAAAAGCTATTCAAGGACATCAACATCTCTGCTTGTCTTCATGTAACTGCAGAAACAGCAGTACTGATGTCTGTTCTAAAAGCAGGTGGAGCAAACATTGCTCTTTGTGCCTCAAATCCGCTCTCCACTCAGGATGACATTGCTGCTTTTCTGGCTAAAAATCTTAAGATTGGTCTTTTTGCTATCAAGGGAGAAAGCGGAGCTGCTTATTTTAGGCATATAAAAAATGCTCTAAAAATAAAACCAAACATCACCATGGATGATGGAGCTGATTTGGTCTCTACTTTACATGATCAAAAACCTTGGTTAGTAAAAGATGTTTTAGGAGGAACTGAAGAGACAACTACTGGCCTGGTCAGACTTAGAGCTATGGAGAAGAAAGGGATTTTAGCTTATCCTATTATCGCTGTTAACGATGCTCAGACAAAAAGATTTTTTGACAATAGATACGGAACAGGACAGTCAACATTAGATGGAATACTCAGAGCCGTAAATGTTCTTTTAGCTGGAAAAAACGTGGTTATTTGTGGTTATGGCTGGTGTGGAAAAGGAGTTGCTTTGAGAATGCATGGTATGGGAGCAAATGTCATTGTCTGTGAGATAAATCCAGTAAAAGCCCTGGAAGCTTCCATGGACGGACATCACGTTATGCCTATAAATCGGGCGGCTAGGATAGGGGATATCTTTATTACCACTACTGGTGATATTAATGTCATTGACAAAAAGCATTTTGGATTAATGAAAGATGGAGCCATTTTATGTAATGCTGGTCATTTTAATGTAGAGATTAATACAAAAGCTTTAAGAAAAATGGCTAAGAAAGTAAGAAAGACGCGTGAAAATGTAGAAGAATTTACTTTGAGAAATGGTAAAAGACTCAATCTCTTAGCCCAAGGAAGACTGGTTAATCTTTCTTGTGCCGAAGGTCATCCAGCTGAGGTAATGGATATGAGCTTTGCCAATCAATCACTATGTGCTGAATATCTAGTTAAACGAGGTCTTTCTTTAGAAAACAAAGTTTTAGGAGTGCCTAATGAAATTGATCAAAGAGTAGCTCGACTAAAGCTCAAATCTTTAGGTATCAGAATAGATCGATTGACAAAGCAACAAGAGAAATATCTTAAATCTTGGAGAATGGGGACTTAGAAAATTAAAAATGCAAAATTAAGAGAGCCTTTTTCGGCTCTTTTAATTTTTACTAGATCGCTGAGTTATTAGTTACTTCATGACCGAATATCCAGCCTCAATCCAAGCCTCAAAACCACCGGCTATTTCTTTAACCTTCTCGAAGTTCTTAATTAATAAATATTGACAAGCTAGTTTACTCTGGTGTCCTGTTTTTGAATACATAATAATTTCTTTATCCTTGGAAAGCTTGTCCAATTGACTAGAAATCTGATCTAAAGGCAAGGAGTGAGCTTTTTCAATATGACCTGCTTTGTATTCTTCTTTTTCTCGTACATCTATAAGATATATATCTTGGTTAGTATCAAGTTTAATTTTCAACTGAGCTGGACTGATACTTTCTACCTTTGCTTCTTGGGTAGCTGAAGCTATGTATTCTCCTTCTAGGGGATAGCCTTGAGCTTCCCAGCCAGAAATACCTGTTTTCATGTCTTTGACATTGGAAAATCCTAACTCCAAAAGCACCTGGGCCACCTGGGTTGATGATTGACAACCAGTGGTATAACAAAGGACAATAATCTCTTTGTCTTGAGGTAAATCCGAATATCTAACATAGATTTCATCTTGAGGCATAGAAAGAGAACCTTTTATGTATTTGGTTTTATAATCTTCTCTGGATCTTGTATCTAAAATTATAATATCTTCACCTGCATCTAGTTTTTGCTTTACTTCTTCTGAAGAAATTACAGGAACCTGCGATTCTTTCAATTGAGAAGAACCCTCTTTAGGCTTAGCTCTAAAATGAGAAAGATAAAAAACAAAACCTAAGCCTACTGCTAGAACCATAAATAGCAAGATGATTTTATCTTTAAAATCAGATTGTTTTGTTTCTTCTGCCATGGATTATTTTAGAATAGCTCCTACAATTTTAGAATATCCTCTTAGGAATTCCTTAGCAGACATTTTTTTCTTACCTTCAAGCTGCAATTTCTCTATTATTAAATATTTTTTACCGCAAGCCACAGCTAACCCTTTATTTTGAGTTAAAAAGACTCTACCTGGTTTGTACTTCTTCTCAATTTTTTTAGTCCCTACTTTAGCCCTGATTATCTTCAGCCTTCTTTTATCCCAGATTGTCCAAGAGCTAGGCCAAGGCCAAAAAGCTCTAATCTGTCTTTCTATTTCTTCTTGAGATTTTTTCCAATCTATTTTTCCATCTTCTCGCTTCAAGATTTTTGTATATGTAGCCTGGGAATGATTCTGTAATTTTGGCTTTATTTTGCCCTCAAACCACTTGGATAAAGTCTCAGACAATACTTTAGCACCAAGCTTAGCTAACCGATCATGTAAAGACTCACCAGTCTCATTATTATATATCTTTATCTTTTTTTGTGCAAGGATTGGTCCATGATCCATTTTCTCATCCATTAACATAGCAGTAATTCCTGTTTCTTTTTCACCTTCTAAAATAACAGCTTGAATAGGGGAGGCTCCTCTGTATTTAGGGAGTAGGGAAGCATGGACATTAATTGAGCCATATTTTTGAATCTCTAAAGTTTCCTTGGGAATAATCTGGCCATAGGCAGCTACCACAATCAGATCTGGTTTTAGAGATTTTATCTCTTCTATAACTATCTTGTCTTTTAGAGTTTCTGGCTGATGAACAGGGATATTATGTTTTATGGCTTCTTTTTTAGTTGGAGAAAAAACTATTTTCTGCTTTCTTCCTACTTTTTTATCTGGCTGGCAAAATACAGCTTTAACATTCCATTTATTTGTCAGGAGATTAGATAAAATCTCAGCTGCAAAATCAGGTGTGCCCATGAAGACAAGATTGTAATTCTGTTTTTTGATGGCCATGTTGATATTATAGTAAAAATGTTTAAAGTATAGACATATAATTTAGATATGTTATACTACTAAATGGCCGTCTATTCTACTTTTTTTCTCAAGACGTGCCACAAACCCACAACAAGGAGGTACCAATTGAAAAGGCTATTTTGCTTAATGTAAGGTAAGCAAGAAGCCATGCCTGGTTCAAGATTCAAGAAAAGTTTCTTGGACCCACCCGAGGGGATGGAATATTATATATATCCTCTCGGGTCTTTTATTTTACAACAAACTTTTTATTTTACTATTCGCCACTCGATATCTTCTTCTTTTCCAGCAAATTCTAACCATCTGCCATTTTCATCAATAACATACCATCTTCTCTTAGTCTCTGACCAAACCATGGGATCTTCTCGATAAAATGGTTTTTTAACAATTTCTTTGGGTTTTAGCCGATCTAATTCCAGCCATTTTTTAAAAACAGTTTCAATGGCATAATCTAGATTTCTTGATTTAGCCCACTTGGCCACCTTGTCAATTGCTTGCTTGGCTTTTTTTACTGAGCCTGCTAACTCTAAAAGTTGTTTGGCTGGTCTGGTAAATCTTGAATAAATTATTTTTTTCTTTTTAGCATCTTTTTTAATCTCATCCAAAGTCAAACCTTTGGTATAAAAATAATGATTAACGATTTCTTGAATAGCAGTCTCTTTCTCTTCTTTTTCTTTTTTCTTTTTAATTTTTTTAGTTTGTTTCTTCATATTTTTCTGCGGTAAATCTATAGAGTACTAACTGTTCCATTTCTGGATTTATTCCTCCTTTTTGACAAGCAATAATGATCTGCTTTTCTGGGGTATCGATTCCTTCTAAATCTGGTAATAGAAGTCCGGACCTTCCATCCAAAGTTTTTACTAGAACTCCATATTTTTTAGGATCCAGTTTATCTAAACTCTTCACTTGCTTTGGAGGATTCAAAATATAAACTGTGTAAGAAAGATATTTAAGTTTGTCTTTGGTAACTGGTTCAAAACGATGATCCCGAGTAGCAGCAGATATAGCATTAGAAATTATCTCATCAGCAATATTATCTTTGGTGGGAAGATAGGTTCCAACACATCCACAAAGATTTTTTTCTTTACCTCGACAGATACACAAAGAAACAAAAGTACCAGCTTTTCTTTCAAAAACTTTGTCTTTAGGTAAATCAATAATCTTACCGGTCTTTATATAAGTTTCTACTGCTTTTTTAGCTAGCTTGATATAAGAGTGAGACATAAGTCCTAGGCATTAGACCTAAAGAATCTCTTAGATAAAACATACCTTGGATTAACCAGGGTTTTCAAAACAGAAACTTTTCTTTTGGCAACTAGCCAGTCTAAAACAGAGTTAATCACTAGATAAAATACCCAAATCCCAGCACAAAACAGCGCTCTTTCCATAAAGACAACCGGAATTAAGCCTATCCAAACTGGAGCTGGTAGATTAAAAGCGTAAAGAAAAGCAGTTGATCCTATAGCATGGGCTGTAAAGGTTGAGCCTAAAGCGTTTAGAACTAGCCTGTCCTTTTTAAAGAAACAGGCTATAGGAATTAACCAATATAATGAAAAATACCAGGCTTGTCTTCCTTCAGGGTGAAGCATAAACAAGACTATACAGAGTAGGGGAATGGCTAAGATAATTTTTTTCGATTTTGGTATTCCAAAATAAACAGCAGCTAACATCATAGGAAAGAATCGAATCAAAGTAGTTATATCAAAGGTTTGATGTTTAATTAACACATTAAACAGTTTTACAAAAAACACGGATACAGCTGCTGGCCAAGCTCCTAGAAACATTCCCGAGGTTGGACCTAGAAATTCAAAAGGAGTAAAAGATTGCTTTGAGCCAACAATAGAGGAGATAGGAATTTGGGAAATTGCTAACCCAATGGCTATAAAAATGACAATGAATAAGATTTTCTTTTTGGTGATTTTTTTCATAGTCTTTTGTTAATTACTAAATTATAAGTTATTTATTATAATCTTTAAACAAACATTCCTTTTGAGACATAATCAATTGCTTAGTCAAATATCTTGGAGATTTGTTAGATAATTTGATAGGTGTATTTCTAATAATCACTATTGGCATTTTTTCTTTAGTCTCACCCATAATTATTGTAGCACTTGATGCCAGATTGTCTGCCACATTTTCTTGGGTAATGCTAATTTTTCTTCCATAAAGATCTAACTTGCCCCTGGCATCTTGAACTCCTTCAAAACCAGCAATAACTAAAGCCACGCCAAAGGTACCACACCTCAAGGGATGACAATTTGAATCTCTGACTATTACACCCACATTAACCTTAAATTTATTTTTGATATATTTCTTAATTCTATCCACCCAAACATAAGAATTTTTTGGCCATAAAATAGCAAATTTTCTTGGAGCATTTGACTGATCTACACCACCGTTAGCAATCAGTACATTATCTTTTAGAGTGAGTATGGCTTTTGGTACGCCACCAATAATCTTGTCTGCTTCGCCTAAAACAATTTGAGCAAAAGCTGGGCCAATAGAATATTTTTTAGCTAGAACTTTGGCTTTTTTTGTCGGTTTAACCTTTCTTAGATCTACTATTCTATTTTCAGAAAGAGCTAATATTTTGGAAGCAACCACTATTATATCACTATTTTTAAGCCTTATCTTTTTTCTCGTGATGACATCTGCCAAGATCTTTAAAATGTCATCTTTTGGCTTAATTAAAGGAAATTTGAGAGGAATTAGTTCCATATTTAAAATTTAAAATTTGCCACCAAGTACCCGACTCCGAACGGACCTTCATAAGACAAAATTTCTGGTTTATAGTCTATTTTATCCAAAATTCCTAATAAAACAATTATCGAACGTAGTCCACATTCTCCAGCTTCTTCAATTAATCCAGGATCTAGGTTTAGAATACTTTTAACATCGTTCTTTTTAAGTAAATCAATCAATTTTTCGTCAAATTCTTTTCCTCTGGGAGAATATCCTGCTGGAGCGTCGAAAGTTAGCCGGTGAGATAAATCACCAGAAGCTACTACAGCGATTCTTTCATCAGCATGTTTGATTGCTTTGTGTAACATTTGACCAAATTGAAAATGGGTCGGAAGATCAAGTAGAGTAAAACTAATTACCACCAGTTTTAATTTTGGTACTTTTCTGGTGAGATAATATAAGGGTACCAACGTGCCATGATCCAAATCTGAATAATCAAGAGCCTGGACTGGCATTTTTTCTTTTTTAGCATCATCTAGAATGTCTTTTATCAATTCTTGGTCTGTCTCAAAACTTAGCTCTGTTCCAAAGTCTCCAAACTGGCCAAAGTTTCCAGAAAGTATTTTTGGTTTGACTATTCCAAAAGCTTGGGACAGAGTAGGGGCATGAGGAGAAATAACTACCACCGTCTCAGGTTTTGTCTGAACAAATTCTTTGTTCAACTTTTCTAAAGCTTTAACCGTACTTGAAATCTTCTCAAGCTCTGGACCTCCAATGGTTGGAATGAGTAAAGGAGGATGAGGACAAATTGAAGAAAATACTAAAGTCATGGATATCTATTTCTCGGTAAAAAATTTAATTAAATTTTTCTTGAATAAACGGCTCTTTAACAGTAATGTTAATAATCTAAAGCCCAAATAAGTGACAATTTTACAATTCTTGTAAAGAGATACTATTTTTTCTTCTTGTTCTTTTGCTTTTAAAATCTCTTGCAATTTTTTGAATTTATAATTAGGGTCAATTATCTTTTTGGCTATTTCTATTCCTGATATCATGGCTGGATGCATACCTTCTCCTGTGAGACCAGAGGCTAGCCCCGCGGCATCGCCAATTAAAAATTTATTGCCAAATTCTACTCCTTGATAGTCATAATTTATTAAAGCTGTCTGAAGTTTAGCTTTATCAATATTAAAAGGAAGTTCCTTACACCACCTTTCAAAATTTTTCCTTAGAATATTAATTTTAAACAATCTGGGATCAGCACTCACACCTATAGATGTATAATCTTGATGGGGGAATATCCAGGCATAACAGGATCCAAATCTTTTTGGATCTAGGAATATTTGTAATTCATTAAATTTTGCTTTCGAAATATATTGGATAGCCAACACTATCTTTTTCGATTTCAAACCAAAAGAATTTCTGACAATAGAATTACTCCCATCAGCTCCCACTAAGTATTTAAAATAAACTCTCTTGCCATTATTTAATGATACATAATCATCTGAAATACCCACCACTTTTGAATTTAACCAAATATCTGCTCCCGCCTTTTGTGTTAGCCCAAATTGCCATCTTAAAAGTTTCTTTCGATCACATGTCCAAACAAAAGGTTCATCGGCTTGAATTTTTATTAGATGATCATAAATACGGATAGTAACCGAACAAAATTCTTGTTCTGTAACCCATTTAGGAATTTTAAGTTCTCTAAAATCTTTTTTAGTCAATCCACCAGCACAAACTTTTTCGCCAATCTCTTTATCCTTTTCTAAAACAAGAACTTTTTTATTATTTTCTGCTAAAACTTTAGCAGCTGTCAGGCCTGCTGGTCCAGCTCCAACTATAATAATATCGTATTTATCCATTTATTTTAATATCAAATCCAATCTCTCTCCACACTTCGGACATTTTCCGTCTTTATCAAATCTCTCGATCTCATATCCGGAATGAGTAATGGAGGATGAGGACAAATTGAAGAAAAGACTAAAGTCATATGAAATCCTTGACAAATTATTTTATATATGCTACACTGTTACAAAATTAAGAAAGGAGGTCAAGAATGAGAAAATGGGAAGATTTGTCCTTGCGAAGACGGGTATTTATCATGTCACTCTGCGTAGTAGTATTCTTTACCTTTATCTTTGGATTTGTTTATGTAGTTGAACGCAATGCCAAGCTTGAAGAAGAGAGACTTAAGAAATTAGCATCAGTTGAGGAGGCACGGATGGGGGCAAAAAAAGGCAGTAGCCGGATGGGTGTAACCGCTCCAGTTTTAGATTATGAATTTATTCATCGATGGTGGTGGACTGATAAAGTTATCCTGAAGGCGAATATGCATGGTGACATTATTGAATATCACGAATACTATCTCTTTGAGATCACTGTCCATGTCTCTGACACCTTAGAATGTGCCCATCTTGCATTTAAAGAAAAGCTTGAGTGGGAGAGAGCCGGCGGATGGAGTAATAAACCTACTAAATTAATCTGGAAAAAACAAATGCCACCAAATGGAAAAATCCATTTGTTTATTCCAAGAAAATGCTCCTAAAAATAGTCGAGATTATGAGACCCTTATTACTTCTCAAGAAGTGTAAGGGTCTTCTTTTTATTTCAAAATCAAATCCAATTTCTCTCCACACTTAGAACATTTTCCGTCTTTATCAAATCTCTTTATAGAATACCCAAGTCTTTCAATAACCAACTCATCACATTTTGGACAATAAGTATTTTCTCCTTCATCACCTGGAAGATTTCCTGTGTAAACATATTTTAATCCCATCTTTTTACCAATATCTCGAGCCTTATGTATTGCTTCAACTGGTGTAGCTGGAAGATCCATTAGTTTATAGGCTGGATAAAATTGTGAAATATGCCAAGGAACTTCTGGTCCCAGCTCATTTTTTATAAAAGAAGCAATATTTTTGTATTCTTCTTCTTTATCATTCAAAGTGGGAATGATCAAAGTAGTCACTTCTAGCCAAATTCCAGCTTTTTTTATCCTTTTTAAAGTTTCAAGGACTGGTTTGACTCTTGCTCCGCAATTTTCTTGATAAACTTTATCAGTAAATGATTTTAAGTCGCAATTTACTCCATCTAAATAAGGGGCAACTAGCTCAAAAGCTTCTTTAGTCATAAAACCATTGGTTACCCAAGAGTTTTTTAAACCTTCAGCTTTAGCTAATTTCATAGTATCCAAAGCATATTCAATAAAGATAGTTGGTTCAGTATAAGTATAAGAAACACCATGACATTTTTGTTCCTTGGCATGTTTGACGATCTCTTCGGGTGAAAGATCCTCACCCCAAATCTGACCATTTTCTTTTGGACTTTGAGCAGTCTCCCAATTCTGACAGTTTTTACATCTAAAATTACAGCCGACGGTGGCAACGGATAGAGAAGTAGTGCCTGGCAAAAAATGAAAAAGAGGTTTCTTTTCTATAGGGTCAACATGCTCAGCACATGCTTTACCATAGACTAAGGAATGGAGTTTTTCCGCTTTGTTTTCTCTTACCCCGCAAATTCCACGTTTGTCAGGTAAAATAGTACACCGGTGGCTACAGAGATTACATTGGACTTCCTTGTTTTTTAATTTTTTATAAAGCAGGGCTTCTTTCATACTTTCATTATACTGCCTTTGATGGTATAATACAAGACGTAAGTTATTTCCATGAAACATCGTATTTTCATCGCTATTAACCTTTCAGAGAAAGCAAAATCAGAGGTTCTAGATGCTCAAGAAAGGATGAAAAAATTTGAACTACCTGTAAGATGGATTACTAAAGAGGCTCTTCATATAACTTTAGCTTTTCTTGGCTATTTAGAAGATGAACAACTGGAAGAAGTTAAAAAAGTAGTAGAAGAAGCTACTAAGGAAATTAGCTCCTTTAGACTTTCAACTGGAGAGCTAGATTTCTTTCCCAATATTAAGAGGGCTAGAGTAGTGGTAATCCACATAGAAGGGGATACTGTGGTCTTTCAAATGAACAAGAATTTAAGAGAAGGCCTAGTCAAACTCCCTTATATTAGACTCGAAAAAAGGGCTTTTAAACCTCATTTAACTTTGGCTAGAGTAAAAAAGGAAGGGTGGGGAAGAAAAAGTGGAGCCCTAGAGCAGTTAAAAGAGATTAAAATTCATGCTAATTGGGAAGTAAAAAGCATTGATGTTATGGAAAGTAAACTTAGCCCAAAAGGAGCAAAGTATAAGGTAGTTAAGAGTTGTGAGTTAAAATGAAAATAGATATTTTAGGAGTCAAAGTCAATAAGATAACCCAAAAAGAAGTTATACAAAGAGTGGGGGAGTGGCTCTCTCAAAAAGGGGGTAAATATTATATTGTCACTCCTAATCCAGAGTTTGTCATGGCTGCACAGAAAGATGAAGAGTTTAAAAATATTCTAAATAAAGCTGATATTGCTATACCCGATGGAGTTGGGCTACTTTGGGCAGCGAAATTTCTTAGTTTAAAGTCAAAACAAAAGTTAAAGGTTTTCTTACAGTTTATTTACACCCAGCTAAGTCTGATCTTTTATCCTAGGTATTGTAGGACTGTAATTCCAGAACGAGTTACAGGTTCTGATCTAATTTGGAAAATTGCCAAACTTTCTGAACAAAAGAATTGTTCAATTTATTTGCTGGGCGCAGAAGAAGGGGTAGCTCGAAAAGCAGCTGGGAAATTAAAAGAAAAATACAAGGATTTAAAAATAGCTGAAGCAGAGCTAGGAATGAAAAATACAGAATTTAGAATTGAAAATCCGGAATTAGTAAATAGAATTAACAGAAGACAACCTGATATTCTTCTTGTAGCTTTTGGACATCCAAAACAAGAGAAATGGATTGCCAGAAACTTAAATAAATTAGAAAATATAAAAGTAGCCGTTGGAGTAGGGGGAGCCTTTGACTTTATTGCTGGCAAGGCTAAAAGAGCACCTGGAATTCTCAGAAAACTAGGATTAGAATGGCTTTGGCGATTATTTGTTGAACCTTGGCGGGCAAAGAGAATCTGGACAGCAACCTTTAAATTTCCTTGGCAAGTTTTTCAATATAAAATAAAAGGCTGAGCAAAGCCCAGCCTAAAGCTAATGACTTCTGTATCTCCAACCATCTGGATCACACCAGCTCGATGGCTTACCACTGCAATCATCTTGTTCAGGACAACCTCTGCAGAATTCCTCCTTCTTTCCAGATCTTTCCCAAAAAGCTATTATAACAAGAACTACCAATAAGACTATCAATAATTCACCCATTTTTCACCTCCTAAAAGATCAAAAATTGTTCAATTTCTATTTATATCTTATTACAGCTAGAATATTTAGTCAAATTTAAAATATGCTAGACTATGCTAAACAAGAAAAGTTTAGGGCAATATATAGAAAAATTAATCCAAACTGGCACGATGGCATTTGGCACTATGAACAATTATTTAAAAAACATGGTTTTCGAAAAGAACAGTTGCTTGCCATTGGCGATCCTACCTATATTGCTTTTTCTAGAAGATGGTTTAAAATAGGAGTGGCTTTAGAAAAAATAATAGATAAGTTATTTCCTTTTACTAAAGTTCATTTAGTTGGATCATTTAAGAAAATATAATTCTATGCTTAAAGCTGTCCGCGTTCGCATCGCGCCCTCACCAACCGGCCCTTTACACATCGGTACTGCTCGTACTGCGCTTTTTAATTATTTGTTTGCTAAAAAGTTAAAAGGAAAATTTGTCTTAAGAATTGAAGATACTGACCTAGAACGCTCTGATCCTAAATATGAAAAAGATATCACTGATGGTCTAAAATGGCTTGGAATAGACTATAATGAAGGTCCGGATATCAAAGGAAAATACGGACCTTATAGACAGTCAGAACGGCTAAAAACCTATGAAAAACACATCAAACAGCTCCTGGATAGGGGAGAAGCTTACTTTTGCTATTGTACTGAGCAAGAGCTAGAAAAAGAAAGGAAAGAAATGTTAGCCAATGGCCTAGCTCCCAAGTATAGTGGTAAGTGTAGAGAGCTTACTGAAAAACAAAGAAAAGAATTAGAAAAACAAGGAAGAAGACCAATTATTAGATTTAAAACTCCAAAGAAGACTCTAAAGTTTAAAGACCTAATTAGAGGAGAATTAGAATTTGATACAGATCTAATTGGTGATTTTTCTATTGCTAAAGTTTATCCTGATGGCAGGCACATTCCACTTTATAACTTTGCCGTAGTCATTGATGACTATCTGATGAAAATCAGTCATGTTATCCGAGGAGAGGATCATATTCCTAACACTCCAAAACAAATTTTAATTCAAGAAGCTCTAGGATTTCCCCAACCAAAGTATGCCCATCTTCCTTTAATTCTAAATCCGGATCGAACAAAACTTTCAAAACGTCATGCTCTGGTGTCTATTTCAGAATATAGAAAACAAGGTTATCTTCCGAAAGCTTTGAACAACTTTTTTGTTCTTTTAGGTTGGAATCCGAAAACAACCAAAGAAATATTTTCCATGAAAGAATTAATTAAAGAATTTAGCCTAGAAGGGGTGCAGAAGGGTGGGGCAGTATTTAATATTAAAAGATTAGATTGGATTAATGGCTATTACATTCGGAAAATGGATCTAGACAAACTTGCGTCAAAGTGTATTCCATATCTAATTGAAGCTGACTTAATTACTCCTGTTCCAGGGGAGTCAACTTCTTTAATTCCTGGACTTACATCCCAAGCTTTTCCAGGAGCCTTTGTGGCTGGCGAATATGAAATTAAAGAAACAGGAGAAAAAATTACATTGAATTATATAAAGAAAGTCATTGCTTTAGAACAAGAGCGAATGAAAAAACTAAGTGAGATAGGGGAGATAACAAAATTTTTCTTTGTCAAACAACCAGAATATGATCTAGAATTGCTTAGATGGAAGAAAATGACAAACAAAGAGATAAAGGATTCATTAAGACTAGCTAAACAAACTTTAGAGGCTGTACCTGACAAGCAATTTAGGAAAAAAGACCTAGAAAAAATTCTTATGGTCCAGGCTAAAAAGACTGGAACAGGGGAGTTATTATGGCCTCTAAGAGTAGCTTTGACTGGAAAAAAAGGCTCTCCAGGACCCTTTGAAATATTAGAGGTATTAGGAAAAAAGAAAGCTCTAGAGCGAATAGAAAATGCCTTTAAAAAACTAGCTTAAATCACCTACAGTTGATTTTGGCTTTTAAATATGATATACTATATAGAGAAGCTAATTAGCTCTAAATCAATGAAGAGGGAAGTAGTAAAGATAAAAACAAAAATAGCCAAAAAAAGGCTTTTTGGTGTGCTCATTTTGAGTGCTATCTTAGTTTTAATTCCTTTATTGGCTATCCGAGGCTCTACTATTTCTGAACTTAACCAACAGATTTCTGAAAAGAGAGAAGATATTTCAAGCCTGGATGCAAAAATGGAGTCTCTGGAGGCAGATATAGTTGCCAAACAAGAAAAATCAGCTACTCTTAAAAGTCAGATAGAAATTATAGATGCTGAAATTCAAAAAACTACTCAAGAGATAGAGAAAACCAAAACAGAGATAGAGATAACTAACTTAGAAATTGAGAATGTAGAGCTTCAAATTCAAGAAAAAGAGCAAGAGGTTAAAAAACAAAAAGAAATATTAGCCGAATTTATTAGAGTCTTGCATGAATATGATCAGAAAAATCCAGTTGAAATACTTCTAGCCTATGATACCTTGTCTAGTTTTATGGATCAGGTGGAGTATCTTAAGCTTATCGAGAACAATCAACAGCTGGCCCTAGACAAGCTTCAAGATCTAAAACAAGAGTTAGAATGGAAAAAGGTTGAACTTACCTCAAAAAAATCAGAACTAGAAGACCTAGAAGCTAAATTAGAAGAAACTAAAACAAGACTAGATGCTGAGATGTATGGAAGGGTTCGATTACTTGATTTAACTCAAGGACAAGAAGTTCAATATCGAAACTTACTTGAGAAAGCAGAAGAAGAATATCAAAGAGTAAATGCAGAAATAGCTGCTGTCCAAAAAGAGTATCAGAAAAAGTTAGAGGAAGCTCGAAAAAAGAATATCCTGGGAGGTCCTATAAAAGGTGCTGTCTCTCTAGCTTGGCCAGTTGACCCTTCGGGAAGAATTACGGCTTATTTTATGGATCCTACATATACAGAATGGTTCAAACGTTGGAATATAAATGTTGTTCACTATGGACTAGATATAAAATGTCTTCAAGGAACACTTATTGCCGCAGCTGCTGACGCCTATGTAGTAAAATGTAGAAATGCTGGATATGGATATAGTTATATCATGCTAGCTCATAATAATGAGATTGCCACTATCTATGGTCATGTATCAGCTTTTAATGTCACTGAGGGGCAATATGTAAAACAAGGAGACATAATTGGACTCTCCGGGGGAGCACGAGGAACCTTAGGTGCTGGATGGCTTACTACTGGATCTCATTTGCATTTTGAAGTTAGAGTAAATGGAACTCCCGTTGATCCAATGGGATATTTGCCCTAGATTATAGACTTGAAATAGAATAGAGGAGTATTATAATTAAATAAGATAACTTCGTATAATGTAGCTTAATAGAAATAAGAGTAGTAGTTATATCAGTATTTGGCTTATGTCTATGCAAAAATCTAATAAACCCATAATAAAGCATATAACTGGCTTTTTAGAATATATCGAAGTAGAAAAAGGTCTTTCTCCATTGACTGTGAAAAATTATGATGAATTTTTAAACAGGTTTAGAAAATGGTTAATATCACAAAATTTGACTGAATTGAAGCCTCATCAGCTCTCTCCAGAACTTATTTGGAAATATCGTCTTTATTTATCTCGTTCCTTGGACAAGATGCAAAAATCTTTAAAAAAAAGCACTCAGGCTTACTACCTGATTGCACTAAGAGGATTTCTAAATTATTTTACAGAAAAAGATATTCTATCTCTACCAGCAGATAAAATTAAATTACCAAAATTAAGTCTAAGAGGACGTAAAATAAACTTCTTAACGCTTGAGCAAATAGAAAAACTATTATTAGCTCCTGACATTAGTAACAAAATTGGTCTTAGAGACAAAGCGATATTAGAAACACTGTTCAGTACCGGTCTTAGAGTCTCTGAACTTACAGCTCTAAACCGTGATCAAATTAATATGGAAAATATAAAAAAGAACAAATTTAAAGATCTAGAATTAGGGATTGTTGGTAAAGGTGGTGTCTCCAGAGTAGTTTATTTTTCAGAACGAGCTCTTAGTTGGATAATTAGATACCTTGAAATTAGAAAAGACGAAGACAAAGCCTTGTTCATTAACTTTAGACTTGATAAAAATAATATATCTAGACGTCTAACTTCTCGTTCTATAGAAAACATTGTCAAAAAATACGTTAAACAAACTGGCTTGCCTATTACCACCACTCCTCATACAATAAGACACAGCTATGCTACTGACCTCTTAAACCAAGGTGTAGATCTTAGAGCTATTCAAGAATTTCTCGGACACAGGAATATTGTAACTACGCAACTATATACTCATGTTACTAATAAACGTCTAAGGGATATTCATCGCAAATTTCATGGTGGCAGTAAACTAAAAGAATAATGAAGAGAAATTCTAGTGAACTACAACCGGTGTTCCAATATCTACCCAATTGTAAACCCGCTCTGCTGGACCTACTCCTAGTCTGACACAGCCATGAGAGACGGGAATTCCAAGGTGCGACTCCCCTTCTTTTATCCCTCCTGCCCACTCTGGAAGCTCATGGATGCCATGCCCCATCCAAGTAAAAGCCATCCAATAAGGCATCCATAGATTATAAGTCGATGAATAAGCTCTTTTTACTTTATTGCGAATAGCGAATTGTCCTTTTGGTGTGGGCATAGAATATTTTCCCGTTGAAATTTTATAACTTCCAAGATTTCTTCCATCTTCAAAAATAGTTAGAGTTTGGGAAGCTAAATCTATATCAATGTATTTTCCCTCTGTCAATTGTGGAGTTACTTCGACTTTAGAGACCACTCTTTCGGCAAACTTAGACCTGATCTTAAAATGACTAACTACTTCTTTTTCTAGATATGAGCCATCTTTGTAGGCTAGCACCCCTGGGGTTATTTTTATTTCGTATTCAGTATCTTCTTTAAAAGAATCAAAATGAGATAAGGTAAGACTGACATCTTGCAAAAAAAAATCTGCTTTTATCTTGTGGTTAATGATTAAATGTTAT
>JAUVWW010000005.1 GCA_030603885.1 bacterium
CGGGGTAGCAATTGAAGAGGTGGTAGAAAGAACGGCTTTAATCTTTAAAGCTGGATAAGAATAAGCGTTAATTGAAGATAGGTCAATGGTGGTTGAGGTATCAGCAGCTGAAAATCCTGAAGAATTGTCTGGAAGCTCTGAATCTGGGATTAAATCGCCACTTGAATCTAAAAGGTAATACTTTATTGATTGGCCATTCAAGGTGTTGGAAATATCTACTTTTTCAAAATCTCCTACTTCAGAAGGGGTGATAGTGGAAGAAATGACCTTCTTTTGAGTCTGGCTTGGATCATAGGTGTAAGTAATCGATACTGAACCTATTTCTGGGGTATTTGAGCTATCGCCGGTAGAAAGAGTGGCTCCCCATCTCAAATCCTTGCCCGAATAATCATGACTATTAACATTGGTAAAATCAATTTCCTGGCCAGAAGTAGGCGTAACCCAATTAGTGCCGTCAGTGGTAACCTGGTAACTAATTAAGGTTTGCGAAGGAGTAGTATCATTAAATGTAAACGTGGCTCGGATGACATCAATGTCAGCAACGTTTAAATCAACAGATCGACCTATTTTAGGAGATTGGTAGGATTTTTCTAGTTTTGTGATATTACCATTTTGGCCAACTGCCCAACTAGTGCCAGCGTCAGCAAAATAGATAGAAAATAAAGTGTCAGTAATACTGTGACTCTGGCTGGACCAATTTGAACCTCCGTCAGTGGTATAAAGGATATCAGCGTCTCCTGGTGTCGGGTATGTGCCACCCACTGCCCAGCCGTTGTTAGAATCGGTGAAAAAAACTGACCATAAATAATTAGTGGTGCCACTGGTTTGAGGAGACCAATTTGTGCCTCCGTCAGTAGTGTGAATAATGAAACCACCCCGCGCGACTGCCCAGCCATTATTGGAGTCGATGAAGAAAACAGAAGTTAAAGAAAGAATGCTACCGGCAGTCTGACTTGACCAATTCAGACCTCCATCTGTGGTGCGCAAAATAACAGAGGCTTTAGGAAGTGTTGTACTACCCACTGCCCAACCAGTGTTAGAGTCAATAAAATGGACAGAAGATAGACCGCCACTAGTGCCGCTGGTTTGAGGAGACCAATTGGAGCCGCCGTCAGTGGTATGAATAATGGTACCAGAACTACCCACTGCCCAGCCGATGTTGGAATTGGTAAAGTAAACAGACTTCAACTCATTACTAGTGCCGCTGGTCTGGGGAGACCAATTGGAGCCGCCATTAGTGGTTTTAAGAATAGTGCCAGAAGTCCCCACTGCCCAGCCGGTGTTGGAGTCGGTGAAAAAGACAGAGTTTAAGACAATGCTTCCAGTATACTGAGTAGACCAATTAGTTCCTCCATTAGCAGTGTGAAAGATGACACCAGTTACAGGAAGTCTTGAAGAACCCCCCACTGCCCAGCCGGTGTTAGAATCGGTGAAGAAAACAGAGTACAAGCTATAAGCTGTGGCATCGGTCTGATCAGTAATAGTAAGCGGATTAGGTAAATCAACCCTGGTATTAGTGGTATCCCAATCAGCCGTAGTAGCTGACGCATCCTTATAACTGGCAGTAGAAAAGTCTTCGGTGAATGTATAAGAGCTGGGTTGATAATATTTATAAGCGATAGAAATATTATTTACTTCAGGAGTAACATCAGTGTCAGTAGTAGAAAGAATGGCTTTCCAGCGTAAATCTGCGCCTTGATTAGTAAAAATATGTTCTGTACCTGAAGTAACCGTTTCCCAATTGGTTCCTCCGTCAGCTGACATTTGATAGGTAATTGTTTGGCCGTTTAAGGTTGAAGTAGCCGTTAAAGTGGCTTTAGCTATAGTAAAAACAGAAGTATTTACATTAGTAGATTGAACTATTTTAGGAGTTTGATAAAGTCGTTCTATTTTTAAGATAGTACCGGATAGACCAACTGCCCAACCATTGTCAGAATCGGCAAAGTTGACAGAGAATAAATCATTGCTAGTCCCGCTGGTCTGGCTTGACCAGGTTGTACCTCCATCAGTAGTGTTGTAAACAACACCCCCAGTACCAACCGTCCAGCCAGTATCAGAATCAATGAAATAAATAGAGGTTAAACTATGAGAACCACTGGTTATGCTGCCCCCAGGTGACCAGTTAGTACCTCCATCAGTAGTAGAAATAACAACGCCGCCATTTGTCACTGCCCAACCCGTATTGGAATCGGCAAAGTAAACTGAATATAAACCTCCTGCGGTCTGACTGTCCTGGGCTGACCAATTACTGCCTCCATCTGTAGTATTAACAATTGTTGGCTTACCGAGAAATGGCGCATCACCGACTGCCCAGCCGGTGTTGGAGTCGGTAAAATAGAGGCCACGTAAAGCTACACTAACCCCACTGGTTTGAGGAGACCAATTTGAGCCGCCGTCAGTGGTATGAATAATAGTTCCATTATACCCCACTGCCCAGCCGGTGTTGGAATCGGTGAAGAAGACAGAATTTAAACGCTGACCGGTACCACTATTTTGGGTTGACCAATTTGAGCCGCCGTTACTGGTATGAACAATAGGAGTATTGCCTGTACAAGAGACACCACAATCTCCCACTGCCCAGCCGTTGTTGGAGTCGGTGAAGAAGACAGATCTTAAATTTTCGCTAGTACCACTAGTCTGAGTATCCCAATTCGAGCCGCCGTCAGTGGTGTGAATAATAAGACCACTGGCACCGACTGCCCAGCCGGTGTTGGAGTCGGTGAAGAAGACAGAAAGTAAATGATTACTAGTACCGCTGGTCTGAGAACTAATATCTATTCCCTTAGGTAAACTTACCTTCTTATTGGTTGTATCCCAGGTGGCCGTCGTATTAGTAGTATCTTTATAGGTTGTATCAGAAAAATCCTCTGAAAAATTTTGAGAAGTTAGAGCAAGTTCAACCCTTTGATTGGTTGAATCTAGGAAACCTTCGTTTGTGGAAAGACCAATGGCATCTGGAAAAGTGTCAGTATAAGTGCCTGATCTTTGATCGTAAGTAGGTCGAGCTAAAGCAGGCAGGCTTAGTTGAAAAACAAATAAGCCTAAAAGAGCTAGGATAGATGCTATTTTTAGTGATTTCATGGTTTTTGTAGCTATTCCCATTTTCATTTTATCATATCTTTTATAAATTCTCTACTTTTAACCACCTCTCCTTTCTCTCCAAGAGCTCCTAAATCTTGGCCACAAAATTCAACAAAAGTGGTATGGGCTTTTCCTGAAGAGATGGTAATTTTTTCTTTGGCATGAAAAATCTTGAAAAAATCAACTGAAGCTACTTGGCTAAAGACGACATCATCATCTTCTAAAATATGAAGCCAAGTAGGATCATCTTTAATGGTAATTGTAAGTTCTAACCCATCACTACACTTTTCTGGCTCATCTTGATTTTGTTCTCCAGCAACTTTTTGTACTTCTGGAAGTTCTACTAAAACCTTCCTGGTTATCTCTGTTTCTTTTCCCACTTTACTTTTGGCCTTGACATTTAGGGTATTCATTCCTTGGGTCAAACCAACACTCTCTTCAAAGTTCCCCTGGCCATCTATGGAGATGAGCTTGTCATTTATAAAAAGTTCAACCTCTGGCTCTGTTTTTCCTTTTATTTTAATAATATTCTCTATGATAGTTATATTAGAAGCTGGCTCATAAATTTCAAGCATGGGCGGAGCAGCTAGGCTAGTTAATTGCATCCATAAATAAAAAAACAAACCCAAAACCAAAATCAGAATACCCGCTACTCTAATTATCTTTGGGGTAATAACGAAATTGACCCTCCGACTTGGCTCGGGATAAGCTTTTGACTTTTTAATATGTTCTTCTATACCTCTTTCTTTCTTATATAACTCAAGTATTTCATCATAATCCAAGCCTAAATAGCTTACATATTGTTTGAGGTAGCCTCTCACATAGACATCGGCTGGTAGCTGATCGTATTGACCTTCCTCAAGCGCCACAAGATAATCCTTTTGGATTTTCATAGCCTGGGCTATTTCCTCTAATCTTATATTAGCCTTAAGCCTTATTTTTTTTAATCTCTCACCCAGGCTTGAGGCTAATTCTAGTTTTCGAGTAACAAAGCCATTATTCATGATAACAATGTAACAATTTTAATATTCAATATCTTCTTTGTTTTCACTCTCTTCCATGCTCTCTTCGTTCTCTACATCTCCTCCCAAGACCTCTCTTGGTTTTGATCCGTCAGGTGGACCAACGATCCCTTTTTCTTCAAGTAAATCTAAAAGTCTGGCTGCCCGAGCATAGCCAACAGATAATCTCCTTTGTAAAAGCGAAGCAGAACCTTTGCCTGCCTGAATGACTACATTCTTGGCTTCTTCAAATAGTTCATCATCTTTAATCCCCTCTGGAACTAAACCAATCTCTTGTTGTTTTTTTAAAACTTCTTCATTATATTCAGGCTCACCCATTTTTTCCTTAAGATACTTAACCACTTTCTCAATCTCAGAATCAGAAACAAAGGCTCCTTGGATTCTTCTTGGCTTTGATATATCAGCTGATATATAGAGCATATCTCCATTGCCAAGCAGTCTTTCTGCTCCACTTGAATCAATAATAGTTCGGGAGTCAACAGATGAGGCACAGGAAAAAGCAATTCTGGAAGTAATATTTGCTTTTATTAAACCAGTGATAACATTAACCGAAGGACGTTGAGTAGCCAGAATAAGATGAATGCCAGTGGCTCTAGCCATCTGGGCCAATCTAACCACACAGCCTTCTACTTCGTGAGGAGCGGTGACCATAAGATCAGCTAACTCATCAACAGCTATGATAATATAGGGAAGCTTTTCTTCTTTTACTTTTTGATTATAAGTTATTATGTCTCTTGATTGTGCCTCATGAAATAACTTAAAGCGCCGATCCATCTCCGCCACAGACCATCTTAGGGCATTGATGGTTTTGTCAATATCTTGGACCACAGGAGTTAAAAGATGGGGTAGGCCATTGTAAGCAGTTAATTCTACCCTTTTAGGATCAACTAAAATAAGTTTTAAATCTTCTGGTGAATTTTGATAAAGAAGGGTTAAAATAATACTATGAAGACAAATAGTTTTTCCTGAACCAGTTGCTCCGGCAACCAAAAGATGGGGCATCTTATCAAGATTTGCTAGCAGAGGATTTCCAGCTACATTCTTGCCTAGAGTCAAAGCTAGATTAGATTTTCTTTTAGAAAAAGCTGGACTTTCTAAAATTTCTCTTAATCTTACTAAAGCCGCAGTTTGATTAGGAATCTCAATTCCTACTAGAGATTTTCCTGGGATAGGAGCCTCAATACGAATAGGATGAGCTGCCAGAGCTAAAGCTAGATCATTATGCAAAGCTGTAATCTTAGAAAGTTTAATTCCCTCTTTTGGTCTGAGAGTATATTGGGTTACCGTCGGTCCCACACTTATTTCTCCCATTTCTACCTCAATACCAAAATTTCTCAGGGTCTCTTGAATCCTCCTGACATTGGTCTTTATATCTCCTGAGGTAGGTCGATCACCTCTCGAGTCAAGTAAAGTTAAAGGATAAGGCTTCCAATCCCTAGCTATCCTTGAAACTTTTTCTGGCTGTCCTTCTCTTTCAAGTCCTCTAATCTCTAAGTCTAGTTCAGCTTCTTGGCTCTCTGGTTCTTCCATTTCTTTGACTGTAATTTCTCCTTCTTTTTTAGGAAAAGCTTTGCCAGATACTCTTCTCAAAGCTTCTTTTCCTGGCTCAATAGCTTCTCTTGAACCTCTAAGCAGAGCTCTTATTGAGGTATTAAACATGACTAAAATGGAAACAAAAAATAGGGCTAAAATGACAATCAAAGTAGCTATCCTTCCCATTATTTTTTGTAAAGGATAGGAACAAACAAAACCAATATAGCCTCCGCCTTGGCCCTGCTCAATAATATCTAAAGCTTTATCTAGAGGTAAAAAGACATGGAAAAGACCACAAAGAGTAATCATAAATAAAACTAATCCTACCCATCTTGAGGCTGGCATCTGATATCTATCTAGCCTTAGAATGATGTAGCCTAAAACGCCTAATATTAAAGGAACAATATAGCTTGGCCAACCAAAGATTCTAAAGATAATATCTCTGACAAATTCTCCCAAAGGACCAGCTAGATTAATCAGCGATAAAAGACTAATAAAACAAGCTACAAACAAAACAATGGATACAATATTCCTTTTAGTTTCAGGAGTTAGATGAGCTAAAAAATTAAAGCCAGGAGGAAGCTGATCTTTGGGCTTTCTTGAACTAACTCTTTTAACTTTTTTGTTCTTTTTCCTAGGCATTTTACAATATAAAATTATCAGTTTAGTATATCATACTATATTTTTTATTTAAAGTCAAAAAAATAGGCTTAAAAGCCTGCCTATATTTTTAATCTAGCCAGTTACTCGTATTCCGGTATCCGAATATATTCATCCCAAATATGAAAAAGCTCTTTGGTAGCTCGGACATCATCCAGACAATATTTGGCAATTTTTAGATATTCTTTTTTCTTAAATCTATCTTTAACTTCAAGGCCAGTTATACCTTTGTCTTTTGAGCTTTCAATTCCAAAAGCTTGGCACCAAAAATGAAGATTTCCTTTCCTTCTTACTGCTCCATAAAAGCTTAGCTGATCCATGAGGTCAACATGAAAATCGCTTTTATAACGGTAAGGCATCAAATTAACAGTTGGTTTTATTTGATGAATGGCTGAGCGAATAATAATAAAAGGACAATCAAAGCCTCGGCCATTGAAAGTAGCAAATTGGCTACAGGTTTTAATTACCCGCCAAAAATGCTCTAAAATCTCCTTTTCTGTAGCTGGCTGGAATTTAATTTCCTTTTCTTCAAAAGCCTCTATTTTCTTTTTGGGTGCTTGAAAATAGCAAGCTCCCTTTCCTTGATCTGCCTCTAAAATAGCCAAAGCCACAATTTGAGCCGTTAAAGGAGAACCAGCCAACTGATCCTTTCTTCTTTCAAACCTCTCTTCAAAACTCTCATCTGTGTCTTTATACAACTTAGCCCAGTCTTTAATGTATTCCTGAGACTTTTTATCCAACTCCTCAAAATCTTTGCCCACGGTTTCGATGTCGAAGATGAGGCGGGGGCGAGTTTGATTAATATTAATCATAAAATTAATTTTTACTTAATCGCTTTTTCTTTCTAAGTAAAATTATTAATTTTCTTTAGCAACTCTATTTAAATAATTATAAAGAATTTCCAAAATCATTTTTCTTTGCTCTTGAATAAAATCAGCTAATCTTATTGTCTTACTATATAAAGAACTTATCTCGCTGTAGTCATAAGACAAATCTACCTTTTCAGAAAGCTCATTAAATAACTCTTTATGTAAATTATCAATGTTTTTTAAAGACTTTTTGGGTGCTTTAATTTCAATCCAAATAAGAGAAGCAGAAACATTAGCTAAAGATAAAAGAGCAATTTTCTCATTACCCTTCTTAACACCAACTTTTATATACCCCTCTTTCTCTCCTCCACTAAACCAAACTTCAAAGTTCTTACTTGTTTTTACTTTATTATAAAAGTTTTTTATAAGATTATGAATCTCCTCATTCGTTCTATCTCTTAAAACTTTGAAATATTCTTTTTCTGTCCAATCCTTACTACCATATGCAGTTTTTGTTTTCTGACTAGGTTTCACTCCATACAACCTTGGTGTTAAAACCTCAAGACCTTGACCTGTAAAATATGGAATTTCTAGAGCAAAAAGTTCAAAATGAAAACTCCCAGAAAGATTAATATAATCAACGATTCTCTTTAGAGGTTCATTCATCTGATCGACTGCTACAATTAGAGAAAAATTTCCTTTTTCTAAATTCGTTGAAACTGCACTTAAAAACTGCTCCTCTGACCAATCCTTGTCTTTAATCCTCTTTTTTATCAGATTAACCAAATGATCACTGGTAATTTTCGAAACTTTTTGATCAAATTCCTCAAAACTCATTTTCCACAAAAATCCAGCATATTCAAAAATCTGCCCTATGACTTCTCTCTTTGCTTCAGCATTCGTGGCAAGCTTTGTTTCAATAATGTAAATCCTTCCTTCGGGATCGAGTCCGATAATATCACTGTTTCCAGAACCAGGTAAACCAAATTCTTTTAAAAATACACAAATTTCTTTCCTAGAAACATCAATATCTCGAAGAGGAAGAATGGAGGGATCATTATAAATTTCATTTTGCAACTGGGCTTCGTTCTTATAGGAGATTTTTGCTAATTTTCCCCATTTCTTATTTTTATTACGAAAGAGAATAGGCATATTTGTTCTAATTTTGAATTATTAGATATGATTTTTAAAAATTAAATTCCTTTAGACTTTACAAAAGTCGAAAAACTATCTTTTGCTTCACGATACAAATTTTTTAAAATCCGATACCACACTTCTTTTACTCGTTTTGAGGTAGCCTTACGGCCACAATCCCGAATAGCCTGCTGGATTTCGTCTATGACAACCGATTGATCAATCCATTTGCATAATTTGTGATAGGTTTTTTGGTTCATGGTGGATCTGTTAACTTCTGTATTAAAATGAATCAGTATTTTGAATCTTGTATTAATAAAGAAATTAGTTTCTATCTTATTTTTGAGCTCTTCCTAATATGGCTAGTAAACTATCAACAAAGCCACAGAACCTTAAGGCGTCTTGTCTTGTAAACCTCTCACTTAGTTCATGATGGGTCGTATCTCTAAAAGCTAACATTAGACCATTATAAATACTATGAAAGCCCCGCTGTTCAATCTTTCTATTACTAACCTTTAGTACCGCCTTAGCTGGATCGGGATTTAAAACTTTACCAACTAGATTAACACCTACTAGATTTTTTATCCCAGACAGCTTTTTTATCCTGTCTTCGAGTACAGTTGTAGCTTCTCTAAATACCCGATCAAATTTCTTCTTAGCTCTTATCAAATCATCACATCTATCGAATAGCTCTTTATCTTGAATTAAATACTCGACAGCTAATGATATTTGAGACCTCTTTCTTTGACTTTTCCCTTTTTGGCTAATAGAAGTTTTCAATCGTGGCTGCCTTGTTGTAAAAATAGATGGAAGAGTATCTCTAACTTCTGATTGAATATTAGGAGGTAATTTTCTCTGATATACTGCGGTCCCTATTCCTTCTTTTTTTGCCCAAAGAATTAAAAATGCCTCAGAAGAGATACCTAATTTACCTGCTTTCTTACTTACCTGCTCACGTAAATATTTCTCTGTCTTTCCAAGTCTTTGAGCTAATTTTTTTAATAATTTCTGATCAAGTCGTGATCTAGACATATCATTTTTTTCTTCGTTTTGGAGTTAATAGAGTTCGTACACTTTGAACCGGTGCATCAAGGATTTCAGCTATATCCTTAGCGTTAAGACCAAAATCAGCTAAATAGTTAACGAATTCACCAGTACCGCGTCTGCTCTTCCCGATGAAATCTTTATTACCAAGTAGAGATCGTAAACTCAGCGAGATAAGAACACTCAATTTTTTTGAAATTGTTTCAAGTTTTTCTTTTTCCATATCGATTTCTATTTTTCTTAGAAATCTTATTAAGAATGGTTATAATCCGGCGAAGACGATTATTATCAATTTTCCCTAAAACTCTCTTTACATTATCACTATTAAATCCTGATTTACCTAATTCTAAAATTAATAAATCTTTCAGCAGATTAGTAATAATATCCAATTTTTTACAGATTTCTTTATTTTCTGACGTCATTGTCTTTATTTTTTAAACTTTTAAAGTGTTTAACAATACGATTCACCCGATGAATATCGACCCCAAGAATTTCGCGTATCTGACGTTGAGTAAGGCCAGCTAATCCGAGCTGGACAATTAAGAGATCGCGAAGCAATTCATCGGTTGTACTTTCATTTTTCGAGTTTCTTTTCCTCATATTTTTATCCTTTCTGCTTTCTGGGCTTTCTTAGTCCTGAAAGCTCTTTATTTATATATATATTAGATCGACCTAATATCTCAGCAATTTCTTTCGGCTTGAGTCCAAGGTCATTCAAAACATCGATTTGTTCCCTTAGAGTTAAGCTATCTTGATCGCGTTGATTTAACAACCTTAATAACAAAGCAACTATTACCTTAAGAAGCCTATTTGTTGATTCTAATTGATTTTTCTGCATATTTTATG
This sequence comes from bacterium, assembly GCA_030603885.1. Taxonomy (GTDB): domain Bacteria; phylum Patescibacteriota; class JABMPQ01; order JABMPQ01; family JAUVWW01; genus JAUVWW01. The sequence continues at coordinate 10,130 of JAUVWW010000005.1, forward strand.
ACTTAGATCACTATTAATAATAATCTAAGGTAATAAAAATGTCAAATTTTATCTCAAAATAAAGACTTTTATTATTACCATTTTATAAATCTTATTTATCATAATAGCAAACCATAATTCCCTGTCAAGCCTTTTTAATAATATGATAATTTTCTCATAAAAATTTGGCCTACATAAGCCAAACTTGTTCAAATTCGGACATGGAAAATTCCTCTATGTTAAGAGGTTTTTAAAGTTTATCCACAGCCTAAAGCTAACTTCTCTCTCCCAAAATCCTTTGTCAAGACCAAAATAAAAAGAGACCCGAAACTATACAAGTTTACAGGTCTCTATAAGACTAACATCCCTGTTCATTTTCGATCGTCGACATCATATCCTCTTCCTCAAGGAATTTCTCTATACGTCCGTAGTACCGGCACAATCTTTCATCACATTCCCTATACTCTGCAACCGCTTCTGTAGTGTAAGCAAAAATCTGTTCAATTATAAAATCTCTACAGATGTGATAACTTTTACAGTTCGGGTGAAGCTGCAAAGCAGTGATACAGTAACTGACCACGGCCAGGAAATAATAAGGATTGACATCCATCCATATACAATCCCCAAAGGCCTCTTTAGGATCATCAATGAAGGTCGCCTTATCCCCGAACTCCTCTTTGATCATCTTTGCACAACTACTTTCTAGTTCAGGGTGTTCATCTCTGCAGAACTTTTCGGCGCTCTCTAAAATACTAGAAAGCTCATTGATGTGTTCCAGTACTTTAGTCTTACCACTAGAGATCTCATCATCATATTCGTTAATGACAGGATCGAGATAGCGACTGAAGGGTAAGACTATCATATCGAGTCCCCGGATTTCGTCTTCCACTAAAAATGACATAGAAGAGATCCCATCTTTTATGGCTTTTGGGAATCCACCCTCCCGATTCTCTATATGCCTTCTGATGCTTTTAATTAATCTCCGGGCGGTGGTCAAAACCTTATTGGGGGTTATTTTTTTAGTCATATTACACCTCCTAAAATTTCGGTTTTTTTGAACCAAGTTATAATTTTCACTAACTCCCAAAGCAACCTATAATCTTAATTACAAGCTAATTTAGGAGTTAGTGATTGTTAAAAGAACACCAATCTATCCTAGCATATTCAAAATCCTTTGTCAAGACTAAACTAAAAGAAGTCTCAATAAAAAAACCACCAAATCCCATAAGATAGTGGCTGGCTAAAGCTTTCTGCCTCTAAACCCAAAAAACAAAAAAGCCTTTAAAAAGGCTTTTTTGTTAATTAGAGGCTTTCTTTCTAAAAGTCCCTTTTCTTCATCGGTTTGGCTTCATTCACTTTAATATCTCTTCCGTCTAACTCTTTTCCATCAAACATTTCTATTGCTTTTTTAGCTTCATCTTCTGAAGACATTTCTACAAAACCAAATCCTTTTGATTTACCAGAGAATTTATCCATGATAATAGTTACTGAATCTACTGTACCAGCTTTGGAGAACAAATCTTTAAGGGTATCTTCTTTGGTATCGTAAGAAAGACCGCCTACATAAAGTTTCTTTTCCATTTTTTTCTCTTAAAACCTACTTAATTCAATGACTCACTCTCGACCTTCTTACAATCAAATTTTGAGTGTAAGATTTAGCGAGCACGGCATTTTTTAAACATATATCCGCCTACCTTCTAACCCCCATACCCCGTCCCACAAGGAATCAGCCTTCCAATGACTACATTTTCTTCTCTCTTCTACACTTACCAAGCCATCTATCTCTGAAATTACTAATTTTTGATTTCTGCCATTTTCTTTTTTAGGTCTTCAATCACTTTAACTGGTGTCGGATCTATACTATATTCTAGAGCTAAATAATAAGATGTCCAGTCACCAAGCATTAAGGTAGAAAATATCTTAGTCAATAAATCATTTCCTTGAAGATCAATAAAACTTGTCTTTATACCTTTTTCTTCTAAGATTTCAGCTGTAATCTTCATTCTTTCTAGAATTCTTGGATGATCTTCTTTGTCTCTAAGAACAATAATATGAAATTTGCCTTGAGGATTGGTGAAACCAACTATCTCATTATGATTGAGCTCTGGAAAATAGTTCCAAAAAGCCTGAACTTTTGAATTTTCATTAAATTTGATCTTCCAAATCCTAGCCAGGGCCTTAAATCTATTTGAGGCATAAATAAGAGGGATCTTGTCTTTTAATCTTTTAGCTAGGTCTTTGCCTTGGTTTTCAAAATCAAAGGCTTTCAATTTTCCGCCTAATATCTCTATTTCTTCTCTGTGTCTTTCAGAAACAATTCCTGAATTGATTAAAACATTAATAATGGCAGCAAACATATAACCAGTGGCAGATCTTGGCTGGAAAGTAGGAGACTCTTTAATTAATTTTACCAAGGGAACACCATCTTCTTTGGCTGTTTTCTCTAGTTTACCATTTGAGGTAATAATAGCAATCTTTGTATTATTTGCCTTAGCATCAGGGTAGGCATAAACCGGCTCTTCTGTATTTCCAGAGAAAGATTCAACAAAAACCAGAGTTTTTTCATCAATGGGACGAGGAAGTTTATAATCCCGATTAACATAAATTGGAATCTTAAATCCTTCCAGATAAGTCCTTACTAAATCACCAGGCAAAGTACTACCTCCAATACCAGTAACAATGATTTTATTAATTTCTCCTTCAACTTTGACATCTTTAGAAAATTCTAAAGCTTTTCTAAATTGGTCAGGAAAATCTAGAATCACCTTTCTCATGTCTGATTTATCAATTAGATGGGGCATAGACTCTTGACTAATATTATACTCAAACTATATCAGAATAAAAAAATTTAGTAAAGATTGGGCTTAAATAAGCTCAAAGAGGGAATTTTTGGTCTAGTTTGGCCTAAATAAAGCAAAATAAAGAAAAAATCTACTTCAATAATAGATTATTCACATTAGTATCTTGAAAAGAATCTAAAAGAGCATATATAGTGGTATGATAAGATAATGTATGATAATATATTATGGCGATATCTAGAAAGAGATTCATTTTGGATCTCAACAAAGACTAATTTAACAGTAAAAATGAAAAAAGATACTCTGGTTATTTTTGAAAGATTATGTAAGAAGAGAAATTGGGAATACAGACTGCCTACCAAGGCTCAAGCCAGAGGCAATCGAATTTTGGTTATTTGTGGACCATCAGGGGTAGGAAAAACATCCTCCATCAATGGAGTATTAGGCATGAATTCTCTTCTTAATAAGATATTTAATGAGTGTGGTCGGCCCTCGGTTAAACTGGTCTATGTTCCCAGTTCTACTACTAGACCTATGCGTGAGGGAGAAAAAAATGGTTTTGACTTTAATTTTTTACCCGAGGAACAATTCCTTAGTCAAATGAAAAACAGAGATTTCTTGCTCTATTTTTCTGCTTATTCTTATCTTTATGCTATTGATGGCAAAGATTTAAAAAGAAGACTTTTAGTTTCTGACCCTTATACTCTTTTCATCTACAATCTTAATACTCTTCAGATCGAAAAATTCAAAAGTAAATTTAAACGTCAGCCCAAAGTTATTTTCTTTAGTATTCCTTCTTTACAAGAGCTGGAGAAACGAAGGAATTTTAAAGGATCATTTAAAGAGGAAAAAGAATTACGTAAACAATCAACTAAAGAGGAGATTAGGATAGGAAAAACTATAGCTGATTTTAAAATTATTGGTAGAGATATAGAATCAAGTGTTAGAAAAGTACTTCTTTATTCTGTAGAAGAAATTATTGCTCCTAATGCTGGTATCTCCTCTAGAATAACTAGAAAGATTCTGGCCAGAATTAGGAAGGTTATACCCAAAAAGAAGAAAAAGTTTTAGTCTTGACAAAGATTATAAAACATGCTAGGATGTAGCGTTGGGCTTATTTAGGTTATTTTAGTGGTTACAACAAAATATTAAGTGGAGGGAAAAATGAGAACAATTAAAGAATGGCAGGAAGAGATTGCCAAATTCTGGGCCTTAAGAGGCTTCAAAATAACTGAAGTCTTTAAAGAGGCTAAAAACCGTATGGTTTTTCAAGGATCTTTTAAAAAAGATGAACCTACGGTTGTCAAAATTGCCGGATATAAGAGCAGTCTTACTATAAAAACAGCTAACACGCTTTGGAAAGATTCAGAAGGATATAGAAAAGAGCTTGCAAAAATTGGGGTAAAGGTTCCTGGAATAAAGATTGAAATAGAGCCGGAAAGCACTTCGGGAAAAGTTTATTTGATTGAGACTGCACCTCACGTTGGAGCTAGTATACATCAATTGCTTTCAAGAACTGAAACTCCAGACCCTGAAACCTTGAAGGCTGTTGATTCCTGCCTCAAGGACTGTTTTGAACCTCTATTTAGATCAGTATCCCCTGGGGAAGATTTAAGAATCGGCATCGATGCGGTCTGTAGAAATTTCTGTATTCAAGAAGAGGGTATATATTATGTCGACTTCTTACCAGCTAAGCTCTATAAAGCTGGTAAGTATATGCTCGAATATCCAGAACCAACTGATCCCAATGCAATCTCGCTTGGATATTACAGGCATTACACAAGAGAGGGTATTCTTCATGCTTTTCTTGTGAGCCTGGAGCATATACGGCCCGAAATGAGAAAATTGTTCCTGGATATTATTGAATCATTCTTGAAAGATCTCGGAGAAAAAACAGTCCTCTATAGGTTTCAGCATTTCCCAGCGAGAAGGATAAAAGACATACCCAAATCAGAATCTGAAGAGATGATTGAATCATTAGAGTTCCGTGATCTTTACGATCTACGAGACATCGCCTGTGCTCTGGTAGCTGGAAATCAAAAGTATGGAAGAGAAGAGTTGGATTATTTCTTCGATCTAACTCACTTCCAATCAAAACCCTTGCCCAAAGAGAGTATAGAGAAAGCAAAAAACATCCTCATTAAGATGTTACATGGTGACGATATTCCCAAGGGGAAGATTCATGAGGCATAAAGCTATGAGGGATAAACCTGTTTTATCCCTCTTTTTTATTTAAAAACCAGTCTTGTTGTAGGCTGGTTTTTAACTTTGGTGGCCTTAAATTTATAGTCCTTTTTTCTTAGCCAAAGACTTGATAAGTTTATAATACTCTTCATCTTTTGGCTTATACTTTCCTAAAATCGGCTCCATGTAATCTAGAAATTTCTGTTTTACTTGTAGCTTTTCGAAATCAAAATAGGTATCATCTAGTTTTCTATATTTCTTTACTACCAAAGCTAAGGGTGTTTCTGTAACTCGAATTTCTCTTCGTTTCACATCCGGTCTTTTTAAGGAAGACATATAGCCAATCTTTGCCTCGGCTAGAAGTTCGACAGCTTTCTGACCAAGCAACATAGAGAATTTTTTATCTATCTCTATGGGCAGACCAGCTGAAAGGTAATGTCCAGGTACTACAGCTGCGGTTTCAATACCCAGCTGTTTCTGTATTTCGGTTTTCAAATCGATACAAATAAATTCTCGTCTTTTAACACCGTATTGGTCAGTGGGCATTTTTTCATAACTACAAATTCTCTCCCCTAGATTGGCTTCTTGAGAGACTACTATAACTGCAAAACTTCCATTGGCTTGGTATCGTTCCTTGATCAGCTTTAATACTAAATCTAAATCTATCTTCTTTTCTGGGGGAATAATGACATCCGCATCACCATAGGCACTGGATGCAGTAATCCAACCAGCTTTACCACCCATAACTTCAATAATAAAGATTCTTCGAACTGCATAAGCTGCGTCTTTTCTAATTTGAGCAGTATATTCTGAAAGATAATGAGCTGCCGAAGGAAAACCCGGAGTCCAGTACGTTTCCGAGAGATCATTATCAATAGTTTTTGGGATCCCAACAAGAGGAATTTTGTAATCTTCAAAAAGTCTTTTTGCTGCCCCCAAGGTATCGTTGCCACCGATGGCCACAATGTAGTCAATACCTAATTTATTTATTCTTTCTTGAATTTGCTGAATCCCATCCTTAATTTTAAAAGGATTAGTTCTAGAAGAGCGTAGAAAAGTTCCTCCCGAGTCTTTGATAGGCTCAATATTTAGAGAGGTCAGATTAACTATTTTTCCTTTATCTAAAAGACAAGACCAGCCAAACATGCCTCCAAGAATTTCCATACCTTCTTGACGAGCTTGGGTAATAACCCCATATAGAGAGGCATTTAAAGCTGGAGCTACACCTCCGCCAGTAAATACTAACAATGTTTTATTTTTATTATTCATAAATTTCTCACTTTACAGTAATCTCTAAAAGATGCAAGAAATCCCTGTTTAAATTTTTGAGGATTCTCCACGATCAAGTTCTTGATTTTTAGTATGTCTAAGAATTCTATATCCTCGAGTTCTAAATTGTCAATTTTGAAGTTGGATAAATTGAAATTTCCTTTAACCTCAAATAAAGTGATGAACCTACAATTACTTTGTCCAGGTTTGATATGCCTATAATATTTCTTAAAAATATTTTTAAATTTATCTTTACTTAAGTTGAGCCCAAGTTCCTCTCTTACTTCGCTTTGAATTGCTTGCAAATAAGTTTCTCTTCGAGAAACATGGCCAGAGGAAGAGCAATCATAAAGACCTCCATCTCGAAGTTGTAGCAAAAGCTGATTATTTTTATTAAAGATAAAAACATAAGCTTCTCTATGTAATAATCCTTCTCTATGCACTCTTTCCCTTGTTACTTGAGATACAACAATATCTTTATCATTCACTACTATAATTAATTCCTTAAGATTATGTGGAATATAATTCTTATTAGTCATATATTTTAGAATAAAAAATCAGATGGTTCTCAGAAATTTTTTATAATTTTTTTGGTCACTCTGGGAATTTCGTCATTAACCAAATAGGCATCATAAATGGCTGTACTTTCTCGAAGCTCTTCAGGAGCTCTGGCCAAACGTTTCTCTATTTCTTCAAAGGGAGCTCCTTTCCAGGAAGTTCTAATCCGAAAGCAAAGCTCTTCAAAGGAAGGAGGAAGAATAAATAGAGAAAGATGAGCAACTTTTCTAAACTCTTCCTTCTGTTCTAGCCCTCTTAACGATTGAATACTTTTTTCTAGGTAGAATTTCTCTTTAGAGGAAACTCCTTCTAGAAACTTATCTCTCAAAAATCCATGCCAGGCTCCATGAGTTTTTCCGTATTGGAAGAATCTCCCTTCTTTTTTCATCCTTTCAAATTCTTTTTCACCTACAAAGAAATAATCTATTCCCTCTTTCTCTCCTGCCCGAGGAGATCGGGTAGTCACGTTAGGAAGAAAAAGGATGTTTGTCTTTTTTTCTAGCTCACTTTCAATTGCTCCCTTACCTACCCCAGAAGGACCAGAAATAACTAAAAACCGATTTTTTCCCTTTTTCTCTTTTAACCTGCCTTCTGTAGCTTCTTCCAAAAGATAAGGAGCTTTTTCTATTAATTCCCTTTCTTCTAATTTGGGAAGTTCTTTTCCTATTTCTTGGTGTTTTGATTTTAAGACTTGAATCAGCGTCTCATTCCAAGCTTTTTCTAGATTTTCTAATTTTTCCCTTTGCTCTTTGGAGCCTTCAAATTGTAAATCTAGTCTCTTTTCTCGCATATATTTTTATTAAATAATCAATGGTCATACAAAGTTAATTTTTTATTCTTCATATAAGATATCATATTTAAAAAATTCATGCAAAGGTTAACTATCCTTACAAAATAACAAAAACCAAGCTTCAAGCCTGGCCTATTTGTTAATTGCTAATTGTTATTTTCTATACCCTGTCCCACAAGGAATCAGTCTTCCAATAATCACATTTTCTTTAAGACCTCTAAGGCGATCTACTTTTCCAGTGGTGGCTGCATCAATCAAAATTCTGGATGTTTCTTGAAAAGAAGCAGCAGAAAGGAAGCTTTCTATAGACAAAGAAGCTTTGGTGATTCCTAAAAGAAGTTCTTGGGCTTGAGGTGCCTTTTTGCCTTCTTTCTCTACCTTCTCTTTTATCTCCTCAAAAACGCTCCTTTCAATAGTTTCCCCAGGCAAAAGATCACTTTCTCCAGGATCAACTATTCTTATTCTTGAGAACATCTGTCTGATGATAATTTCCATATGCTTATCATTTACATCCTGTCCTTGAGAAGTATAGATACGCTGAATCTCTTTGAGAATATATTTTTGAGCAGTCTCTTTGCCGGCTATTTCATAAAGCTCTCTCAGGTCTAATCTACCTTCGGATAACTGCTGCCCCTGCTCAACTTTATCTCCTGTCTTTACCCAAAGAACACTATTGGGAGGTAAAGTATATTTAAGCTCTTGAACCTCTTTTCCTAAAATATACGGCTTTCCTTTCTCTTCTTTGACTACACCTTCAAAATGAGCTTTTATTTTATCTCCCTCTTTTGTAATACCAACAATCTCTCCTTTTTTTACTTTCTTTCCTTTTTTAACCTTCAATTTAATCTCTTCTAGCTTTTGATGAGGGAGTTTGGCTGAAGTAATGGTTATTATTTTTCCTTCTTCTTTCTCTTCGACACTGGCCAAGCCATCTATCTCTGTAATTAAAGCTGGACTTTTTATTTTTCTGGCTTCAAAAAGCTCCTCCACTCGAGGTAAGCCCAAGGTAATATCTGCTTCCCCAGCTACTCCCCCAGTATGAAAGGTTCTCAGAGTCAGCTGAGTTCCTGGTTCTCCAATTGATTGAGCTGCTATTATTCCCACTGCCTCTCCGATCTTAACAGGGATATTTGATCCTAGATCCCAACCATAACACCTCTGACAAACTCCTCGTTTAGCCTGACAGGTTAAGATAGAGAAGATCCTAACTTGGTCTAACTTTAGCTTTTCAATTACCCCTGCTTTTTCCCTAGTTATTAATTCTCCTTTTTTTATCACTACTTTGCCAGATTTGCCTTTTATATCACAAGCTATTGTTCTTCCTAAAATTCTTTCTGAAATGGTTCTTGTCATCTCTTCGCTTTCTTTTTTGGTAATAACTATTCCCTCTTTATCTGGGCAATTCTTTTCATCTATGACTAAATCTTGAGCCACATCAACTAGACGTCTTGTCAGATAGCCTGCACTGGCAGTCCTTAAGGCTGTATCAGAAAGTCCTTTTCTGGCTCCATGAGTAGAGATGAAGTATTCAAGAACGTCCAGACCTTCCTTAAAACTATCTTTAACTGGTAACTCTATAGTCTCTCCTTTGGGATTAGTCATTAGTCCTCTCATTCCAGTCATCTGAGTAACTTGAGTCCAGGTCCCCCTGGCTCCTGATTCTACCATATAGGTGGGAGTACTAAACTCATCTAGGGTAGCTTGAGCTAGCTTGGACATTTCTTCTTTAACCCGAGCCCAGATTTCAATAACCTTATGATATCTTTCCTCGGAAGTAAGCAACCCGGCCTGATACTGTTTTTCTACTTCCTCTACTTGCTTTTCAGCTAGACTTATAATTTCTTTCTTCTTTTTGGGTATCTTTAGATCATCCATTCCCCAAGAAAGTCCAGATCTAGTTAAAAATGTAAAACCTAGTCTCTTGATATTGTCTAGCAGTTGGCAAACCACCTTTGTACCATAACGCTCAAGACAGGTGGAAACTATCTCTCCTAAAGCTTTTTTATCTAAGGCTTGATTAATAAAAGGTTCGCCTTGGGGCATTATCTGATTAAAATAGATTCTACCTATACAGGTCTCTTGTATTTTGTTTTTTATCTTAACTTTTACTTTAGCTCGGATATCAACCAATCTATATAAATAGGCTAAAATAGCTTCTTCAGCTGAGGCAAAGTTCTTTCCTTCTCCTTTGACCCCTTCTTTGATTTTAGTCATCCAATAGATTCCCAAAGCAATGTCTTTCGAAGCAGTAGTGATAGGTTCTCCAATTGCTGGCTTAAGTAGATTTAGAGTAGAGGCCATAATTTCTTTGGCCTCACGCTGGGCGTGAGGAGTTAGAGGAACATGAATAGCCATTTGATCTCCGTCAAAGTCAGCATTAAAAGCAGCACAAACCATGGGATGAACTCGAATAGCTTTACCTTCAATTAAAACAGGCTGAAAAGCTTGGATTCCAAGCCTATGTAAAGTAGGAGCTCGATTTAGCAAAACATAATAATCAGAAATTATCCCTTCCAGTTCATCCCAGACTTCAGGTCTTCCTTCATCAACTAACTTAGAGGCTGATCTTACATTATGAGCTAGCTCTTTTTTAATTAATTTGTGAATAACATAAGGTTTAAACAGTTCAAGAGCCATGCCTTTGGGCACCCCGCATTGATGAAGTTTAAGTTCAGAACCAACGACAATAACTGATCTTCCTGAATAATCTACTCTTTTTCCTAAAAGATTTTGTCTAAAGCGACCTTGCTTTCCTCTTAACATATCTGCCAAAGATCTCAAGATCCTCCTTTGAGGACCAGCTGCCACTGCTCTGCCATGTCTGGCCTGATTATCAATAAGAGCATCAACTGCTTCTTGCAACATTCTTTTCTCATTACGACAGATAACCTCAGGAGCATTTAGCTCAATCAATCTTTTTAGACGATTGTTTCTATTAATGATCCGCCTATACAAATCATTTAAGTCTGATGAGGCAAACCTTCCTCCATCTAGCTGGACCATGGGTCTAAGGTCCGGAGGTAAAACAGGTACAATGGTCAAGATCATCCACTCTGGTCTCATTTTGGCTCGAATAAATCCCTTAACCAATCTTAGGCGTTGTCCTAATTTTTTCCTTTGAGCTAAAGAAGCCTTCTTTAAAGCTGTTTCTAGATCTTTGACTGACTTTCTAAGATCGATCTCTGAAAGAAGTTTTCTTATAGCTTCTGCTCCCATACTAGCCTGAAAAACTTGACCATACTTCAAAGAAAGATCTCTATATTCCAGCTCTGAGATTACTTCCAGTTTCTTCATCTCTTTTAACTCTTGGGTAGCTTTATTATAGCTGTCTTTAAAACTGGATATCTTTTCTTCTCTCTGTTTTGAGATAGAAGATAATTCTTTTTCCTTTTCTGCCTTGGCAAGCTTTTCTTGTTTAACTTGGGCAATCTGTTTATTAAACTTTGCCTCCAAGGCTTTTTGTTTAGACTTATACTCGCTTTTTAACTCTTCTTGAACTCCTTGCTTAGCTTCCTCATCTACAAAAGTTATAATATAACTAGTAAAGTAAACAACCTTTTCTAGCTTTTGAACAGATAAATCAAGCAAGAGGCCAATTCGAGAAGGAACCCCTTCTAAAAACCAAATATGACTAACCGGAGAAGCCAGCTTGATATGGCCCATTCTTTCTCTTCTTACTAAGGACCTGGTTACTTCTACACCGCATCTATCACAAACAATGCCCTTATATCGAATTCTCTTATATTTTCCACAATAACACTGCCAGTCTCTGGTGGGACCAAAGGTCTTTTCACAAAAAAGTCCATCCATTTCAGGCCTCTGTGTCCTATAGTTAATGGTCTCTGGTTTTTTTACTTCACCATGAGACCAACCGAGAATCTCTTCTGGTGAAGCCAATTTTAGCCTAATTGCTTGGAAATCTAATTCTTGAGGCATCTTAAAAAATTAAAAACTCAAAATTAAAATTTAACTTTTAGTTTTGGACTTTTAACTTTCCTTCTGTCTTTTGGTTTCTTTTTCCTTTTCTTCTCCCTTTTCTTGAAGCTCTACATTCAAACCCAGGCTCTTTAGCTCGCGCACAAGCACTGAAAATGATTCAGGGATATGAGGTTTTCTAATAGGCTCTCCTTTAATAATAGCTTCATAGGTTTTGGCTCGACCAGGCACATCGTCTGATTTAATGGTCAGCATTTCTTGAAGAGTATGAGCTGCTCCATAAGCCTCTAGGGCCCAAACTTCCATCTCTCCAAAACGCTGACCTCCAAACTGAGCCTTTCCTCCTAAAGGCTGCTGAGTAATGAGAGAGTAGGGACCAATTGATCTTTGATGAATCTTATCCTCTACCAAATGTAGAAGCTTCAAAATGTACATATAACCACAAGTTACCTTTTCATGAAAAAATTCTCCAGTTTTACCATTGTAAAGGATTACTTTGCCATCCTCGGGAAGACCAGTCTTTTTTAATTCTTCTTTAATAGTGCTCTCTGTTACTCCATCAAAGGCTGGAGAAGCTACTTTATAGCCTAATTTTTTAGCTGCCCATCCTAGGTGAGTCTCTAAAATCTGTCCGATATTCATACGTGATATAACCCCAAGGGGATTGAGTATGATATCAACTGGAGTCCCATCAGCTAGATAAGGCATATCTTCTTGAGGAACAATCTTAGAGATTACTCCTTTATTTCCATGTCGGCCAGTAAGTTTATCTCCTACCTGAATCTTGCGCAACTGGGCAATAGATATTTGAATGGTTTTGATTACCCCAGCTTCAAGCTTATCTCCCTTTTCTCTAGAAAATATTTTTATTCCTACTATCTTTCCCCTTTTTCCATGCTGAAGATATAAAGAGGTATCTTTTACTTCCTTAGCTTCCTCTCCAAAAAGGGCACGGAGCAGTCTTTCTTCAGCCGTAAGCTCAGTCTCTCCTTTAGGGGTGATCTTGCCTACTAAAATATCTCTTGAACGAACCTCAGCTCCAATCCGGACTACTCCTTCCTCGTCTAAATTTTTTAGCTTTTCCTCCGATACATTAGGAATATCTCTGGTTACCATCTCCGGTCCAAGTTTAGTATCTCTTATATCGCAAGAAAAGTCTTCGATATGGATGGTGGTAAATCTGTCTTGGTGCAAGACTCTATCTGAAATCAGAATAGCATCTTCAAAATTTCCTCCTTCCCAAGACATAAAAGCGACCAAGAGATTTTGTCCAAGGGCCAGTTCCCCATCTTGAGTGGCTGCTCCATCTACAACCACTTGGTTTTTGGTGACTTTATCTCCTAGAAAGACAGTCGGATGTTGATTAATGCAGGTATTAGTATTAGAACGAACAAACTTAGAAAGATTATAGACTCTTGAATTTCCATCTTCTTCTTGAATATTAATGTGATCTGCGTCTACTTCTTTTACCTTGCCTGCTTTTTTAGCCAAAATAACTGAGCCGGAATCAAGAGCCGCCCTTGTCTCTATGCCAGTGCCAATAATAGGAGCTTCCGGTCGAATAGAAACAACTGCTTGTCGCTGCATATTTGTTCCCATTAGAGCTCTGTTGGCATCGTCATGTTCTAGAAAAGGAATAAGAGAAGTAGCAATAGAGATAATCTGATTACAAGCTACATCCATATAATCAATCTTGTTGACAGATTCTTTAGCCGGCACTCCTCCTATCCTTACTTCAGCTCTAGCTTCTTCAAAATAGCCATTTTCGTCTAGAGGAGTAGTGGCCGGAGTGCAAACTGCCTTTTCTTCCTCATAAGCATCAAGATAAACCACCTCACCTGTAACTCTGGGCTTAATAGGAATAGTATCTACATCGAACTTCTTTGCTCTTTCTATATCTTGCCTAGTAAGTTTGGTATCTGCCTTTATAATAATCCTCCCTTTCTGATCTTTAACATCTTCGCGAGTTATTTCTCCCTTCACCTTATTTATTTCTTCTTTTCTAATGTCATGAATAACCTTTCTATAGGGAGTCTCAATAAATCCATATTCATTAATGCGAGCGTAGGAAGCAAGATGTCCTACTAAACCAATATTTGGTCCCTCTGGAGTAGCAATAGGACAAATCCTTCCGTAGTGAGAAGAATGAACATCCCTTACCTCAAAACCAGCTCTCTCTCTAGATAGCCCTCCTGGTCCCATAACTGAGAGGCGACGCTTGTGTTCTAGCTCGGAGAGTGGATTAGTCTGATCCATAAACTGAGAAAGTTGAGAAGACATAAAAAACTCTCTGATAGAGGAAATAATGGGCCTAGAATTAATGATTTGAGCTGGGGTCAGGATATCAATGTCTAAAGTAGACATTCTATCCTTGACTATCCGCTCCACTCTCATCAACCCTACTCTCATTCTTGCTTGCAAAAGTTCTCCTACTGTTTTTACTCGTCTGTTACCTAAATGATCAATATCATCAGGTTCCCCTTGCTCAACATTGAGTTTGATTAGCTCCTTCAAGATAGCTACTAAATCCTCAGGCCTTAAGATCCTGGTGCCTTTTTTAATAGGAACCTTAAGGTTGAGGCGTTGATTAAGCTTATATCTTCCTACTTTACCTAAATCATAGCGCTCGAAATTAAAGAACATAGCTTCAATTAAAGATTTGGCATTGTCGGCAGTAGCAAGATCTCCCGGTCTAATTCTTTTATATATTTCAATAAATCCCTCGGCTTGAGTTTTGGAGGGATCTTTGGCTAAAGTAGCTTTAATATATTTTAAATCTTTGGTATCTACTTCTCTAAATAGATCACAGATCTCTTCATCTTGGGGATAACCAAAAGTTCTAAGTAGAGCTGTGGCTGGCACTTTTCTTTTACGATCAATCCTAACATGGATAGCACCCGATGAGTCTGTTTCAAATTCAAGCCAAGCACCACGGTCAGGTATAACCTTAGCTCCAAACAGCTTTTGTTCTCCCTTGATCTCTGCGGTATAAAAAACACCAGGTGATCTGATGAGCTGACTGACTACCACTCTTTCTATACCATTAATAATAAAAATTCCTCTATCTGTCATTAGAGGAAGATCTCCAAGATAAACTTCTTGCTCTTTAATTTCTCCTGTTTTCTTGTTAATCAACTCAACTTGAGCTCTTATAGCTGCTTCATAAGTAGCATTTCTAGACTTAGCTTGAAGTTCGTCCAGCTTGGGCTCGTCCAGCATGTAGCCTGTAAATTTCAAAGCAAGATTTTCTTCTGTAAAATCTTCAATGGGGGATATTTCATCTAGAAGTTCTTTTATACCTTTATCTAGAAACCATCGGTAGGAGTTTTGCTGAATTTCAATTAAATTAGGCAAAGGTATAACCTCGTGTTTTTTTGTAAAATATTTCCTTGGTAGCATAAAAAATTTGCTCTCGGGCGAAGAGCTTTTTTGCAATTTAGGTTTTGGAGCCTAAAATTTTATTCAATTTTTATAGGTAAAGCTTAATCTTAATTAGGTATAGAGAATACTAGCAGAATTAAGAAATAATGTCAAGAATTTTGGCTAAAAATGCATTTTTTTACAAAAATTTGGCTTATTTAAGCCAAAAATTTAGAAGAATTTTACAAAGGCAACCAGAAACTAAAAAAGAGTTATGATACTCCATTTTTACCAAAAAATCAACACCTTATCCACAATTTAAGCTAAAAACTATATTAAAATTTCCAGAAAAAGAAAACAGGGACCAGAAAAAAATCTGATCCCTGAAGCTTTCATTAAGACACAATCTCAAGAAAGGTTAGTGTTTTTTGAATCTGTCCTTCAATTTCTCCATCACTTGAGGGAAAGTAGTATATTCCATCTCATCAAGCGGCAGTCTGTGTGGTTCAAAAGGTCCGTGTCTTCTCATATAATCAGCTGCATCAAGGGCAAGTTGTCTTGCATTATCAAAGCTTGGATCAGAGAAGAGGTCCTGCGGACCTATCAGTCTTCCATTTGAGAGTTGAAATGCGGCGGTAATGACCCTGGGTGGTCCATCAAACCTGGCTGGATGAGCATCCTCAAAACTGACCGGCATCAGAGGCCCATGATGTGACCCCCTCATCCATCCTGCCACTGTATGAGGAAAAGAAAAAGGTTCAATCACCTCTCCCAGAGCAGGAAAGCCACTCTGTGACCTGACTATCATCACCGGATCGTCCTTTCCTACATATTTACCCGCCAAAAGATTTAATTTTTGCGTGGAAGAGGTTGCCGCAATCTCATTGTCACTCTTTCTGTAGATATTTTTGATAATGTAATGTTCTGTTGCTCCAATGAGTATCAAGAGGTCGTAGATTTCCTCAGGGCAGTTAAAGGAGATTTCTCTGTTTTTGAAAACGTCAAGGACTTCAAAGATAAAACCACCATGCATCTTTGGGTCAATCACCAGACCAGCTGTGTTAAAAGGGTCAGCAAAAATCTTAAAAAAGGGATAATTCCAGGCACCTGGCGATGTCTTATCAGCCATAAAGATGACAATGGGTTCACTTTTTCTTTCAACAATCTCCATTTCGGCACATCCAGGGCCCATCCCTTTGACATTACCGGCGAATGCATCAGAAAGTAAATCCTGTCCTGCTCCATAAAGTTTTAATTCTTTGGCCACTTCTGTGCATTCTACAAAGATATCCCAGGCAAGTTTATGTATCTTCTCGCTCTCTGTCCCTTTTCTGTGGGTCATAATCAGTTCCAAATCATCACCACAGTGTGTTACACAGAAATCAACCAACATCCCCTGATTCTTTGCACTTTCAAGCAATTCTTCTGCTTTCTCCATCAATGCAGGATGCATTGAGGAGTGTCCAACAAAGCCACCTACATCTGCCTTGATTGCCGATAGAGTAATCTTTTCTTCCATCTTACCTCCTTTCATTCCAATTCCTACACTAATCTTTTTCACCCCCTTTCTTATTATTTTTTATGAACAGACAATAATTGTTTTAGCTTATAATAAGTAAAAAAGTCTGTCAAGCCTTTAGCTAATAGACGTCTTCCTTGGCTTTGTAATATGAGGCTTTCTTTTATAAAACGGAATAACTGTTTTGGCTATGGAATATTTTGATCTTATTAGTCTATCATAATATTGATTGACTATTTTTTTGGTATAAATTTTATTTACTTTTTCAGTGGTCACACCGATGATGGGAATTTTTAAAGCATAAGCTAGGGCATTGGCTGAGGCTACTCCCACCCTAAGACCAGTATAAGACCCTGGTCCTTTGACCACAATAATTCCCTTAAGGTCATTTACTGAAACCTTGGCCTTGGCTGATAGCTTTTTTATCTTGGGTAATAATGTTTCAGAATGTCTAAAGTAAGCTGGCCAGGTTTGATAATAAAATTTATTTTTATCAGCCAAAGCTAGATGGGCTTGATCCTGGCTTGTATCAATAAATAAAATCATCTATAATAAAATTACTAAATTACTAGATTACTAATCTATGCCCATTCCTTATTTCATTATCATTCCTATTATCTGTGGACTGGTAGCTCAACTTTTAAAGTTGGTTTTTAAACCTCGTAAGTTGTACCTGGAAACTCTAATCAGCTATGGAGGCATGCCCTCTTCTCATGCTGCTCTCCTGACTTCCTTATGTACGGTTATAGCCTTAAGACAGGGAATAAACTCTGTAGCTTTTGCCATCGCCTGTGTTATCACCATTATTTTGCTCAGAGATGCCTTTGGTCTTAGAATATATCTAGGGAAACATGGAAGAACTCTTAACAAACTAATAGCTAGATTATCTAAAGAGGAAAGAAGAAAACTGCCAGGACATCTTGAAGACCAAATAGGACACAGAATCTCGGAAATTTTAGCGGGAACTCTAATAGGTGTTGGACTTTCTTTAATTTTATATTATCTCTTTCTTTAGTCTATACTTAAAGATCTAAGTATTTGGCGTACTGCCTCCCTATCATCATGAGGGATTTTTTTATTATCTTTGGAGACAATATGTTTTTCAGAACCCTTGCCTGTAATAGCCAGGATATCACCTTCTTTAGCCAATGTAAGGGCTTTCTTAATTGCTTTCTTTCTATCTAAGATTTTCCAAAGGTTTTGGTCTAAAACTTTTCCTTTTTCTAAAGCGCCGGCTGCTACTTGGTCAATAATAACTCGTGGATCCTCGTCATAGGGATCTTCATTAGTAACAATGACATCGTCTGTATATTGAGCAGCCAGCTTTCCTAGAATTGGCCTTTTTCTTACATCTCGACCTCCGCCTTGTGAACCAAGAAGACTGATGATTCTTCTTGGAGCCATTGATTGAATGGTTTGATATACATTTTCTAGCCCAACTGGTTCATGAGCATAGTCAACAATAATTGTAAAATCTTGTCCTTCATCAATAATTTCCATTCTCCCGGGCATATTACGCACTTTCCCTAGGGCTTTTTTTATTATATTAAGATCTATATTCTGCGATAGTCCTACACAAATAGCCGCCAGAGCATTATAGACATTAAATTTACCCAGGAGTTTAAGACTAATGGAGATGCCTTGAACATTAAAATTCACTCCTCCAGAAGAAAGACCAACATTTTCTGCCTTAATCTTTTTAATTTTTGATTTGTATTTTTGATTTTTGATCGAGTATCCAATCTTTCCATCTGCCCCAAAACCCAAAAAGTAACCAGCATGTTCATCATCTAGATTGACTATACTTACTTTGTTTATTGTTAATTGCTGGTTGCTAATTAATAATTGCTTCTTACTTTTACTTAAACTAGCAAATAGTTTTCCCTTGGCTTTTTTATAATTCTCAAAAGAACCATGTCTCTCAATATGCTCAGGGGTCAAATTACAAAATACAGCTAGATCATAATCAATACCTAGATGTCTATACTGAGCAATCCCTTCTGAGGTAGTTTCAATAACAGCGTATTGGCATCCTGCTTGGATCATCCGATGTAATAATTTCTGTAGGGCAAAACGCCCCAGCATGGTCTGCTTTAAATCATTTACCCATTCTCTGTCTGCTATTTTAAAATTAGCTGTGGTGGTTAGTCCTACTTTAAAACCTGCTTCCTCTAAAATTTTGGCTATCAGATTGCAAACCGTAGTCTTGCCCGTGGTACCGGTCACTCCAATGATGATCATTTTTCGAGAAGGATGACCATAAAAAATAGCTGCTGCTTGAGCTAGCAGTTTGTGATAAAGAAGAAGTATTGATCTAGGAATAAATTTTTTGATTAGTTCTTTCATAGAATCTCTAGAATGATAACAAAAAAATACCACTCAAGCAAGGTATTTAAATCCTACTTTTTATCTCTTACTTTATTCTATAGATGGTATCCTTTTTCTCCACCACAATCTTCCATTTCTTTCTTCTAGCTACTTTATATAAATCAAGGTCAGGGTTAAAAACTATGGGATGCTCCACCATTTCCAAAAATCCAATATCTACATGGGAATCTCCTATCCCCCAAGATCCCTCGAGAGACAAATTATTTTGCTCAATAAAATCTTTTAATATTTTGTCCTTTTTCTTTGCCGCATCCAAAATGATTTTACCTGTATATTTTCCTTTGCTTGTTACCTCAAATACAGTTCCAAAAGCAGCATCAAATTTCAGGTATCTATTATACTCTGTGACAGCTTCTTGGGGAGAGCCAGAAATAGAAACTAGGATATGAGTCTTTCTTAGCTTTTTAACTAAATTCGTAGTATAAACATAAATCCTATCTTTAAAATAAGGTATGACATCTTTTCTTAAGACTCGGATTACGTCCTTATTCTTACATCCTTTTATATATTTATTGTAAACTCTTAAAACTTCATCTATATAAGCTTGATAGGTTCCTTTTTGATTTACCCAGGCAAAATACTCACCCTCAATTTCTTTCTTAGCTTTTCTAGGAAAAACTTTATGATAAATCAAAGATTTCATCAGCTCAATAATCAAAGTTTCTCTAAAGATAGTGCCATCGATGTCAAAGACGGCTATTTTATTTTTTCTCTTCATGTTTAGAAAATTTATTATTTTTATTGCCTACTCTCCATATTATCCAATAAAGCTTTCCTAACTTCATCAGACCAAAATATGATAAAAACACCAGTCCTAATCCCACCAAGATCAAATCCATAATTCTCATAATAAAAATACAAGTTATCCCTGTCTGAGCTCCAAGGCCCAATAAAGCAAAAGAAAAAGCCTGAACAGATTCATAAGTACCAAAGGCACCCGGAATAAAAGGAATCACTACCACTAGTACAGTCAAAGCATAAATAATAACAATTTGATATAGACTTATATCCAAACCTAAAAAATAAACAATTATCTTATAACGCAATAAAGCTAGGGCGCAACTGATACAAGATAAGGCTATGCCTAAAAAGAATACTCTCTTATGGTCCTTAAAGAGAACAGAAAGGTTTTGATCAAAATTAGCTATACTTTTCTGCCAAGTTTTAAACATCCTCAATCTATCAAGATGAAGAATATGTAACACCGAAGTAACAAATCCTCGGCTTTTTCCCTTTATAAAAAGATGAAGTAGGAGATAGAGAAAAAATACTACCAAAACCAAAAGAAAAATCTTAATTCCGCTAGATAAAAGTCTCCCAAAAAAAAGAAGAACAACTCCTAAAAGGACAACAAAACTTCCTGTCGCGCCTTCCAAAGCCTTATCCACCACTATGGATGATAGAGCTTTAGACCAAGGAACTTTCTCTTCTTTCTTTATCATATAAGCTCGAACTGGTTCTCCTCCAACAAATAAAGATGGGGTCAGATAACTTACTGTCCAGCCAGCTAGCTTAAAAAATAAAAGTCTAGAAAATCTTATATTGTGTCCATAGGCACGAAGAATCAATCTCCACTTTTCACAAGTAACTATCACACTTAAAGCTGTAATAACGAAGACTAAAACAAAACCGATCAAGGGGAAAATTTCAAAATTATGAATGACTTCGTCTATCCCTATTCTTCGAAGCAAAAGATACAAAATCCCTAAACCTAAACCTATAGCAGCCACTAGGGCTATCTTTTCAGACAAAAATATCTTATTAGACTTCTTAGGATTCTCTTCCATTATATCCTATATTCTTCAAATTCCACTCTTTTTTTATCTATTAAACCTTTAATCTTGTCTTGTTTCTCTGTCAGGTGTGAGTCAGCTGCCTTGAACTCAATTAATACTATTTTATCATTCTCAAACTGAATTCCGTCAATGGGCGATCCAATAAATCTAAAATGCTGAGGATCATAAGGATAGTCTTCTAAAAAAGGTAAAAACTGCTCAGTCATCTTCCCGTACTTTAAAGATTGGCTCTGTTTTTTGAAGGCTAGATCTTCCAGTTTTTCTTGTAAAGCCCGGTTCTTTTTCCTTTGCCAAAGCACTAATAGGATTAGGATAAAAGTTAGGGCTAGAAGAAATAGTATAATTTTCCATTCCATAATAGTCTTTTCAAAAAATACTTATCTATTATTATATCATCTTATATAAAAAATGATAGTATTTAACTATCAAAAACAAAAAGTATATAAATAGCCTCATAAAATACCTCAAACTTCTTCATATTTTGAGGCCTTTCACTTCGTTCAAGGCGAAACTGTCTAATTCAACAGTCTCGATTTATGAATTTTTTTATTTTCTTCCAAAGTTTCTAATACTCAGGCCAGTATTTTATGGAATAGTCAGTCAAGCCATCTGAATCATAGAGAACAATCGAACAACGAGCAGGCTCTTTCTCAAAAACAAGATCCATCTCTGTACTGCTTGTAAGGGTCCAGCCTTTTTCTGCAAGAAGTTTCGTATAATAATCCCCAACCTCAGCCGCAGTAGCTTTTGCTTGATAACTTACTTTCTCTGACTCTTCATATTTATTCCAGGCTGTCCTTACTGAACCAGGATAACGAGGAACTTCAGTAATATCATTTCCAGTAACATCGGCTGAAGGTAAAGTAACTTCTTCTTCCTCTATTACTCCCTCAGGAATAGTTATTTTAGGAATCTGCTCTTCTAACTTTACTGCCTCTTCTTCAATTGTCTTTAATGCTTTCCTTGCTACAAACCAGCATCCTACTCCAGCTATAAGACCTAAAACAATAATAATAGCTAAGATAATTAGTACCCATTTTAAAGCACTGCTCTTTTTGGGTGGCTGCGGGGTAGGGGTTGGAGCTGTTGGAGGAGCTTGAGTTGGCTGTTGCATTTTTAATCACCTCCTTTCTTGTGTGATAAAAACATAGAAAACTAAAAATATAAAATTTGGAAATATTATTTATGAGATCCTTCACGGAGCTTGCTCTGAGCTCATCGAAGGATTCAGGATACTCTATAAACCACATCATTCTCTCTCACGTGCTCTTTTACCTTGAGACTAATGGATTGTCCCGCTTCAGCTTTTTCTACATTTTCACGTTCTATTTGCTTAGCCTGTTTAATCATCATGCTAATTTTCAATCTTTTCCTTCTTTTCCCATTTTAGACTATCATCCCTAACCCTCACATTAAACTTCAATAAATCCATCACATCTTGTTTCCACTGCCGGGGCGAAGAATGAATTATTCTGCCAATAAAAAGGCTTCTCAAGGTTTGAAGGGCCGGTATCTTTTGTATAGCAAATTTATATTTTGCATACCTTGGCTTTTCTAATTCTTCATTTGGTAAATAGATCGGTTCTCTTCTAAAGTTTATAGCCAGCATACAGCGATTTATTTGATTGATAAAATCATCCACTTCTCTGTCCAGATCTTCTATATTCTTAAAATTTGGATGATCTTTCCTGCTTACTATTCTGAAAAAGTAAGTCGCTTTTCCTCCCCCTTCGGTTGATGTTGCCTCCATTGCTACCACATTCCCTGGCTTTTTTGGATCTGTACTATAAATTGGAATTAAAAACCAGATATATTCTCCTGTTAAATCCCCTAGCAGTCCCCGCTTTAAACCGATAGACATCTTTTCTTTCTGGGCTAGAGATTTTAAAAAATCGTATTCTTCCTTTACCCCAGCAACTTCTAACTTTTTTTCCAATTCCACCCACAGTTCAGGAGAAATTGATTCTATATCGCTTCTTCTGGCAGCTTTGCCTTCTTTCATAAATCGGGCTGCTCTCCTTATAATAGATGGATTCGCCTTAGGCAGTAATTCCTTAAGCGACGATTGGACTTTCAAAGAAAGTTCATTGATTATTTCAGAAAGTGTCCTTTTAAAAGGATCAAATTGTGCTCCCATTTTGGAAAAGATAATTTTTTCTCCAAATTCTGTAGTAATAATAAGGGTATAATTTTCCTCATGAATTTCTAAAAGATCACTGTAAGGGATCCTCGTAAACTCTCCTTTTTCTGGTATTATAACAATGGCTGTTTCGTACAAGCGCGATTCACATTTCCCTCTTTGCTTTTCTTTTCCCTTTTCATCAATATAGACAAATTCTGCTTTCAGGCCTGATTTTCTAATCGTCTCGTGCATTAGCATATCTTTCAAAAGTATTTCATTTCGTAGTTTAGAAAGAATCCTTAAGAAGTCTTCGTAGCGGTATCCAAGATTAAAAAGGATAAGTTTTTCTTTTGAGGTCAAAGTGAGATAAACTTTATAGTTGCTTTCAGAAATTTCAAGAATATCCCTAAAGGGAAAAAATAATGCCTGGCCAAACTTTGGTAGAATGGAGAGATTCTTTTCATCGAGTCTAGCCTGGGCTTCTCCTTTTCCAATCCCTTTCCCATCTTTGTCATTCAAAGAATAACTCAAAGAACATTCCATGATGGTTGTTTGTTTGTCTTCTTCTTCCATATTTATCCAAGTTTATCTCCGCACTCACCGCAGAATCGGATACCAGTAGGATTTTTTGCCCCACATTTTGGACAGATAACAAATTCAAGTTTTGCTCCACAATTTACGCAGAATTTTCCAGTCCCAGCTGGTTTTCCACAAGCAGGACAAATAGTCACTTTCTTTTCTATTTTTCCAGTAAAGACCTGCGTCCCTGCTGCCTTTGCTTTTATATCCTGAGCCATTTTTTCTGCTCTCGCTGCGGCTACCTCTACTGCTTCTCTTGGAGCACAAGTTACACAAAGATTGGCTTGCTCATTCCAACAATTCTCACAGACCCATTTTGTACATTTCGGACAGCGGGAGAAATGGGCCTTGGCTTCGTTCTGGGCTAATCCAAAAGCAGCTTCATGCTCTTTATGCCAGGCCGGGGTCATCCCTTGAAATCTCTCACTAATAACATCGGTTGCTCTCTCAGCTCCATAACCAATACTATATTTTCCCGCTATCTGGGCCGCTGCGCCAAATAGTCTCCCTGCTCCTCTCAAAAGACGTCCTCTCCTATAGGTCTTCGAGGCTACGAACTTAGTTTTGTAACCATCTCGGCAGTTGTCGCAGTAAAAAGTAAATTGGAATCCTGCCTCAGTCGAATTGTCAGCGAAGTTTTTTGTAAATGGTTGTAATGGCATAAGCCTAATTATTAATTATTTTAGCAATTTACCACACTTTATACATTTGTCACTACCAAGGGGTTGTTCTGTTTTACAATGAGGACAAATGACTACCAAACAAGCGCCACAATGATCACAATAATTCCCAAAGAAAGTCACCTTGCCACATTTCGGACAAGTAATTTCTAAGGACAGACCACAATTGGAACACTTCTTCCAATCCCTCTGGATCGGATTTTTACATTTTGGACATCTTAGCGGTCCTAAAGGATTTACCTTTCCGCAGAAAGGACAAACATTAGAATTTGGCGGGACGAGTTTTTCGCAGTAGCGACAAGGATGTTTATATCCTAAAGCACTTTGGGTTGCCATAATATTCCTTACTTTTTAATACTAACACTAGGGCTCAAAGTCAAAGTTTTGAGAAGGGTTACTTGAAAATTTTATTATATGTTTTATTAAGATTTTTCTGAACCTTTTCTTCTCTTTGCTAATCCTCCTATAACTATAATCAATCCCAAGATTACCAGGCCTAAGACTATCCAAATGATAGTGGTAGTAGAAATCTTTAAACCTTCTTTTACCTCTTCTCCTCTTGAGATAGCTTCTTGAGATTTAGAGATATAATCTTGAGCTTCTATGAGTTGAGGATAAAGCCTTAAAGCTTTCTCAAACTCTTCTATAGCTGGAGTGTAGTGCTTCTTCCAATAGAGATCTAAGGCTTTTTTCCAATGTTCATCTGTCAGTCCTTGTTTGTTTTCTACATTTTTTTCTTTTAGAAATTCTGAAGCTATACTGGAAGGTCTAAGATAGGAAAAGCCTATTTTCTGTTCTCCCTGTTCTGTAGCTACTAAAGAAGCAATACCAATTACTTCTCCTTTCTCATTAAATGCTGGTCCTCCACTGTTTCCATAGGTTAAAGCAGCATCAGTCTGCAAAACTTCAGAACCATCAGTCAAAGTCTTTTTGGCACTAATAATCCCCGAGGTCACTGTTGGCTCTAAATGACTTTCTTTGCTTAAGAACTCCTGGAAAGTAGCTACTCCTGGATAGCCAATAACAGTGGCTTTATCCCCAACCTGAACCTGACTTGAATCTCCTAATTTAACTGTAGGAAGATTTTCACCAGAAACTTTCAAAATAGCAATGTCTTTGCCAATCACCTCTCCTTCTTTTGAGAAACCTTCAAAATCTACTACCTTTACATCAGCTTTCATCCCCTGTTCTATAGGTATCTTCTTTCCTGAAAGAAAGGCTCCTTGTTGAATATAAACTTTCCTTTCTATATTATCTAATTTGATTTCTCCCATTTTATAGCCTTTGAAAAATTCTAAAACCATAGCTTCTCGAGAACCAAATTCTTTTATCACCTCAGGCATCATTAGATTCATCTCTTCCTCGGTAGGATCTCGACCAGCCATACTCCTAAATACAAACCTGGTTAGATCTTCCATAATAGTATCTGCAGCTGAAGATAGAGCGCTCCAAGCAAGCAAATCATCAGGCATATGGACTACATGACCATTAGTTAGAATGTAGCCATCGGGAGAGATAATAAATCCTGAACCACAGCCACCAGTTTTTGCTTCGTAAGTCCTTCCAGCCAGTTCAGGAACGCCAGCTGCTTGAGCTCCAGCAGTCTGAATAATAATAGACATAGAATAGTAGGTGCTAATAAAAACCACCCCAGGCTTATTTAAAATCATGTTCTTCTGAGCAGCTTCAGGTTCTTGGGCAAAAGAGTGCATTGGCAATACAAGCATTACCGATAAAGCTAGAATTAAAGACAATGACCAGATCCTTTTCCCTCCTATTTTTTTCTTGGTTTGCATAGATTTCTCCTCTCTAAGTTAAATTATTAATCTATTTTTATTTTAGATATTTATTTTGGCTAATTTGAGCTTTATTCTATATATTTATTATAGCAAATAAAAAATGGTTTGTCTATGGCTATTTCTCTAACATAGTTAAGGCTCTCTTTTCTGCTTTTCTCTTTTCTGACCTTTGAATTTTACTCTTAAAGATTCCTTTTCTTAGAATTTCAATTGACTGTTCCATTAAATCTTTTCTTACTGGATAAGGATAGCCGTCTTTTCCCCCATGGGCAAAGGAGAATCGAGCCGGATCCCGCCATGAAACTTTTTTGCCATAGATTAGTTCAGAGACTAAAGCTAGAGCCCGGATAGTCTTTGGACCTACTCCTTTAATGGCTAATAGCTTTTCAAAATTCTTGGGTCTTTTCTCATGAGCCTGGTGTATAATCTTTTCTAGTCTTTTCGATTTAAAGTCAACTTCATAGATAGGATGACGCTTGGGCATCTCTAGCCTTTCAATCTTTTTTATATCTTTCATCAAACTAAAAGGATTAGCCTTAGTTACCAATTCTGCACTTTGTTTTCTTGTCTCTTTTGATTCTCGAGCCACCATATTCAAAAGTCTTCCTCTAAAATCAGAAATAATTCCAGCATGAGGCTCTTCTACAAAATTCTTTACTTTATCTGAGAGCCAGTGATAACGTCTAGCCATTGATATATCAGGATTCATTCCCTGCTGAATAACACACCATAGTCCTTGTTTGGTAAAAATAAAATTGTGATGATAAATCTGAAATTTATCTTGGACAGCAGTATTATCTACTTTGGCTGACATTCGAGAAGCATAGACAAGATTAGCTACTTGAGAGGGAAAGATATTATACTTTTCGCCAGCTAGATTTATCTCTTCTGGCGCCTTACGAGAAGTCTTTCCTTTTCCTCCAACAATATAAAGACCCAAATTTTTCTCCTCTGGTTTAAGGGCTTCCTTCAAAGCTCCCAGAGTAACAGTAGTTAATCCTGATGAGTGCCAATCAAATCCCAGCACACAACCAAAGGCCTGAAACCAAAATGGGTCAGAGAGCTTTTTTAGAAATTCCTTAATGCTATATTCTTTAATGATAGCTAAGCTAATTTCCCTGGCTAGCTCTCTCATTTTTTCAAAAAGCCAAGCAGGAGCTTTTCCCCAATGAAGTGGTAAGGTGGCTATGCCGGTTCTTTTCATATTAACAATCTATTCATTAGTTTCCTCCTTTTTAACTTTAGTTATAGAAAGAGAAAAACTAAAAGTAGATCCCTTGCCTTTTCCCTCTGATTCTACCCAGGCTTTACCTCCGTGAGCTTCAACTAATTGTTTAACAATAAATAAACCAAGACCTGAGCCTGAAGGATTGATGACTGCTCTTCTTCCTCGAGAGAATTTTTGAAATAAAGTGGAAACTTCTTTCTTGGGAATACCTATGCCCGTATCTTTAACATGAATATAGATTTTATTGTCCTTTTCTTCGGCTAAAACGGTAATGCCACCTTTTTCTGTATATTTAATAGCATTGTCTACAAGATTCATAATGACATTATGAATCTTGTCTGGATCAACCAAGAGCTTAGAAAGTTTCTTTTTTGGCTTTATAAACTTTAAGGATAGTCCTCTCTTTTTAGCTAAATTGGAAAGCTGCTCTATAACACCAGAAATGAGATTCTCTGGCCGTACTTCCTCTTTTATCAGTTTAAGTCTACCTACTTCAATTTTGGAGACATCTAAAAAGACATCAATTAGATTGATCATCCTATCTGTGGCTTCTAAGTTCTTCTTCATTATCTCTTTCTGTTGATCTTGAAGTTGGCCATAGTCTCCTTCTAAAAGCATGGAGAGATATCCTTTAACACCAGAAATAGGCGTTCTTAGCTGATGAGCAGCTATATTCATAAAATTGGTTTTGGCTTCATCTAGTCTTTTTAACTGCTTATTAGCTTTTTCTAATTTTTGGGCTAATACTTGTATTTGCTCTCTTCTTTTTACTTCCTGCAAAACAGATCGAATCAATAAAGCTCCGAAGAAGATGACCAAGATCAACATCCCTCCTCTAAGTAGAAGCTGAGTAATGTTAGGAGCGAGAAGAGTTTGAGTAAGAAAAACTAAAATGATCAGGGCAGTAAAAAGTTCGGTAGCAATGACGCGGATGTTGAGGAGACGGTGTTTGACAATGGCGTAGGCAAAAAGAATCACCATGGCTAAAGTAAAAATTGGTCCCAACCAAACAAAATTATAATTGTTAAGAGCTAATGGTAATACAAGGTTACATAGACTACCAAAGACTATAGAAATACTAGTCCCCCAAAGTACAAATTTCAATTGAGTTTTCTCGATTTCATTGGCTTTTCTATATTTAGAACCAAGATTCTTAAAAGCCCACCCCATTAAAAAGAAAAAATATAAAGCAAAAATAAATAATCCTGGACCGGTACTAATTTTCCAGGGATACAATGAAATATTCTTAATCGTAAATCCAGGAATACTTACCAAAATACACATTAAAGGAACTGAAAAAAGTATTATTTTCCTGTGATACTTTTGGAGATCAGCCAAACTTTTAGGAAAAACTAAAGAGAAATAAAGAAAGCCAGCAGCAATGAAAATGGCACTCATATAGCTCAATACAGACCAGAATTTGGCTAAAAACGATGTTTTTGAGGTAATAGATGTAATGTTGGTAAATGCCCACAGTGACACACTCAGAACAATTAAACTGTAAGAAATATTGATACGATCGTGTCTATTCTTGAAATATATAATCAAAGCTAATCCTAAATTTATAACCGTTGTAGTAATTAAGACTGTAATTTTAAAATCCATATTTTTCTCTCTTATATTCTTATTATATCTGAAGCTTATTAAATTTTCAAGAAAAATAGGCAGTTCAGGATTATCTTCCTAACTGCCTATTTAGTAAACCACTTAAATAACTCAGGGTTCCCCTTTTTAACTTTCCCTTCAGCTTTGCGAAGATCGAGCATAGCTACCAGAGAGGAAACACCAGGCTGATATTCCTTGATAAGGCTAATCTGTTGGCAAGGGAAACCATAAGACTGCAAGACTTTCAAATAACGCTTCTCAACTACCATATACCAATATCTAAAACCATTCATTATAGACCATTGATATAGTACTTTATATAGTAACATCGCTACACGAAACCCTTCACGAGATTTTCTAAGATCTGGCAAAATGGCAAGACGAGAAATTTCTACTGTTTCGTTGTCCTTTCTTATTTGTATTCCCCTTACCAGTTCCCTGAATTCCTTTTCAATCATGAACTCTTTGTTAGGAAGAACAAAACGAGCAAAACCTACCAGATGACCTAAATAATCGAAGACTCCAAAACTCACTGCATGTTCATCGTATTTATCGCTTTCTTTTTTCTCTTTAAATTGGTCTGGGCTGAACCAACCAAGTTCCTCTACAAAAACTTTGTATCTTAGATGCTGAGCTTCCTCCCGTTCATAGATATCATCCGGATCAATGTTCCTAGCAATTAATCCATGATCTTCAATTGATATCTTTTTCATAATTTTCCTCCATTTTTATCTAATTTTAAACAACACAAAAATACACTTATTGTCTTACTCTAGCACAGAATAAATTTTCTGTCAAATTCTTGACATAAAAATAGCCGAGACATGAAGTCTCGGCTATTAAATAGATTAAAAGTTGACCTTCAACATCATTCCCTTTTTCTATCAAATCTATCAAACCAAATGTCCACTCTTCTTAAAATGAACAAAAGAATAATTACTAGGATAGTGGCCAGGATAGAAATTACATACCAACCACAACCAATCGATATTCCAATAGCAGTGGTAATCCAGAGACCGGCAGCAGTAGTTATTCCTTCTATTTTTTCTGGCCTTTTAAAGATAACTCCGGCTCCAATAAAACCTATGCCAATAAGTATAGAAGATATAATTCGAGATGGATCAAAAGCAGTCCTAATCCAAAAAATATCAAAGGCCTCTCTGGATAAAACAGTAAATAGAGCTGCGGCTAGACAAACCAAAGTATAAGTTTTGATTCCAGCTGCTCTCTGTCGATATTCTCTCTCTAGCCCTATCAGTCCTCCTAAGACAATAGCTAAAACTAACTGCAAGATGGTTTGCCATTGATAAAACTCTACTTTAAAAATTTCCCACATAATTTTTTAAATTAAGATTTTTTATGTAAAGCTTGTTTGAGCACCTCATCCATATGCTTGACAAAGATAAACTTCAGATCACCTCTTACATTTTTTGGAATTTCTTCTAGGTTCTTTTTATTATCAAAAGGAAGAATCACTGTTTTTATTCCTGCTCTATGAGCAGCTAGCACTTTCTCTTTTATTCCTCCAATCTCAAGTACTCTACCTCGCAAAGTAATTTCTCCTGTCATACCTACTCCTCTTTTTACTAGCTTTCCAGTCGAATTAGAAACAATGGCTGTGGCCATGGCAATACCAGCTGATGGTCCATCTTTGGGAATAGCACCGGCAGGAACATGAATATGCAAATCAAAATCTTTATAGAACGTCTCTTTAATACCAAGCTTTTTAGCTTTAGATTTGGCATAAGTAAAAGCAGCTTGGACTGATTCCTTCATCACCTTACCCAAGTGTCCGGTTAAAATCAACTTTCCTTTTCCTGGCATTCTGGCCGATTCAACAAATAGAATCTCTCCACCAGCAGTTGTCCAGGCAAGGGCTGTGGCTACTCCAACCTCGTCTTTTTTCTCTGCTAAAATAAGCCTGAATTTGCGTGGTCCTAAGTATTTGTGAAGATCTGAAATACCAATCTTATAAGTCTTTTTAACTTTATTCTTCTCGGCAATCTCTCTGATAACTTTTCTGCAGACTTTAGCCAGCTCTCGTTCAAGATCCCTCACCCCTGCTTCTCTGGTATATTCTCTAATAACTGACCTAATAGCTCCATCTGTGATAGTAAAATATTTTTTGTTTAAAGCATGGGATTTAATGAGTTTAAGTATCAGAAACTCCTTAGCAATATGGAATTTCTCTTCTTCGGTATACCCTGGAAACTTGATTATCTCCATACGATCAAGTAAAGCTGGAGGTATAGTATCAGTTATATTTCCTGTGGTAATAAACATTACATCAGAAAGATCAAAGGGAATCTCTATGTAATGATCAGAAAAAGCAAAATTCTGCTCAGGGTCTAAGGCTTCAAGTAAAGCTGATGAGGGATCACCTCTAAAATCTTTTCCTACTTTATCAATCTCATCCAGCATAAATACAGGATTTTTTGTTCCGGCAGTCTTAACTCCTTGGACAATCCGACCAGGAAGAGCTCCTACATAAGTACGCCTGTGTCCTCTAATTTCTGCTTCATCTCTAATACCACCTAAAGACATACGGACAAACTTACGTCCCAAAGCCCGAGCTATAGATTTTCCCACTGAGGTCTTTCCTGTACCTGGGGGGCCAATAAAACACAAAATAGGTCCCTTAATCTTTCCTGCCATTTTACATACGGCTAAATATTCTAGCATTCTCTCTTTGACATCTTTTAGACCATAATGGTCTTCATCAAGAATCTTTTTTGCTTTTTTAATATCTACTTTAGCTTCTGATTTTTTAGCCCAGGGTAGCTCAGCTAACCAATCAAGATAAGTTCTAATATAGGATATCTCTGGAGAAAAAGAAGGCATAGCCTTAAGACGATCAAGCTCTTTTATGGCTACCTTTTTTGCCTCCTTAGGCATGCCTGCTGCCTCAAGCTTCTTTCTAAGCTCTTGGATCTCTGATCTTTCTTCCATGCCTAGCTCTTTTTGAATAGCCTTCATTTGCTCTCTAAGTATAACCTCTCTTTGCATTTTTCCTAACTCTTTAGTAGTTCTTCTTTGAATCTTCTTGGCCACTTGAAGAACTTCTAGCTTGCGACCGATATAGGAATTTATCAGTTTAAGACGGTCTTTAAGATTAAAGGCTTCAAGAACTCTCTGTTTTTCCGCTGGTTTCAGATTCAGAGAGAAAGCAATCATGTCCGCCCTTTGAGAAGGAGTAGGACGACCAAATATAATAGATAAAGTCTCCAGGGGCACAGGCATTCCTAGGGCAATGCATCTTTTAAACCGGTCTTCCAGGTTGTGCATCAAAGCTTCGGCCTCTACCGTCATTTTGGCTATCTCGGGAACCTCTTCTGTTTTTACTTTAAAAAAGGGAGTCTCTTGGGTAAAGCCCAATATTTTTACCCTAGACCTTCCTTGAACAATACAAGCAATAGTTCCATCTGGCAATCTGTGGCTTTCTAAAACTCTAACTAGACATCCTACAGAATAAAGATCTCCTGATTTGGGTTTATCAATGGTCTTATCTTTTTGCAAGACAATCACTACCATTCTGTCTTTAGTCAAAGTAACTTCAGCTGCTTTCTTGGATCCTGGCCTTTTAAAAGCCATGGGAAGACCAACATTTGGAAAAACAACAGTCTCACGAGAGGCAATTAAAGGATATTCTTTTCCTTTTTTAGGTGTACTAAATAAAGGTGACATAAGAATATAACTGTTTCTTAGTCTAGGTATTTATTTTAGTTTTATTTTCTACTGTTTCCTACACTTTATTATATCATAACAAAAATTTTTAATCAATAAAAGGCGCTGTGCATAAACACTTGCGCCTAGAACTTTAGATCTGTAATTTTAAACTTATTTATTCTTCTATTACTTTGTATACGGTATCTCCTTCCCGGGCATGTTCTGTAACTTTTAAGCCAACAGACTGTCCTTTTTCAGCTTTTTCTATTGACTCCCGCTCTATCTGCATAGATTCCACTTTCTGTGTAAAATCTGAAGTGGCACCCTTAACATGGATAGTATCACCTCGGGACAGCTCATCATTCAATTCCACTACTGCTACTCCAATATTAGTAAAATAGTGAGTGACCTTACCTATTTCTTTTTCTTTTGGTATTGCTTCTTCCATAATTTTTCACCCCCTCTTTAAAATTAATTTAAAGCCACATGTTATTAGTTATAGATTATCAGCTATCGCAACAGCGTAGTCACTTGGGCTGCTGCCCAATTAATAGCTTCTTCTGCCTTTTGTTCTCCCAAAACTACTTTTTCAATCATATCTATTATAACGCCCTCTGTCTGTGAAGGATTTTTCCCTCTAAACCAATTTTTAGCAGTTAGAGCTTGGTTGGCAAAAACAGAAAGTTTGGGATCTTCCTGTTGAAGTTCGATAACATCATAACGGGAGGCAGGACGGCCAGTGGCTTCGCAATACTTAGCCACCATATCCTTTGAAGACAAAAAGGTCAAAAAGTCCCAAGCCACCTCTTTAGCTTGACTTTGGTTAGATACTACCATTCCCCAATAATTAGCAAAGTTAACTTCCTTAGGCATACCCTCAATCTGAGGAACTGGAGTAATACTATAATTTAACTTAGGAGCTCGAGCCTCAATTGTAAGTCCGTGATAAGAATAGCTAAACATTAAAGCTACCTTTTCATCAATAAAAGCATCAATAGAATGAGACAAGGTTGGATTCCAAGTGTATACTTTCTTTTTTGGATTAGCAAAGTCTGTATAAAATACTAAAGCCTCTTTTCCAGGATTAAATCTCTCTCCGGTCTGTTCAGTTACTTCTTGGTTAAATGTAGCCTGAGTCCGCTCCTCATTTATTATCTGAGTTCCATTTTGGAGCATCAAAAGACCTAGGATATCAGCAGTCCGGTTTACATTTCTAGCACAACCCAAGGCTGCTCCAGATTGAGTAATATTTCCTAACTCATCAAATTTAGTTAGCTTCTCCACATATTCTTTAAACTTTTCCCAATTTTGAGGCGGAGAAGTATAGTGAGCTGATTTTAGAAGATCTTCATTCCAGTATAAAGCTAGGGTATCTACCGATAAAGCCACCCCATAGATCTCACTTTTATCCACAAAATCATCAGCTACTACATCAACAAAAGTCTCTTCAAAGTCAGGAAGAGCTTTGAGAGAATCGGGCAAGGGAGTCAGTTTTTCCATATGTTTTGGAAGCCAGGTATTATGAATCATCCAAATATCAGGACCACGGCCGGCTGCTAGAGACTCTGTAACTATATCCTCATACTCTGAGTATTCCCATTTCTTATAGGTAATGCTTACATTAGGATTAATCTTGCGATATTCATCAATCAGAGGCTGAAAGACAGATGAATCATCCCAAAGCCCCCAAAAGGAAAGATTGGCTGAAGGCTGAGTAGGTGTTGGTGTTGGGGGTGGTGTAGGAGTTGGTTGGCAGCCAGGACAGGCTTGACCAGTAGTGATGAAAACAACAACTAAGCTTATAAATATGGCTAGGGATAATTTTTTAGATAGATTTGTTTTAAACATACTAATTGAGTATTTAAAGCTTCTGTACGAATACTATATATTGAATACTAAATACCAGACACTGATTTTAGATATTTCCTAAATTCTTTCCCTACTTCAGGATGTTCCAATCCCAACTCAACATTTGCCTTCAACCAACTTAGCTTTGATCCCAAATCATAATACTTGCCTTCGATCTTTTTGGCATAAAGAGGTCTCTCTTTAGACAGCTTAAAGATAGCATCCACAAGCCAAAGCTCACCGCCTTTGCTTAAAGGGATAGTCTCTAAAGCCTTAAAGATATCAGGAGTCAAAATATATCTACCTAGAGCAGCAAGATGAGAAGGGGCTTTTTTAGGACCTGGCTTCTCCACTATGGTCTTTACCTGAAAAGTATCTTTTTCTACCTCAGTAACATCCAAAATTCCATATTTCTCTGTCCCTTCATCATCCACTTCTAAAGCAGTCAGAACAGGATCACCATATTTTTCAAATACCTCTATCATCTGGGTTAAAACAGGTTTTTTGCTCACAAATACATCATCTCCCCACATAACACAAAAAGGCTCATCACCAATTAAGTGCTTAACATTAAGCACTGGTGTACCATTACCGTAAGGCCCTTTTTGTCGAATATAGATAAAATTGGCTAACTCGGCGATTTTACGAACCTCGGATAACTTGTCTTCTTTCTTAGTCTGTTTAAGCCAACTTTCTAGCTCCAAATTGTAATCAAAATGATCCTCAACTGCTCTTTTAGATGCTCCGGTAACTAGAATAATATCTTTTATTCCCGAGTTAACCGCTTCTTCAATTACATACTGAACCACTGGTTTATCCACTATAGGAAGCATCTCTTTGGGTAAAGCTTTAGTAGCAGGCAAAAATCTGGTACCATAGCCAGCCACTGGAATAACTGCTTTGGTAATTTTAGGCATAAATTTATATTTGTTTTAAGTAATTTTATGTGGATAACTCTTTAATACTTTAGCAAATTTTACATCAAAAGACAATTATGCTTTTTGATATACATAAATAGAGGCTAAATTAGAACCTAATTTAGGGCTAACCATTTTTGGCTTCCAGCCATGGAAAGAAAAGGCATAGCTAATAACTCTTGTTCCGGGTCTAAGCTCTTTTTCCAGTTTTGGTCTAAGTTTTTGGTTAACCTCGGGCATTAGATAACAGAAAATTACATCGGCCTTTGACAGGTCAGCCTTAAAAAAATTTTTAAACGAAACTTTGGCTTGCGACTTTTTTAAAAAGATATTCAGTCTAACTAAAAAATAAGGCCAAGGTGATATCTCAAAGCCTAAAGCTCGAGCCTGATATCTTTTGTCTGCCAAAATTAAAAGTCTACCTGAACCACAACCAAGATCATAAACTATATCTTTGAGTCCGATCTTAGCTAATTCTAACATC
Organism: bacterium; assembly: GCA_030603885.1. Taxonomy (GTDB): domain Bacteria; phylum Patescibacteriota; class JABMPQ01; order JABMPQ01; family JAUVWW01; genus JAUVWW01. Next base: position 45,635 of record JAUVWW010000005.1, read on the forward strand.
TTCTCCTGTACTTTTTTAGGGGTAGATATAAAAGGCACTTTAGTAATAAAAAAAACCACCATAGTAGAAATATAAATAAGGGTAGCAATGAAAAAAAAGAAAGTAAAAATGGCTAGAAAGGTAAGCATAATCTAATTAGATAACTTGACCGTATTAAAATTTCTAATCTGGCGGAGAGGGGAGGATTCGAACCTCCGGTACGGTTGCCCGCACTTCGCTTTTCGAGAGCGACCCAATAAACCACTCTGGCACCTCTCCACTAAAAAAGTTTAGCTTGTTTTACCCCTTCTTCACCTTCTTTAAAAATCTGAACTTTTCCATATTCTCCATCATAACCTGGTAGAATTTCAACTTCACCTTCTCTTACTCTTCTTATTCCCTCTAAAATTTTGGGATGTAAAGAGGCTTGTAACTTACCAGGTGGAAGCTCTAATAGGATTTCAAATTCAGATCCGTAATTTTGCACTAGATTTTGGTACTCTTCTTCTACAGCTTTGGTATTTTTTTGCTGACCCAAAGCAGAAGCTATTATTTCGGCTAAAGGAACAAGGTGTTTAGAAGAAATAGCCCTCTTTGGTATAAATCCTTCTTTCCTATCTGCTAGCTTTTCTACCCGGTGCATGACTCCTACTGTTAGAGGTTTTTTACACTTAGGACAAAGATAATTTGCCTTCTTGGTCTGGCTTGGACTAAGCCTAACATCACAATTTCTATGTCCATCAAAATGATATTTGCCTTCTTGAGGAAAAAATTCGATGGTGAAGAGAAACTTTCCTTTCTCAGTCTGTTTATTCTTTATTAAATCTGTCAAATTAGTGTAACTTAAATCCTCGAGTTCAAAAGCATTTGCCTCTCTACCTATATTTTTAGGTGAGTGAGCATCAGAATTACTAATTAAAGTATATTTATCCAAAGCCGAAAGTCTCCAATTCATTTCTGGATCTGAAGAAAGTCCAGTCTCCAGAGCATAAATATTATTGGACAAATCTTCAAAGCATTCCTCTACTAAATCAAAGCCTGAATTAGCTCCGAACAAAGAGAACCAGGGAGTCCAGATGTGGGCTGGAACAACCAGACAATCTTTTGAGGTATCTAAAACTATTTTCAAAAGCTCTTTGGCATCTAAACCCAAAATAGGTCTTCCATCTGATTTTAGATTTCCAATCCAAGAAAACTGGGTATTAATTTTATCTACTTCTTTAAATGAAGGAGCAAATATGACAAGGTGAATTTTGCGAGTCCTTCCTCCTTTGGAATAAATACAGCTAATTTCGGAAGTCAAAATGAATCTGGTATCTGTATTTGAGTTTCTTAGTTTAAAAAAACCTTCTTCTTGAGGTTCTAACTTTTCTTTAAGTTCTGAAAGCCATCCTGGATGAGTAAAGTCACCAGTACCAAGAATGTTTATTCCTTTAGTCTTTGCCCACTGATCAAGGTGCTCCAAATCCATATCATGTGATGTGGCTCTGGAGTAATGAGAGTGAATATGAAAATCAGCGTAAATAGGCATTATTATTCGACGAGTCTTTTAAATACTAGTTTGAAATCTTTCTTTTCTGGAATCATTTGAATTAGCTCCCATCCTTTCTTGCCCAGTTCATTTAAAACAGAAGTGATATCTTCACTTCTTGGCTTTTCTTCTAAAATAGAAGGTGGTCTAATCTCACTCAGATTCTTGATTAGATACTCGTATTTTGGGGTCATAATTAAGATTTAAAATGGGCGCTTGAGGACTCGAACCTCAGACCTCCTCGGTGTAAACGAGACGCTCTAACCAACTGAGCTAAGCGCCCTTGGTGCCCAGGGCGGGACTCGAACCCGCACGCTCAAAATGAGCATGGCTCCTCAAGCCATCGTGTAAACCAATTCCACCACCTGGGCCTAAATATGTTTATTTTGTTTTCTCTTCGGCCTTAGTTTCTACCTTTTTCTCTCCTTTCTTGACTTGGGCTTTTGTCCCTTCTTTCTTTTCTTCTGGTTTTGCTTTCTTTTCCTTTTTAGTCTCTTCTGGTTTAGCTTTCTTCTCTTCTTTAGTCTTTTTCGGTTTTGCCTTCTTTTTCTCTGTCTTTTCTTCGTACTTCAACCGTCCCAGTTCCTCAGCTGTTAATTTCTTCTCTTTCAATCTAGCTTCCTTTTCCTGTTTCTTGCGCAAATAATAAAGTTTGGCTCTTCTTACTTTGCCTCTCTTTATCACTTCTATCTTGGATAGAGCAGGCAATTGACAAGGATAAGTTCTTTCCACACCGATACCACCCGAGGTAATCTTACGTACAGTTATAGTTCCACTCATGCCACGCCCTCCCTTTAGCCTAATTACCGTTCCTTCAAAAACCTGAATTCTTTCCTTCTCTTTCTCTTTAATCTTTTCATGAATTCTAACTGTATCTCCAGGTCTAATGTCAGGGATCTTTTTTGTAATTTGAGTTTGTTCAAAAGTTTTCAGGTAATCCATACAAAAATAAAAATCTCTTTAATCCTTATTATTTTACTCTAAAAGTTAATTAGTGTCAACTGGTTTTAAGTTCTTTTCGAATGATAGAAAGAACCTTTTTTATAGCTTGTTCCAACTTATCTTGTTCGTTTATTACTACATAGTCATATTTTTCTTGATGGGCCATTTCCCTTTTAGCATTAGCTAAACGTAACTTTAATTCCTTCTCTGACATTTTACCTCGGGCTTGGATTCGGGGCACAAGTTCATCCAAAGTTTTTGGCCTAATGAAAATAGAAATAGCTTGGGGCATTTTCTTTTCTATCTGCAATGTGCCTTGAACGTCGATATTAAGTAAGACATTACTTCCTTTTCTAAGCAGACTCTCTACTGTTTTTTTGTGGGTACCATAGTAATGATCATGAACCCGAGCCCATTCAAGAAATTCTTTATTTTTGATCTTCTCTCTAAATTCCTTCTCTGATATATAATACATAATTTTATCTTCTCTTTCTTTCTCTCTTTTTGCTCTAGTTGTATAAGTCACTGCCGGAGATAATCCTGGTATTTTTTCTAACACACTTTCGGCAATTGAAGATTTTCCTACCCCTGAGGGCCCGGAAATAATTATTAATTTACCTCTTCTCATACCTTAAAGTTAGCTTTAGAAGAATAGATTTTAGTTCTTTTGGTAATTCAGCTTTAAACTCTGCTGTCTTCCCGCTGGGTAGCCGTAATTTTAAATATCGAGCATGAAGAAATTGTCTAGAAATAGAATAGGGAAATTTCTTTCTTTTAAATTTGTATATTTTATCTCCTACAATAGGATAACCTATTTTATGTAAATGAACTCTAATCTGATGGGTTCTTCCAGTTTTAGGTTTTGCCTCTACTAAGGTAAAATCGTTATAGTATTCAATGACTCGATAATCTGTCTCAGCAGCTTTGCCCTCGAGCCCCAAGCCAATCTTTAGCCCTTTTTGTGTTATGTGATAGACAATTTTCCCCTTTTTGTCTTTTATTCTTCCAAAAACTAGGGCTATATATTTTTTTGTAATTTTTCTATTTTTAAACTGCTGGACAAGATACTGGTAGGCTCTACTATTCTTAGCCACGATCATTAGGCCAGAAGTATCTTTATCTAGACGGTGAACAATGCCTGGTCGCAAGAGACTGCCTACTTCTTTTATTTTTGGACAATGTTTTATTAGTAAAGAAACTAAAGTTTTTTTCTCTTTCTTTGCTGTTGGGTGAACTAAAAGACCAGCCGGTTTGTTTAATACTATCACATCTTTATCTTCATAAATAATATCCAGTTTATTCTTCATTTTAAAAATTTATCCAAAGCAAAATGCTTGGATTTTTAATGGTGGGCGATTGAGGATTTGAACCTCAGACCTCTCGCATGTGAAACGAACGCTCTAACCAACTGAGCTAATCGCCCTGGTGGGCGGCACAAGACTCGAACTTGTGACCTTCTCGATGTCACCGAGACGCTCTAACCAATTGAGCTAGCCGCCCTTTTTAACTTTTAACTTCGCATGGTGGGCCCGGATGGATTTGAACCATCGACATCGACCTTATAAGGATCGCGCTCTAACCACTGAGCTACGGGCCCAGACAATTATATGTTATATGATTTTGTGGTAGAAGTCAACAATTTATCTCTCTCACATACCTTCTTGATACCTCTCTTACAAACATAGATTGATTATCTTTCTCCGTGATTAAAAATAACCTCTCCTTAGCTCTAGTCATAGCTACATAAAATATTCTTCTTTCCTCTTCCAAGCGTTCGTTTCTATTCGTCTCTCTAATCTCTCTCGTTATTTCATAATCATCTTTAATATGAGGAAACCCCCCTCTACCTTTATATAAACCAGCAATAAATACTACTTTAGCCTCCTGACCTTTGGCGCCATGAACCGTAGTTATTCGTACCTCTTTTAGTCCCAGCTTGGGAAGATTTTTTAAAAAGACATCAATCACTCTCCATGTTCTTCCTAAAATCATAATATCTTTTTGCTTTATTCCCTTTAAGACCAGTTTTTTTATAGTATCTGTAACGAAACTATCTCCCCGAGCTTTATCTTCGGCTCGTACAATGTTAATCTTTCCATTAGCTGGATGAAAGGCCTTTATTTTCTTTCTCATTTGTCTTGAATTGTTTTTTATAACTCTTGATGCAGCATTAACAATATTTCCATCACTTCTATAATTGTAAGGGAGGATGATACTCTCGCAGTCTGGGTAAACTTTTTTAAAATCTAAAATATGATGGACATCTCCTCCTCTAAAGCCATAAATACTTTGCCAATCATCTCCCACCACAAAAAGATTATTTTTTGCGCTACATAGAAGCTCGAGTAATCTAACTTGACTAAGATTTACATCTTGAAATTCATCAACTAAAATAAATTCAAATCTCTTTTGATAATGACCTGATACAGACTTGTCATTCTCTAAAAGAAAAATAACTCGATTCATCAAGTCAGAAAAATCAAAAATATTCAGCTTTTTTAGCCTCTCCTGATACGATTTAAAAATGAGATATACCAGTCTCAAAAACTCACGAGCCTCATCATCTCTAACCTTCTTAGCCTTTTCTACTAAATCATCAAGAGAAATAAATCTACTTTTGCACTCCTTGATCAATTTATATGTTTCTTCAAAAAATAAATCTAAAGTCCAGTTATTTTCTTCTATAAAACTATTTAAGTTATAGGCAAAGTCTCTGTTTTTTTGTAAATCAGCAATACATTGTTTCATAATCTTATCCTGAGTAATCTGATCTGCAACTTTAAAATTCTGTGAAATTTCTTTTTTATTCGATACCTCTCTAAGAATTCTATAGCAAGCAGAATGAAAAGTTCTACACCAAAGATCCTTAATGTCTGTCCCTAGTAAACTCAGCCTAAGTAGCATTTCACGGGCGGCTGCTTTGGTAAAAGTGATAGCTAAAATATTTTCTGGTCTAATTTTAAATTTCTGAATTAGATAAAAAATACGGGTCGTCAAAACCCGCGTCTTTCCTGATCCAGCCCCAGCCAGACAAAGAATACGTGAATTAGTGGATGTAACAGCTTTTAGTTGTCCGTCATCTAATTTAGATAAAAAATCCTCCTTCATAATTCACCTAGTATCTAATACAAGAGATTAAACACAGGACTCGTGTTACATGATGTAAAGATAAATAGGGGCTAGTCCTTTCAATTTTTCAATCTTTTCCGGTTTCCAGCCCTTGGCTTCAAAAGCATAAGATACCAATTTTGTCCCAGACTTTACATTTTTCTCTAACTTTTTCTGCAAGCGAGGCATAGTTCGAGGAGTCAAAAAACAGATAATTGCATCTGCTTTCGTCAGATCCTGACTGTAAAAGTCTCTAAATAAAATCTTTGTCCGGCTAGCTTTTGAAAAAAGACGTTTTATTTGACCGACTACATATAGAAAAGGAGAGAGTTCAAAGCCAACTGCCTCTGCTCTAAATTCTTTATCTGCCATAATCACTACTCGACCATCTCCACAACCTAAATCGTAGATTATATCACCTGGCCCAACTTGAGCCAACTCAAGCATTCTTCTGACTGCTTTTTTAGGAGTCAAAAGAGGAGGAGCACCTACATAGGCAGCATAAGCAGTAAGAGTTAAGGCAAAAATAAAGGAAAATAGCACTAGATTGAAGAATATATTCATCGATGGGGTAAGTTCTTATGATCTTTTTTTCTTTCCTAGAATTTTCTCTAACTCCTTTCTCTCGATAGCTTCCTTCTCTACCAAAGTTTCAGCCAATTTATTTAGTTTTTCTTTGTGTTTTGAAATTACAAGCCTAGCTGTTTTTTGAGCTTGAGCTATTAAATCGCGTACCTCTTTATCTATTTCGTAAGCCACCGACTCTGAATAATCTTTTTGCTCTGCAATTTCTCTTCCTAGAAAGATAAGTTCTTCTTTTTGACCAAAGGTTTGGGGACCAAGTTTTTCTGACATCCCATATTCAGTAACCAATTTCCGGGCTAGCTGGGTAGCTAGCCTTAAATCCGAGGTAGCTCCAGTGGTGATATCTCCAAAAGTTTTCTTTTCAGCTACAAAGCCAGCTAAAAGAACAGCTAATTCATCTAAAAATTCTGCTTTAGAATGAAAATGCTTATCTGCCTCAGGAAGCTTTAGAGTATATCCAGCTACTTGACCTCGAGAGATAATAGAAACCTTTCTTATTGGATCTGGATGAGGAAGAATATGAGCTACCAGAGCATGGCCTGCTTCATGAAAAGCAGCAATTCTCTTTTCTTTCTTAGATAGAAGATGGCTTTTTCTTTCGGGGCCTAAAAGCACTTTTTCTATGGATTCAATACATTCTTTCATCCCTACTTCTTTTTTATTACTTCGAGCAGAAAGAATGGCTGCCTCGTTCATCAGATTTTCAAGATCTGCTCCAGAAAATCCAGGCGTTCTTTGGGCAAGCTCTTCTAGAGAAACCCCTCTAGCTAAAGGTTTTCCTTTAGAGTGAATTTTAAGAATAGCTTCTCTTTCTTTAACGTCGGGCATAATAAGTACTATCCTTCGATCAAATCGACCAGGCCTGAGGAGTGCTGGATCTAGGACATCGGGGCGATTGGTGGCCGCCATCACAATCACTCTAGTACCTCTTTCAAATCCGTCCATTTCAGTCAAAATTTGATTTAAGGTTTGTTCTCTCTCATCATGACTTCCTCCAAGTCCGGCCCCTCTCATTCTTCCCACGGCATCAATTTCGTCAATAAATAGAATAGCTGGGGCATTTTTCTTAGCCTTATTAAAGAGATCCCTGACTCGGCTGGCCCCGACCCCAACGAACATTTCCACAAATTCTGAGCCAGAGATATGGAAGAAAGGTACCTTAGCTTCACCAGCTACGGCCCGAGCCAAGAGAGTCTTTCCTGTTCCTGGTGGTCCTAAAAGTAAGACTCCTTTGGGCACTCTAGCTCCTAAGGAAGTGAATTTCTCGGGTGTTTTTAGAAACTCTACTATCTCTTTTAACTCTTCCTTGGCTTCTTTAACTCCAGCTACGTCTCCAAAGGTTATTTTTTCTTTTTTGTTCTTTTCTACTGGCTTAGCTTTAGTTTGACCAAACATCATAGCCCTTGATTGTCCTCTCTGTACTTGCCGAGACATAAGATAGATAAACAAGGCTATAAATATAAAAGGAAGAAGAAAAGGCAAAATAGCTCCCATCCAATAAGCAAAACCACTTTTCTCTTTTATCTCTATCTCTATCTTGGCTAATTTATCCTGAGCCACTCCATAATTGGCTAAAGTCTCAGATAGAGCTGCTTCTGGCTCTTTAACAGCAGTTTGTTTAGTTTCATCTTGAAGCTCTATAGCTAATTTATTTTCTTCTATTTCTATTTTCTTTATCTTCTCTTCATTGATCTCTTGAGCCACAGTGCTCAAAGACACCTCCTCAGGCTTTTCTTGAGGAGTTCTATATAGAGCAAACAGCCCAGCTATAACCAGAAAAACAACAAGAGCAAGTAATAAATTTTTAAGAAAGTTTCTCATAAAATTTATACCTCCTTTTTATTAACCTTGGCTTTCCTTATCTTGGACTTTTTTGTTGTCTTTGTTACACTCTTTTTAACTTTTTTAACCTCTTTCACTGCCTTTAAACTTAAGCCCATTCTGTGCTCTTCTGGTTCTATAGATAGAATCTTGAACTTCCCTTTTTGTCCTATCTTTACTACTTCATCCGGGCTTTTTATCTGTTTTGGGGCTAACTCTGAAACATGAACTAGACCATGGATATCTTTATCCAGCTGCACAAAAGCACCAAAGGGATGAATCTTAATCACTTCACCTAAAACTATTTGTCCTACTTTATATTTTTTAGAAATTGCTTTCCAAGGATCTTTGGTAAGTTTTTTTATAGAAAGAAAGATTTTTGTACCATCTAATCCTATAATTTCTGCTTTAACCTTCTGATCCACTTTTACCACATCTTTTGGATCTTCAATTAGCTGCCAAGCTAGCTCTGAAATGTGAACTAGACCTTCTAGACGATCAAATCGTACAAAGGCTCCAAAATCAGTAATACCTGAAATCTCTCCCTCAATAATATCACCCACCTTTAAAGAAGTTATCTTTTTCTTCTCTTTTTCTAGCACTGCTTCCTTTTCAGAAATAATAAGTTTTTCTTCTCTCTCATCAGCTGTGATGATTTTAACATTCAGCTTTTGGCCAATAAATTCCTTAAGTTTGACTAAAATCTCCTGTTGATCTCCTCCTTCTACCCGAGGATAATGTTCTGGGGTAAGCTGGGATACAGGCAAAAATGCAGGAATACCATTGATAGTGGTCATTAGTCCCCCTCTATTTGCCTCTCGAATCTTACAGGAGACAACCTCTCCTTTCTCTTTCTTTTCCTTTAAATCAACCCAGGCTTCCTCAAAAGAGGCTTGTTTAAAAGAAAGCTCTAAGTTTCCTTCCTCATTTTCAAGTTCAAGCACTTTGGCAGTTACTTTATTTCCTACCTCTAAATCTTTGTAAGCATCTAGAGTTTCCCAAAGTTCAGGACCTCTAACTACTCCTATTCCATAAGGACCTAGATCTACATGAACTGCATTTTTTGACACATCGAGTATCTTTCCAGAAAGGCTATCTCCTACTTTGGGAATAGATAAAGCCTGCATCTTGGAGAGAAGTTTTTCCTTTGCCTTTTCTTTCTCTTTCCTGACCTCTTTGGTCTTTCTTTCTACTAACTGAGAAAGCTCAGACTCCTTGAGATTAGTTGTCTTAGTCTTTAGCATTATTTTATTCCTTTCTTCTGAAATTCGCTATTATACGCTCCTCCTAAATAGGATAATACTTTATACCCTGGTATTATCCGACACTAACTCTAGTCTATAATAGCGTTTCTATATAATAAAACATTTTAAAAAATAATGCAAGCCCTTGAGTAAATTTCTAGCTCATGAAAAACCTTTACTCTAAACTCTTTACCATTCTCTTTTCTATCCTCCTGACAGTCTCTTCTAAATCTATCTCAAGAAATTTTGGCCGAGCTACTGCCTGGGAATAGGCAGAAGAAAGACTTTGGCCACCCGTAGAAAAAATAGAAATTAATCTATCTGAAAACATTATCTTGTATCCCAAAGGCTTTGGCTCATGACTTCTAACCATTACCTTTCCTCCTATAGCAGAGATAAATCTCTCAAAAGCTCTTTGGCCAAAGACTTTATAAGTACCGCTATATCCATCTCGAGGACTATTTTCATATTCTTCTATAGTATCTTTAGGATCATTCCATCTCATTTGATCAAACAAAATCTCATTATCTTTTAATTCCAAAAGTCCAGATATGGCCTTGCTAGGAATACCAGCGTGAACAGCTACTATACCAGATTCTGTGATTAAAAGTGTAGGTAGTTTTTCAAATATCCTCTTCGAATATTCTTCTGATAGTTCTGATATATATGGAAAATCGTGGCCAGTGATATAAACTTGGTGAGCATCGTGATTTCCTCGGAGTAAAATAACATTTTTAGGATACTCTCTTTTAAGTTCAAGGACACATTTTATAGTTTCTATCTGTCTTAGCCCTCGATCGATATAGTCACCTAGAAAAACTAGATATAAGTTTTCCCTTTTATTCATGTTTTCGATAAACTTAGTCTTCTCTAAAATAGACATCAGGGCCTCAAAATCACCATGCAAATCTCCAACAAAAATAGCCTTACCCCTGGCTGGAAGATAGGCTATGCCATTGTCGACAAAATTCTCTTGGTCCCTCATCTCTTGAACGGTATTTTTTAATTTTCCTTTCCCTTGTTCCTTCTCTCTATTCAAAATAGCCTCTATATCTCGAATTAACTGTCTCTCTCCTTTTAGATCCTCTTTTTCTGCAAATTCGATAAGTTGTTCTAGCCTAATTTGTTTAGTCATTTTTGGCCTATTTAATACATAACAAGAGGACAAATTTCTGTCAACTAAGGCTTGCTCTGCTCTTTTTTCTATGCTAAGATAGAAAAGAATTAATTAACTAATCATATTATGACCATCACTTGGTACGGCCAATCTTGCTTTAAAATCCAAGGAAAAGAGGTTATCTTGGTGACTGATCCCTATGACAAATCCATAGGGCTTAGGCCACCTTATATACGTGCTGGTATAGTTACTGTTTCCCATCCGCATGACGATCATAACAATGTTAAAGCTATCAAAGGCCAACCTTTTGTAATAGATGGTCCAGGAGAATTTGAGACAAAAGGAGTAGAAATTTTGGGAATCCAGACTTTCCATGACAAAAAGGAAGGAAAAGAACGAGGACTAAATACTGTCTATGTTATTCGAATGAATGAAATCTCAATTTGCCATTTGGGTGATTTAGGGCACCTGCTCACTGATAAACAGCTGGAAGGCATAAATGGAATAGACATACTTTTTATTCCAGTAGGAGGAGTATATACCATAAATGCCCTTGAGGCAGTAAAAGTAATTGATAGCTTAGAGCCCAAAATAGTTATTCCCATGCATTATAAAATTCCTAAGCTTACCATGGATCTACATAAAATAGACAAGTTCTGCATTGAGTTGGGAATATCAAAGGCTAAAGTTGAAGAGAAACTCGTAATAAAAAAGAAAGATCTACCTCAAGAGGAGACAAAAGTAGTGCTTCTTAAATCTCAGGGTTAAGAAAGGACATTTTAAGTTATGGGTAGTTTCTTAGAAAAAGTACAAAATTTATCTCAAGGTACCCGAAGAAAAATAATGTGGCTAGTCATCGGAGTCACTATGTTTTTTATTTTTATTTTTTGGCTTTTTATACTCTTGCCTCAAAGTCCAGCTTTTGAACAAAAGAATGAAAGTGAAAGTCTAGGTGAGCTAAAGGGTCAGCTACAAGAAGGAGTCAAGGGATTTGAAGAAATCCAAAAACAGTTTTCAGAAATAAAAGAGCAATACAGTGAGGAGAAAGAACAGTCCTCGCATGATAAGACAGATAAAGAGATAGAGTCCGGAGAACCTAGACCAAGATTGCCATTAGAAAAATAGCTTATTAACCAGCTTTAATTATTATGGAAATCGGCTACATAAAACCAAGAGGAATTGTAGAAGAAATGCAGGAGTCTTATTTAGACTATGCTATGTCTGTAATTATTGCTCGAGCTTTGCCTGATGTTCGGGATGGCCTAAAACCAGTCCATCGAAGAATTCTTTATGCCATGTGGAATATTGGTCTAAGAGCAGCAGTAAAATATAGAAAATCTGCTACCGTAGTAGGTGAAGTCTTAGGAAAATACCATCCTCATGGCGATATCCATGTCTACGATTCTATGGTTAGAATGGCTCAAGATTTTGCCATGAGATATCCTTTGATTGATGGTCAAGGAAACTGGGGATCAATTGACGGAGATTCTGCAGCTGCCATGAGATACACGGAATGTCGGCTCTCTAAAATTTCAGAAGAGCTACTTTTTGATTTAGAAAAAGACACAGTTAATTTTGTTGATAATTACGATAGAACCCAAAAAGAACCTTCAGTACTGCCCGCTAAACTCCCCAACCTCCTTCTTAATGGAACCATGGGTATTGCTGTAGGTATGGCTACTAACATTCCTCCTCATAATCTAGAAGAACTGACAGATGCTATTTGTCATCTTATCGATCATCCTAAAGCTGCCGTAGAAGATTTAACCAAATTTATTAAAGGTCCTGATTTCCCTACTGGGGGTTTGATCTTTGATAAAAAGGAAATCCTACGTACTTATGCTACAGGAAAGGGAGCTATTGTTATGCGGGGCCGAGCAGAGATACAAGAGACAAAAAAGGAACAGTTTAGCATTATTATTTCAGAGATTCCTTATCAAGTAAATAAAGCTAATCTAGTAACTAAAATAGCCGACCTAGTAAAGGCAAAAAAACTGGAAGGAATTAAAGATATTAGAGACGAATCTTCAAAAGAAGGAATTAGAATAAACATTGAACTAAAACGTGAGGCCTATCCTAAAAAGATTTTAAACAGACTCTATACTCAAACCTCCTTGCAAGATAAATACCACGTTACACTCCTAAGTTTAGTAGACGGGATTCAGCCAAGAGTTTTGACTTTAAAGGAAATATTAGAGCAGTATATTAAGCACAGACAAGAAGTAGTAGAAAGAAGAACAAGATACGATCTTAAGATAGCCAAAGAAAGAGCTCATATTCTAGAAGGACTAAAGATTGCTCTAGATCATCTAGACCAAGTCATTAAGCTTATTAGAAAATCAAAAACCAGAGAAGAGGCCCATAAAAACCTGATTAAAAAATTCAAACTTACCGATATTCAAGCCAAGGCTATCCTAGATATGAGATTGCATCAGCTAGCTAGAATGGAAAGAAAGAAAATAGAAGATGAACTTAAAGAAAAGAAAAAGCTAATTAAAGAACTGGAAGCTATTCTAAAAAGTCCTAAAAAGATATTAAAAATCATTAAAGAAGAACTTTTAGAACTTAAGAAAAAATATGGGGATGAGCGAAAAACTAAAGTAATAGTTTCTCCTGCAGGAGAATTTAAACCCGAGGAGCTTATTCCCGAAGAAAACGTAGCCATCACTCTAACTAAAGGCGGCTACATCAAGAGTCTTGCTGAATCTACTTACAAAGCCCAAGCTCGAGGTGGAAAAGGGGTCCGAGGTATGGTAACTCATGAGGAAGATGTAGTAGAACATTTCTTTGTCACCTCAAGCCATTCTGATATTTTATTCTTTACTAATACAGGAAAGGTATTCCAACTTAAAGCTTACGAGATTCCCAAGTCTACCCGGACTGCTCGAGGTCAATCTATAGTTAACTTCCTAACACTTAGGCCTGATGAGAAGGTAACAGCAGTTATCCCCATGGGCCCAAAAAAGAGGCCAAAAATTAAGTTCTTGGCCATGGTAACCAGAAAAGGATTAGTAAAAAAAGTAAAAATAGAAGACTTTGCCAAGGTAAGAAGATCTGGACTGGTGGCTTTAAAGTTAAAGAAAGATGATACTTTAGAATGGGTCCGTCACACCTCAGGCAAAGATGAAATCATAATCATTACAGCCAAAGGACAAGCTATTAGATTTAAAGAAACTGATATAAGGCCCATGGGTAGAGCAGCTCGAGGAGTGAGAGGAATACGCTTAAAAAGAGATGACCAAGTAGTAGGCATGGCGGTGATTGGAAAAGAAGTAGATACAAAATTGAATTTGCTTGTTGTTTCTGAAAATGGCTATGGTAAGCAGACAGAGCTAAAACATTACCGAAGGCAGAAACGTGGAGGCTCAGGAATAAAGACAGCCAAAGTAACCAAAAAGACGGGGGATATTGCAACTGCTAAAGTCATTACTCCAGATATTGAAGAGATTATTGTTATATCTAAAAAAGGGCAAGTGATTAGGACTAAAATTAAGGATATCTCTACTATGAGTCGAGCTACTCAGGGAGTGAAAGTGATGAGATTAGATGCCCAAGACAAAGTAGCTTCAGTGGCTTATGTATAAATAATTTAAAATTATGGCCGTTCCAAAGAAAAAGACAACCAGAGCTAGGAGAGGTAAAAGAAGGGCTCATATCAAACTTGCAAAGCTTGCTTTAGTTTCATGTCCACATTGTAAAAAGCCCATCTTGCCCCATAGAGTTTGTTCTTACTGTGGATGGTATAAGGGAAAGGAAATAATAGAAATAAAAATTAAGAAAGGAAAAAAGAAAGAAAAAGGCAAGAAGACAAAAAAGAAAAAAGAATAGATTTTTGCATTTTTAATTTAGTGAAGCGCTTATGTCCAATCGACACCTTCTTCGAACCGTAGCCATGCAAACTCTCTATGAGTGGGATTTTAATGGCCAACATACAGAGAAGATAGACGAGTATATCAAGCATAATATGGCTGAATTTGCTCCGGGCGAGGAAGACTCATCTTATGTAGATAAAACAGTAAAGGGTATAATAAAAAATTCAGCTGAAATTGATAAACTTATTGAAAAGACTGCTCCAGAATGGCCCATTGCTCAGATTACTATTGTAGACAGGAACATTTTAAGAATGGGTATTTATGAAATGAAATACACTAAAGAGATACCTCCCAAGGTAGCTATTAATGAAGCTATTGAGATAGCCAAAACCTTTGGGGGAAGATCTTCGGGAAGGTTCGTTAATGGAGTACTGGGAACTATTTATAAGAACCTGACTTCGTCAGAACCTTGAAATACTTCGTATTATAAGAACCTGACTTCGTCAGAACCTTGAAATACTTCGTATTATAAGAACCTGACTTCGTCAGAACCTTGAAATACTTCGTATTATAAGAACCTGACTTCATCAGAACCTTGATTCTCGCTTCGCTCGAATTAAGCAACTTAAATGACGTTATTTACGAAGGATCTCACCAAGCTCGAAAAAAATCTAGGCATTAAATTCAAAAATCTTGATCTACTCAAGCAGGCCTGTGTTCATCGTTCCTATTTGAATGAAAATCCAAATTTTCCTTTACCCCACAATGAAAGGCTAGAATTTCTAGGAGATGCAGTATTAGAAATTATAGTAACAGAACACTTATACAGAAATCATCCTGATCCAGAAGGGGTGTTAACTAATTGGCGTTCGGCTATAGTCAACACTAGGATGCTAGCTCAAAAAGCTAAGCAACTAGAGATTGAGAACTATCTTTACCTTAGCCGAGGGGAGGTCAAAAGCCTAGGCAAAGCACGAGAAGTTATTCTTGCCAATGCTTTTGAGGCTTGTGTAGGAGCCATTTATTTAGATCAGGGAATGAAAAAAGCTAAGGATTTTATTGAAAAAAAACTTCTCGTTGAACTCCCTCAAATTATACAAAAAAAGCTATATGTTGATCCTAAATCACAGCTTCAAGAGTTAGTCCAAGATAAACTAAGAATTACCCCTACTTATCAAGTTTTAAAAGAATGGGGACCAGACCATGCCAGACAATTTCTCATGGGAGTATATCTTGAAGATAAATTGATCGGTCAGGGTCAAGGACGATCAAAACAAGAAGCCCAGGTTAAAGCAGCAGAGGATGCCTTAAAGAAAGAAGAGTGGAAGAAAATCAGAGAGTGATCTTTTAGAAAATTAGTTTATAAAAAACTAGAGGATCTAGTTACCTCTAGTTTTTATTTAGATTCAGTATTATTTTTCTTTAGCTGGATTAGAGACCAAATTCGAAGAGGTAGTGTGTTGGCCTGGATTGTAGTTTAGTTGAGCCTGATTGTCTATTTTATCTACTTCATTTAAAGAGGAAACTCTGACTTTAAAGGTAAGATAGCCTGAACTTCCTTTTTTAATAGTATCCAGGTTAAAGGTTACAGCATTTAAATGGGACCGATTGAAATCTGCCTCATCTTGATCTAAACTATTTGTCTTTGATCTTCCATTGAGGTTTAGAGAAGAAAGATAGCTTGTTCCTTGAGGAATGGGATCAATAATTTCTACCTCTTCAGCCTCTTGATCTCCCAAGTTTTTGTATTCTATCTTGTAGGTCAAGACATCTTGAGGTTTTACTTCTTTTCCTTGATCCTGGAAAGTTAGATAGAGCCTGGCAGAAACCAGAGAGTAAGAAGCAACAAAGGCTAGACCAAAGATGACGGTAATGATGACAAAGGTAGTATAGGGTTTTAAAGTCTTCTTCTTAGAAATTACTAAGACTAAAAGGAAGACAAAGGCTAAAGCCAAGAGCCAATTAGGAAAGACAAGAAAAGATTTGAGTAAGGGACCTAGTTCTCCCTCTTTGGTAACTCTGATAGATTTGGTTAAAGAAAGAAGAGACTTAACTAAGGTTAGCTCTACTTCTCCTGATATGCCCTCTGAGGAAGCTTTGATTTTAACTGTACCTGGTTCTTCTGATGAAATATAGGTTACTTTGGCTTTTCCATTCTCAGTTAAGGTTTTATCAGAGGATAAAGATCCAGATCCAGAAATAATTTCAAAGAGCACTTCTGTTCCATCTGAGACTAGATTCTCGTATTGATCCTTGACCTCAGCCGTGATAGTAGACTGGGATTTTCCATCAGCCAGAGGATTTTCAGGATCAGCAAATAAAGTAATTGAAGCTGGCTTTCCTGGGAGGATCTTAATAGTCACACTTCCTTCATGAAAAGCAGTATGGATTCCTTTAGTCACAGTCAAACCCACAGTATAGTCTCCTGGTTCTTTATATCTGTGATAGGCAGTGGCTCCTTGAGCTGTTGATTCATCTCCAAATTCCCAGAAATAACTTAGGTTGGTACCAATTGACCCCCTTCCATTAAAGAAGATTTCTTCGTCAACAGAATATTCTGTTTTTTCTAGCCTTATTCTAGCAGCGATCCAGGAGACAGAGTAAGAGTTGATGGTTGGGGTTTTGGTTGAATCTGTGGTAGAGAAAACAGCTTTTAAAACTA
>JAUVWW010000009.1 GCA_030603885.1 bacterium
AATATTTTGAGGCGTCAATGGAAGAGATGTCAATTGAGGAGGTAGGTCTTAGACCGGAAGAATTACCAGGAAGTTCTGAGTCAGGAAGGAGATTTCCATTTCTGTCTAGAACTTGGTAGTAGATATCCTCTCCATTGAGGGTCTGATCGATGTCTAACTTGTCCCAATCTCCCACCTGAGAAGGGGTGATGGGTAAAGAGATAACCTGGCCAGAAATTACAGGGTCATAATAAGAGAAATCAATAGAAAGATTATTTATTTCTGGTGTTTGACTAGGATCAGGGGTAGAAAGCGTTGCTTTCCATCTCAAATCTGATCCAGGATTTGAAAAATTGTACTCTACTCCGGGTGTTACTGCTTCCCAATTTGTTCCTCCGTCTGCAGAAAGATAATAATCTATTGTTTGTCCATTTAGTTGCTCAGTGGCACTAAGAGTAGCTTTAGCAATACCAAAACCTGTGGTATTAGAATTGGTTGATTGAGCAATATTTGACGATTGATAAGTGGAGGTGTTAAGGAGGATGGAGGTATTATTAGAGCCAACGTTAGTTGTAGCTAAATCAATTTTATTATCAGCATTAAAATCAGCCTTGGTAATAGCATAAGGGCCAGTACCAACATTATAATTAGCAGCTGAACCAAAAGTCCCATCACCATCACCAAGAAGAACAGAAACAGTACCATCATTAGAATTAGCCACCCCTAAATCAACTTTGCTGTCAACATTAAAATCAGCGTTGGTAATACTAAAAGGCCAATTACCCACACTAACAGGACTCTCTGAAGTTGCAGTAAAAGTGCCATCACCATCGCCAAGAAGAATAGAGACATTATTAGAACCCCTGTTAGCCACAGCTAAATCAATATTACCGTCAACATTAAAATCAGCGTTGGTAATAGCATCAGGACCAGTACCAACACTAATTGGACTCTCTAAAGTTTCTTCAGTAAAAGTACCGTCACCGTTACCAAGAAGAATATTGATATCATTAGAGGTAATATTAGCCACAGCTAAATCAACTTTGCCATCACCATTAAAATCAGCATTAGTAATAGCAATAGGCCGAGCACCAGCACCAGGACTGGCTGCTGCAGTAAAAGTGCCGTCACCATCACCAAGAAGAATAGAGACACTATTAGAACCATAGTTAGTCATAGCTAAATCAATATCACTGTCACTATTAAAATAACCACTGGTAATGGCACGAGGTGAAGTACCAACACTAATTGGACTCTCTAAAGTTTCTTCAGTAAAAGTACCGTCACCGTTACCAAGAAGGATGGTAACATTGTTATCGCCAGAGTTAGTCACTGCCAAATCAATGTTACTATCACCATTAAAATTAGCATTGGTAATACCTTGAGGGCTATTTCCGACATCATAAGTGACTGCTGAACCAAAAGTACCGTTGCCATTACCGAGCAGAACAGAAATATCATGAGGACCAGCAGAGATAGGAGCATTAGCCGCGGCTAAATCAATATCACCGTCTCCATCAAAATCAGCATTGGTAATAGCAACAGGCATCTCACCAGCACCGTAATCAACTGCTGTCGCCCAAGCATTGTCTTGAATTAACTTAACCAGACCCTCAGTTGACCAATAAGCCGTGGTGTCAGTAGTATCTTTGTAAGTCTCGGTAGTAAAATCTTCACTAAAATTATTTGCCACTGGAGCAAGCTCTACTCTTGTGGCTGAAGCATTGTGCTCAGTATCATCCAAAGAAGAAATTCCTGAGGTATCAGAAAAATCATCAGAATAAGCACCTGCTTGCTGATCATAAGAAGGCTGAGCCAAAACAAAAGGAACCGTCTGACAAACTAGTAAAACAGCTAAAAAGAAAATAAATGAAATTTTAATAGATTTAGGCATAAATTGAGTTGCGAGTAGAAAATATTACCTTCTATTCTATCAAAATAATGTCGCGAGTCAATCTGTCTAAGTCGATTTTTTAATCTCTTCTTTCAATCCCCTGTAGACAAAGAAGTTAATAATACAAACAGCAAAGAGAATCAAATAAGGAATAGCCTTCTTATTGATGATTTTCTTTCCAAATCCAATAAGTGAAGCTTTAATCTGACTTTGATCTATTTCTCTAGCTTTGGCTATAATTCCCTCTTTTTTAACTATAACCTTAATATCTTTAGTTCTCTCACTTTCATTACCCGCTCGGTCAAAAGCAGCCAAGCCAATAAAATATTGGCTGCCATTTTCCAGATTCTCTAAAGTATATTCCTGAGTATTCTTGTCTACCTCGACAAGATCATAAAAACTCTTTTCTTGTTTAAAATAAATTTTATATCCAGCTAAATCCTTGTCTGGATTTGGTTTCCAAGAGAGCATAATTTTAGAACTGTCCGTTCTGACTTTTAAACCTTGAGGAATTTGAGGTGCAATATTATCAATGGTAGTCGCTCGAACTACATTGGAAGCAAAAGATTTATTTCCTGCTTCATCAATGGTTTTAATAGCTATAAAGTAGGTTAAGCCTGGCTCAAGATTTCTTATCTGCCAAGTTGGTTTAGCGCCTACTTTTTGTGGCTTAGGAGCCCAGGGGTATTCTTTGGCCTTCTCAAAATTCTTTTCTGTGATTTCTTTAGTATCATAACGAATATCAAACTTTTCCGCCTGGCCTTCAAAATATTCATCTCCTGGTGTAGTCCAGGACAAATCTAGGCTATCCTCCCCTACATTTTCTATTTTTAAATCAAAGATAGTTCCTGGATAGACAAGATCTTGAGGGGTGCAAGATAATTCTTTACTCTTTTTTCCTACTTTGCCCTTCTCATCTATGGAGGCTAAACTGATATAATATCTGACTCCATTTTCTAAGTTATATATTTTTGCTTGATTCTTTTGCCAAGCATCAAAGGATTTTTCATTGTTTTCTCCCTCTTTTCTAAAATAAACTCTATATCCTTGGATCCTTGGATCTGCATTTTCCCATTCCAGGTTTATAGCTTTATCTTGAGGTGCTACTTTTAGCCCAGCTACAGAGCCAATAACTTTCTTTCCCATTTTTTCTCTAATTACAGAAAAATTCTCTGGATCCTCGCTTCCCAGCCTCCAAATGGTAATGCCAGCTACATCTAGATCTTTGATAGCATCTAGTTTATAGCCTATACTTTTAGCATCCTCAAAATAGGTAACTTGGGTATTTTTCTCCTCATCAACATACAAAAACCAAGGTTCTTTGGCTTTGTTATCCCATTCTAAAGTTGGGCTATATTTTTCTAAGATATTTTGTACTCCATCCCAAACTACTCCTCCATCAGTCCCTGCTCCGGCTATACACCAGTCATAGCCATAAAAGGGAATACCCATCAGGATTTTTTCTTTGGGAACTTTTGATTTGGTATATTCTGCTACTTTTTTGATCCAATCAGGAGGGGAGATAGGACCAGGAATATTGCCCATCCTGTGAAAGTCATAGGTCATGACCCGAAACTGATCTACCATTTTTCCAAGTTCTGTATAATCCATGGCTCCCGGACCAGGCCAGACATCTTGATCTGATTTTTTTGGTTGGGAAGTAACAGAAATCATTTTATTTTGCTCATGCAGCTTTTCAGATAGTCTTCTTATAAACTCTAAAAATCTGGCTCTATCTTCTGGTCTAATATTTTCATAATCAATATCAATACCATCGTAGCCTCTGACCATGACTTCATTATAAACAGTCTCTACGTGGGAGTTGAGAAGATCAGGATTGTTTAGTACTTTGGAAGTTTTTTCTTTGTCAAAGTTATTAGTGATAGTAGGAATAACTAGAATATTATTCTTTTTGGCTATATTGATAAGATGAGGATTGCCGGCTCCTCCTTTTTTAGATAGCTTTCCATCTTCTTTAAGATTGTACCAAAAAGGACTGATGGTATCCCAAATATCTAGATTTTTTTCAAAAGAATTTTTAGCATCCTCGATATCCCAATTAGTGGGCATCCAGGCAGCCACTTTTAAATTCTTTTGCTGATGAGTTGCCATAGGAGCCATACCAATCTCAGGAGTTGGCTCAGATTCGTTTTTGGAAGAATCTAAAACAGCCAGGCTAACAAAGTAGGTGGTTCCGTTTTGCAAATTTTCTAAACGATAATTGGTTCTATCTCCCACCAACTTAGAGTTAACCTTTTTTGGCTTACTTTCTGATCTCCAATAGACTTTATAAGAAAAAATGTCCCATTCAGCACTAGCCTTCCAAGAAAGCTCTAAGACTCCATCTTGTGCTTTAACAGAAAATCCTTGGGGAGTATGAGGAGCCAAGGCATCAGAAACAGATAAAGCCTCTTTACGGTTAGAGTAAGACATGGCTAAGATCAGGCTAAAAACGACTAGCCAGAGGACAGTTGAGGGGATCAGTTTTTTTAGTTTGTATTTCATTTATAAAAGTGGATAAAGGTTGATCATTGATATTATAGCAAAATAAGTTAATTTTGGAAAATTACGCCTTGAATAGCTAATTTGGCTATGGTATTCTTAAATGAATTAATATGTACCTAACTACCCTCAAACTAACCAATTTTAGAAATTACCAAAACCTCAAGCTAGACTTTCCTGAAAAGTTAACTATTCTGGTTGGTCCCAATGCCTCTGGAAAGACTAATCTTCTTGAGGCTATTCAGATGCTTAGTTTTTCTAAATCTTTTAGAACAAGATCTGATCTTGAGGTTATTAGATGGGGAATGGATTTTTGTAAAGTGGATGGAGAAGTAAAAAATAATGAAGAAAGTCAAAAGTTAGAACTGGTTATTGATACCTCAAGCGGTAAGCTCAAAAAAGGAGTTAAAATAAATAGCGTATCTAAAAGAGCTTTAGATCTGATTGGAAAACTTCCTTCTGTTCTATTTTGTCCTGAGGATCTAAATCTCATCACTGCCTCTCCCTATAAAAGAAGAAAATATCTAGATATGGTTTTGTGTCAGGTCTCAAAAAGATATTGGGCAGCCCTTTCTGAATTGCGCAAGGTTCTTTTAGCTAGAAATCAAATTTTAAAAGATATGGCAGAACACAAGGCAGAAAAGAAAGAACTTGATTTTTGGGATTCAAAACTAATTGAGGTAGGGAAATTAATCATGTCCTTACGCAAGAGCCTGATAGATTTTTACAATACAAAGTTGGTCTCAATTTACAATCAAATCACAGGAGAAGATAAATATTTAAAAATGGCCTATAAGCCAAGCTTTACTTTACCCAAAGAGTTCAGTCTTGAGAGTATAGCTTCAAAATTTAAAGGGGAATTGGAAAAAGTAAGATGGAAAGAAATAGTAAAACAAAGAACTTTAGTTGGTCCTCACCGAGATGATTTTTACTTTCTTTTAGATAAAAAAAGTCTGGCTACTTTTGGATCTCGAGGAGAATTTAGAAGTGTTATTATTGCTCTAAAAATGACCGAAGTCAGTTTTCTTGAAGAAAAACTTGGACAAAAACCAATTTTACTTTTAGACGATGTTTTTTCTGAGCTAGACCAGGAAAGAAGAAATAGTCTGTCCAACATGGTAGGCCAGCAGCAAACCATTGTTACCACTACAGATATTTTGCATATAGACAGAGGCTTTGCTGAGAAAGGGAAAGTGATAAAACTGCCCATCTAATTGGAGCTCCGAGCTTGCTCGGTTAATTATTAAAAAAACACCCTTTGGGTGATTTTTATTTATCTGCGATAAAAGAAAATCTAATTTTTTTCGTTTTGGCGAGGGGCTGGGGGTGAATGCCCGAAGCCCAAAACTCTTTAGTTCTTTTACGTGTTAAGAATCGTTTGTTACTTCGTCGATGATTTTAAAATGGCGTGGAGAAATTCTGCTCATCATTTCAAAGATTTCGTTAACAACCTTTTTTGCTCCTGGGACAAGTGCAGGGTCGAATCCTGAGCCTGTTATGTGGGATTGGTCATTAGTAAATTTATATATTGCATCCATTTTTTGTTCGTCAAATCCATCATCTTTCAACTCTTCCATTTTATTGTATGAACTTTTTCCGTTCGGTACACTGAACATAAGAAAAGTCTCCCAGACTTTTCGAGCGATATTCGGTATTGGATATGCTTTGGCTATTGTATCATCCTGCTCGTCTCTCAGTTTTTTAAGCAGTTTAAACAAATAGTGATATTCACTTTTGTATTTGTAAAGCTCTTTATCCATTTTTGCAATATATGCACAACGCACATCGCTTGGGAAGTTGTTTTTAATCATGAAATATCCAGTACCACCCCGGTCATGTTGTCTCCAATTGATCAGTAGCTTCAAAAAATCAAAACTATGAGTCAAAATAAATACTTGCATGCCATCCTTTACAGCATTCTTTAAAAAACTAAAGGCCTGGTAGAGTGAGTTGGAATCTAAACTTGAAACCGGATCATCAATGACAATTATTCCATCTTTAGTGTTGAAATTTTGATCACCAAGATGGACAATAAAATAAACAAAGGCAATTGCTGTTTTTTCTCCTTCACTTAGATGGTATGCAGGCGAAACTCCGCGTCTTATATTATATCCCTTAACCACCTCTTTCTCTTCACCACTTTCTCCAGATTCCTTTTTTGTGTTAGGAACAAAAGTTAACTCCTCGTGCCCGAGAAATGTAGACAATTTTTTATTTAAATCTTCGCACGCTTTATACGCAGAGGATATTTGAGCCATATTTTCAGCAATACGTTTCTGTATTCCTCCAATTTCATCTGTTAATAAGACAATATCTTCCTTGAGTTTCAACATTTCAGCATCAAGTTTCTCTACATCATCAAAAATTGTGCTTAAATAGTGTGTTTTCAGTTTCTGAACGGCGTCCTCTTTTACTTTTTTGAAGTCAGATGTTGTTTTGTTATGTCTAGAAATAACTTCGTTTACCTCATCAATCCTTGCGATAAAATCTTCCATCGCAATTTTTGTTTTCAAAACCAAAGCCTCTGTTGTTTTACTTTTTTTACTTTTTAGTTCTTCCGCAAATTCTGCGATGTCTTTCAAAATTTTTTCTTTCACAGACTCAAGATTTGATTTTTTTTCGTCAAACTCTTCTTGCAATTCTGGGTAGAACCTTGCTCTATCAGGAATGAGTAGAGATTTAATAACGGGGTGTACCTTTCTTAATTTTTCAATAAGGACATCCAAATCATCTTTTAGTTTTCTATCAACTTCGTTAAAGTGACGTGCTAATTGTTCAACGCGTTCAATAGGAATTTTTTGTGAGCAGTATTCACAAATATCAGAAGAATGCTTTTTATGTAAGTGAAAGCCCTGTTCAACCCATTGTGAAATATCCTCGTTAGCTTCAAGCCGAGAGATAGCTTCCGACTCTACTGTTTTTTGTAAAAGAATCTCAGATTCACTTTCTATCGATTCCAAAAGATGAGATATTTCAAATTCGTCTCCGTCGTCTTCAATCATTACTTTTGGGACGACAAGTGGGGTGTTTGGAGACAAAGATTCTTGTTTTACTGAAAGCAGACACTTTTCCAGATCTTCCTCTGGTAGTTCAGATTTTACAGTTAGCGAGATAAAATCCTTTTCTGCTTCTGGCTTTCTGTAGTCACGCAGTGCATTGCCGCCAATGGCAGCACCAATAGTTTTAGCAATTTCGGTAAATTTGCTATTGCGTTCGGTCAATTTTTGCCCTTTTTCTTTGGTATTTCCAGCTAACAAAGCAGTCTTTCCTTGAGTGGATGGGTCTTCAGGATCGCCATCTAGTAACTTTTTATCGTTTCCTATATCCTCTAAGAGGTCTTTATTTTCTTCGCCAAGCAGAACCGAAATTGAATTGGCAGTACCCTCAAGTATTTGTATGTTGTTTTGTATATATTCTTGATTAAATACACGTATGTTTTTTGGGAACGTATCCCCTTGTTTATATTTATTTCCTTGCTCATCCTCAATCTCATATTCTAGATTTTCAATTGGACTTCCATTTATAGCATCAAAAAGACGAGAGAGAGTTGTTTTTCCACTACCAGTCCAACCATAGACAAGGTTAAATTGTTTAAAAAGTGGGAGCACTGTATCCCATGTGTAGTTGGAGAAAACAAATCCAAGATTTTTTATTCTGTTAATCTTAGTAATCATAATTTAAATATGCGTTTCTGTAGCGAAGCGAAGGAAACTCCATATTCCCCTCTTTAATAAAATAAAAAACAAAATCAGATTCTTTTTAAGAGCTAGGGCGATAGCCCCGAAAGGAAAACATGTATTTCACCTAACCGTCTAGCGTATGCGAAGTTCTACTCGAATTTTATGCCAAACTCGGCCGAAGGGCAAGCATAAAATGAGAGTAGAATTTGGGTGAACCCGAGCTTGCCGAGGGTGAACCGTATACGCAGTGTTAGACGATGTATTATTTTGGTCGCGCTCTATTCCTCCTTAATTTCTTTTAGAAGTTCTACATCTTTTTTTTCTAAGACTGACTCAACTATAGAAATATTTTCAGATCTCGCAAGTTGTTTTATCTCTTTAGATATACCAAAAGAGGTGGTAAAAAAGTAGCCTCTGCTGCACCCTACATCTTGCATTTTTCCAGAAAATACGAAAATATCTTCTACTATTATATCTTTAGTTTTACATTCACAAAGTATTCTAAAATTCTCTTTTTTACTATCCCCTAAATTATCTATTTCATGTTCAACACCAGAATGTCCTAGTATATATATGCCACATAGCGTTTGAAATCCTTTTCTTCTCAGCAGATAGTCTATGCCATATTCTAACCACATATTGTTATTTATAAAATTAAGCGAATAGTCATTTAGCATAGAGATAGGGATGGATTCTACATTTGACGTCGTATCTATTTTTTTACCGCAACTACACTTTGTAGTATGAAATCTTTCTGTGCATATTATTTTTTTACAATTTGGGCACAAGTATATAGTAAGGCTAATAAGAATGTCTAATTCAACTCTTTTTTTCACTTCAAACTCATCTAGTGTTTTTTGTATCTTATTTGATTTGCCTTTCAGTTTTCTTTTTATGCTTAAGTTATTTTTTCTTATTTTCTCGAATAGCAGTTTTTTATACTCTTTTTCAAGTTCTTTCTTCTGATCTTTTGATGCATGTCTCAATTTCCTAAAAAGCTCAAATTCTTCACGAGTTCTATATAAAAATCTCCTGTTCATTTTATTATAATTCCAGAAAAACATTCCTTCTTTAGTTATATCTTCAATATTTGCAATATTTTTTTTTATCTCTTCAGTCTCAGATTTAATATTCAATAGGAGCGAGAATAATTCCTGATCTAGAAGCATTTTTGATCTAATAAGACTTTGTATTTTTGGATCATTCTCAATCAAGGTTCTTTCTATCTTTTTATTGAATTTAATCGCGGGTAGTTTTAAATTGGAGGGGTCATGTATTTCCATCTTTTTCTCCTTTCGGTTTAAGTTTTATAAATACTACTTGTTTACAAAAAGGACAAGTCAATTTAACATTGTCTTTTTTTTCTGTTCGGATATAGAAAGCAGAACTACAATTAGGGCATTTCCCAAGTTTTAGGCCATTTTTGTTATTCATATATAATATCTAATTAATAAAAATATATAAATTTATTTGATAAAGCGCGACCAGAATAATATTTCGCCTAACATCAGGATTATGCGAAGTTGCGTAGCGGAGCGGAGCAATTTGGGAAAATGGCGAGCCGAGCCATTTTCCGCATAATCCTTGTTAAGCGAGGGTGAGGAGCGTAGCGACGAAAGCGCAGCGTCCCCCGAGCGACTGAAAAGAGCGAAGGCGTATGACGCAGGCAAACAACCGTCATTTAATATTCAATTGTTCATCTAAAGGAGGATTTGAAAAATACGCCCGTACATCAAAATCAGAATCCATAAGTTCAATCATGTAAAAATCTGGTTTTTTCATTATCTTAAAACCAGGCTTTGATAAGTATTTTTTCTCAAATTCAGGAAAATTGGAAATAGTAAAATCAGCATCGCCAAGCTCAGGTCTGGTAGGATCAGGAATGCGAATTTTTAATAATTTCAAAACTCCAGAAACAGTTTCTAATGGTTCAATATGAAAAAGCAAACCTGTTGGAGTTTCTTGAATAACTTTTCCAATTTTCCGTGCAACTTTAAGCAGTTCTTCATATTCTTCTTTGCTTTGAGAAAAAATGCAAGCATAATTTACGGGCGTATTTTTATTATCAATATGCTTATTCTTGAGAGCAGTAGCTTTCTCAACAATGCTTTTTACTTGGTTTTTCAAATCCTCCGTCTCCATAATGTTACTAAATTACAATTGATTTAAATAAGTTGCTAAAGGTTGTTTGCCGAGTAATATGTCGCTTAACAAGTTATATACGTACTTTCCAACTTTAGCCTTTGTTTTAGCCAAATCTTTACCACAAACTTGTAATTATAACTACTTCATGATTACACGCCGATACCTACCGCGCATAATCCACTGCCCTTGTCTCCCTGATCACATTCACCTTTATCTCTCCCGGATACTTTAGTTCTTTTTCTATTTTGTCAGCGATTTTGCGGGAGAGCTTGGCAGCTTCCAGGTCATCGATTTTTTCTGGAGTAACAAAGATTCTCACTTCTCGGCCAGCTTGAATGGCATAGGATTTTTCTACTCCTTTAAAAG
Source organism: bacterium (assembly GCA_030603885.1). GTDB lineage: Bacteria > Patescibacteriota > JABMPQ01 > JABMPQ01 > JAUVWW01 > JAUVWW01. The sequence goes on from JAUVWW010000009.1 coordinate 10,567, forward strand.
AATTGGCTACATCCTCAAGTTCTTCCAGACGCTTGATATAGGCTTCATAAGTATCTCTTCTGGCTCCGGGTCTAGCTCCAGAGACAGCATCAGCTACTCGAATAATAACTGCTTCAAGGGACTTAAAGGGCACATCCTCATGATGAGCTTCCATAGCCCAAATTACCTCATCTTTAATGCCAAATTTCTTTAAAATCTTTTTTCCAATCTCAATGTGAGTTCCCTCCACTTCATGATCTACTGATTTTCCAATGTCATGCAAAAGTCCTGCCTTTTTACAGACAGCCACATCGGCTCCTAACTCTTCAGCAATAACACTGGCCAGACCAGCTACTTCCAACGAGTGAATTAGAACATTCTGTCCATAGCTTGTTCTATACTTTAGCCTTCCTAAAAGCTGAACCATTTTTGGGTCCAGGCCAGCTACCCCAGCTTCAAAGCAGGCTTTTTCTCCAGCCTCTTTTACTGAAGAGGCTATTTCTTTTTTGGCTATTTCAACTTGCTCCTCAATTCTAGCTGGATGGATTCTTCCATCTTCAATTAGCTTATCTAAAGCTAACTTGGCAATTTGTCTTCGAATAGGATTAAATCCAGAAATAACAATGGCTTCTGGAGTATCATCAACCACCACCTCTACCCCGGTCAGTCTTTCTAAAGCTTTAATATTCCTTCCCTCTCGACCAATAATTCTTCCTTTCAACTCATCAGAAGGAATAGAGATAGTCGTGGCTGTACCTTCGGAAGCATGAGAAAGAGCATAGCGTTCTATGGCTTGAGCCATGATCTCTTTAACCTTTTTATCAGTCTCTTCTTTTCCCATCTCTTCCATTTTCTTTATCTTCTCCAGAATTCTTTCTTTCATATCTTTCTCTGTCATTTCCAAAAGAACATCTCTGGCTTTTTCTTTGGACAGTCCAGCTACTTTTTCTAGAGTAGCAAATTGTTTTTTCTTAATCTCTTGGATCTCTCTTTTGCCCTCGTCAATTTTTGATGCTTGTTTTACAAGATACCTTTCCTTTCCTTCTATATCTTGGATTTTTCGATCCAGATTCTCTTCTCTTTTTTCTAGACGAGAAACAAGACGCGAAAGCTCAGCCCTTCTTTGTTTTTCTTCTTCTTTAGCAGCCTCTGTAATTTCAAGGGCCTTGTCTTTAGCACTGATTAGAATTTCTTTTTGTTTTGTTTTTGCCTCCTCAAGAACTTTTCTTGCCTCAGTTTCAGCAGATTCTTTCCTTCTTAGGGCAGTCTGTTTTCTGATCAGATAGCCTGCTAGAGCACCAATTATGACTGAAGCAAAGATAGTTAAAATTAGTGTTGGGTTCATAATTTTTAAGATCCCAAGACAAACCAAGAACTAAGCTTAAATCTGGCAAGCCATCTAAACCATGTTTTCGGCTTGAATAAAGCATATATACTTGTTGGGGTAAATTTATTAGTTCTGATTTATCTAGGAAAATATTAATTAATAAATTAAATAATTGTTAATTGTTACTTTCCTTTAATCACCTGATCTATAATACCATACTTTTTTGCTTCCTCGGGTGTCATATAGAAATCTCTATCTGAATCTTTCTCGATCTTGGATAAAGGCTGTTCTGTATGTTTAGCCAGTATCCTATTAAGTCTGTCTTTAACATGAACAATATGTTTAGCTTCAATAGCTACTTCTACTGCTTGTCCTTTTACTCCACCCATGACCTGATGCAAAAGAACTTCAGAATTGGGCAAAGCTAGTCTTTTTCCTTTAGCTCCCGAGGCCAATAAAGTAGCTCCCATAGAAGCGGCTAATCCTACACAAATGGTACTTACATCTGGCTTAATATACTGCATGGTATCATAAATAGCTAAACCAGCCGTGACTGATCCACCAGGAGAATTGATATACAACTTAATATCTTTGTTTTTATTCTCACTTTCAAGATAAAGAAGTTGAGCAATAACAGTATTGGCTTGAGCATCAGAAATCACCCCTCCTAGAAAGATAATCCGTTCCTTAAGTAGCCTTGAATAAATATCAAAAGCCCGCTCTCCGGTGGGCGTTTTTTCCACCACCATGGGAATTAGCTGATTTTTGATTAATTCTATCTTAGACATATCTTCTTTTACTTATTATATCAAACTTATCTAATCTAGTATAGCAGAAAATTTTAGAGAGTCAAGAGCTTATTCTACTTTCCATCCTGCCCTTGTCTTGACTAGTTTCCCTGAAATAGTAAATCCAGCTGCTTTTTTATGTCCTCCCCCTCCAAAAAGAAAAGCCAACTTTGAGATATCTATATCATCTCTTTGAGTTCTTAGATTTCCATGAATCAGGCCATTTTTTTCTGAAAGAAGAAGAGTGGCTTTAGCTTGAGGAAGACAGCTAATGTAATTGGCTATGCCTTCTAGGCCTTCAGTCTCACTTTGTTTAATATCCTCTTCTGAAAGGACGGTTGAGACTATGCCAAGTTTTCTATTTTCTGAAAGTCTAGCTAATGCCTTGCCCCAAAGTTTTAAAGTAGAAAGGCTTTTTTCTTGAAGTAAATATCTTACTATCTTTTTGGCACAAGCTCCCTTGGATAGCAATTTTGATGTTATTTCTAAAGTACGAGAAGTGGTATTGGGATTACGGAAGGCATCCGTATCAAAGAAAATGCCACATAAAAGGCATGTGGCTATATCCCTGGTAATTTCTACTCCCAACCTCAAAAGAAGATTATACAATATTTCGGCAGATGATGAGGCTTTGAGCTTTACAATATTGACTGAGCCAAATAAAGAATTATCTTGGTGATGATCGATGTTTAAAACAGGGCTGGTGCTTGCCCTAAGGCTTTCTAGACCGCTTCTTTCTAGGCTGCTTGAATCTAAACTAACAATTAGATCAAATTTTTTTATCTTTTTAACTTTCTTCTTTCTACTTTTAATTTGTTCTATACCTGGCAAAAACCAAAGGTTTGGAGGAAAAGTATCCGAGATTACACAGGAAACTCTTTTGGAGAGGGAATTTAAAGCTAGCTTTAAAGCTAACATGGATCCTATACAATCTCCATCAGGCCTGGTGTGTCCACAAACCAAAATATATTTGCTCTTTTTTAAAAGATAGCAAGCTCTATTTAATTGAATATTGGCTAACTCATATCTCATATCTTTTTTAACAATTTTTCAATTCTTTCCACTTTTTCCTGAGTTCTATCTATCTCAAATCTAATCTTAGGTACATACTTCATAACTAATTTTTTATCCAGCAATTTTTGCAAATGATAAATATTTTTTTGGAGAATCTTTAATACCTGCTTTTGCTTTTCTTCAGGCATAATACTTACTTTTATCTTGGTATGCTCAAGATTGCTTGAGGTATCTACTTCGGTAAAGGTCACTAAAGTGTCTTGAGGAAAGATAATCTCACGAGAAATAATTTTCCCTAACTCTTCTTTAATTAATTGATTTACTCGTTGAGTACGCTTGCTCATAGACTTTTCTTTATCTTTTCTTCCTTCCATGCTTCCAAGACATCTCCTTCTTTAATTTTTACTTCTCCCTCAAATTCCATACCACACTCTTTTCCTTGCTTAACTTCTTGCACATTTACCTTATTTATTTGAAGATTGACTAGCTTTCCTTGTCCTATTTTCTTTTTGTTCCTGATGACATCTATCTGCACGTCTTTTCTTAACTTTCCAGAAGTTACTTTGCCTCCTAAAATAACTCTTTTCTTTTCTGTTCTAAATATAGCTAAAACTTCTAGCTTTCCTAGCTTGGTTCTTTTAATCTCTGGCTCCATTATCTCTTCTAACATCTTTTTTACATCGTCAGTTAACTCATAAATAACCTCGTATATCTTGTATTTTACTTTTTCATCTTCAGCCAAACGTTTGGCCACCGGACTAATATCTACATGAAAACCTAAAATTGTGGCATTAGTTGAGCTAGCTCTCATCACATCCGATTCAGTTATTTTACCTACATCAAAGTGAACTATATGAGACGCCACTTTTGGACTCTCCAATGGAGCCAGAGCTCCTAGGATAGCATCCAAAGAGCCAGCCACATCTGTTTTAACAATCAGGTTGAGCAACTTTTTACCTCTTATCTCACGAGTTGCCAAAGCTCGAGGAATAAGCTTTTTTAGCTTAGCTATCTTAGCCTTGGCTTGTTCTTTGCTTTCTTCTACAGAGAGAACATCTCCCACTTCTGGGACAGAATCTAGACCTAAGATTTTTGTTGGGGTCGATGGTCCAGCTTTCTTTATCTTTTTTCCTAAGAAATCTTCCAGATGCTTTATCACTCCAAAAGTGTTTCCACAAGTAACCGCCTCTCCTATCTTAAGGGTGCCATTTTGAATAAGTACTGTGGCCACCGGTCCTCTTTCATGGTCCATATGTGCCTCAATAACTGTTCCCAAAGCAGGAACATCAAATTCGGCTCTTAGCTCTTCCATCTCAGCCACAAGAAGGATTGAATCAAGAAGTTTGTCTAAATTCTTTTTTTGTTTGGCTGATATTTCCTGAGCCACCACATGACCTCCCCAATCTTCTAAAAGTACATCCTTTGAGGCTAGCTCTTTTTTTACTTTCTCTGGATCTGCCTCAGGCTTATCTATTTTGTTAATAGCCACTACAATAGGAATGTTATATTTTTTAGCGTGCCTAATGGCTTCAATTGTTTGTGGTTTTACTCCATCATCAGCCGCCACTACTAGCACGGCAAGATCTGTCACCTTAGCTCCCCTCTCTCGCATAGCAGTAAAGGCTTCGTGACCAGGAGTATCTAAAAAGGTAATTGGTTTATTTTTATGTTTAACCTGGTAAGCTCCAATATGCTGGGTAATGCCGCCAAATTCTTTAGCCGTAATCGAGACTTCCTGAATACCTTCAAGTAGGGTTGATTTTCCATGATCAACATGACCAATGACCACTACCACGGGAGGTCTTTCTTTGAGCTTGACTTTTTTCTTAGCAAATTCTTCTTTTAGCTTTTTTCTGACCCCAATTTCTTTAAGAGCTTTGGCTTTTTCTTTTTGCACTTTTATATTAAAATCAGAAGCCACAATAACTGCTGTGTCATAGTCGATTTCTTCATTGATGGTAGCCATAACACCATTTTTCATCAGTTGCTTGATTACATCAACCGCTTCAAGGCCCAGCCTCTTGGAAAATTCTCTAACTGTAATGGTTTCTGGAATAGATATTTTTTTTACTTTCTTTGGAACAACTTTAGCCTTTTTTTCTTTGGCTTCTTTTTCAAGCTGAGCTTTTACCGCCCTGATCATTTTAGCTGCTGTTCTTTCATCGATTTTTCGAACCGAAGCTTTCAATTTAAAGCCAACTGCACCTGCTCTTTCGCGCAGCTCTTGATTGGTAATATTTAGTTCTTTGGCAATATCGGATAGATTTAACATTGTTTTCCTTTCTAGTATACAGCATATCTTACCATAAAAAGAGAGATAGGACAAGCCTATAAAATAAAGAGCCTTTGTCTTTTAAAATACAAAAGCTCTTTTTAAAATATAACTTATTTTTGAGACAAAACTACTTACCTATCAACTCCTTGGGCGGCAGGATCATTCCTTTGGTACCTTCTTCAGAAGGCTTGGGAACTTCAGATGGTTTAGGTCCTACGGGCTCCGTAGGAAGAACTTCGGTAGGTGGCCTAGCCTCGGGTGGACCTAAAGGAGCTTCTTCGGTTGGTGGTGCCTTGAGAGGTGCTGGGGGAGCAGGTGGCTTTAAAGGTGAAATAGGAGGCTTGGGTGGTCTTTTTCTAGCTCTTAAAGCTAGAATGATTATGACCACAATAATCACTATAAATGCTAAAGCGCCAATTAAAAGCCAAAGCGGGACCTCTTTTATTCGAGAAATAAAAGTCTCTGCTTGAGGAACCTCTGCTACTGCTTCAGGAATCTCCTCTTTGGGAGCTATCACTGGCACTTCCTTTTCAGGAAGGGTTGGTATTTCTTCCTCAGGAACTACTTCTTCAGGAACTTCCACTACTATTCCTGCTTCTTCTAACTCCTCAGCAGTGGCTGTTTTTATAGAAACATTCATGGCATAGCTGCCAAAATAATCTTTTAAACTTACATCTGAAATAGTAAAGTAAACATTCTGATCTCCATCCGAGACATAGAAAGCCTCAACAGCTTCCTCTTTTTCAGTGGCCTTTTTTTCTCCCTTCTGCTTTTGCCTAAGCTCATTATAAAATTCTATTTTTGGCTGTAAGTATGGGTTAGGAGTTATTTTAACTGTCAGTTTCTCACCTTTCTCAACCGCTACTTTATACATATCTTTTTCATCGGTTGAACAGTATTTTCCGCCACATTTATTTCTGGCTGAAAAGTTATTAGGATAATCTTGCGGCTCAATTTCTAAAGCTATGCCAAAATCATCACCCGCATCAGTACCTGCTCCTACATCTGTTTTATCTACCTTTTTGAACTCGAAAGTATAGGAATCTATATCTTTCTTAGAAGCTTTAACTTCTAAAAAGCGATTCTTAACTTGAGAAGCTAAAAAGTCTTGACTTGTGCTTGGCAAATTAAAAACACCCATTTTAGTTTCTGGAGCAACAAGACTTTGAGCAAAAGATAATTTTTCTTCATTTTCATCAAAGAGAGTGTACTCTAAAGAAGCATCATCAGATTTAGAACTAGCACTTAGGTATAGAATCTGTATCTGGTACCCTGGCGAAATCTCTATTTTATAATATTTGGCTTCTCCTTCTTTTAGAGGACCTCCTTTGTATTCACCCGGTTTAATAAGTTTAGCTTTTTCAAACTCCGCCACCTGAGACAATTTCACTGTTTCTTCTTGAGCCCCAACTTGTTTTAAACCCAAGCTTGAGCCCAAAAAAACCACCAGAAAAAGAATAAAAAGTTTCTTGGCCATATTTTTAGTTTAAGAATTAAATTATTAAGATTTTTCTAGGCTGAGGGCGGAGCTGGAGGAGTCGGGGGAGCTGTGGGCGGTGTCGGTGGCTTTGGTTCTTCTTTTTTCGGCATCTCTGTCTTGCCTCCGCCAATAAGAAAAGCAACCAGGGCCACAATGGCTCCAGTGATGGCTTCGTAGATCATGCTCCAAATAAAGAAAAACTTGTAATGTAAGAGACCATAGACAACTCCTATAAACAGACCAGCCCAAGCACCAGCCATGACTGCCTGAAGTATATTACCCTGGTATTTTTTAGCTACCTGCCAACCAGTCCAGAAAAACATACCTAAAATCAATAACCAAGTGATAGTAGAACCAAGCCATGCTAAAACCCAACCTAAAAAGGGAATTCTCCACAAAAGCCAGACAGCGACAATAGTCACCACAGCAATAATTACTGGCATTTTGATAATGTTCAGATACCAATTAAAATCCTTGCCCATCCAAATATCAAAGCCTTTTTTCGGCTCGGGAGTAGGCGTAGGAGGAGCTTGAGGTGGAGTAGGCGGTGTAGGTTTTGTTTCTTGCATAGTTTTTTGTTAAGAATTAAATTCCTTTAAATAAGGCACCAATAATTAAAATAAAAGTAGAAATAAGAAAAAGGGTTACTGTCATTGTCTCTGGAACAGCAGTAATTACCCAGGCAAAGATTATACCTAAGATCCAAAGAATGGCAGCAATACCTATGGTGGTTAATTTTGGTGGAGTCAATCTTGTTATGGCCATTTAGATTCTCTTAAAAAACGACCCTAAAATTAAAATAAAGGGAGCAGCCGCTAAGCAAAGATAGGCTATGTTTTTAGTTAAGACAATATCTAGGGACTCCCTTAAAAAATCATTTATCACAGGTATAGGATAAATAGTAGCAGAAATACCCACTACACAAAGGGCAATGGCTAAAATCATAGTAATTATCCGGGGTGGATTGGGTCTAATCATGATATATTGTATGTTTGTTTTTAGTTATTCACAGGAAATACCTCTTTTTAGTATAACAAATATGGCTAGATAAATCAAAATCTTCTTTCTCTTCCTACAATCACATTTAGTTTTTGAGGAATGACTTGACAAACAAGACGTTTCTTTTCTACCTTCTGTCTATCCAAAGTAATTGGAATCGGACCGGAAGAAGAAATAGTTACCTTCTTTGTTCTAAATAGACTAATACCTGGTATTTTTTCAAAATTGTTTTGTTGGATGTCTGCAAGATATCTAAGAAGATTAAATTTAGCTAATTTGCTCACAATGATCACATCTAAAAGCCCATCTTGGGGAGAGACAGTTATGGAAACTTGGCTGTTGGTTTTTAGACTAAGTTTTCCTTTGTGGTAATCCAAGATATTAAAAATGCCAACTTTAGTTGGCCGAACAGTAACCTTGAAGCCTTCTTTAAATTTCAGCTGAATCTCAGGGTATCTTACACTCCGGGTCATAAAGGTAAGTTTAGACCAAAAAGAACCTAACTTGACTAGGCTCTCACCTGCTCCCATGCTGCATGAGGTAAGAAAATATTGGTCATCTAACTTACCCAGATCCACTTTCTTTATTCTTCTCTTGGAGATAATCTCTGGCGCTGCATCAATTGAAGGAATACCTAAAATCTGGGCAATTTTAGAAGATCTTAGGGGTATGATGCTAAAGCATAAATCTTTTTTTCTGATCTTTAGCGTGGCCAGAGAAGTTATCACTTTTTGAGCTATACTATCATCTCCGCAAGCAATGATATTCTTGTAGCCCTTTTTTACTCCTTCTTTAATAAGATCTTTAACTTTTCTAATCGGAGTGCATCTTACCTCTTCTCCTGCAATATCTAAATCAGCCAAGGCCATACTTATTTTGTTTAAGGCCTTGGCATATTTTGGTTCTCGGGTAAAGGAGTCGTAAATATAAAAATACATGAACTTACAACTATCGACTATCAACTTTCAATCTCTAACAGTTGTTTGTTGTTTTTATTCTTCTGCTTCTTCTTCTTCGACTTCTTCAGTCTTGCCTTCTCCTTCCATAACACATTGTCCTGAAAACAGGGCTCCAGGGGAAACAGCGAGAGTCTTGGCAGAAATATTGCCAGTGACCTTGCCTGTTTCTGTAATCTCGAGCTTCTCTCTAGCTTTAACATCCCCTTCCACCTTTCCAGCAATAACAATATTCTCTGCCTCTATGTTGGCTTTTACTTCTGCTGTCTCTCCGATACCCAGATTCTTTGAGGTAGCTATTTTGCCTGAGACCTTTCCATTGATCGAGATATTTTCATCTGAGATCAAATCTCCTTCCAGCTTAACCGAATTTCCTACAATGGTCTCTCCTGCAGTTCCTTCAGGTGCCTGAGGTGCGTCTTTGAACATAAGTTTTTAGTTATTAATTATTAATTATTGGCCTTGCGCTTTCTTCATAACCTCTATCTCCTCATCTGAGAGATGATATTTCGACTTACCTTCTTCTATTGGTTTAGAATAAACTCTTGTTCCTTCTCTTCCATGAAGAGAGGAAATAACTAAACCATCGTCGTTACTGTTTAGAAGAGCAATAGAAAAACTCTGATCTCCTCCCGCATCACCAAAGGGATTGTATCTTATTATCCCTACTTTAATAATACTTTGAATAGCTATTTTAGATAGCTGGTCTGAGATATTATAAAGTTCTTTTGTGTCTAAATTTAACTTCTTGATTTGCTTTTGTAAATCCCTTAAAACCTGATCTATACCTCTTTTTCCTACTTCTTTTAATATCCCTCTTTTGTCTCTTAAGTAAGTTTTTATTAAAACAGTTAAATAAATAACCCAGGCTAGAAGTAAGACAAAAATAACCAAGGCTATGGCAAGAGCTAGATTTGGATAGGTTGAGACAAAATTGACCATCAAACTCGAGATTAGGTTTTAGCTAAACTAATTATAGGAACCTCGCTCACGAGCGAGAACCCTGATTCTCGCTTCGTTCATATTATAAAAAATTAAAATACTAAAGTCAAAATATTAGTGTTTCTTGGCCCACAATAAATCAACAAATGCCTCTAGTCTTGTTTGGATTCCTGTTGGTGAGGTATGTTCGTCAAAAGAAAAAAACAGAATAGGGATATGGTAGTCTCTACTTACTCTATATAAAGCAGCTTGAGCTGAAACTTCTGGCATACAGGCATGAGGCTTAAGGTGAATTACCCCATCAAAACCTTCTTGAGCAAAGATTATTGTATGGGCTACTGAGTCAATAGCATGAGCACCAATTTCATATTGTAAATAAGGTCTGGCTATTTTTCTTAATGATTTCTTGCTCTCAAAATGCAAGCCATGCCTGATTAGTTCAGTCAGACAAAGAGGACGATTTACCTCTACTCCCATCTCTTGTAGTTGTTCTTCTAAATTATGATTACAAGCTGGCTCCATGATAACATATAGCTCACCAACAATGCCAATCTTTAACCTCTTTTTTGTTAGGTTTTTTTTAATACTATCGAATCTCTTCAAAAAATTTTGCCTGACTAATTTTATTTCAGGAATAGTGCTAGCTTTATCAAGCTGTTTTAAAAATTCTTGATGGATCTTTTTAGTTTCACCTTTATTTACTTCATAAGCCCTTATTTTTCTAACTAGATGCTCAATCTCATCAATAGTTTTAATTTTTGCCCAGCATATTCTAAAGGCATGAAGTATTTTTAGACCTGTCAACTCTTTTTTCAGAGACTTAAAATTTCTATAAACAGTTCGAAGTTTATAATCTCCAAAAGGCTTGATCAGTTTAAATTTATAGCCTAAATCCTCTAGGATTTTTCTATGTACTGCTCCATAATAGCCATATCGACAGGCTCCTAGAGTCCCTGATTGAAGAAGTATATCCACTCCTCCTTGATCTAGACTTTCAATAAAATTACCCAAATTGACCTTAAATGGAAAACAGGCAAATTCAGGCGAATGCTTGCAGCCTAGTTCTATAGTTCGTGAGGTTATAGGTGGAGGAACTACCGCTTCCAGGTCCAGATTTTCAAGGAGTGCTTTGAAAGCGATATGGTAGTTCCCCATGTGAGGAAAAGCGCATTTCATTTTTTATTCTTGGTTGATCTTATTAAATCTAAAAAGGCTTCTATTCTGGTTATAATTCCTGTTTGGCTTTGATGTTCATCAATAACCAAAGTCATAGTTGGAATACGATTTTTAATTTGCCGAATAGCATGTTCTATAGTTAAAGAGTTAGGACCACAAGGAAAAGAAATAATAAAAATAATGCCATCCACCCGTTTTACAAGAAAATGAGAGGCTCCTACAATCTCTTTTTCATAGGTCCAGTAAAGCTCATTTTGCGCTTTCTCGGCTTCTTTTAGGATCTTGTCATGAGATAACATTTCCGGGGTAACTACAGCTACATCCATTTCTTCTAGCTTCCTTATAATACCCATATTAATAAAATTGTCATAAATATTATAAGGATGGCCTATTAGAGCAATTTTCAGACCTCCTTTTTTTCTCTCTTTCTTAACTCTTCCGCTTTCCATAAATTCGATGGTTTCAATTGGTGTTCTGGCTTGCTTTTGCATTATCTTTTCAAAATTTTGCTGTTCTTTTTTAGCACATCTATAAGCCCAATGGATTTTAAAAGGATTATGGCACAGTTCCCATCCAAGACTAAACATTGATTGATATAAAGATCTTTTATTAAAGTCAATATCGCAAGACAATATGGGGGGAGTATTTTCTATAGTATTTCTAACTATATCAGGCAGTCCTAGAAACTTAGTACAAACGAAATGATTTTTCTCAACACTTTCTATCCTGGGAATAAATAAAAGATCAACCTTATCGATTAAATCCCACACATGGCCTAAAAAAACTTTAATCGATAGACAAGCTTCATCCATTGTAATTTTAACTCCTTCATTTAGTATTTCCTTGTTTGTCTCATCTGATGTTATTACTTCAAGCCCTAGTTTTTCTAAAAATGTCTTCCAAAAAGGAAAATACTTATAATAGAGTAAGGCTCTGGGTATTCCTATTTTTATTTTATTATTCATACAACTAAATACTTAAGCATTATAGAGACAAAACCAAAATAAATTAATAGGGAGATCACACCCTCAATGGCAGTAATAAATGGCCCAGCACCTAGGGCTGGATCCATTTTCAATTTATTTAACAGCCAAGGAATAAATATACCAACGGCACAAGCTAAAACCATGGTAAAAAATATAGAAAATCCTAAAGTTAAACCAAGTATAAAAGATCTTTGCCATATTAGACCAACTAGGGATAGTAATAAAGCACAACTGAGGCCTAAAATAAGACCAGTTTTGATTTCTTTTAGAAAATATTTGAGTAAGTCACGCTTATTGCCTATCATGAGACTTCTGATAAAAATTACAGCTGATTGATTTCCAATATTGCCTCCACTGTGCATCATCACTGGAATATATAAAGCTAGAGCCATTAGCGACTCTAAAGTTGGTCTAAATATACCAATAATACTGCCAGCCACCACACCACCTAAAATACCAAAGAAGAGCCAAGGCAGTCTGGCTCGGGCAATTCTTGCTGGAGGAGCATCAATTATCTCTTTTTTGGGATGAGTTCCAGATATTCTAAGCAAATCCTCAGCTGCTTCTTGATTAAGTATTTCAAGTAATCTATCCGAAGGGACAATTCCTAAAAGACGATTTTGGTCATCTACTACCGGAATGGCTTTTAGATTATGTTTTAAAGCTAAATAGACAACTCTTTCTTGATCAACCAAAGGCCTAACTTTAACTAAGTCTTTTTTCATCATTTCTTCTATTTTTGTTTTTCTAGGAGTTCCAAAAATCTCTTTAATGGAAAGTACTCCCACCAGTCTATCTTTTTCGTCTACCACATAAATATAATTTATAGTTTCTATTTCTTTGACTTTGTCTTTTTTTTCAAAAATTTTAAATAGAAGATCTAAAACGTCTCCTATGGTGGCACTATGTCGGACCCTTGGAAATTCATTGGTCATTATACTCCTAGCTGTTTCTTCTGGATATTTTTTAGGCATAAGCTTTCTTCTTTTTGACAATAAAGATCCACTTAGTAATCTCAATAGCTATAATTTCAAAAATACCAAGGCCAATAAGGATTGACCAGTCTTTAAGACTTAAGGCTTGAGTTCTAAGTATAGTTTGGAAGAAAGGAGTATACAAAGCCAAGAAGATCATAGTAAATCCAATAACTACAGCTAAAACTAAAAGTTTATTAGTCAGTGGATTTTTTTGAAAGATAGAATGTCTTAGGCTTCTACAAGAAAAAACATAAAGTAGAGAGTCAACGCCCAGGGCAGCAAAGATCATGGTTCGGATATAGACTAAATCATGGGTAGTTTTCCAAAGCCATAAAAATAGACCAAAGAGAATAAGGTCGGTGATAATGCCAATAATAAAGATTAGAACTTTCATCTCCTGATTTAAAATAGGTTCTTCTAACTTTCTTGGTGGGTCTTTCATTACTTCTTTTTCCCCTGGTTCAAAAGCCAAAGCAAAGTCAGGTAAACCATCCTCCACTAAATTGACCCACAGAATCTGGACAGGAAGAATAGGCAGAGGTAAGCCTAAAAGTAAACAACCTCCAATTAGAATCAACTCAGAAAAACTGTCTGAAAGAAGATAAAGAGTTACTTTTCTTATATTGTTAAAGATATTCCTTCCCTCTTCAACAGCTGCCTCAATAGTTCTAAAATTATTATCCTCTAAAATCATATCCGAGGCTTCTTTGGCTACTTCGGTTCCAGTACCCATAGCTATACCAATATCTGCCGACTTTAGAGCTGGAGCATCATTAACTCCATCTCCAGTCATAGCTGTCACTTCTTTTTGTCTCTGTAGAGCATCGACAATCTGTATTTTATGTTTTGGAGCTACCCGGGCAAATATTTTTATTTTGGGAATCTTGTATTCCAATTGGTCAGGAGTCATGGAATCCATTTCATCACCAGATAGAATTTCCTCGTCTTGCGCAGGAAGGCCAATCTCTTTGGCAATTGCTTGAGCAGTGAGCTTATGATCACCGGTAATCATTTTAATCTTGATGCCTGCCCCAAGACACATTTTTATGGCTTCTTTTACCCCAGGCCTGATAGGGTCTCTTATTCCTATTACTCCGCAGAAAACCAAATTTGATTCTACTTCTTTTTTTAGATCCAGTTTTTCTTTTGAGACCTTAATTTCTTTGAAAGCACAGGCAATAACTCGATAAGCCTTTTTGCTTAACTCTTCATTAATTTTTAGAAACTTTTCTTTTTCCCTCTCTGTAAATTTATGCACCCGGCCTTTTTTGTATAGATAGCCAGATTCGGAAAGAAGACGTTCTGTGGCACCCTTAACAAAAATTCTAATTTTTTTAGCCTTTTTATCCTGGTAAGCTGTGGCCATGTACTTTAGATAAGAGTCAAAAGGAATCTCTGTAACTTGGACTAAATCTTTTTCTAGCTCAGCTTTGTCTAGGTTAGCCAGGCCAGCAGCTATAATTAGAGCTTTCTCGGTAGGATCTCCAATTAGTCTCCATTTCTCAGGGGGTCCTTCTATGCTTTCAAAATGAAGATCATTACAAAGCATGCCAATCTTCAAAACTTGATTTAACTCACCGTCTCTCTTTCCCAAATCTCTTACTGAACAGCTGCCCGAAGTAGTATGTATTCTCTCTACTACCATTTTTCCAGAGGTAATTGTGCCTGTCTTGTCAGCACAAATCACACTAGTTGATCCTAGGGTTTCCGCTGCCAAGAGTGTTCTAGTTAAAGCCTTCTTCCTCAAGATCCTGGTCATACCTAGAGCTAGAATAATAGTTACTGCCGCAATTAGTCCTTCAGGAATAGCAGCCACGGCAATGGCTACTCCAAAAATAAACATCTCGCCTGGGCTCCTACCAGTAATTACTCCGCCAATTATGATTAAAAGACAACAGACAAGAACAAAAAAGCCAATGGTAGCAGAGAGCTTTTTCATTCTAATCTGTAGAGGAGTTGGTTCCTCTTTTACTTCCACCAACAGCCGAGCCACATGCCCAATTTCAGTGGAAAGGCCTATAGCATATACTACAGCTTTGGCCTTACCTGCCACAGCCACCGTTGCCATGTAGATCATATTTTCTCTGTCAGCTAATGGAACCTTTTTATCTAAAGTCTTTGTTTCTTTTTTTGAAGGAACACTCTCGCCAGTTAAAGCAGCTTCATTGACTTGAAAATCCATAGTTTCAACTAATCTGGCATCAGCAGGAACCTTATCTCCAGCATCCAAAAAGATAATGTCTCCAGGAACAAGCTCTTCTGAATCCATGACATGCACATGCCCTTCTCTCAAGACTTTGGCAGTAACAACAACCATTTTCTTTAAAGCAAAGATTGTCTTTTGAGCCTTATTCTCCTGAACAAAGCCAATAATAACATTTAAAAATATGGCTGCCACAATGACCCACATATCAATGTATTCATGAAGCAAAAAGGAGACTATGGCAGCTGCCATTAGAATATAGGAAAAGAGATTATTGAACTGTCTTAGAAATATAATAAAAGCCGATGGAGGTTTAGCCTCAGGAAGTTTATTTGGACCGTATTTTTTCTGACGTTTTCCAACTTCCTCGCGAGTCAGCCCAAAATCCAAATCCGTTTTCAATTCTTTTGTTAGTTGCTTTATGCTTTTGGCGTGGAAATCAGCCATTGATTTTGCCAAATAAATAGACTAAGATTAGTTATAGTATACCATAGTTTTTAGTGATTATAAAAGGAGATGATCTAAGATGGCACAATCAAAATTTGTAGGTAAAGTTAAATGGCCCGTAGACGTAAAGCTCGACAAAGGACTCGAGGGAGCCATTACCAATGCCACTGAAATTGGATATGTCGATGGTCAAAAAGGAAAGCTTTTTTATCGGGGTTATGATATTTTCGATTTGGCGGATAAATCAACTTTTGAGGAAACAGCCTTTCTTCTTCTCTTTGGTAAACTTCCCTCAAAAGAGGAGTTGGAGACATTTAATAAAAAGTTAGTTAGTTATAGAGAGATTCCTGAAGAGGTTATAAATGTCCTTAAGTCTTTGCCTAAGGATACTCACCCTATGGCTGCCTTAAGAACAGGGATCTCTATACTTGGTTGTCTTGATAACAAAGCAGACCAAGTAACAGTGGCCAATGATACTGAAATTGCCATAAAACTTATCTCCAGAATGGCCAGCCTAGCCGGTGCTATTGCTAGGATTAGAGAGGGCAAAGCTATTATTGCACCAAATCCAAACCTTCCCCACGCAGCTAATCTTTATTATATGATGACAGGCAAGAAGCCTGATAGCTTTACTGCTAAAACAATGGAAGTGTCTCTTATTTTACATGCTGATCATGGTATGAATGCTTCCACTTTTACTTGCATGATAATAGCCTCATCCTTAAGCGATCTATATTCGGCTATTGTTGGAGGAATTGGCTCTCTTAAAGGTCCTTTGCATGGGGGAGCCAATGAGCGTGCCCTTTCTGAGCTACTAAAGCTTAGGGACGAAAACGATGCAGTAAGATATGTTAAGGATTGTATAGTAAATAAGAAAAAAATTATGGGATTTGGACATCGTGTTTATAAGACATATGATCCGAGAGCTAAAATATTAGACAAGTATGTTAAGGAAGCATGTGAGAAGAAAGGATTAGACCATTTGTACAAGATTGCCAAAAAAATAGAAGAAGAAGTTATTACTGTTTATGGCAAAAAGGGGATATTTCCCAATGTCGATTTTTATTCCGGAATCCTCCATTATTGTCTAGGTATCGATCCTAAAATGTTTACTCCGATTTTCGCTGTGACAAGGGTTGTTGGCTGGTGTGCCCGGGTCCTTGAGTATTTGCCAGAGAACCGTATTTTTAGACCTCGGGCAGTCTACATTGGACCATTAAAGAAAAAATACATACCCATTGAGAAGCGCAAATAGAAAACGAATTTCTAATAACTATCTTCGAAAATCTGTGCTATACTATTAGCACTACTACTCAAAATTCATGCCCAAGATTTCCAAACGTGCCCAACTAATGCCTGTCTCTCCTATGAGAAAGTTTATTCCTTATGCTGAGGCGGCTAAAAAGAAAGGGATTAGAGTTTTCCATTTGAATATTGGTCAGCCAGATTTAGAAATGCCACCAGTGGTTTATAAAGCCATTCGAAATTTTAAAGAAAAGATTCTTCCCTATGGCCGTTCTCAAGGAGAGATTGAATTTATTCAAGCCTGGCAGAAATATTTTAAAAACTATAAGATTAATTTTTCAGAAGATGAGATCGTTGTCACCACGGGCGGATCTGAGGCAGTTGTCTTTGCCATGATAGCCGTCTGCGATCCAGAAGAGGAGATTATTGTTTTTGAACCATTTTATGCTAATTATAATGGCTTTGCTGCCATAGCTAATGTAAGATTTAAGCCGGTTACCTGTTCTCAAGAATTTGGCTTTAGAATGCCAAAAAAGGCTGATATTGAAAAAAAGATTACTAAAAAGACAAAGGCTATTTTAGTCTGTAATCCCAATAATCCTACTGGCACAGTCTATACCAAAAATGAAATTCAGATGCTGGTTGATCTAGCTCTAAAACATAATCTATTTATTCTTTCGGACGAAGTTTACCGAGAATTTATTTATACAAGCCAAAAACACCAAAGCATTGCTTATTTTCCAAAAATAAAAAATCAGGCTATTTTGTTAGATTCTGTTTCTAAAAGATTTAATGCTTGTGGGGCTAGAATTGGGTGTTTGGCCTCAAAAAATAAGAAAGTAATTGAAGCAGCTATTAAGTTAGCTCAAGCCAGACTCTCACCTCCCTATCTTGAAGAAAAAATCTTACTGCCCATTTTAAAAAATTCAAAATCCTATCTAAGACAGGTGATAAATGAATATAAAAAAAGAAGAAAAGTAATTATCAAAGCCTTATCTAGTATTCCTGGAGCAGAGTTTGCCCAGCCAGAAGGAGCCTTTTACATAATCACTAAACTTCCTATAGACAATTCAGAAAAATTTGCTAGATGGCTTCTAGAAAGATATAATTATAAAGGAAAGACGGTTATGATTGCTCCAGCCACTGGATTTTATGCTACCAAGGGCCTTGGTAAAAAAGAAATTCGTATTGCTTATATCTTAAAGGAAAGAGATCTAAAAGAAGCTATGGAAATTTTAAAGAGAGCGCTTAAATCATATCAGAAATAAACTAAAAGAAAGGGGGTGACGAAAATGAGAAACAAAATAATCACTTCCTTGATCATTAGCCTTGGCTGTTTAGCTATTATTGGTGCTGGATGCCAATTCACTACAGCTCAGATCTCGGAAGCTACCATGTGTACTGATGTTGATGAAAATCAAAAAGCTAAGGGCGGCACAGTCACCTTTTCTCCTGATACTGATGTTATTTATACCTCAGCCAAAATGTCTAATGCTCCTAGAGATACAGAAGTAACTATAAAATGGTTTGGTCCAGGTAATGAATATATTGATGAAATTACTCTTACTGTTGATGGGACTCGCTATTTTTCTTCTAATCTTAGCGCTCCGGCTACTGGCTGGCCTGAAGGAAAATACAAATTAGAAATGTATATTGATGATCAATTAGCCGAGACTTTAAATTTTGAAGTTACTTCTGAAACATAAAATCTAATAAATTAAGGTCTAATTGTCTTGGAGTCTATTTTAATTTATGCCTAAAAAAAGAAAAACAAGAAAAGAAAAAGAAAGAGCAGTCAAAAGAAGAGAATATTTGACTAGGCTAGCTAAAGAGAAACCTGAAGTAATGGAGGAAATTCCTAAAAAGGAAGTTCCTAAGGGAGTGGAAAAGCGCTTAGTAGGCAAGCCAGAAGAAGAGGCAAAAGTTGCACCACCTGTTGAATATATAACCTTAGATTTTAAAAAAGCCCTTATCTTATCTGGGCTATTTATAGCAATTTTGGTTGTTTTAGCTATTTTAGAGGCAAAATATGGCTTTTTAAGTCCTTTGGCAAGTAAGTTGATGGAAAGGTTGGTGCGTTAAGATTATATCCTTTTGAAA
>JAUVWW010000007.1 GCA_030603885.1 bacterium
GAGAACTTTCAAGTGGCGTATATTTCTTGAAGTTCAAAACCGGGGATTACGCAGAGACGAGAAAGGTTTTAATGGTTAGATAGCAAAAATCTCATACGTCATTTTTGGCATGGAACGTTCCTTCCTCCCTGTGACAAAAATGGTGCAGAGAAAAAAGGGTCAGGTGTGTTACTCTGACCCTTTTAAATTTCCATAAATCGAGATAGCAGTAGTGGTTCCTTTAAACAAGCCAAAAATTATCCAAAAAATTATTTACCCCTTGACTTTTTCCCAATTTTATGCTATTCTTGAAATATAGTGGAGAGAGATTTTTTGTTTAAAAACAATGAAAAAATGGAGGGGAAAGATGAAACCTATAGAATCAAGATTAGTCAGGGAAATAAAGAGGGAAATGGGTCGAATTAAGAGGCAAAGACTACATAGAAAGTTAAGAACAGTTAGGGAAAAATTAGCCGCAGCGATACTACTAATTGCTTACCTGTTTCTCTGTTGGGCGATAATTACATTTATCTGTTGGGTAGGAATGGAAACGAAAAATCCAGTAATTTCCCTAGGATTCCTAATCGCTTACCCAGTGGTCTTCTTTATCTTGAGCAAAACAGCCAGGTTATTTACCGATTAACCAAATTAAAAAAAGGGGTCAGGTGTGTTACTCTGACCCCTTTAAATTTTCATAAATCAAGATAGCAGCAATGGTCCCCTCAAAACAAGCAGTTTAATATAATATAAAATAATAAAAACACCAAATACTTGACAGCCAATTTATCCTATGCTAAAGTAAAATACAATCCAAAAATGGAGGGGAAAGATGAAAGAAAAGATAATAAATGAAGGGAAATCCCCTTCAAAGATTGGAAAGCAAATTAATGAAGTATTAGGCGACTTATGGACGGAGGAGTTGAAAAAACTCAGAAAAATGTCAAAAGAAAGAAAGAAAGAATTTCTCAGATTATACAAAAAATCAACAAGAAAGGATTTTCCTTACCCTATATAGGCTCTTGGTCTTGGAAACAAGAGTCTATTTTCATATTGATACCCCCGCTAATAACTCTTCTGGATGTTTTAAACGATGGTAAATAGGATTCTTTGAATGGGAAATTTCGGATGGTTCTAATGCTTCAGTCTTAGTTAACAAATTATTAATATGAGGAATGAATTCTCCATATGTATCATGTTTATCCTCTAAATCAAGTCTCTCTTTTAATTCAAGACTCTTATCAGTTAACTTTCTAGCTATTGTTACATTTGAGAAATTTATTTGATTATAAGCTTGTTCTAATAACTCTGGAAAGAAATTTGGATTATTCTTGTATTCCTCTCTTGTTTTTCTAATATTACCTGTCTCTATCAATTCACTGAAATATTTATTTTTTAATTCTTCCATAGTCTGAACATCAATTCCCAATACAACTGGTACAAACTTTGGATTTTTTTCTAAGATTTCATTAGTGGGATGCAATAAAGTTCTTAAAGGTTTATTTACATTATTTAGAATCTTTTTTCTCAAAATAGGTTTAATAGAAGCCACTGTAAAATCTACTCCCAAGACAAAATTTTTCTCTTTAAAATAAATTAGTAAATCAACCTGGTTCTTTACACTTTCGTCACATTCTGAAGCTGGATAGATTTCAATATCCTTGCCAAAATGCCCTGTTTCCTGAATCATCTTGGCAAATAAAGGTTCAAATTTTTTAGCTAATTTTGAAAATTCATATTCTGGTGACCTTTTGGCATATTCTCTTGCTTCAACAATTTCTCTTTTTTCGTTTATTGTATAGGGCATCAATGGCTCTTTTCTTTTCTCCCATTTTTCTTGCATCTCTTCAAATTTATTCTCTATTAATTTCTCTTTTTCTTTTTGTTCTTCTTCTTTTCTCTTCTTCTTAATCTCTATTCTTTCTCTCTTTTTCCTTAGTTCCTCTCTTTCTTCAGCTCTCACCTTTTCCTGGATATGTTTTTTTCCTAACTCACTTGCAACATTCTCTATACTCAAAATTACAAAATTCTTGTTATAGGTTTCTACATTGTCTGGATCTCTCCATTTTTTCTTTGCACCTCTTGATAAACCATCATAGATTTGCTGAAGGTCTGGAATATGCTCAAATTTTTTATAACACTTTGATCCTAAAAATCTATACATTCTTTCTAACTCCTCCCTGTTATAATCTTCTAAATTTTTTTTCTCCCTTTCTTTAGGTTTTAATAAATCATCAACAGTCAAAAACTCTTTTTGACCATTTTTTGCAACTTCTATTTCTTCCATTTCTCTAAACTTTTTCCATTCTTCTCTTCTAGCTATTAATGCTTCAGTTATTTCTCTTTCTTCTTCCATAATTTTACTTTAAATATTCTAAAACCTCCTTTTTGGTTGGTTTCTTTTTATGTTTAGAAATGTAGTCAGTAATAAAATCATTGGCTTTGCCTAACAGCTCCCCCACTTTTGGCCCAGGCTTAATCCCAAATTCAGTCATAACAACACTTCCATTAATAATATCTTTAAATGTCTCTACCTTTGCTTCCTTAAATGAACCTCTTACCTCTTCTATATATTTTACTGTATTTTCATATTTTTTTAAGCCCTCATGATGATGAGGACCAAAAGAAGATAGACACTCTGTCTGATATAAATCTAAAAGATCATCACCTCTTTTTAGATCATCAATAAAGTATTTTTTGATGGTTCCTTTTCTCATCTCTTCTACATTAGCTGAAACAAAAAGCATGTGTTTTGCAATAAGCCAAACCACATCATCAGTTATCTGCCTGGGCAATCTTAATCTTCGACATATCTTTTCTGTCATTTTTGCTCCCACTTGATCATGTTCATCAAATCTAATTCGCGTGACGCCATCTCTTTCTGGTGTCTTTTGAGTGGAAGGTTTTCCAATATCGTGTAATAAAGTAGCTAGCTTAAGCCGTTTTGAGGCATCTTTTTTTAAGTTCTTCAAAGCTAAACAAGTATGGACATAGACATCACCTTCTTCGTGAAATTCCGGAGGCTGCTTGACTTCTTTTAGATCTTCTACTTCTGGTAAAACGATTTTTAAGATACCTGATTTATCATATAAATCAAGACATTTCTCAGGATAGGCATCCAAAGTTTTCAAAAATTCCTTGCCTACTGTTTCCCAAGGAACTGTTTCTCTTTGCCATTCTCTTATTTTTTCCTCTTTCTCCTTAAAGAATAATCTTTTTTCTAAAATCTTGGGAGCATATTTGCAAATTGCCTGCCAGGTTTTCTCTTCGATCTCAAAACCAAGCTGACAAGAAAAACGCAAAGCCCTTAGAATTCTTGAATAATCTTCAGAAAATCTATCCTTTGGCTCTCTGACAGTACGAATCAATTTCTTTTCTAAATCTTTTTTTCCATCGAAGGGATCAATCAGCTCCCCTGTTTCTAAATCCTGAGCCATGGCATTTACGGTAAGATCTCTTCTAGATAAATCTTCTTCAATAGGTAATTTATGATCATAGCTAATTTTAAATTCTCGATATCCTGGACCAGTGGAAATTTCTGTTCTAGGCAAGGCTATATCCAAAGCTTTACCTTTTTTCAGTTTTACACCAGAGGGAATAAATCTGCGAACTCCAAAAGTTGTCCCGACTAATTTTACTTTTCCCCGTTTAGTCAAAAATTTATGTAGCTTTTTGGCTGGAACTTGGCCGATTACAAAATCAAGATCTTCGGATTTTCTTCCCAAAAGTTTATCTCTGACAATTCCACCCACTAAATAAATCTTGGCTTCTGGAAACTCTTTTTTTAAATCCTTGGCCCATTTCATCAATGGCTTTTGACCAAGAATTTCTATAAATTTTTTTAATCTTTCTCCTTTCATATATCCATATCTTATCACAAACTTTTCCTTTTGTTAAAAGAAAAGTCAAATAGGTTAAATTAAAGCATAAGCTAGAGGGAATTTCCCACGGATAAGGTGGTAAATATCATCCATAACAATAAAGTGGCAAACGTTCCCGGTTGGAATAAGCTTAGAATAGAAAGAAGACAGAATAAAGAATAAATGTAAGAAACTCACTTTCCTAAATAAAGAAAAGGCTTAGGAGTAGATCAATCAATGGAACCAACATGGTTCTCAAAAAAGTTCCTGAGTCTTTTAAAATATAAAACAAAAATACAAACCAAAAAGCTGCCAGTTAGCTTCTGTGATCAGTAGTTTGATACGAATAGTAGAACAGAATATGAGGAGAGAGATTTCCGTCGCTTTTGCGACTATATTCTGCCGTTCTATTCAATCTTATGATCTGGCTAACTGACAGCTTTCTAGTCACAAGCTCTTATGGCTTATGACCACATTAGATTATACTCTTTTGAAACAAATTGTCAACCAAAAAGGGCAGACAAAGCAAGAATTTGTAATGAACTAAAATGATTTAGTTTGCTTTGCCTGCCCTTGAGCGCATTTATATCCAATGTGCCCTCTTTTATAAAGCTCAAGCTTTAATCTACTATCTTTAGCAGGCTAAAGTTTAAGTTCAAAAAGGATGTTGCTAGGAGGACAGGGAAGATTATCTAAATTTAGACAATCACAAACTCTGTCCCCCTTATTTATTCTTTAAAGACCTCTAAGCAGTACTTCGTAGCAGCAACTGCTCGAAGATATTCAGAATCTGCCGATGGGTCGGCCTGGTAGGAAATGAGACGACGGGCAATCTCTTCGCCTTCTATCTCTTCGCCATCTGGCCCTATAATATAAGGCCAAATTCCTACTCCTGCAAAACGTTCAATCTCAACTAGAGATCCAGGAAATAGGACATGGCAGAGATCTTCAAGCTTCCCTTTAAGAAAATCGATTACATCCATTTTTCCTCCTTTCTATTTTTTCGTCTTTTCCCTCAAAATATAAATTGATATTGAATTTTTAGAGTACAAACGAAGGCTTAGTAACGTATTGCCAGACTTTCGTCTGAACTCCAAAAGATTTTTTAGGAAGGGACTAACGATATCATAATCGAAGTCCCTTCCTATCTGTTATTATCTGATTTCATCCTTCTCACCTCCTTTCAACAAAATTTGGAAGGTGGTTTTTCGGAAGGCCAATTAGAGGGTTGCACGCCCTTTCTAGTGACCTTCCTCGCGGTTTTACCACCAAAACCGTTTTCGAATCTTTTTAATCTTCCTCTCAGAAGATCTCTTATAACTTCCTTATCGTCTTCTAAAAATATTCTGTCGTGCACCGAATCTTTAGAAAGACATGGAAGTCAAATTCACATCATTCGACCTCCTTTCTTTTTCGGTGTTGTCTCCGTTCTACCAAATAAGGAGACCCAGCATTGCCTCGACGCCCTTTGTTATGGCGTAGAGTGCAAATACTGCTAGTACTCCCCAAGCAATCTTATCTCCCATCTTTCATCCCTCCTTCCTTTAAAAATAAAATTTGATGGCAGCGGGTTGGGGTTGAACCACCTAGCCAAGATTACTTGACTCCTCCAACTCTCGCCGGACCCGGTCCGTTGGCTCTAGGAGGCACTGCCAATTTTTTCAAGGATCAAACCTATATCTTTGGGGCTTTGAAAAGGTAAAGATTAATAAATTATGACCCCAAAGCCCCAAGGATGCAGATTTGAAAACCAAGGAAAATGATGTAAACAAGAAGAGCCTGTAGGGGCTAACTTAGAAAGTACTTTATCCCCAAAAAAATTTACTCAAAACAAAGAGCGGCCAAGAAGAGAATCCGGGCCGCCTTTGCTTACCAAATTATATAATTAGACAATTTACTCTCTCCCCGTTTACATCATACTCCCTACCATGAATCTATATATCCATGATTAGGTAGAGAAATAAACTAGTTTTTAAGGTACTCTCTTCCTATTCTCTTAATTCCAAATCAAGCAAGTATATCATAAATAAAAAGAATTGTCAAGCCATTTTGAAAAAACTTGACAAATTTTGGCTTAAACAAAGGATTTTGATATAAAAATAACAGGTCTCAAAAACCTGTTTTTATACAAATTGGCGGGCGCGGTAGGAGTCGAACCTACAGGACCAGTTTTGGAAACTGGCCGTTTACCATTAACGTACGCGCCCATCACTTAGTTTCTTTATGCAAAGTGTGCTTCTTGCACCACTTACAATGCTTTTTTATTTGGAGCCTTTCTTTTTGGCCCTTGCTCTTGGTGGTGTAATAATTAATCCTATGACAGATTGTACATTCTAATTTTATTAAATTTTTTTGAGGCACAATAAAAATTTAAAATTTAATATTTGTGGATGGAGACCCAGTTTCCCTGCTCATCTTGCTCATAAAATTCTATCTTCTTTCCAAATTGGGTATCCTCTCCTTTAACTAGATTCCACATATTTGCTCCTGGTTCAAAGAGAGCTTTTATATCCATGCGGGCATCGTAGGTAGTACCAGTACAATGGACTAATATTTGCCCTAGATTTTCATTATGTCTATATTCCACATAGACATCTTCATCTGTGGTAAAACCAAATCTTTCTATTTTCCAATCTCCGGAAGGATCCTCTAAAGAAATTTGAGTTACAAGATCACTTATGTGTGAAGCTATATAGCTCATAATGTCTTGTCTGGTTAAAGGTCTTTCTGGTATCTCCTTTTCTGTTTCCTCTTCTATTTTTTCCTCAATTTCCTCAGTCGCCTCTTTTTTCACTTCCATCTCTTTCTGGGGCATTTCTTCTTTCCACTTCCCCACTTGAACCCCGCTTTTCAAAAGAAGATATACAGCCAAACCAGCACAAATAATAATTACTATCAATAGCAAATTTAAAATTATATTTTTCTTCATATTACTTCACTAATTATATCAAATTTAGACAAGAAAACAACCTATCTATTACTGATTACTCCATTTTCCGCATCTATCTCCCCATCTCGATATCACCTTTCCATTTATTCTTGCCTCAACTACTTCACAATGATTAGGACAACCCTTACACTCAAAAGAAGTAGTTTTTATATCTAAATCAGCTGTCTTAAAACCACGGAAGGTAGTCTTTTTAATTTCTTCTCTGTCAACTAAATCTTTTAATAGAAGACACACGCCAAAGGCACCCATGACTTTGTTATATTTTGGAACAATAATTTTATGACCCAAGGTCCTCTCAAAGGCTTTTACCAGGCCTACATTCTCTGAAACTCCTCCCTGAAAAACAATAGGAGGTTGGATATCCTTTCCCTTACCTACATTATTCAGATAGTTTCTTACTAGAGAATTACATAACCCATTTATAATATCTTCTTCTGAATGACCTGTTTGCTGTTTATGGATCATGTCTGATTCAGCAAAGACAGTGCATCGGCCAGCAATATTAACATTATTTTTTGACTTCAAAGCTAATGAGCCAAATTTTTCTATAGGAATCTTAAGTCTAGTTGCTTGAGCATCTAAAAAGGCACCCGTTCCAGCTGCACAGACCGAATTCATGGCAAAATCTACTGCATGTCCATCTCGAATAATAATAATCTTTGAATCTTGACCGCCAATTTCTAAAACTGTTTTTACCTCTGGAATAAAATGAACCGCAGCTGTTCCATGAGCAGTAATCTCATTTTTGACTAAATCTGCTCCCGTAATTACCCCAGTAAGTTTTCTGGCTGAGCCCGTAGCTCCACAACCAGCCATATCTCTATCTTCACATACGGAGGAAATTTCTTTTAGCCCTTCTTTAACAGCTTGAATAGGATTTCCAGAAGTTCTCAAATACAAATCCTTGACAACTTGCTTGTTGTCATCCATTAAGACAAAGTTTGTGGAGATACTGCCAACATCAATGCCTAGATATAATTTTTTCATAAATTTACTTCTTTGTCTTTTTATCTTTTATAAGGTCTATAAATGCTTCTAAGCGAGTCTGAATTCCTGCTTCCGCAGACTGCTCATCTAGAGATAGAGACAAAAGCGGCAAATTTTTTTCTTGACTTATCTGGGTTAAGATTGGCCTCACCGTTGTCTCAGGCATACAACCAAAAGGAGCTAGATGTACCACACCATCAAAACCTTCCTTAGCATATTCTAACATATGAGCTACAGAATCCAAACCATGGCCTCCTACAGTAGATTTCAGATAGGGCCGAGCTAAATTAGAAAGATGTTTTCTTTGCCAAGGCTCTAAAGTATGGGTTACAGCAGTGGAAGCTCTCACTACTTTATGAACTTCGGCTCCCAAATTTCCTAAAACCACATCCGTATCTCTATGAACATAAGACTCTAAAATCACATACATTTCGCCAATAACACCAATTTTTAAAGGCTCTCTATCCTTATCAATTTCTATATCTGAAAAGGCCGTTAGGATTTTTCTCTTTAATCTCCTTAATTTAACTAGAGAATTAGTTTTATCTAAAATATCCAAATATTTACTCATTACTTTGCCTGTTTTTCCAACCTTAATCTCTCTTGGTCTCATTTTCCAAGATAAATCTTCGATTAACTCCACTAATCTTAGTTTTTGCCAGGCTATCCAAACTGCTCTAGTAATGCGCCAAGGAGAATTTTTAAAAATACCTAATTTTCTTAGACATCCTAAAGTATTTTTAGCATTAAAACTAAAGAGAGGAACGTCATAACCTAGATCATCTAGAATCTTTTGCTGTAATCTTCCAAAGTATTGAAATCTGCACTCTCCTTGAGTGTCTAACATAACAATGGTATTAGCACCCTTTTCTTCTATGGATTGGATATAATTTCCCATACAAACTTTAAAGGGAAAACAGATAAATTCTGGAGAATACGCAATGCCTTTTTCAACAGACCTTTTAGAAGTCTTGGGTGGAGGAACAACTTTAAAGCCGAGATTCTCAAACAAAGCTTTAAATACTATTTGATAGTTTCCCATATTTGGGAAAGTAATCTTTGTCATAACATAGAAAGGTAAATTCTAAATTCCTAAAGTATCTACAAAGGCCTCCAGCCTTGTTTGCATTCCCGCATCTCCGGTGTGTTCATCAATAATTAAACTCATATAAGGAATATTGGCTTTTCTAAATTCTCTCTCAATTAGACTTATCAGTATCGAATCACATCCACAGTTGAAAGTGGCAAGTTGAACAGCCCCCTTGATATCTTTAGTTACTATCTCTTTTGTCTGAGCTATCATCTCATCCATAAAATCCCAGCCAGAATAAAATGTTTGTTCTTTGTAAGGCACTGAGTCTATAGTGATAACTTCAACCCCTAAATCTTTTAACTTTTTTGTAATATTTAAATTTATAAAAGAATCGTGGATATTGTAAGGATGACTGATTAAAATGATCTTCGGCTTTTTTGATTTTAATCTTTGAAAAAATTGTTTTTCTAAATCCTTTCGATATTTCTCTAAAGTGCATAGGGCAGACTGAGTTGCCTTTTTTGCCCTAGATTTATTAAGGGTACAACCAAATTTATATAAAGTTTTGTCTAATTTCTCTTTAGTAAAATTGATCTCGGGGTTTAGGATGGCTGGAATATGACTAAAAATGATCTTGGCTACCTCAGCTAAAGCAAAGAGTTTGGGACAAGATTTGTAGCGCCGTCTTAAACTTTTGTATCTGGGAATAAAAATGTAATCTGGTTTGGGATTTTTATTAACCAAAGCAGAGATGTGTCCATTAAAAATTTTACACGAAAGGCAGGCCTCGTTTTCAGAAAGTTTGACCGCATCCTCTAAAATTTCGCGATTTGTTTCACCAGATGTCTCGACCTTAAAGCCCAACTCTTTAAAAAAAGTTTCCCACATGAGGGGATGCTTATAATAGAAAAGGGCTTTGGGAACTCCAATGGTGGGCATGGAAATAAACGTAAAAAATAGAATGTAAAATTTAAAACTGTTATGGAGCCGAGGAGAGGGATCGAACCTCCAACCTATGGTTTACAAAACCATTGCTCTACCATTGAGCTACCTCGGCATGGGCAGGGAGGGATTCGAACCCCCGAAGCCCGAAGGCATCTGGTTTACAGCCAGATCCTGTTGACCACTTAGGTACCTGCCCTTCTGATGGAGCTGGGAACGGGGATTGAACCCGTGACCCCGAACTTACCATGTTCGTGCTCTACCACTGAGCTATCCCAGCATATTATTTAATATATCTCTTAATTTTTTATTACAGAAATACAGAGTCACTACACCATGTTGGATTTTTCTCCCATAAGTTCCCTTTCCCCGCGATGGTGTAACTATTACTTTACCGAACTGATTACTGTTAACTTTTAATGCTTTACACCAAAATTCTAAAGCTTTTTTAGGATTGATATCACTAAAAATCTGCAGCCAAAATTTAAGTTTCTTCTTCTGTACCCCACATATTTTAATAAGGAATTCTATAAATTTATTGACGAGCCTTGGATCGGTATTTCCTAGTCTGATTGAATGCTTATCGCTCTTAGTTCCTTCACCCCAATAAAGTCCTAATCCCATACCTCTAAGCTCTGCCTCAGTTTTTGTCAGCTTTTTCTTAATTTTAAAAGGATCACCATTGGGATTGCGTTTTACGTACGTTGCTTCGCTTCGCGATCTTCGTGGTATCTTATATTTCTGCATCCAATAGATAACCTGTTTATAAGACAATCTAGTCTTTTCAGCTATTTCTTTCTGCGAAAGACCACTCTTATATAACTTTTTAAAATGTTTTTTGTTTATCATATACCTCCTCTAATGATGTCTATTATTTCTCCTCTATCTTCTCGGCTGCTTCCTCTGTAGCTTCGTCTAATTTCTTAAGCTGCAATTGCGCTTCTTTATCCCCAGGATCAAGCTTTTTCACTTGCCTAAAAGCAGCCTTGGCATCTCCAAAATTGTGTCGCTTTAAATATATCTCTCCTAAAGCCCGATAAGCCTTGATATTCTTAGGATCTTTTTTTACCACCTCGATATAAATCTTCTCTGCTTCATCTAGTTTGTCATTTTTAACCAAGCTGGATGCTTTATTTAATAAAACTAAAGGATCAACCACTGCTTCTGGTTTAGAAACCTCTTGCTTTCTAGCCAGAGTTGGACTAGGCCTTCTAGCTGTAAGGTGTTTGAGTTGCTTTTGTGCAACCTGAGGAGCTCTTCTTGATTCCTTAAGAATAATCTTTATCCTTGTTATCTGGGTAAGGATACTTTTAAAAACAAACAAACAAAAATTCTTAATGGCTAATCCTAAAATCTTTGTTTTCTCTTTAAGAACAGCTTTGTTTATAGTAGGTATTTGTCTTAACCCCATTTCTTCTGCCTCAGCCAAGGCGGGAAATTTTCTAGCAATAATCACAATAACACCTGCTAGGCACAAAAGAATAATAATTTGAGGGAAAAAATTAAACATGTTTTAGTATTTCTTTAGCTTTCTTTAAAGTCTCCTTAGTATCTTTATAGGCTGCTAGTTCAATAGCCTTATCTATATCTACCCATTTAGCGATCTGGACTTCCCGGGATCTTTTTAGTTTACCACATCTAGGACATTTTATCAAGTAGGAATAAAGGGTTTTAGATATAAGCTGTCCTTTTAGGCGAAATATAAAATGAGTCCAATCGATGAATTTTTCAACTTTAAGATTCATCAATCCTAGTTCCTCTTCTGCTTCTCTCACAGCTGCCTCTTCTCTCTTCTCTCCCTTTTCTACGTGTCCCTTGGGAAGGGCCCAACGACCATAAGAATCTTTAATGAGAGCAACTTTTATCTTACCTTTTTCTTTTTTGTAAACCACTCCGCCAGCTGAAATTTCCTTTTTCATATTCACGAATATTAGCGGTAAATTAGCGGACATTAGTGTAATTGTTTACCACTTCACTTCTGAGACAGAAAACTCGGCCTTTGCCTCTTTATCTAATTCAACTAAAACTGTCTGAGCTAAAATATTTCTTGATATTACTTTACCTTCTCCTTGAGGAGTCTTAACTTTTATCTCTAAATTGGGCATCTTCTTGGCAAGTTTTTCGTACAGATCTGCTTCAAAAGATAAACAGCACATTAGCCTTCCACATACCCCAGAAATTCTTCCTGAGCCCCTATGGGTCATCCGTTGCAGTCTAGCTGAATCTAAAGATATGGCCTTTATTTCTTTTAAAAATCTTCTACAACAAAGTTCTTTACCACACATCCCATATCCCCCAAGTTTTCTAGCCACATCCCTAGCTCCAATCTGCTGGAGTCTGATAGATTTCTGAAAATGCCTGCTTAAATCCTTGACTAGATTTCTAAAATCTA
Organism: bacterium; assembly: GCA_030603885.1. Classification (GTDB taxonomy): domain Bacteria; phylum Patescibacteriota; class JABMPQ01; order JABMPQ01; family JAUVWW01; genus JAUVWW01. The sequence continues at coordinate 12,141 of JAUVWW010000007.1, forward strand.
CTTTTTCTTCTGATGTGAAATAAAGAGTAATTTTTGACCCAGATAGCCCAAGATGAGCTCCTTCCAATTTCATGGGTAAATCATGCTCTTTTGTCTTTTCCCGACATACTTTTAGAGCTTCTTTTTCTTTCTCTTGGTGTTTTTTGATCTTTTCTAGATCTGTAGAAGTTGCCTTCCTAAGTACAGACGCTAGAGGAGAAGTTATCTCTTCTTCTGGAATATCTTTTACATATACTACCTCCCCTGCGTCTTGACCCCTTTCAGCTTCTACAATAACAACATCACCAACCTTGGCATCTGTCTTGCTGAGATTAAAGTCGTATATTCTATCTTGAGGATGAAATTGAACTCCTACTATCTTCATATGTTTGAATGTTGGTATGATTTAAATCTCCATTCTCACAAACCTTTTTACCTCAATCTTTTCTCCTAACTTAGCCACCTTTTCTGCTATATACTCCTCTACAGTTATATTGGAATCTTTAATAAATGGCTGCTTAAGTAAACTAATTTCTTCGCAATATTCCTTTATTCTTCCCTTGGTTATTTTCTCAATTACCGCTTTGGGTTTTCCTTCAAACTCGGCCTTACAAGCCTGAATTTCTTTGGTAATATCCTCTTTGGGTACTTCTTCAGGAACAAGGCACTTAGGATTAGTAGCTGACACTTGCATGGCTAAATCATGAGCTAGTTCAATAAAGTCATTATTCTTGGCCACAAAATCAGTCTCACAGTTAACTTCAACTAAAGCAGCAATTTTTCCATTTGAATGAACATAAGAACCAATGATACCTTCTTTAGCCTCTTTCTCTTCTCTCTTGGCTAATAACTTCTTTCCTCTCTTGCGAAGCAAAGCCTTTGCTTTTTCAAAATCCCCTTTAGCCTCTTCTAGGGCTTTTTTGCAGTCTAAAATAGGTGCCCCAGTCTGAGCTCTTAATTTTTGAATATCTTGAGTAGTAATAGGCATATAGCAATTTGTTACTTTTTACTTGTTACTTTATAATTCTCTTTTATTGTCTCTGCCACTACATCGCACATCATCTGAATAACTTTTATGGCATCATCATTAGATGGAATGGGCCAGTCAACTAGCTCAGGATTAGCATTAGTATCACAAAGGGCAATCACCGGCACCCCCACTTTCCTTGCTTCCTCTAGAGCTATTTTTTCTTGAACAATATCAACAATAAACATGGCCTCAGGAAGCTTATCTAGCTGTTTTATTCCACCTACTTTGAGGTTTAATTTCTTAATCTCTTCATGCTTTAATAATTGTTCTTTCTTAGTATATTTTTTAAATTCTCCAGTTTTTTCTTTTTCCTCTAGGTCTCTAAGTTTCTGAATCGCTTTATGTATAGCCTCAAAATTGGTAAATGTTCCTCCAAGCCAACGCTCATTAATATAAGGCATGCTGCAAGAGGTAGCTGCTTTCTTAACTATATCTCTGGCTTGGAGTTTGGTGCCCACAAATAATATCTTTCCTCCTCCTGAAGTTACCTCGGCTACAAATTTTAAAGCCTCGGCTAATTTTTCTTGAGTCTTTTCTAAATCAATAATGTGCACTCCATCTCGGACACTAAAAATATAAGGTTTCATATTAGGATGCCAACTGGAAGTTTTGTGTCCAAAGTGCACACCGGCCTCTAACATTTGTTGAGTAGTAATTTCTTTCATGTTTTTTTCCTTAGTCCTCCGCTCTCTTCGTCTTAGTTAAGAACCCATATTAGGGCAGGATTTAACTAATCAGAGAGCGTGTGAGATAATTAAATTTACTTTTTAGCTGTTAAAAATAAATAAATGTCTTCGGCTTCCTCGGCACATTCAATACCTAGTCTAAGATCTTCTGGATCTTTAGTCTTTTCAAACTTATCTTTATAATAAGATGTAGCTCTCCGAAGTTTTTCAAATGCTTTCTCGTCACCCATCTCTGTTCTTCGTTTTCTTCTTAAACCGTAAAGCATTCTAGTTCTAGATTTAATCTTATCTTTCATTCCCTCATAGGTAATATTAGGTTCTTCTACAAATTCCGTAATAATATCCTTTGCCTTTACTTCTTCTCCTATTCGAATGTAAAATTCAGCTAAGTCTAAATTTGCTCCTATAAAATCTTCTTTACTCTCTCCAACTTTTTCCTGATAAATTTTTATCAATTCTTTATGTAACCATTCTCTATCTTTTCTAGTTTCGTCAAGTCCTGTTTTCCATTCTTCTCTCTTAGCTATCAATGCTTCTGTTATTTCTCTTTCTTCTTCCATAATTTCACTTTAATTATCTTCAAAAAGTTTAGCATACTTGAAAAAGTATGGCAAGAGTTAGGTTAAATAAAGTTTAAAGTAGGCTTCTTTTACACCTTTAAATCCTTTAGATTTAGCCATCCCTTTGGTTATCCTACGAGCTTTAGCTAATCTTTCTATTGCCCAATCTATTTTTGAACTATACTGAACTGCTTTTTTGGGCCTTAGAGCTGCTATCCTGGGTACTCTTATGTCTAAAGCCACCTTTCTTAAAATGTGCTTTCTAAGATTATCATCTGGACCTTTAATTTTCAAATTAAAAGGAATGGTCAAGGCAAAGCGAATAAATTCCGAGTCTAAAAAAGGACTAATTTTTTCTATCCTTAGTGAACTGGCTATCTTTTCATATTTTTTCTCATTTTCAAGAGCGTGCTTCACATCTTCTTCCTGTGCCTCTTTTAATTCCTTAGTTCCCTCTTTTACAACATTTCTATACTTGTCAAAGCCACAAAACATAGCGTCCAAGCCATTGGCAGTTAATACTCTATCAATATTTGCTTCACGAGCCAATAAAAAAGAGTAAAAATGAGCCAGACTAATTTCTAGTTCTATAATATTAGGAAACTTAACCCATGACAACACTTTTCTAATATCTTTCTCTAATTCCTCAATATTTAATTTTCTAACCAATAAAGGTAATTTAAGCTGGCTTGATACTTTCCTAGCATAGTCTAAATCAGTTGCTTGAGGAAGTCCAACTGTTAAAAGAATTACGTCTTTTTTCAAATCTTTACAAACTTTAGCCAAAAGAGAGCTATCCAACCCTCCAGAAAAAGAAATGCCTACTTTCTTTTCTTTTACTTCCTTTACTGTGTCATAAATCTTTTGTCTAAGCTGTATCTTATAAATTTTCTCTTTTCCTAATGGCATAAATTACTTTCTTCGCTAACCGAGAGGGATCTTTATCGTATAAAACTTTTGCCCCAGTCTCTTTTTTACACATCCTTACTATTTCCTTGATCTTGTCTGTTATTTTACCTGTGCCTTCCAACACTCCAATCACTTTTTCCAACTGATAAGCCGTGGAAAACTCAATCAAAGTTCCTACTCTTCCAGCGACAAAAATCAAAGCATCACAACTTCTAACCATAGTTATAACTCTTCCTTCTTTGCCACATCCAACAAATATAGGAATACAATTTGAAGGAAGAGGAGGATACTTATAGTACTCTAGATGTTCTTTTAAATCAGCTCCTGGAGAAAAAGCAAGTACCAATCCATTTTTGGCTGCCTTTGCTGCCTCCTGCGCCACTGCCCAACAAGCCCCAGTAACCAAAAAACAATCGTTTTTGACAATCTCCTCTGCCAATCTTCTTATTTTCCTTAACGTTCTTTTAGACAGCACACTACTCCTACTTCCTGATCCCATTATTCCAATTTTGTATCTTAATTTTTCCTTCATTTTATTTATAGAGTAATTTAATGATGACTAATTAGCTTCTTTATGATATTATACAATGTAATCTATGTAAAGAAAATATGATGGAAAAGCAAGATCTAATACAATTAGTCGAACAAATGGTACGAAGAAAAATTCGTACTGCAAAAACCTTAGAAAGCCTCAAAAAAGAATGGGCTAAAGAATTGAGACAAAAAGGCTCTATTTCTAATTCTGAAATTTTAAGAATTTATCGCGATTTGATTAAAAAAGGTAAATTAAAAGAAAATAAGACCTTACTTTGGCTTCTTCAAACCCAAAAAATCCGTACTTTATCTGGTATTGCTATAGTAGCCGTACTCACCAAACCTTATCCTTGTCCAGGTGAGTGTATTTATTGTCCAGATCAAAAAGATATGCCCAAAAGTTATCTAAATGATGAACCAGCAGTGATGAGAGCTATTTTGTGTAAGTTCGACCCTTACAAACAAGTTAGAGCTAGAATTAAGATGCTAGAGAATACCGGCCATCCCACTGACAAAATTGAGCTGATAGTTATGGGAGGATGTTTTACCGCTTTACCTAAAAGATATCAAGAATGGTTTGTTAAAAGATGTTTTGAAGCCGCAAATGAGAAAAAGGGCAAAACCCTAAAAGAGGTTCAAAAAATAAATGAAAAATCTAAACACAGAATTATTGGCATAACTTTAGAAACAAGGCCGGATCATATTACACCTGAGGTAGTGAAATGGTTTAGAGAGCTTGGAGCTACCAGAGTAGAGATAGGAGTACAGAGTCTCTATGACAATGTATTAAAGCTAAACAAACGTGGACATGGGGTTGATGCTGTTGCTAAGGCTACTCATCTACTTAAAGATAGCGGATTTAAAATCAACTATCACATGATGCCTAATTTACCTGGAAGTACTCCCAGGAAGGATTTAGCTATGTTTAAAAAACTGTTCTCTAACCCTGATTTCCAACCAGACATGCTCAAAATTTATCCCTGTGTCTTAACTAGAGAATCAAGACTTTATTCTTGGTGGAAGCAAGGAAAATACAAGCCATACACTGACAGACAACTAATTAATTTATTAGTTAAAATAAAGCAAGTTATTCCTTCTTATATTAGGATTATGCGACTAGGAAGAGATATTCCAGTACCAGACATTATTGCCGGATGCAAAATTTCTAATATTCGAGAGGTGGTGCATAGACAAATGGAAGAGCGAGGAATTGAATGTAAGTGTATTCGTTGCAAAGAGGTTAGAGCTAGAATAAAAGCTAGAGTGAAATTGTTTAGGCATGACTATCATGCTTCGGACGGCAAAGAAATCTTTCTAACTTTCGAAGATCCAAAAAGACAAACTCTCTTTGCTTTTCTTCGTCTTAGAATTCCATCATCTTCTTTAGTATTCCCTACTCTACAAGATTCTGCTATTATCCGCGAACTCCATGTTTATGGAGAACTCGTTCCTATCGGCCAGCATAAAGCCAAATCTGCTCAGCATTTCGGCTTAGGAAAAAGACTAATGCTAGAAGCAGAAAAAATTGCCAAGAAAGAATCCAGTATTAAAAGAATAGCTGTTATTTCAGGGGTTGGGGTAAGAGAATATTATAGAAAGTTGGGATATAGGCTGAGAGATACTTATATGCTAAAAAGTTTGACAAGCTAAAAATGTTTTGTTAAGCTAATATGAAGCTCTCTGAACATTTTGATGGTCTATGCAAAGACCAAGGAGGTGTATGATGAAAAAAATATCCGAAACCCAGATAAACAGGTTCATCAAGCTATTGAGGGAGAAAGGCATTGATGGAGACTTATTTGAACAGTGGCTAAAAATGCCTGATAAACTTGTCTGGTTCCTTAAAAGAATTAATATGATTCCCAAAGAAAATTCTTACCCTGTAGGTCCAGGGTTAACGATTACTGAAATGAAGAAAATCGCTAACACTTTGGGATTTAGATTTAATGTGAAAGCACCTTTTGTAGAATATCATAACTGGTTTTGGAAAGAACCACATAGGGTTAAAACACCCTGTGAGAAGTGCGGTTTAAACAAAGATGTCTGGTGTATGTACGCTGATTCAGGCCTAACTAACTACTATGATGAATTTTACCATATTTGCCTAGATTGTGGCCACATTGCTCATCAGCAAGAATATGGAGGATCCCCTGGCAATGAAGGTGATGCATATTGTCCATTTTGTAATTATAAATGGACATAGAAGATACACTGAAACTTTAGAGAAAGGAGATAAAAATGATTATCTTTCAAACTGACAAGGGAAAAACAATAGCATTTGATCTCAAACAAGGAAAATTTTTTCTCGTGACCAAATGCGGAACTTACTGTCTTAAAGACATCGAGGGAAAATTCCATCTCTTTATGATTGAAAGGACTGTGGAAAGAAAAAAGGTGGGTGATAAAGAAATAATTATATTCAAAGTAAAGGAGATACCAGAAGAACAAAACCATTTTTTCACTTAGTCAATAAGCCCAGTTTTTACTGGGCTTTCTTGTTAAAAATATTATTTTTTGTTAATATAAAACTATGAAGAAAAAAACTCATCCAAAATGGTATCCCAAAGCTAAAATCATCTGTGCCTGTGGAAATGTCATAGAGACAGGTTCCACCGTGCCTGAAATGCATGTGGAGATTTGTTCTGCCTGCCATCCTCTTTATACTGGAAAACATAAATTAGTAGATGTAGCTGGAAGGGTGGATAAATTTAAGGCCAAGCTAGAAGCAGCTAAGAAAATTAAGGCCGAGAAAAAAGCAAAGAAAAAGGAGAAGAAGAAGGCTAAAAAATAGTCTATTTATAATAAATAATAGAATCAGAGTTTTTATGTTTGGCTCTGATTTTATGTTATAATATGAACGAAGTGAATATTTCAAGGTTCTGCGAAGCAGGTTCTTATAATAAAAAAGATATACTATGGTTAATCAACTTAAAAATCTTCAAAAAGAATACCAAGACCTTACTAAAAAACTCAGCTCTCCTGAGTTAATTTCTGATCCAAAAAAATATAAAGAGATCGCTAAAAGACAGCGTGAATTAGAAGAGCTAATAGCTAAGATGCAAAATTTGAAAAAGATAGAAAAAGATTTGGCTAAAGCAGTTGATATGATAGAAAAAGAAAAAGAACCTGAGCTAAAAAGAATGGCTGAAGAAGAGGCAACTAAACTAGAAAAAGATTTAAAACGTATTAGGAAAGAAATAGACATTGCCCTTTTGCCAAAAGACCCCAATGATACCAAGAATGCCATTATGGAGATCAGAGCTGGTACTGGAGGAGAAGAAGCTGCCCTGTTTGCTTCTGATCTTTTTAGAATGTATTCTCGGTATGCAGAAAACAAAAGATGGAAAGTTGATGTTATGAACTCTAATCGAACAGGTCTTGGAGGACTTAAAGAAATAATATTTAAAGTAGACGGAGAAGAAGTTTATGGAGATCTAAAATATGAAAGTGGAGTTCACCGAGTTCAAAGAGTACCCGTTACCGAAAAAATAGGAAGAATTCATACTTCAGCCGCCTCAGTAGTTGTTCTTCCAGAAGCAGAAGAACCTGACGTAAGAATTGATCCTAACGATTTAAGAATCGACACTTTTAGAGCTTCTGGGCCAGGAGGACAATATGTCCAAAAAACCTCCTCGGCTGTAAGAGTTACCCACCTGCCCACCGGAATAATAGTTGCCTGCCAAGATGAAAGATCACAGCTCAAAAACCGAGAGAAAGCAATGAGAGTTCTATGCTCTCGACTCCTTGATCAAGAGCAAGAGAGACAAAGAAAAGAAAGAGGCCAAGTAAGAAAAATCCAAATTGGAACAGGAGATCGTTCAGAAAAAATCAGAACTTATAATTTTCCTCAGGATAGGGTTACGGATCATAGAATAAAATTATCCTTACATGGCTTGCCAGACATTTTAGGAGGTAAGTTAGATGAATTGATTGGAAAATTAAAAGAGGAAAATCAAAGAAGATTGCTAAAACAAGTAAAATAATCCTAAGTTGATATGGCTCTAAACTTTGTAAAAAACCTAAAAGAAACAGGCCATAAACTAACTGCCAAGGAAATATTCTCTATCCTTGGCTTATTTTTAGCCTGGAGAGCAGTGCTTCAGTTTATTGCTTATCTGGGAATATTTAGACTTAACCTTAATCCAGACTTTACCTCTTGTTGGAAGCCTGGATTCTCTTCTTGGTACACTTGGTGGATTAGATGGGACTCTGGTTGGTATTTGTCTATAGTAGAAAGAGGATACTATTTTGAAGGAGCAGAAAACTTTTCTAATGTTTCTTTTTTTCCTCTCTATCCCCTACTTGTAAAATACTTAGGATGGATTTTTGGTGGAAATTATTTACTTTGTGGAGTGATAGTTTCTAACTTGGCTTTGCTTTTTGCTTGTTTTTATTTATATAAACTAGCTAGGATAGATACTAAATCGAATTCAGCCTTTAGGTCTGTTCTTTATTTATTAATTTTTCCTGCTGCTGTATTTTTCGCTTCTATGTATACAGAATCTCTGTTTTTACTAACTTGTCTGGCTGCCTTTTATCATGCCCGAAAAAATGAATGGACATTGGCTTGTGTTTGGGGATTTTTTGCTGCCTTAACAAAATCTTTAGGTGTATTTTTAGTTTTAGCTTTGCTTTTGGAATATTTTGAACAAAGAAAGTTTAATTTTAAAAAGATTAGATGGAATATTTTAAATCTGGCTCTTGTACCTTGTGGCCTAGGAGCTTTTATGTGGTATCTCTGGAAGAGATTTGGAAATGCCTGGCTATTTCTCCAAGCACAGAAAGCCTGGAACAGAACATCCTCTATTTCTTTAGCTAATATAGGTCGGAGTGTAATAGATCACATAAAAGCTATTCGGGGTGGAGAGCCAAATATAGCCATGCGTATTGCTCAAAGTTTTGAACTATTTTCTTTCATTCTTTTTATATTCCTATGTGTAATAGTCTTTCTAAAATTAAGAAAATCTTATGCTTTGTATATGGTCTTTGGTCTAATTCTATCGCCCTTAACTAAATCTTTAATGAGCATGAACAGATATGTGCTAGTTCTCTTCCCTGCCTTTATACTTCTTGCTCTGTGGGGTAAAAATAAAGTGATAAATTATGCCATAGTAATGTTATTCTCTATGCTTTTAGCCCTGAATACGATAATGTTTGTTAATTCGTATTGGGTAGGATGACTATCAAGCAAGCTTTAAAACTAGCCTCGGGCAAACTTAGAAAAGTAACCGATAATTCTTGGATTGATGCCGAGGTTCTTTTATGCTATACGCTAAAAAGAAATAAATCTTGGTTGTATACTTACCCAAATAAAAAATTAACGCCTGGCCAATACCAAAGCTTTCAGAAACTTATTAAACATAGATTAAGACACGAACCAATAGCTTATATTACCCAACTCAAAGAATTCTATGGCCTAGATTTTTATGTAGATAGAAGAGTAATGGTACCTCGGCCAGAGACGGAATTATTAATTGATGAAGTGATTTCTCTTATTACGGCGCTAGGTAACGTTGTAACAGTAGCTGACATAGGAACTGGGAGTGGCTGTATAGCTATTGCTTTGGCTAAACACTTAAATAAAATTAAAATCTATGCCACTGATATTTCCAGTAGTATCCTCAGATTAGCCAAAAAGAATGCTAGAAAACATAAGGTGCTAACGGAAATTACTTTCTTAAAAGGTGACCTTCTCCATCCGCTGAAAAATCGTAAAATCGGCATCATCGTAGCCAATCTCCCTTATCTAGCTACCAAACAATGGCTTTCAACTAAACCAGATATTAAACTTTATGAACCTCGAGAAGCCTTAGATGGCGGAAAAGATGGCCTGGATTATATTAGAGAATTACTTTATCAAGCTTCAAAAAGAAAAGATATCAAAGCCATAACCCTAGAAATAGGAGGAAAAAGACAGACCAATAAAATTAAAAAAATAGCCAAGAAATATTGGTCAAAATGTAAGACAAAAATAAAGAAAGATCTAAGAGGACTAGACCGAGTAGTAATAATTTCTATCGCATAACCGAACAATAATATAAAGCCGAGCTTTTGCCCGGCCTTATATTTGCTAGATTATTAATTGTTAGTTGTATTCCACTGGCCTTTCCGGTGGCACAATCTCAATCCAGGTTTGGCCTCTGTTAAATTCGACTTCTCTGCCATCAGCATCATAAAACTTTGCCCTTGCTTCTCGAGATCCCTTTTTCCAAGTTCCCTCAATCACTTCTCCGTCTCTAAAAACCAAAGCTTTTCCTTCGCCAATGGTGTCCATAGTTAATCTACCCACTGCATCTTGAACGCTAGAGGAGACATATTGTACCACTACATTCTTGGCTGTATATTGTTTTCCGGTAATTTTATCTTTGTGAGCCGTACCTCCCATGCTTCTTAAATAGTGGTTATTTTCTCTGTCGTAGCTATATTCAACTAACCAACTCCTTGAAGAAAAATCAATTTTAATAAACTTTTCATCCGAGGGTCTTTCTTCTGATGCCTTATCATCTTTAAATTTCCAAGATTCAAAGGTTGGCTTTTGTTCTTTTAGACCACAGTCTAAAACAGCATGGTCAAGGAGTTTTGAAGAAGTAAAAAGATTGTGAGGAGCGTATCTGGTCTTGTCTCTCCAGAAAAATCTAGAACCACCTGTAATTTGATCTATATCCTTAATCCCTCTGGTCCCAATGGCACCTAGGGCTTCATTTGATCCTCCACAGTGAGCATATAAAGCATCCAATTCTTTAACCCAGTCTAGATAATAGGGCCTGGCAGATCTTACTGGACCAATCTCTTCTGTTCTGTGTGATGCCTCATATACAGCCATAAATCTGGTACATCCTCCTTCGACCAAAGCCTCATAAACTAATCCTGCTTTGTCTAGACCCGAATGAGGTCTGGCTGTAGTCATATTATCAATCATAACAGCCACTGGCCAAAAATTAGCCGCAACTGGATCAACCAGTACTCCATCTAGCCTTCGAGGAACAAAACCTTCTTCAGCTGCTCTCCTCCCAATCATACCTCCAAATTCTAATTTTCCTATCCTGGCTAAATAGCCAATCCAAATAATAACTCCTGCTGCTACAACTGCTATGATAGCCAGATAAATAATAGATTTTTTTCTTTTTTGAGCTGGGTTTGTCAGTTCCATATATTTTTGTTAAGTGATTTACTCTAATATTTTAGCATATCTAAAAACATTTTACAAGGTTAAAAGATATCCACAGAAATCATTTTGACAAGGCTTAAAACACAGGTTATGCTAAATCTGATATTATTTAAAAGATGCTAAACTATCAGGAAGGAGGTGAGTAAAATGCCAAATGGAATACCTGAAGCTCCAAAACCACCAGAAGCTCCTACTCCACCACCAGCTGCACCAGCAGCAGCTCCAGCTCCCTGCAAACCACCAGAACCAAGGGCCTTGTTTTATGTTATTTCTTTCTTTATTAGCTTGTTTGGAATTATCTTTGGAATTGTTTATTTAACTAAACCCGAGCCAGAATGTAAAAGATTTGGAAGAAACTGTCTGCTTTGGGGGATTATTCCGCCCATTGTCTTCTTCATTCTTTGGTTTATCATAGTATTTTTAATAATTGGAGTGGGGGTAATGACTGCACCTGTATTAGAAGAACTGGAAACGGCTTTATTCCTTTCGTAAATAAACATTTAAATAAAACCTATCAAAAAAGGCAGCTGTTTTGCTGTCTTTTTGTTACTCGCGAATTACTAGCGAGCTACCTAATCACTTCTTTAACTCTCATTAAACTAGAAAAAGCTGACCTCTCTTGCTCTTCAAGTTTCATAGTAATATATTTGGCTGTCTCTTCTAAATTAGGAATAAGAACATACTCTAAGGCATTAACTCTTCTTCGAGTCCGTTCGGCTTCCTGAGCTAAAAGAGAGGCTGAGTGTTCAATTTGGGCTAATTTTACCATATCTTCTAAAGCTTCAGAAAATAATTTCATGGATAAATCCAACTCTTGGGGCGTAGATACTAGGCCATAGCAAAGCCAATCTCCTTCCAGCTTAGATTTAAATTGAGGTATTCTAACACTCATTACATTTTCTGTTCCTACCTCCAAAGATAATTTTTGTGAAGGATAAGACAAAGATTCTTCACAAACTTCTGGTCTCATGTTAGCAGCAGCAAATAAAAAAGTCCTAAAAGCTTTGGCTAATTTTTGATCGATAGTCTCTCTTAATGTCTTTGTTTCTTTGATTATCTCCATAAACTTCTTCATCAGCCCATCTCGCTTTTCTTTTAAAAGCTTGTGACCACGCTTAGCTACCGCTGTTCGCTTCTTCAATTTTATAAGTTCCATCCGGGTGGGATTGATATTTAACCTCATACTAGATTACTAAGTTACTTTTTTACTTTGGGCATATACTTCTCAATTTGCTCTTCCTTGACACGCTTCAACTCAGATCTTGGCAGAATGGTAAGTAATTTCCACCCTAAATCCAAAGTCTCATCAACAGTTCTGTCCTCGAACTCTCCTTGTCTGACAAACTTATCTTCAAATCCATCAGCAAACTTGGAGAATTTTTTATCCATGTCTGTCAGAGCTGCTTCTCCTAAAATTACAGCTAGCTCCTTGGCTTCTTTTCCTGAAGCATAAGCTGCATAAAGCTGGTTGGAAATTCCAGCATGGTCTTCTCTAGTTTTGTCTGGACCAATCCCCTTGTCTTTGAGTCGAGACAGAGATGGCAGGACGTCCACTGGAGGATAAATTCCTCGCATGTGTAGGCCTCGATCGATCATGATCTGACCTTCTGTAATATAGCCAGTTAAATCTGGAATAGGATGAGTCTTATCATCTTCAGGCATGGCTAAAACTGGAATTTGAGTAATTGATCCCTTTTTACCTTTGATTCTGCCGGCTCTTTCATAAAGAGTAGCTAGATCAGTATAAAGATAACCAGGATAACCACGTCTGCCAGGAATCTCTTTTCTAGCCGCTGAAATTTCCCGCAGAGCCTGAGCATAGTTAGTCATATCAGTCAAGATAACTAGAATATGCATGTCTTTCTCAAAAGCTAAATATTCGGCACAAGTTAAAGCCATACGAGGCAAGGTAATACGCTCAACTACTGGATCATCAGCCAGATTAATATAAAGTACTGCTCTCTCAATAGCACCGGTTTGTCTAAATTGATTAATAAAGTATTGAGCTTCTTCAAAGGTAATTCCCATAGCTCCAAAGACAACAGCAAACTTAGCCTTTTCTGCTCCTTTTCCAATCACTTTAGCCTGACGAGCAATTTGAGCTGCTAAGCGGTTGTGAGGAAGACCAGAGCCGGAGAAAATAGGAAGTTTTTGTCCTCGAACCAAAGGGTTCATTCCGTCAATTGAGGAAACCCCGGTTTGAATAAAATCAGTAGGATAATCTCGGGCATAGGGATTAATAGGATTTCCTCCAATGTCTAACTTTTTTTCTGGGATAATTTCAGGCCCGCCATCTTTTGGTCTTCCTGCTCCATCAAAAACACGACCTAGCATATCTATGGATACAGGAAGCTCTAATCCTCTACCTAAAAACTTAGCCTTAGCTCCTTCAACCACCAAACCTCTGGTAGCTTCGAACATCTGAACTACTGCCCTATCCCGGTCAATTTCCAAAACTCTTCCTCGTCTTCTTTCTCCAGAAGGCAATTCTACCTCGACCATCTCTTCAAATTTAACATCAGAGACCTTTTCCACAATTAAAAGAGGTCCTGATACTTCGGTGACTGTTTTGTAAGCTTTAAGCATATTTTTTAAAAATTAGGAATTTAGTAATTAGTAACTTAAACGCTACTTCTCTACTTTCACTCCCTCAATCACCTTCCCAATCTCCCCCACCAACTTTTCCAAATCACCCATCTTCTTTTCTTCAACAAATTTGGCTTTGGCGATTTTTTCTTTGATGGGAAGAGTTAATATCTTCTCTAGTTCTACTCCTCTATCTAAAGCTTCTAGTCCTTTTTGGTGGAAAGTTAAAATTATCTTTAACATCCAATAATCTTTTTTCAAAGAGGTATAAGTATCTATGGGATCAAAGGCATTCTGCTGTAAAAAGTCTTCTCTGATAGATTTAGCAGTATCTAAAACAAGCTGTTCTTTAAGAGACAAGGCTTCCACTCCCACAAGTCTGACAATCTCTTTAAGTGAATCTTCCTGCTGTAAAATAACCATAGCTTCTGTCCTTAGCTCAACCCAATCCTCAGCCACTTTTTCTTTCATATAAGGTTCTATTTCTTTGGCATACAAAGAATAGCTAGTAAGCCAATTAATAGCTGGAAAATGACGTCGAGAGGCTAAAGCATCATCCAGACCCCAAAAGACCTTAGTTACTCGCAAAGTATTTTGGGAAACAGGTTCAGAAAGATCTCCTCCTGGAGGGCTAACTGCTCCAATGACAGATAGACTCCCTTCTCTTTTTTCAGATCCTAAACAAATCACCCTTCCTGCTCTCTCATAAAAAGCAGCGGTACGAGATCCTAAATAAGCAGGGTAGGCTTCCTCACCAGGCATCTCTTCAAGTCTTCCTGAAATCTCACGCAAAGCCTCGGCCCATCTTGAGGTAGAATCTGCCATTAGAGCTACTTTATATCCCATGTCTCTGAAATATTCACCAATGGTAATACCAGTATAAATAGATGCCTCCCGAGCGGCTACTGGCATATTGGAAGTATTGGCAATAAGGACAGTCCTTTTCATTAAAGGCTCGCCTGTCCGAGGATCTTTTAGCTCAGGAAACTCTAAAAGCACATCAGTCATCTCATTTCCCCGCTCACCACAACCGACAAAAATAACGATATCCGCATCAGCCCATTTGGAAAGTTGGTGTTGAACTACCGTCTTTCCACTGCCAAAGGGACCCGGGATACAAGCAGTGCCTCCTTTAGTAATAGGAAAGAAAGCATCAATAACTCGCTGTCCAGTAACCAAGGGTTCGATAGGAATTAATTCCTCCTTAGTTGGTCTTTCTTTTCTCACCGGCCACTTCTGATACATCTTTAGATCATCTATTTTTCCTTCTTTATTTTTGACTTTGGCAATGACTTCCTCTATAGTAAAATTTCCTTTTTTTATTTCTTGAATGGTACCAGAAATTCTTGGTGGAACTAAAACTTTATGTTCTATTAATGTAGTTTCCTGGACTGTACCTAATGCATCTCCTTCTTCAACTTTATCTCCCTTTTTAACTTTAGGAACAAATTCCCACTTTTTTGTTCTAGATAATCCAGGAACTTCTACACCGCGAGCAATAAAAGCTCCAGTTTGTTTCTCAAGAACATCTAGAGGTCTTTGGATTCCATCATAAAAGGTCTCAAGAAGTCCTGGTCCAAGCTCAACTCTCAAAGGAGCTCCAGTTCTATAAACCGGCTCGCCTGGTCCAATACCTGAAGTTGATTCATAAACCTGAATAGAAGCTTTATCTCCTTCAAGCTCAATGATTTCTCCAATTAATTTTTCTTTAGATACTTTTACTACTTCATACATCTCAGCCCCCTCCATGCCTTCTGCTACTACTAGGGGTCCTGAAACTTTGGTGATGGTACCTATTTTTTGTTCCCGTTGCATATTTTTTCTTTAAAATTTCAAATAATTATTTAGTGCCTGGCGCTTGCAATTTTTTTCTATAAATTATACTAGCAATAATTCCACAAATCCCTGCTTCGACACGACCGGTAATCAGAGCTAAAATAGAAGGAATGAGGAAATGCCAAAAGGCTTTCTTTTCCTTTATTTGAAAAATCCCAAAACCCATCCAACAAGCCAGAGCTAGCCAAAAGAAAGCTATTGCCCTTAGGCTCCCAGCTAACATTCCTTCTTGAACTTCGTATCTTTCCATTAACTCTAAATATTGCGGCTCTTGAGATAAAAGAGCTAATAATTTATCTAAAGAAACTAAAACATAAATACCTTGAAATAAAAGAAAAGCAATAGCTAAAAATACTAAAACTAAGATCCAATCAAATTTAACAATCTTTCTCTCTTTTTTAATTTGTTCTTCTGGCTCCATAAACTTAGCTTAAAATTTATTTTCTAAAAAGTATATCACTTCCCACTGCCTGCTCCACTGTCTTTCTTAATCTACCCAACCCTACTCCAAATGATCCTTTATGTGATGGAACAGCAATAATAGCTGGCAAAGTCACCCGAGATAATTCTTCTAATTCTTCTTTAATATCTTGAGCAATATCTTCAGTAATAAAAACAATGGCATGCTCCTTTTTGGTTATTAAATCTTTCAAAGTATCTAGGGCCTGCTTAGGCTTATCAACTGAAAAAGTATCCATGCCCAGGCCTTTAAAACCAAGGATGACATTATGAAGACCAATTATAGCTATTTTATATTCCATATAAGGCGATGCTAATATATTTCTCTCACCCTCTGTCTTATCTCATTGGCCGGAATACCATTTACTTTCCCTGTCATAATCAATCTGATATTCCTAATAGCATTATTCTTAGCTAGATAATAAGCTACCACTACCTCTGGTCCATAAGCAATGAATTTTGCTCGCCCTAGATGACGAACCTCATATTCTTCAAAGATCTTTCCTCTACGGTACGATTCCCTTGCCTCAATAGATTCCTCTAGTTCCTGTTGAAACTTTCTGTCTCCTAAGTATCTAGGTAGGTGTCTAAAAAATTCTTCTTCTGGTTTTTCAAAATACTCTAAAAATATACTTTGAGGAATAGCTCCACCTTCAACTAACACTCTCTCTAAAAATTCCAAAGGTCTTGCCATCTCTCTCACTCTCAAAAATGCATCTACATTAACCATATCAATCTGATCTGAAACTAACCCAACTACAAATTCACATTTTAATTTCTCAGTTAGTTCGCGGAGTAATCTATAATATTCCTTGTCCAAAAATAGATCGATGAAAAATGGTGTCTGATCTTTTTCAAAGGCCTCACGAGCCCTATCAATACTTCCTTTTATTTCAGGAAGTACTCCTTTGTCTTCTTCTTTAAGTATATAAGTTTTTAAAATATCATAAGAAACATTTCCTAAATCTGAAGCATACTTATCCAATTCTTGTCCTGAGAATTTAGCCTTGAATAACAGCTTTATATTATGATAATCGTATCTCAAAAACAAAAACTTTATTAAGGTTCTATCTGGAATAATTTTTTCCAAAAGATCCCTTGCCTGTTTTTGATCGTGTAGAAGACCTTGGTTAAAATCTTCTGGCTTTTCAATGTCTGGAAGTTCATCAGCATAATCTGTGTCATTAAATACCTTAAGAGCTTCTTCTGCCGTTTTAGCATCAACCATACGTTCGATATCCACTGAATTTAGCAGTTTGGCTTCTCTTGATCGAATAACCCCAGTAGTGAATAAATATTCCTCATTAAACATGGAAATATTGTTTATTTAAATAATAGCTGCGCTATCTTAGTCTCTAATTCTTCTCTCTTTTCTTTAAGTAGTGCCTTGAAAGTATTATCGATCTCAATATCTGGTGACTTTAAAATAAATCCTCCTTTAGCCTCTGTGACTTGATCAGATAAAACAAAATCTTTTTTAGCTTTCTTTGTAGCTTCCCTGGTTATCTTTTCTTTTCCTCTTACAGACAAAACCTCCACTTTTCCTTCCAATGTTGGCGCCCGTTTTAACAAAGAGACTAAAAGCTTGGAATATTCATCCTGAGGCTGCTTAGCTAATTTATCTAAAGCCTGATCAAAAACTCGGCTAATCAATTCCTGTTTTTTAGCTAGCAATTCATTCCTATACAAAAGCTTGGCTTCATAACGAGCTGTGTCTTGGATTCTTTCCTCTTCCTTCTTTGCTTCAGCTAATACTTTTTCCTTTTCTTCTTTAGCCTTAACCTTAGATTCTTTATCTATCTCTTTTATCTTTCCCTGGGCTTCTTCTTTAATTCTCCTAGCCTTCTTCTTAGCATCGCTTAGAATTGTGTTGATGATATCTTTTAAAGCCATAAAATGAGGCGAGGCGAAATGCCTGCAAAACCTTGCTCATGAGTGCCCGAGTGCAAGAACGTATCTAAAGGAAGAATAACCTCAAGGGCACCGAGGCCAGAGCAGCGGCCGAGTAATGACAAGGAATTTAGACAAGAGGCCGACTGCGTGTTTTGCAGAGCATAAGCCAAGCCGAAATAGTTCTTATTTTTTATCCAACTTGTATCCCATTGACTAACAGAATAGTAGCTAGCAACCCTAAAACTGCATAAGTCTCTACCATAGCAGAAAGAATGATAGCTTTACCAGTTTCTGCTGGTACTTTGGCTACTACACCCATACCAGCTGCAGAAACCTTTCCTTGATAGATTCCAGATAACAGTCCAGCCAGAGCCACAGGCAAACAGGCAAAGAGAATCTGAAGACCAGCTGAGGTACTCACAGCCATTGGCTCTGCCAAAAGTCCAATTTTCATGATCACCCAAAAAGCACCCAAAAAGCCGTAGATTCCCTGGGTCCCGGGCAAAGCCTGCAAAAGCAGGACTCTACCAAACTTGGCTGGTTCTTCAGAAATCACTCCTGAGCCAGACTGTCCGGCCAGCGACACCCCTACAGCCGAGCCAATGCCAGCAAATAAAGCTGACAAGGCTGCTCCTAGAATGGCATATACTAGTCCTAGTTCCATAGTTTTCCTTCTTAGTTACTTAATTATATATTATTTGCTTCTAGCAATGGTTATATATTTATGCTCGCGTCTAAAAGGTTCAAACCTTTCCCCTCCCCCTTCCATAAATTTAGGAAAAAATTCTACAAATTGCAAACGGGCAGAGTGAATAAAGGCGCCAAGACCTGAGATGGTCATATTAAATAAATGTCCTCCAATCATAACAAGAACCATAACTGCCCAGCCAACTACTGGTATCATATCTTTGAATAAAAAGGCAACTAAATTCACTACCATAGCAATTACAGCTGTAGCCAGTCCCAAAGCTAGAAGCCTTGAATAAGAAAGTACATCTGATAGATACCCTACTAAATTATAAAGACTCATCACCCCTGACCCAAACTTCAAAAGAATATTCTTCTGTTTTCTTCCTTGAGTTAAAACTAGAGCTCCTGCACCAGTTAACACCGCATAAAGTCCTAACTGTTGCAAGCTAGAAGGTAAAACTCCCATTTTGGCCATAGCCCAAAACATAATAGCAATAATAAAATAAAGCCAGAGTCCCGAATCCAAAATTGCTTCTAGATATCTTTTTTGCTTCATTTTCCAAAACATATTTATAGCTATTCCCACCAAAACTTGAACAATTCCTAATGCCAAAGACAAAATCAAAATTTTTATAGGATCTTTTAGAGGATCTAGTTGACGAATTTGGATGAGAGTACTAGATAACCAAGTAAAACCAGATGGCAATTCCTCAAGAACTACACCAAACCATCCTCCTAAAAGCGCTCCTACTATAAAAGTTATTATTCCACCATAAATCAATACTTTAAATAGCCCCCGATTTTCTCTAGGAACTCTCAGGATAGTCATGATTAACCAAGCCAGAGCTGCCACCACTATACCATAGCCAGCATCAGAGAGACAAAGGCCAAAGAATAAAATGAAAAAAGGAGCCATATATGGGGTAGGATCAATCTCCTGAGGTAAGGGTAGACCATAGATAGTGGTCACTGTTTCAAAAGGCTTGAGAGCTGGTCTGTTCTCAATAACCACAGGTATCGTTTCTCCCTTTTTTGGCTTAATTTTAAAAATCTCCACATTTCCTTTAGTAACTTTCCTAAGTCTCTCTTTTAATTCATTGTAATCTTTTTCTTTAATCCATCCAGAGAGGACAAAGGTTTGGGCTGTATTTCCTATTCTTTCCTGGACTTGCTGATGAGCCCTTCCCCACAAAAGATAATCATAGATGACTTTTAATTTTGGGATATATGCAGAAAGTCCTTGAGCCTTCTTTTTTTGTACCTTAAGTTCCCTTCTTATCTCGGCAAGAAAATCCTTAATTCTCTTTAATTCTTGTAAGGGAGTGCCTTTTCTTGGAGGAAGAATTACCTCCTGCCATTCATATTTATCTAAGATTTTCTTTACCTTTTCTATCTCTCTCTTATCATAGATAATGAGCAAGTTAACATTATTTTCCACTAAATATATTTTTTTGAAATGAGCTAATTTCACTTGAGCCAGCTTTTTTCTAAACTCTTCGAAATTTTTAATAGGCATACTCCCACCAACCATATTAATTTTTTCTGTCTCTTTTATCTGATCTAGAGGAATATCCAATTTCCTCCATTGCCAAAGTAATTTATGCTCTTCTTGTAGCTTTGTTTTTCTGGCCAAAAGTACATTAATCTTTTCTTCCAAAATCTTACATTTTTCTACAATATTTTTAAAATAAAAAGTTTTTATAATTTTACTAAACTGTCCTGGTGTCAGGGCTTGGGCTGGAGCCAGAAGTCTCTTCAAAAAACTTTGCTTCTCCTTTATTTTATGTTGTTCTAGAAAATCAATGGCAAATTGAACTTCAGCCAAAAGAAAATCAAAGTCATGCTTTTCTTCCTCGGGAATTTTGGCTAAGATCTTTCTTGTCTCTTCTTCCAGATCCATGACTTGCATCAAAGCCTTTTCCTGCAAAAACTTCAAAATATCTTCCTCGTATTCCCTGGGAGCTATAATATTCAGTTTTTGCATAGGGACTTGTGGCATGTTTTCTAACCTCCATCAATTAATTTCTATTAACTAAGACTTCAGCATCTCATCCACTACTAAATCAGCAGCCCCATCTATATTCTTCTGGGCTTGTTCTTCTAGTTTCCTGACCTCGGTTTCGGTCTTCCTGCCTTCCTCCTCTTTAAGCTTTCCTGCCCTTCTCTTAGCTTCAGCTAACATTTTCTCTCTTTCAGCTAAAGCTGAATCTTTAGCTCTGTCCAAGTCTTTTTCTCCTTTCTCTCTTGCCAAAGTAACCACATTACGAGACTCTTCTTCTGCTTTTTTTATGATCTCTTGAGCTTTCTTTTCGGCTTGTTTTATTTTAGTTAATGATTCTTTCATATAACGCAATATAATATATTGATTTAATTACTTTCCCTTACTCTCCGTCTGAGGCTTCTCATGAGGCGGCGTCTCCCTAGTTTTTGGTGGCATTCCCTCTTTACCTCTAGCTTCTTCTACTTCTTCGACTTCTTCCTCTTCCTTTTTCACTCCTTCTACCTCTTCTACTTTTTCTTCCACTTCTTCCTCTAATTCTTTAAGTTCCTCTTCTTTTCTTGGAGGAGAAACTAGAGCCACTGCCTCCTTTTTATCTTCTAATACTTTGACACCCGAGGGTATCCTTAAATCTTTAATTCTAATAACATCGTCGAAAGTCTCAAGGCGAGATATATCAACCTTTATTTCGTGAGGTAAATCTTTAGGTAAACATTCTACTTCTATCTCTTCTAAGGGTTTTTCTAAAACACCACCAAGCTCTTTAACTGCTTTAGATTCTCCAACAGTCTCTAAAGGTACTTCGGCCTTGATCTTTTCTCCTTTCTTAATCTGATAAAAATCAACATGAATATATTTGCCAGAAATAGGATCAAGTTGAATATCCTTAACTAAAACATCTTTTTCAGGTTGAGTATCAATGGTTAGGCGTAAGATGCCGCTCTCCCCGACTTCCTCAAAGACATGATTGAATTCGCCGTAATCCAAAGATAGAGGCATAGATTTAATCTTGTGTCCATATAAAATAGCAGGAATCTGTTCCTTTTCTCTTATCTTCTTTACCTTCTTCCCTATCTCTTTCCTAATTTTTGCTTTCAGAATAATCTTTTTCATCTAAAAAATAAGAACCTCTCGCTTCGCTCGAGAACCTTGATTCTCGCTTTGCTCGAATTAAAACTTATAAAAAGATGTTGGAATACCTATTATATACATAAAAAAAATAACTGACAAGACCTAGTTATTCACACCCATACTTTATACCTCAAATCTCAAACCTTTATGTCTAGCCATAACACTCTGTACTAAACCTAAAATAATCAGGCTAAAAACTAATGAACTTCCTCCATAGGAGACAAGGGGCAAGGGAATGCCTACCACAGGCAAAAGTCCCGTGTTCATACCAATAGAGATAAATATTTGCAAAGTAAACAAAAAGGCTCCACCAGCACAAAGCATCAGGCCAAATTCATTTCGGGATAGCTTCATAACACGAATAATTCTTATAATTAAAAACAAAAATAACCCAAGAATCAATATCCCACCTAAAAAACCTAATTCTTCAGCAATTGAAGCAAAAATAAAATCAGAGTGTTGTTCTGGCAAAAACGCAAGTTGGCTCTGAGGACCATGCCCTAAGCCTCGACCCAAAAGACCTCCTGATCCTATAGCCACTTTGGACTGAATCATATTCCAGCTAGCATCCTTGAGACTTCCCTCAGGCCTAAGAAAAGAGAAAATTCTTTCCTTCTGATAATCCGCAAGAAAGAATTTCCAACTCATAAAACCAAAAATAATAAGAGCAAGCCCAAGCAAAAATCCATGAATCTTTTTTATACCAAAAAACAAAAGCATAAAAAGCCACACTCCACACAATACCAAAGCAGAACCAAAGTCAGGCTCCAAGACAATCAAACCGCACATGCCTAAAGTCAGAGCTCCGGATATGGCTATGTCTTTAATATGATGAGGTCTACCTTGTCTTTTAGAAAAATATTTAGCCAAAGCTATAATTAAAGCTATTTTAGCAAATTCTGAAGGTTGAAACTGGAAGAAGCCAAAGTCAAACCATCCTTTCATGCCACGAATATTTTGTCCTAAAAAAAGAACAAAAATAAGTAATCCTAAAGATAAAGTATAAATAAGATAAGCATTGTGGCTAAATACTCTATAATCTAAAAAGACTAGCAAAAATACTAAAATGATTCCTATACCAAAAGCTACTATCTGTTTGGTAATCTGGGTAGAGCCAGTATCTTGGACGGTACTATAAATCATCATCAGCCCAATACATATAAGAAGAACGGTGGCCAGAATCATCCACCAATCCATTTGTTTTAAAATAGTAAGAAATCTTTGCATTTTTGGAATTTAATATTCGAGTGGCTCTCCTACTCCATATTCTTTGATAAAGGCGGTAGACTTAAATAAATCTACCAGAGGCTCCACCTCTACTCTATCTACCCACTCCAAAGGAGGCTTAGTCCAAATAGCACTGAAATATCTTTCTTGACCAGTCAGGAAATCTCCTACATAAGTATGATTCAGTCCTAAAATCTTTCCTTCCCTTGAGTATAAAACAATATTCAAATACACCCGCTCAAAACTATAAGGACCTTTGTTTAGTACGGAACCAGTTACTTTACCCTTGGTTCTTGCTTCAGTTAAGTTATAGATAACGCTATGAGTGGAAATACCTAAATCTGGAACATGGGTTAGCTTTTGCGCTTCTTTTAATTCTAATTCTAAGGTTGCTTTCTGTGCTTCTTCATCAGCCTCGATTCCTATTTCTATAACAGATCTTCTAGACAAGGGCAAGATGAAAGTTGTTCCACTCCTTTGTTCTATAACATTTTCTTGAGCGTCAAGTAATTGAAAGGTATAGCCAAGCTTTGAGACTCCCCAATTGGGATCAGTATTCTTTATCCTGGCAATAACATCATATTCTTTATTTGTCGAAATCATTTGCACTTCTTCTACCTGAATCTCAAAGCCCTCAGGAGGTTTTTCTACCTCCACGGGCGGAGGCGTAGGAGGCACTGGTTTAGACCTGATCAATTTGGCAATACTACAACCTCCAATTATGACCACTATTAAAACAATTACACCAATTCCTACCTTTATTAAATCTTTCTTTTTAATTCTTGCCAAAGTTCCTAAGATTCTTTCTCTTCTTCTTTCTATCTCTATTTTCCTTTTGATTTCTGCCTCAATTTTGGCTTTCTTGAGAGCAAGCCTTGCTTCTCTTTCTTCTTCAGGAGTCAATTTTTTTTCTTCTTTAGGCATAAGTCACATACTAGAATAGCATATTTTATCCCCTTTGACAACTAATTTTTTCTATGATAAACTAATAATAGATGTGGATAAAATAACGCTGGAACACTGAAATTTGTCTTAACTCTCAGTGTCTCAGTAACTTGAAATCATGCTAGACATTTCAAAAACTTTCTTCTGGTTTGCCTTTGGAATAGCCCTTCTGGTTATTGCAGGCTACGGAGGCTACGTTCTCTATAACTTGGCTAAGACAATTCGAGAGGCAAAAAAGACTTTAAAAGACGTTAATAAGAAATTAGAAAAGATAGATATCCTCATTGATTCTATTGTTTTCACTGTTGACACTGTCAAAACCACAGTACAATCTATGGGTGAAATCATAAGACCAGCGACTATTGTCTCAAAGCTAGTCCAAGAAACAAAGAAAATTATAGATATTTTTAGAAGAAAGCCAGAAGAGAAAAAATAACTATATTAATCTTAAAGAAAAATTATGAAAGATGATCGAGCTGGAAATTTTTTGGCTGGGATTGTTGTCGGCGCTATAGTAGGAGCTGCCATGGCTTTACTTTATGCTCCTCAGTCAGGGGAGAAAACTAGAAAATTGATTGCTAAGAAGGCTAAGGAAATTAAAAAAGAGTTCCCAGAAATAAAAGATAAAGTCCAGAAAGCATTTGGAGAAGCAAAAGAAAAAGCTACTAAAGTAGCTAAAAGATTCAAGAAAGCCTAAATTAGCTATACAATTTTAAGCTATTTATTCTAGGCAAGACAAGGTATTGCTTACCTTGTTTTTTTATTGTATTATACAGAAGAAATAGCTAATTTCGAGGGGTATATTCGATAACTATGCCTGACAAAGATGAACCCAAACAACCAAAAAAACTTTCCTGGGAGAAAGTAGATAAATATCTTCAGGAAAAGACAGACACAGGAGCTGCTTTGGCTTTAATAGAAACAGAAAAGATCTTCTCCTTGGTGCTTTCAAAACTAGGCTATCCAGGCAAAAGCACTGATGAAAAAGTAAAATCAGCCAAACCCTTTATTAAAAACCTCAAAGACCTAAAATTAGCAAGAAATATATATAAAAAGATAACAGATGAAGTAAATGCAGGAATTTCCTCAGGTGATATTCAGTCTGTTCTGAATGCCTACTATCAAGCTATAAGAGATTTAACCCATGAGGCCAAAAAGAAAAAGAACGTTTGGCAAAAGCTTAAATTACGCCTCAGATACTTGATTCCTCGACCAAAAAGATTTGCCAAGAAATTAGCTATTTGGTTCTTTGGCTTCTTTTTTATTGTCTTTCTTTTAGACACAACCTCTTTTGGAAGAGGCATAGTTGAGGTCTTGGTGACTATTTCTCACTTCATCTTCTCTTGGATACTTTGGACAGTTCTGATTCTTTTAGGCTTAGCCATCGTTATCTTAGGAGCCCTGTTCTTCTTTTCTAAAAGAAAGAAATCTAGACAGAAGATACGCGTAGAAGAATAAAATCATATATTACATGAAAAAATATGTCTTTTATCCATCTCCACACCCATTCACACTATAGTCTTCTAGACGGACTACCAAAAATAGACGAACTTATTGCTAGGGCTAAAGAGTTAGATATGCCTGCTTTAGCTCTAACTGACCATGGAGTACTCTATGGGACTATTGAATTTTATCAGAAAGCTAAAGAGCAAGGTATAAAACCTATCATTGGTATGGAAGCCTACATAGCTCAGCATGGCATGCAAATGAAACGTCCCAAGATAGACGTAAAGCCTTTCCATCTTGTCCTTCTATCTAAAAATGAACAAGGTTACAAAAATCTTATTAAACTAACTACCAAGGCTCATTTAGAAGGATTTTATTATAAACCTAGAATTGATAAGGAATTATTAAAAAAATATTCGGATGGACTGATAGCTCTCTCTGCATGTCTAGATGGAGAAATTCCAAGACTGATTGTAGCTGGAAAAATAGATAAGGCAGAAAAAAGAGCAAAAGAATATCAGCAAATTTTTGGACTAGGCAATTTTTATTTAGAACTGCAAAATCATCCTAAATTAGAAAACCAAAACAAAGTTAATCAAGCACTTATAAAAATCTCTAAGAAATCTAACATTCCCCTCGTTGCTACTAGCGATATTCATTATGTTTATCCTAAGGATGCAGAAGCTCAGGATATTTTACTATGTATTCAAACCCAGAAGAAAGTGGCTGACAAAAACAGGTTATCCATGCTGATTGAGGATTTTTCTATGAAGTCCCCTACTGATATGACCAAAGCTTTTCAAGATACACTTGAAGCTATAGAGAATACCCAAAAGATAGCAGACCTATGCAACGTAGAGATAAAACTAGGAGAGATAAAACTTCCTCGTTTTGAAGTACCTAAAGAACAGACAGCTAATTCTTATCTTAAAAAACTGTGTGTAGCTGGATTAAAAAAACGATTTGGAGATAAGCCAGATAAGGAAATATTAGATCGTCTAAAGTATGAACTTTCTGTGATTGAAAAAACAGGCTTTGCTACCTACTTTCTTATTGTTCAAGACTTTGTCAATTGGGCCAAAGATCAGAATATAATAGTAGGACCAGGAAGAGGGAGTGCCTCGGGAAGCATTGTCTCCTATCTCCTTAACATCACAGATATCGATCCTATTAAATACAAGCTTCTTTTTGAAAGATTTCTTAATCCCGAAAGAATTAGCATGCCTGATATCGATCTTGACTTTGCAGATACCAGAAGGGATGAAGTTATAGAATATGTTAGACAAGAATATGGTCAAGATCGTGTAGCCCAAATCATTACTTTTGGAACTATGGCATCTAGAGCGGCGGTAAGAGATGTAGGGAGGGTACTGGGATATCCTTATTCTTTTTGTGACAGCATTGCCAAAATGATCCCTATGAATTTAACTCTGGAGGAAGCAAAAAAAAGAATCCCAGACCTAAAAAATACATACAATCAAGACCCTCAGGCAAAGAAACTTATTGACACAGCTCAAAAGCTAGAAGGGGTGGCTCGTCATGCCTCTACTCATGCCTGTGGAGTAGTAATTACCCCTGACCACATAGACAATTATGTTCCTAGGCAACATCCCACGGGAGAAGATAAAACTATTATCACTCAATATGAACTCCACGCCATAGAAGATCTTGGTCTTTTGAAAATGGACTTTTTAGGACTAAAGAATCTGACTATTCTAGAAAATACTACAAAAATAATCGAAAAAACAAAAGATGTTAAAATAAATATAAATACAATTCCCTATGATGATTCAGCTACTTTTAAGCTTCTATCTCAAGCTAAAACCACAGGGGTGTTTCAATTAGAAAGTGATGGAATGAAGAGATTTCTCCCTCAACTTAAACCTTCAAAATTTGAAGATATTGTGGCTATGGTAGCCTTATACAGACCTGGTCCTATGGAGTGGATATCAGACTTTATCGCCGCCAAGCAAGGAAAAAAAGAGGTTTTCTATCTTCATCCTAAACTAAAACCTATCCTCAAGTCTACTTATGGCATTATAGTTTATCAGGAACAAGTGATGCGTATTGCTCAGGATTTAGCCGGCTTTAGTCCTTCTGAGGCAGATATACTTAGAAAGGCAGTGGGAAAGAAAATCCATTCTTTGCTTGTTCAGCAAAGGAAAAAATTTATCCAGGGCTGTATTAAAAATAATATTAGTAAAGAAATTGCAGAAAGACTATTTACTTTTATTGAACCTTTTGCCCGATATGGCTTTAATAAGGCTCATGCTACTGGTTATGCCTTAATTGCTTATTGGACAGCTTATCTTAAGTGCCACTTTCCCTCTGAATTTATGGCAGCTCTTATGACAGCTGATCAAAAGGATGTAAACAAAATAGCCCAAGAGGTTCGAGAATGTCTTGATAAGAGAATAGATATTCTTCCTCCAGATGTCAACGAAAGTTTTGCTCAGTTTACTGTGATAAAAAAAGCGTCAGGTGAAGCAATCCGTTTTGGTCTGGCGGCTATTAAAAACCTAGGCTCAAACACCATAGCCGATATTATCTCTTCCAGAAAAGAAAAGGGGAAATTCAAAAACCTAGACGACTTTATAAAAAGAGTTCCTCAAAATAGTTTAAATAAAAAATCTCTGGAAAGTTTAATCAAAACTGGTGCCTTAGATCAATTTGGGGAACGAAATCAGTTGCTTCAAAATATCGATAGAATATTAAACTATTCTAAAATTATCTCCAAAGCTATCTCTTCTGGCCAAGCAGATCTGTTTAGATTAAATGATAAACTAAGTCCTAAACTTAAACTGGATAAAGTAGAACCAGCGCCAAAAAAGCAAAAATTATCTTGGGAAAAAGAACTTCTCGGCCTTTATATCTCAGAACACCCTGTTCAGGAATATAAAGATTACTTGAACAAATACACCGTTCCCCTAAAAGACATAACAAAAGATCTGGTAGGGAAAATCGTAACATGTGGGGGAATAATCACTAATATCCAAAAGATTTTGACCAAAACTCAAGAGCCCATGCTTTTTGTAACCTTAGAAGATACTACAGGCAGGTTGGAAACCCTGGTCTTTCCCTCAGTTCTCAAACAAAATCTTGATGTCTGGCGGGAAGATAAAATAGTGGTTGTTGAGGGAAGGGTAAATGATAGAGATGGGGTACCAAAACTCCTATGTAGTAGTGTTAAAGAACTGACACCGGAAATAGCAAAATCAGCTAACCCTACAAACATAGGGATAACAGACCCCAAACATCAAACCTCTACCCTACTTCTCACTATTCTCCAAAACACCCCTCCCAAAAGATTGGAGGAACTTAAGCACATTCTTCAAGCCAATGGAGGTAGCTTGAAAGTAGTGCTTAATATTCCGGACGGTGAGGGTACTCGCAAAAAAGTTAAAACTAATTATAGTATAGATTATAATCAAAACCTGATTAGCAAATTGGAGAATATTGTAGGTAAAGAAAATATCAGACTTGTATAGCCTATTCTAATATGATAATATAATAACATCTAAACATACAAACATGTAAGTAAATGTTTGAATGTTTAAGTAATTCTCTATGTACATCGGTAAAATAGAAACCGGTCGATCCTATAAAAAAATTGTCATTCTCTTTATTCTTATAAGTATAGGTCTAATTGCTTTTGTTACCTATGCTTCTTTTTCTCGGGCAAAGATTACTTTGACTCCCAAAGAAGAAACTCTTGGGGTAGATTTTAAAGTTAGGCTCACGAAAGAAATCAAAGAGGAAGCTCCCAAAGAGGGAGAGGAAGCTGAAAAGTTGCCTGAGCTAGAAATTATTTTAGGAAAAATCCTTGAAGAAGAAAAAGAGGAAACAAGAAAAATAACCGATATCCCCCTAAAGGAAATAGATGAGAAGGCTAAAGGAAAAGTTACTATTTACAATAATAAAGATAAAGATCAACCACTTCTTCCTCGCACTCAGCTTTTATCAGATAGCGGAATACTTTTTAGAACAGATGAAAGAGTAGTAATTCCTGCTCATGGAGCAGTTGAGGTTGGAATTACTGCTGACCAACCAGGAAAACAGGGAAACATCGAACCTACCCACTTTACCATTGTCAGAATTTGGAAAGATTGGCAGAAAGATATTTATGCAGAATCAAAAGAACCAACGACTGGTGGAACAAGAAAAGCAAAAGTGATTACCCAAGAGGTGATTGATCAGACTAAAGATAAAGTAGCTCAAGATTTATATGACCAGGTGCTAACAAGATGGCAAGAGGGACTAACCGAGGACGAGAAAATTCTAGAAGACTCTGTGTTTAAAGAAATTATCTCATTTAAAGCATCAGTTAAACCAGATCAAGAAGTTGAAGAATTTGACATGAAAGTAAAAGTTCACCTCAAAGCTTTGGCTTTTAATGAAAAGGCTTTGTATGATCGGGCTTATACGAAGCTAAAAGCCAAGGTTCCTCAGGATAAAGAATTTATTACTGTAAAAGAAAATAGTTTTAGTTATAAGGTGGAAAATCTTGATCTTGAGGCCGGAACAGCAGACATCATGGTCCATCTTGAAGGAACCATGATCGCCAAAATATCTCCTGAAGTCTTTGATAAAGAAAAGTTAATTGGAAAAGATACCTATGAGGTGAAAAAGTATTTTGAACAGTTTGAGGATGTAGCCTCGTGTGAGGTTGAATTTACTCCTTTTTGGACAAGGTCAGTACCTTCTTTAAAGGATCATATTGAAATAGTCATCATCCGCTAACCATGTTAGACCCTAAAAAGCTGTCTAAAATCGAAATCATGCGTCATTCCTGTGCTCATGTTCTGGCACAGGCTGTTCTACAAATATTTCCTCAAGCTAAACTCGGCATCGGACCTGCTATTGAAGCAGGTTTTTATTATGATTTTGAGCTACCAAGAACCCTAAATCCTAAGGATTTGCCAAAGATAGAAGAGCGAATGAAAAAGATTATTAAAGCTAATTATCCTTTTGAAAGAAAAGAAGTTGAAGCAGGCAAAGCTATTGAGCTATTTAAAAAAGCAAATCAAGTATATAAAGTAGAATTAATCCAAGATTTAAAAAAAGAAGGTCAAAAGAAAGTCTCACTTTATAAAGACAATGATTTTGTAGATCTTTGTGCTGGCCCTCATCTAGATTCAACTGGGGAAATAAAGGCCTTTAAGCTAACTCATATAGCTGGTGCTTACTGGAAGGGAGATGAAAAAAGGCCCATGTTACAAAGAATCTACGGAGTGGCTTTTGATAGCCAAAAGGAGTTAAAGAAGCATTTAAAGATGCTGGAAGAAGCTAAAAAGAGAAATCATCTGGTTTTAGGGAGAAAACTTGGAATTTTTTCAATTGATAAAGAATATGGTCCAGGATTAATTCTCTGGCACCCAAATGGGGCTTTTATTAAATATCAAATAGAAGATTATTTAACAAAAGAGTTGTTAGACTATGGCTATCAGTTAGTTTCCACTCCTCACATTGCCAAACTTGACCTTTGGAAAAAATCAGGACACTGGGAATTTTATAGAGAATATCTTTATTCTCCCTTTGAAGTGGAAGGGCAAAAATATTTACTTAGACCCATGAATTGCCTGGGGCATGTAAAGATTTATAAATCAGAGATGAGAAGTTATCGAGATTTGCCTCTTAGACTTTCCGAGCTAGGTACAGTTTATAGATATGAACGGTCTGGAGTGCTGCATGGTCTGGTTAGAGTTAGAGGTTTTATTCAAGATGACGCTCATATCTTCTTAAGAGAAGATCAATTAGAAGATGAAATTATACAAACTGTTAGACTAGCTCAAGCTGTTCTAAAAACTTTTGGATTTAAAGATTTTCAAGTTTTTCTTTCTACCCGGCCCCAAAAACATATTGGCACCAAAGAGATTTGGGACAAGGCAGAAGAAGCCCTAAAGAAAGCTTTGAAAGACGCCAAGCTTAAATATGAGATTGATCCCGGAGCCGGAGTGTTTTATGGACCCAAGATTGATATAAAAATAAAAGATGCTCTGGGTCGAGCTTGGCAGTGCAGTACCATTCAAGTTGATTTTAATCTTCCAGAGCGTTTTGATCTATTTTACATCGACCAAAAATCACAAAAGAAAAGACCGATTATGATCCACAGAACGCTCCTAGGCTCAATGGAGCGATTTATGGGAATACTTATTGAGCACTATGGAGGTGCCTTTCCAGTCTGGCTCTCCCCTATACAATGTCAAATTATTCCTATTTCTGATAAACACTTAAAATATGCTCAAAAAATAGAAAAACAGTTACAAGAAGAAGGTTTACGCGTTGAGGTAGACAAACGTACAGAATCAGTCTCCAAAAAAATCCACGACGCCGAAATCCAAAAAATCCCTTACATGCTAGTCTTAGGAGATAAAGAAATGAAAGCTAAAAAAGTGAATGTGAGAGAAAGAGAAGTAAAGAAACTTAGACTTTTGGCAATCTCTACGTTTGTTAAAAAAATTAAGAAAGAGATTGAAGGAAAGAAGTAACTGTTCTACCAACCTTTAGGTTGGGTTTTGAAGCTTTAGCTTCACTCAGGATAGGCTAAAGCCTATTGGACCTTGGCTAAAGCCGAGTAGAAAATAACAGGCCTTATGCAAAGCCTGTTATTTTTAAATTTTAAATTTTTCTATCCGTACCTCAGCACCTCAAGTGGCTCAATCCTAGAAGCTCTTCTTGCTGGATAAAAACCAGTCAGAAAACTAAGCAAAACAGAAAAGCCTAATATAATTCCTAAAAAGCCTAAAGGAGAATAAAATATATCTACTATCTCGCCTCCAAAACCAAGGTTAAAAGGGTAATGGTGGCAATTTTTCTGACCCTTATCTTCATGTTTTTACCATAATAATATCCAATATTGAAGATTACACCTATAGTATAGCATTTATCAAAATAACGGTAAAACCGTCTACTATATACCAAATACCAGATACTTCGTACTAAATACCATATACTATTCCACCACAACCTTGCCTCTCATATCAATATCAAAAGCATCAAAATAATTGTAAGTTCCTTCTTCTTTAAAAGTATATTGCCAGGCTGAGCCTGACTTCAACACTCCAGAGTCTAGGATCCCTCCCATAACTTGGTGTACTTTTGTGTCTTGGTTAACCCAAACTACTGTATCATCTTTTAATACAGTCAGAGACGAAGGGCTAAATCCTTCGGCTCCAATGAGTATTACATTCTCTGCTTGAAGAGATGGTTTAGTTTCTTTCCTAGGGGCTCCCTGAGGTAGCCTGCCAGACCCGGCTGGATTATAGCCTCTCTTCACTTCGTCACCATCAGTATGTCCATCTCCGTCTGTATCTGGGTTTAGAGGATCTATTTTATAATGGTACTCCTCTAAATTAGTCAAGCCATCCCAATCCTCATCAGCCATAGCATCAGCCGCCAAAATAGGATCTAAAATATATTTTACTTCCCAACCATCAGGCATGCCATCTCCATCTGTGTCAGGGTTTTCAGGATCAGTGCCTGCTTTCATCTCTTCCAAGGTGCTAAGTCCGTCGTTATCCTTATCCTGCTCTAAAAAAGTAATAGCCGGTGCCTCATAGGCAACCTCGGAAAGAGTAATCTCTTTAGGTTTTCTGGCAATATAAATTCCAAAGGAAATAATAATTCCACACAAGACAATAATTCCTAAAATCACAAAAAGCCTACTAATTGTTGGCTTCTCAGTTATAAGAGGATATTCTAAGACTTCTTCTCTTGGAAGCTCTGCTACAAGAGGTAATTCTTTCTCTTCCGGAGGCGAAACCTCCGGAACTCCAATAGGCAACCTCTCAGGAGGCGCTCCTTTTTTAGACACACCATTGGGCATGGTTTTTGTTTTTGTATTAGTAATATTCGAAGGTCAAATTCGTGTGTAGAAAAGACCTCTATTCGCCTCCTCCAGGCATTCCCAAAATCCCATTCCCAGCTTCCTCTGCTTTTTCCTCTATTTCCCCTATTTTTCCTTCAAGCTCTTTAATCTCTTCTAACTTCCCAGAACCAGCTGGGTTATAGCCAGCTGAGGCTTCTTCTCCATCTAAAAATCCATCTCCATCTGTATCTTCCTTGGTGGGGTCTGTACCATAAGTATACTCATTTAAATTAGTTAATCCGTCTTTGTCTGGATCTTCTTTGGCATCAACTGGATCATTAGGATTTAAGCCATACTGCTTTTCCCAATCATCTGACATTCCATCATTATCTATATCTTTAACTTCCCCCTCAGCCCCCTCCTCTTCTTTGGGCTTAAGTTCAATAAGTTCTACCTTTAAAATCTCATCTAACTTTCCTTTGCCTTTTGGATTATACCCGTACTCTACTTCTTTCCCATCTGGATAACCATCACCATCTGTATCTTTATTTGTTGGATCACAATCCAAAAGATATTCATAAAGATTTATTAGCTTATCCTTATCAGTATCTAACTTAGCATCTCTTCTATCTTTGGGATTAAGGCCATATTGTTCTTCCCAAACATCGGGAATACCATCTTGATCTATGTCAGCTAGACCTATCCTAGCCTTAAGGTCCTCCTGTCCTTGCTCTAAAGAAGTCAGGCTAGTTTTCATAGAGTCGGAATCTTCTTTGGAGGGCAGACCAGCTAACTTTAGTTCTGCTTCATCTAACCTAGTCTTTTGATCTTCGGAAGACTCGCTAAGAGTGCTTAAAGCCTGAGCTTGTTTTTGCATTTGATTCTCAATCGGAGCTACATCTGGCTTAGTCAGAATAAGATAAACTTCTCCTCCGATTAGTCCTCCCATAACTAAAATAGCCAAGGCCACAATTAATATACCCCTTGTTCTTTCAGGAGCTCGAACTGGCCTTAGCTTTCCGGGCATAGCCCTTACTTTATATTCTTCCCTGGCAAATTCAGGATTTGCCCCAGGATTACTGGTAACTTGATTTGTGATTTTCATTTTGGTATTTATATTTGTTTTATCCTAAATAACGCTATTTTGGCGTCTTATCTTAAAGGGTATGTTATTTTCTAACTTCTATTACCATTATAGCATATCATTAATTTAAGGTCAACCCTCAGAATGTGGATAATAAAAAGCACACTTGGGTGTGCTATTTCTTGTTAATTGCTGGTTGTTGCTTGTTACTTTGTCTTGGTTAGCTTAAATGTTCCCCTATCTCTCTCAAGCCAGCGAGTCTTTTGGGGATCCAAGGTAAAGGTTCCAATGATTTCGGATTTTTCTTTATTCATCAGTCCATATAAACTCAATTTATATTGACTAGATGTTTTATCTATAGTTGCTCTTATTAATGCATCTCCACTAAAGGCGTTTATTTTGTCATTAAAATCATACTCTCCAGAAACTTTATTTTGTACTTTTTTATCTTCAAGAATGAATGTAAAATCCCCAGTTAATTTACCGCCAGAAGTTAGATTAATAACAACATCATTGGAAGAATAGACAGCACCATTAATCAGTCCACTCCAGGTGCCTTGCAAAACTGCCAGCCTAAGGTGTTCTGGCAAAGGTTCTCTTAATCTCCCAGGACCAGCTGGATCATAACCTACCTCTACCTCTTGGCCATCTAGATAGCCATCTTTGTCTGTATCAGAATTTTTAGGATCTGCTCCATACATGTATTCCTGTAAATTTGTTAGTCCATCATTATCAAGATCGCCTAAAGCATCTCCTGAATCTCTAGGGTTAAGGCCATAAGTAGATTCCCATCCATTGGGCATGCCATCTGAATCTGCATCCCCTTCCTCAGCTAAAACCTCAGGCACTTCTTTTGGTTTTTCAATCTCTTTTGGTTTTAGTACCTCTGGTTTAAACCAAGCTCTATAAGCAACTCTTCCTACACTGACTAACACAATCACTAGGACTATTCCACCTAAAACAAGACCCAAAGTTATTATTCTAACTCTTGTTTTTTCTCCTTTGGAGACTATTTCTTCTTCTGGTCTTTTTTCTGGCTCAAGAGGCGCTTCTGGCATAGCTTTAGGATTTAGAAATTGAGATTAATCTAACTCTCATTGTAACTATAATAAAATAGAGTGTCAAAGCACTTGAAAATAAAGCTTAAATGTGCTAAATTGATAAAGTTACAGCGAGCTTTAAAATTAATATTATGAAATACTTTATCCAAACCTACGGCTGTCAAATGAATAAGTCCGATTCCGAGAGAATTGCAGGGATGCTGAAGAGTCTCGGATATAAAAAAGCTTCATCAGAATGTAAGGCTGATTTGGTAGTACTTAATACTTGTGTAGTCCGTCAATCAGCAGAAAATAGGGTTTATGGAAAATTAAAAAATCTAGAAAAACTTAAAGTACAAAATCCAAAGCTAAAGGTAGCTGTTATTGGATGTATGGCCAGTCTTTATTCAGAGAAAATAAAAGATAAAGCCGATTTAGTATCTTCTATAGAAGAATTGCCTAAGTTATCCCAGTTGCTTAAGAATATTGAATATCTAAACCCTGAGAGCGATTACTTACATATTCAACCTTCTTATGGCTCCAAATTTCACGCTTATGTTCCCATCATGACTGGCTGCAATAATTTCTGCTCTTATTGTGTAGTCCCTTATGCTCGAGGAAAAGAAAGATCAAGACCAGCCAAAGAAATTATCAAAGAAGTTACTAATTTAATCAAAAAAGGATACAAAGCAATTACTTTGGTTGGACAGAATGTAAACTCCTATGGCCATAATTTAGATAAAGAAATAAATTTTGCCCAGCTACTTAAGAAAGTAAATAATATAGCAAGCGATTTTTGGGTTTGGTTTGTTACTTCTCATCCCAAAGATATGTCTGATGAACTAATTAAAGCTATAGCTGAATATGAAAAGGTTTGTCCTTATGTACATTTACCAGTCCAATCAGGAAATAATGTCATTCTCAAAGCTATGAATCGAGGTTATACTCGAGAGCATTATGTCCATCTTGTTGAAAAAATCAGAAAGGAAATTCCTGAAGTAGCTTTATCTACCGATATTATTGTCGGCTTTCCAGGCGAAACTAAAAAACAATTTCAAGACACGGTTAACCTATTTAAAAAAGTAAAATTTGATATGGCTTACATTGCCCAGTACTCGCCTAGACCTAAAACTGCTGCTTATAAATTAAAAGATAATGTTTCTCCTGGCGAGAAAAAGAAAAGAGAAAAGATTTTGACTGATATATTAAAAGAAACAGCACTGGAGCACAATAAAAAGTTAGTTGAAAAGATAGTGGAAATATTAGTAGAAACGGGCAAACGTGGATCTACGCTGATGGGCAAAACTAAGTCTCTCAAGACAGTAAAGTTTGAAAGTGAAAAACACTTATTAGGCCAAATAGTTAAGGTAAAAATAACTCAAGCTATGTCTTGGGGATTAAA
Source organism: bacterium (assembly GCA_030603885.1). Lineage (GTDB taxonomy): Bacteria > Patescibacteriota > JABMPQ01 > JABMPQ01 > JAUVWW01 > JAUVWW01. The sequence goes on from JAUVWW010000007.1 coordinate 48,552, forward strand.
AGGAAAATATGTCAAATAAAAAACTAAAACTAATTGTTATCCTTGGTCCCACAGCCTCAGGCAAAACTGAGTTAGCTTTAAAATTAGCTAAAGAATTTTCTGGTTTTATTATCTCAGCTGACTCAAGACAGCCTTATAAGAAAATGGATATTGGAACGGCTAAGCCAACTGGCACGTGGCGCAAAGCTCGTGGCAGGTGGCAAAAGATTTTTGGTAAGAAAAAACTTTATTTTGTTAAGAATGTCCCCCACTTCATGATCGATATTGTGAAACCGAATGAAAAATTTACAGTGGCGCAATACCAAGAGGCAGCATATGAGCTTTTGAAACGATATGCCATAAGCCATAAGCGACATGCCGTTCCCCTTCTCGTTGGTGGTACTGGATTGTACATTAGTGCCATTGTAGGTGGACTTGAGATTCCAAGAGTTCCACCCGACTGGAAATTACGAAAAAAATTAGAAAAAGAGATAAGGGAAAAAGGAATAGATAAAGTTTATAAAAAATTACTTAAGCTTGATCCAAAAGCAAAAGAATTTGTCCAACCCAAAAATCCCAGAAGAATCATCAGGGCTCTAGAAGTATACTTGACTTGTGGCAAAAGGTTTTCAGAATTTAGAAAAAAGAAAAAACCTCCTTTTCAGATGCTTGAGATAGGTATTAAATTACCCAAGGACGAGCTATACAAACGCATTAATGACCGGGTAGATAAAATGATTAAGAAAGGTCTAGTCGATGAAGTAAAAAAACTCCATAAAAAAGGTCTTAGCTGGAAACTCCCTTCCATGTCTGGCATTGGATATAAACAGATCGGTATGTACCTTCGCAAGAAGATCAACTTAGAAGAAGCTATTCGGTTAATCAAACGTGATACCAGACGTTTCTCAAGAAGACAAATGACTTGGTTTAAAAAAGACAAAAAAATCAAGTGGATAAAACGCCCCGGAGAAACAAAAAAAGCTTTTATTCAAGCCAAAAAATTGATGAAAAATTTTTTAAAAGATAAGTAAGTCCTTGACAAATTTAATGTGTATGCTATTGTTAAAAGCCGTTTTGAGAAAAGACTTCAACCTCTGAGGTAAGGACAGCTTTTGTTAGCCCTTTCCAAATCGAAAAGCGAAAAAATAAAAAGAAGGTGAAAGATAGGGAGGAAAATGATGAATATTGATGAAGTTGTAGAAAGAGTTTGGAAAATCTTAATTCCTCTCTTTTGCTTCGGGTTTAATAAAGAAAAAGATGAGGATGGCTTTATCACGGATTTTATAAAGGCTATAAAGAAAAAATTAGAATCTCCTAATGGTAATGATATCGAAATGCTCTACACTGGAGGATCAGGTATTCCTTGCCAATACAAATTTCGGTTTACAACTAATGGAGGAAAAGCCATATTGACTTTTGAAAACATAGAACAAGAACGAACCGACAAAGAAACAACGCCAGAGCAAGAAGAAAAGAACTTCGCATCATTCATGTACGAATATTCTAAACCATGCGAAGTAAAGAATGAACAAGTTTTCTATACCGAATCCAAAAGCGAAGAGGGGTGGCCAATCCATCGAACAGAGATTCAATGGTTAAAAACATAAGTAAATAGACGGTACCAGTAGAGTCACCGTCTATTTTCATATACAGAAATTTTTAATTAAATTATTCTTTCTTTTTTTCTCTGGCCAAAATTTCATCTATTTTCTTACCAAACATTCCCTCTACTATATCTCGCTTCTCTTTTGCCTTAATTAATTTAACTACTAAAGACCATTTATCATAAGAGGGATTTTTTTCCACATCAAGCGTAAATCTTTTGGACATTTTGCCTATATCTTCAAATTTCAAACTTTTACCTAATATCCCAGGCCTTCTGTCAACCATTTCCGCAGCTTTAATCAGATGTTCTTCCCTCTCTCGAATATACTCTCTTAATCTCTCTTCATGTAAGTCTCTGTTTTTTATACCTTCAGGCGAAACAAATTCAAGATGATCCTCAAACTCTTTAATAATTTCTTTCCTATTTCCTTCTGTTTCGGCTTTTTTAAAGTCTTTAGCCGAAAAATCTACATGTTGATCTATCTTAAATCTTGTCTCTTCTGTTAGTTTTGGTCCTTCTTCAGTAGCTTCAACACCTTGTTTTCTCATATGTTCGCATTCTGCATAATAAGGAGCCCCACATTCCGGGCACCTCATTTCCTCGCCTTTTTCAGAAATTTCTTCTTTAGCCATATATTTTTATATTAATTATTATCTAACTTTATATTATCAAATAAAAAATAACTTGTCAATAGCTAGCTAAGTTTTTCTTTCAAGATATCAGCCACTATTTTTGGATTGGCTTTTCCCTTTGTTTCTTTCATCACTTGACCCACTAAAAACTGCAGGGCTTGCTCCTTGCCTTTTTTATAATCTTCTTGAGGTTTAGGATTAGCTTTAATGACTTTTTCTACAATTTTATCTAATTCTCCTTTATCTGAAACCTGCTTTAGATTTTTTTCATCAATAACATGTGAGGGATCAGCTCCTCGATTAAACATTTCTGCAAAGACAATCTTGGCTGCTGGGCCTGAGATTTCTTCTTTATAAATATAAGTAACAAATTCGGCAAAGTTTTCTGGAGTAATTCTGCATTGCTCCATGCCTATCTTTTCCTCACTCAAATGTTTAAATAGGTCCCTCACTATCCAAGAGGCAGTCAATTTTCTTAATTTTTTGATACCCTCTTCAATCTTCTTTTCCTTTTCTCCAAGACTAGATAGCCATTCTCTCAGCTCCGAAAGAACACCCTCATAAAATTCGCCAATAAGTCTGTCTGAGGCAATCATCTTGGCTTCGGGAAAACCTAACTCATACTGCTTGATTAATCTCTCTCTTTTTTGATGAGGCAACTCTGGAAGCTTAAGTTTAATTTCCTTAACATAATCCTTGGTAAATTCAAGAGGAGGTAGATCTGGTTCTGGAAAATACCTATAGTCTGAGACTTCTTCTTTAACTCTCATCTCATAGCTTATTTGTTTAGCATCATCCCAACCGCGAGTCGAAGGCTCTTTAGGTGGCTTTCCCCCATTCCATAATTTTGTCTGTCTTTCAATCTCATACTCCAAAGCCTTCTCTACTGCTCTAAACGAATTAAGATTTTTAATTTCTGTCTTGGCTGACAGTGTCTCTTTTCCTTCGGGCTTTAAAGAAATGTTGGCATCGCATCTAAGCTGTCCTTTTTCCATGTCACAATTTGAAACATCAAGATATCTAAAAATATCCCTTAGTTCTTGCATAGAAATCTTGGCTCCCAAAGAGGATCTTAAATCAGGTTCTGTAACGATTTCCAAAAGAGGAGTTCCGGCTCGATTAAAGTCAACAAGAGAAAACTTAGTGGTTGGATCATGTACTAGTTTAGCTGCATCTTCCTCTAAGTGAACTCTTTTAATTTGGACTTTTCTTTGAACTAATTTCTTATTTTTGTCTAAATATTCCAAGATTAGTTGGCCATTGATACCAATAGGCTTGTCGTACTGGGAAATCTGATATCCTTTGGGAAGATCAGGATAAAAATAATTTTTTCGATCGAATTTAGAAAAAGAGGGAATCTTACAACCCAAAGCCAAAGCAGATAAAACAGCCCAATCTATAGCTTGAGTATTAGTCACTGGCAAAACTCCTGGCTGTCCCATGCATACAGGACAGACATTAGTATTTGGCTCTATGTCCTCCGAGACATTATCACAAGTACAGAACATCTTTGATTTTGTTTTTAATTGGATGTGGATTTCTAGACCAATGATGGGCTGGTACTCCATGGATTTAGTATTTAAATAATTTTCTCTACTTCTTTCCATGCTTCTTCAGCAATCTCTTTCTTAGAAAATATTTTGGTATCTTGGGCACATTTTATCATCTTCCAATTTTTGTATTTTTTAGCCAAAGATTTAGCTTGGGCTTCCACTTTTTTAAAATAATTAATATCGAATTTATGGTCGGCTTGTCTTTTTCTTTTCTTTTTCCAACTTACGATAACTTTCAAGGGAACATACAGATATAAAACTAGATTAGGACGAGGAAGCTTGTCAAGATCATATTCTAGTTTATCTAGCCAAGCCAGGTATTTTTCTCTTTCTTTCCTGGAAGTTACCTTTGTTGTTTGATGAATTTTATTAGCCGAAACATACCTATCGGCTATAATAATTTTGCCTTGCTTAAGCCATTTTATTAGCTTGTCCTTAACTAACAACCGGTCATGAGCATACAAAAGAGAAACTAAATATGGATTAATTTTATGGGGACTACCAAATTCTCCCCTCAAGTATCTTGAAATCATTTTACCATAAAAAGAATTGTATTGGGGAAAAGCAATGGTAGTAATTTTTTTACCCTCTTTTTTAAGTCTATTTACCAAAAGTTTGGTCTGAGTTGCCTTTCCAGAGCTATCTGAACCATCGATGACAATTAATTTACCTTTTTTCATGTTATTAATCTTCTCCAATTTCTCTTATAATATTCAAATTTTTTATCAAAGATCCCTTTAGGGGTTATCTTAATTCCTAAACTTTTAAGTTTTTCTTTTAGAAAGTTATGAATTTCATCCTTATTTCTCTTATTCTCCATGACTTCTAGTTCTATTATATACCCATAGCCTTTAGTATTATCAAGCAGTACTTTAACTTTATTCCATTTATACTCTTTTCTCTTCCTGTGCCATCTAATTTCTACAGTGAATCCTAGAGCTTCTAATATTTTTTCTAAATTTTTAAAATCTTCTCTCTTACATTCTATCTCGATTTCCTGTCTATGTTTATCATGGATCTTTCCCCCTTTGACAATAAGATAAGAGGTTTCATTGTCTTTCCTTATCCTTAGGTTCCCATCTGGATCGAAATAAACTGTCTCATCGTTAACCTCCCTTAAAAATTTAGCATTTTCATCCATGAATTCAACTAATCTGCCATATTCCTTTTTATCTATAAAACTTCTAGCTTCTATTTCTATATCTCTAACCATATATTAACTTAGATCTACCAAGATATACTTAGCTAAGAGTGGATGCTTTTCTTTGATAAGCTGGTAAATCTTCTGAGCTACTCTTCTATAAGAAATATGTCCTTTTGGGCTTGAGCGTAGTTTTATAAAATGAAAAAGTTCTCTCAGATTCCAAGTGATGAGTACTCGCTTTTTATAAGCCAAAGGAACAACATATTGAGCTTCCTTGGGAAATTTTTTGTAAACTTCTTTATATGTATAGTGGGCCTTTTCCATACATTCCACAAAATCATTTTTCAAACCAGACTCCGAGATTTCATCTGGCATATTGTAGCCAAGATCACAGGAAATATCTTGATTTGTCTGGGTACAGATACGATGACGCTGAATGTCTCGAAAGGCACCATAGTCAATAAGGATATCGAAAGTATAATATGTATGCTCAAACTCTCTAATAGGCCAATCATGCTCCCCCATTCTCTTTAAAGCTTCGTCTACTATCTTTTCTTTTTCTTGAGGAGACATTTCTAATACTCTCTTTCTAATCTGTTTATATGGATGTTTAGAAAAGCGATATAACAAGCCACAAATTATTCTATCTTCTGCATCTTCATCGTAGGCTACTAATCTGACATTGTCTACATCTTCAACTTTATCAAATTCTAAAAATTCATTAGCCACCTTTAGTACAGCCTTACCAGCCTCTACTAAATAATCATTTCTGTCAGCGTATTTCACCAGAGTAGGAGTAATCTCTAAACTTACTTTTTTAACCTCCTGCCCTATCTCATTCATCTCATCCAAAGGGTGAGAGAGTAGCTTTCTAATAGCATGTTCTAGAACTCTGGCATTGATAGTCATGCCTAAATTGGTCAAGGTAGCAGTGGGCAATATGTATCTTACAATATCGCAAGCCTTAGCCTTGCATATGGTTTCATACATCTTCAAAGGTGTGTCTTTTGTTTTTGGCTCTCTCTTTTTAACAAATTCTTGAATTTTAGGAGTTAGCTTAAGATAGGTGTCAAAAAGATGACTTAGAGTGTCTTGATATAAATCTGCTAAAGATGAATCTATTATCTTTTTAGGACTATAAAAAGAATCTCGATCAAAAATCTGATAGCGGGTTGATTTTTCTGTATAGGAAGCTAAGCGGTTATCTTCGACAACTTTAGTAGCTAAGATAGAAACATTTTCTAAAGCTAAGCTTAATACAGCATGCTCAGCTACCGAAGAGTGACCATAGCCTACCACCCATTTTTCATGAAATTGAGAAGATTTTTCTTCTGTTAATTCCTTGGCAATTTCTAAAAAAGATTTTGGAGAGCGACTACATTTGGCAAAAGTGACTGCTCTTACCTCGGGAGGTAAGTCTATTAAAGGATAAATTTTTCTTTTTTTATCTGAAGACATTAGTTAATATTAACTGTTTGCAAACAATCCTAGACCATTTTTCCATACTTTTGTAATATCTATCTAAATCTCCAATGTTTACAAACTGACCAGCTAATTTATTTTTTTCATTTATTTCAACCTCTGGGTTAATAACTTCTGTTCTAAAGACCAATCCTAGATGATCCAAGCCAACAGAATCACTTTCGTCATTTAATAAAGCGATTAATTTGAATGATTCTATTCCTTTACATTTTACTTCTTCAGAAAATTCTCTCTTCATTCCTTGGTAGATAGGATCACCCTTTGTGACATCTTCAAAATTAATATGACCCCCAATTCCTACACTGTATCTAGCGTAAAGCCTTTCCTCTGCACCCTGATCTATTCTTTGGAAAAGAAAAACTCTATCCTTATGGAATATTAGAACATAAGGAATTAATTGTTTATAAAAAGGATTATGTTCAACTAAATTTCTTTTACAAAATTCGTAGTTTTTTAGAAAAATTCGATAATAGTCTCTAAGATTATCCTTTTTCACTCCCTGAAATACGCCTAGTTTTTCAAATACCTTTTTCTTAATAACTAGAATTTTTTCTTGTGGATCCATGGATAGTAGCCTTATCAATTTACCATGTTGCTAATCATACTTTTACCCTCATCCCTGGTCCCATGGTTGAAGCTAATGTAATATTTTCTATATATTCTCCCTTGACCCCTTTGGGCCTAGCCTTGATAATTGCCTCATATAAAGTCCCAAAATTTTCGATCAATTTCTTATCGGAAAAGCTTATTTTGCCAATTACTTGATGAATAATACCATAAGCATCTGCCCTAAAGGCAGCTTTTCCTTTCTTAAGCTCAGTTACAGCTTTAGCTATATCTTGAGTAACTGTACCATCTTTTGGATTAGGCATCAGGCCTCTTGGACCTAGAACCTTTCCAGCCTTAGCTAAATCTTTCATCATATCTGGTGTAGCTAAAGCAATATCAAAATCACACTTTCCAGATTTTAAAATCTTATCAACCAGCTCTTTTCCTCCAACTAAATCAGTTCCCGCCTCCTTAGCTTCTTTAACCTTAGTTGTAAATACCGCCACTCTTATGGTTTTACCTGTTCCATGAGGCAAAGCCACAGACCCTCTAACCTGCTGATCAGACTCAGAAGGATTAATGCCTAATCTAAAATGGGCCTCGACAGAGGCATCAAACTTCTCTTTGGAGGCCTTTTTAACTTGCTTGATAGCTTCTTCTAGTGGATAAACTTTTGGTTCCATAATATTTTCGTGCTTAGGATTTTTCAACTTCCACTCCCATGCTTCGAGCTGTACCTTCCACAACCCTCATAGCTGCTTCAATGTCTTTGACATGCAGATCTGGCATTTTTTTCTCTACAATCTGCCTTACTTGTTTTTTAGTTAGCTTTCCTACTTTTTCCTTTGGAGGGGCACCGGCACCTTTTTCAATTCCAGCCATCTTTTTAATTAGAGAAGCCACTGGAGGTGTCTTAATTACAAAATCAAAACTTCTGTCTTCAAAGACAGTTATTTCTACTGGAATAATATCCCCAGTTTTATCTTTGGTAGCCTCATTGAATTTAGTACAAAAATCCTGAATATTTAGTCCGTGTTGGCCTAAAGCTGGACCAATCGGTGGAGCAGGGTTTGCTTTTCCTGCGGGTATCTGAAGTTTTATTACTGTTTTAATTGGTTTTGCCATAAAATTAGGCTGATATTATATTTTCTTGACTTGCAAAAAATCCAATTCGACCGGGGTTTCTCTGCCAAACATATTAACCAGTACTTTAATCTTTCCTTTTGCTTCATCTACAGCGGATATCTTGCCATCAAAATTCTTAAAGGGACCATCAGTGATCTTAACAGCATCACCAACTACCACATCTATCTTATACTTAGGTTCTTCTATCCCCATCCGTTTCCTCAAAGCCTTAAACTCTTCCCCTGATATAGAGGTGGGAATAGTTCCTGAACCTATAAAACCAGTAACATTAGGAGTATTTCGAACAACATACCAAGAATCATCGGTAACAATCATTTCTACTAGAACATAACCAGGATATATTTTTTCTTCTACCGTATATCGCTTACCACCTCTAATCTTAATCCTCTTCTCTTTTGGAACTAGAACCTGAAATATCTTATCTTCCATACCCATAGATTCAATTCTCTGCTTCAAGTTCGTGGCTACGTTTTCCTCATAACCAGAATAGGTATGTAATACATACCAGGCACGTTTTCCTTTTACTGCTTGTTGGGGCATGATAAAAATTATTGAATGATGTTTCTTATTCCTAAAGAAAATAAAAAATCAAGAAGGCCAAGAAAGATAGCAGTGGCTACTGAGACCCCAATCACAATCAGAGTAAATTTCTTTATCTCAGACCTTTTAGGCCAAACTACTTTTTTAAGCTCAATCCTTGCTTCTTTGATAAAATTTATTACTTTATTGTCAATCAAACTAAAAGCCATAATTTAGTGCTATTAAAAAATCTAGCCTAAGCTAGTCTTAATATATAATAAGATATTCTAAAAAATAATGCAAATATTCACAAGTCTTTAATTCCTTCTCATCTCCACATCCTTCCTCACTATCCCTTCCTTTGTTCCTAAAATCTCTGTTTGTTTTTCTGGCCAGCTGTATCCTTCTCTTTCACAGGTTAAGATATAGTTTTCTTTCCCTACTAAAAATCCATATTTTCCATTAGCTGGGGTGACTTGAGTTAGAAGGAGTCTTCCGTATCTCTTGTCAAAAAGTCTCAAGACAGCCAAACCTAGTCCTTTTTTAGTCTCTTCTTCTTCCACTTTACCCC
>JAUVWW010000010.1 GCA_030603885.1 bacterium
TAAGCATTTATCTACAAACTCTAATCCTTTGATGGCCGCTTTTATATTTCCAGTATGTCCAAGCATATCTGGGTTAGCATAGTTCATTAGAATAAAATCGTATTTTTTGAGATTCTTTATTACTCCCTGGGTTATCTCCCCTGCTGACATTTCTGGAGCTAAATCATAAGTAGCTACATCTTTTGATTTAATCATTATTCTATCTTCATTTTCGAAAGGAATAGAAAAGCCACCGTGAAAGAAATAGGCCACTGGACCAAACTTCTCTTCTTCTGTGATATAAAGTTGTTTTAGGCGAGGAATTTTAGATAAAGTCTCAGGTAAAGCCTTAGGTATTCTATGTTCTGGAAAAGCAGTAAGCATGGGCAAATCATCTCCGAAATTAGTCAGCCCCACAAAAAAAACATTTCTAGGCATTTTTCCTCGGTCAAAGAAATTAAAATCATCCAAAACAAAAGGCTTACTTAGTTGCCTAGCTCTATCTGATCTTAAGCTAAAAAATATTATAGCATCATTGTCTGAGACAGTAGTCTTTTCGTGATCATATAAAATAAAAGTTGGCTTAACAAACTCATCAGTTTTTCCTTCTTTGTATGATTTTTCTATTGCTTCTTTAGCTGAGCGAGCTTGTTTGTCTTGGCCATGAATCATCATATTAAATACTTTTTTAGTCCGGTCCCACTTGTGAGCTCGATCCATGGCCCAGTATCGGCCACAAACAGAGGCTATTTTTCCCACCTCAAGTTCTTTGATCCATTTTTCTACTTGATCTATATATTTAAGAGCAGACTTTGGAGGAGTATCTCGGCCATCCAAAAAGGCATGAATATAAACTTTAGATACTTTTTCTCTTTTACAAAGCTCTAGTAAAGCCTTAAGATGCTTTAGATCGGAATGAACCAGACCATCAGAAAAAAGCCCCATAAGATGAAGGCTTGATTTTCGAACTTGGACATAGCGGAGAGCAGAAAGTAAGGTTGAATTTTGAAAGAAAGAACCGTTTTCTATGCATTCGTTTATCTTCACTACATCTTGTTTAATAATCCTCCCTGCTCCCATATTCATATGGCCTACCTCTGAATTCCCGGCAATGCCATGAGGAAGGCCCACTGCTTCTCCATGAGTGGTAACAAGAGTATGAGGGTATTGTTGCCAAAGCGAATCAAAACAAGGTGTATCTGCCTGAGTAACAGCATTACCTTTAGAAGGAATAGCCATTCCCCAACCGTCGAGGATGACTAATACCGTAGTGGTTCTTTTCTTTTTGGGCATGTTTACAAGTTAAATTCCCAAATCCACTTTGGCTCTAATCACTCTGTCTGAAAAGAGAAACAAAAACAAAATTACTAATAAAAGAGGAATTTTTTTATGCATAATTTTTATAATTTAATGGCATCTTTGGGATTTGGACCCCATCCACACCTTTTTCTACGGCCTTAACGGGATTCGAACCCATGTTACTAGGATGAGAACCTAGCGTCCTAAACCACTAGACGATAAGGCCTTATTCGTGTTTATATTAGTGCTATTGGTGTAATATCCCTGTATCATCTTTATTTTACCATATTTTCAAATATTCGAAAAGGCTCATCCGTCGTAAAGATAGATGAACCTTTTCTATTGTATAAAATAACCCTATCTTCTAGGGTTATTTTTACTTTCTCTCCCATTCTTCTTCCTGCCTCACCAGTAACTCTTTGGCTTTAAGGGGATCGGACATCAGTTCCTTGACCGTCTTCTCCGTCCTTACTGCCTGAGATCCTTTTATTAAAACTAGATCTTTTGGCTTGATGATTTTTCTTTGGATAAATCTACCACAGGACACTGAATCTTTAAATTCAAAAATCCTATCCTGAGGCATATCGCTTCTTTTAGCCTCATCAGATATAAAATGGGAGGCAGGCCCGACTACACAGAGAACATTTGCTGCTTTGGGTACTTCTCTTCCCACTTCTCTATGCCCCTCCTCAGTCCATTTGCCAAGCTCAAGCATATCTCCTAGCACTGCAATTTTTTTACCCTTTATTTTAAGTTCTCCTAAAACTTCCAGAGCTGCTTTGGCTGCATCTGGTGAAGAATTGTAGGAATCGTCCAGAATCCAAGTATTCTTTATCCCTTTGATTAAATTCATTCGACCAGGAGCAGATTTAAACCCTTTTAGGCTTTCTGAAATTTCTACCAAATTCATATCCAAAGCTAAACCACAAGCAGTGGCAGCTAAAGTAGCATAGATCTGATGTTTTCCAAATACATAAGGAAGTCTAACCGGCACCATATCTTCTCTATAATGTAATTTGTAGACAAATCCTTTTGGTATACCATTTATTTTTTCTTCTGAAAAAGCAATGTTGTCTACCCAAACGTCTGCTTTGTCTTGGAAACCAAAGGTAATCACTTTAGCTTTTGTCTTCTCCTTAAGATCTTTTACTTTTTCATCGTCATAGTTTAAAATAGCAAAATCCTTCTCGCCCAAACCTAGAATCAACTTAGCTTTCTCTTTTCCAAGTTCCTCTGGCCCTTTAAAAAACTCAACATGGACTGGAATTCTTCCTATAGCAGTAAGAACTGCAAGATGAGGACGAGCTAAAGAAAGAAGATAATCCATATCCTTTGGTTTGTCCACTCCCATTTCAATTATCAAAATTTCAGGATATCTCAAGGGAAATATCACAAGAGCTATTCCCCAAAGGAATATTTTAAGCCATCCCCACAAGGATCTGCCAGCTGATTCTTTTTTTAAAATAGTTAAAGGCACCCCAATCTCATTGTTATAACTTTTTGTGCTTCTAAAACAATGAAATTCGTTAGACAAAACTAAATAGCAAGCTTCTTTAGCTCCTGTTTTTCCCACAGAACCAGTAATGCCAACTATCTTTGGTCTATATTTAGCTAGAACAAGTTTAGCTAGGATCCACAGGATTTTCTCTAATAATTTACGCATAAATGGATAAATTCTAAATTCTATTCAGAGGGTGGTATTTGATAATACTTAAAAAGTTCTTGAGCTAATCTTTTAAACATGGGGGCAGCTGTAGTTGCTCCCCAGACATCTCCTTTATCAAAGTTAAATTTAACAAGAATGATAAATTTGGGATCGTCTATAGGTCCAAATCCTACAAAAGAAGTAATCTTTTTGTCTGGATCATATCCTGGTTTGTCTCTAGCTGGAACCTGAGCTGTTCCTGTTTTTCCAGCAATTCTATAGCCAGGAATGTAAGCAGGAAAAGCCACTCCATTTTTTACAGCTGAAACCATCATAGCAGAAAGAGTAGCTGTTTGAGATGGAGATAAAACTTCCCTGACCACCTTGGGTTTTATCATTTCCTCACTCCCATCCGAATGGATAATCTTTTTTACAATGTGGGGCTGGACTAGTTCTCCTCCATTAGCAATGGCAGAAAAAGCAGTAATCAAACGCATAGGAGTGACAGTAATAGCTCCCTGTCCAAATCCACAAGTAGCCAGGTCCACCTCATTCCATTTTTCCTCTGGAGGAATAGTATTGGGAACTTCAGTATCTAAATCAACCCCAGAGAGTTCAGAAAATCCAAATTTGGAAAGGTAATCATAGGTTCGATCGATTCCTAAAAGTTGTGTGACAAATACCATTCCCACATTACAAGAATTCTCCAAAACTTCAGTCATGGTTTCTGTTCCATGGGCTTTCATATCTGAGGTATGGATAGTATATTTCCCCACTTCCACCGAACCCGCACAATCATGGGTAGTGTGAGGACCAACCAAGCCTAAATTTAAAGCTGCTCCCATGAGAACAGGCTTTAAAACCGATCCGGGCTCATATAAATCATATATAGTAGAATTTTTAAAAACATTTGCATCTTCTACTTCTGAATAAAGGTTTGGGTCAAAATTGGGAAAATTAGCTAGGGCTAAAATCTCTCCACTTTTAGAATCCAAGACTATAGCACTACCTTTAATTGCTCCGTAATTTTGGACCGCCGATGCAAGCTCTTTTTCTACTTTATATTGCACTACTCGATCTATAGTTAAGACTAAATCATCCCCATTTTGAGCAGGCACAAAATCCATGTTTCCTATGGAGACCCACATGCCTGTAGCACTTCTTTCTCCTACAAGATGTCCTGGCTTTCCTTTTAGCATCTCTTCATAGTGCCCTTCCACTCCGTATTGTCCACATCTAAGGTCACCCACATAGCCCACAAAACCTAAAACATGAGAAGCTAGACTTTTTTCTGGATAAAATCTATGTGGTTCTGGTTGGAATTCTATACCCGGAATTTCTAGCTCTTCAATCTTACTCTTAGTTTCATCATCTATTTCGTGTTTTAAGGGTTCATATAAATCATCAGGTTTTTCTAACTTGGCTATAAGATCTTCTTTAGAAATTTCTAAAAGTGGCTCTAGCTTCTCTGCTATCTCTTCAAGATTACTTTCAGAATTTTGAATTACCTTGGGTACTGCATAAACTAAATTTAACTTTTCATTAATAGCTAGAGGAAAAAGATCACCACTATCCCTGTCTTGGACATAAATCTTTCCTCTTTCTGAAATTAAAGATTCCTTTAAGGAGTGTTGTCCTTCAGCTAAGGCTACAAAACTTTTATACTTTAGAACTTGGAGATCCAAAAGCCTTACTACACATGCTGCAGCCAAAATAAAAACAACTACCAAGAGAAATTTGATACGTGCTTCCTTTGGTTTGAATTGTTGCCTTTTTCGCTTGGATACCATATTTAAAAAGCCATTAACCAGCTTTGCAGCTGTAAAGCCGTAAAGCCTTAAAGCTCTATGGCTGTATGGCTGTTCGGCTGTATGGCTGTTTTATCGAGCCACTACCACTGTTCCACCCACACGGCTGATGTAGACTACCGAGGTTGAAGATGACATATTTAATTTTCTTGCTTCTTCCTCAATGTTTTTGTATGATTTTAGCCCAGCTGCTTCAACTTGCAATTTTGTATTTGCATCACGTAATTCCTCTACTTTCTTTTCTAAATCATGCATCTGGTAACCCTTGGTTGAAGAATCAAAAAGTTGAGCTAGATAAAATAAGCTTAAGAGACAGACTAAAATTAAAGTTATAATAGTCAAAGTTACCGGCCCTGTCCTTATTTTTTTTGGCAGGGTCTGTTTTCTAACTCCTCCTCTTGAGGTGTTGCTACTTGTGATTGTTAAATATCTTCCCATATTGGTATTGAATATATACTAGGTTCTCTCGGCTACTCTCATCTTGGCAGACCGAGATCTTGGGTTTCTTACTATTTCTTTATAATGAGGAATAATTGGCTTTTTGGTAATTATTTTTATGGTATCTTCTTTTGATTTTTCTTTAAAGAAGTTTTTGACAATTCTATCTTCCAAGGACTGATAAGAGATAACTATCAGTCTTCCTTTGGGTTCTAGCATTTCTTGAGCTTGAGGCAAAACTTGCCTAAGATTTTCTAATTCGTCATTAACTGCGACTCGCAAAGCCTGAAAGACTTTGGTAGCTGGGTGGATACGTCGTCTTTTGTAGAATTCAGGTACTGCCTTCGAAATTACATTTACTAATTTGAAAGTGGTATCTATCTTCTCTTTCTTCCTAACTTGGACAATTTCTCGAACAATTGCTTTAGCATATCTCTCTTCCCCGTATTTTTTAAAGATTTTGATTAGTTCTTTCTCTAAATAGGTATTTACTATATCTGCAGCTGTGAGCTGGCCCATGACGGCTGTTGGCTGACCATACCTCATATCTAAGTATTCGTTTATTCTAAACGAGAAACCCAATTTAGCCGCCTCAAGGAGATAAGATGATAAGCCCAGGTCAAGTAATATACCGCTAATTGGAACAAAATTATTTTCACGAACAATCTTAGTTAAATTAACAAAATTATCACAAACAAAGATAGATCGATTTTTAAATGAGGCTAGCCTCTTTTGGGCAATCCTTAGGGAGGCTTTATTCCAGTCAATGCCTAGGAGTTTACCTTGAGGGCTAGTTTTTTCTAAAATTGCCTCAGCATGCCCTCCTCCACCTAAAGTACAGTCAACAAAGTTCTGATTTGGCTTTGGATTAAGGTTTAGGATTACTTCGGCTAACAAGACTGGAATATGGTTCATTATAAGAACCTTTCACTTCGCTCAAGAACCTTGTAATTCACTTTGTTCATTATTATACGCCTAATTCTCCTAATCTTTCTGCTACATCTCCTACTTCCTTTTCTGTCTTTTGTTTATATTGATTCCATTTATCCTCATCCCAAATTTCAAGACGATTATATAAACCAGCAATCACGATCTGTTTTTTTAAAGAGGCATATTTTTTTAAGTAGTCTGGAATAAGAATTCTTCCCAAACTATCCATTTCCACATCAAAAGCTCCGGCTAGCATTAATCTTCCAAACCCTCGAGCATCTTTTTGGCCTATAGGTAACTTGCCTAACTTGGAAGCCAAAACTTCCCACTCTCTTTTAGGAAAAAGGAAAAGACAATTATCCAATCCTCTGGTTAATACTGCCTCCTTGCCTAGCTGTTCTCTAAACTTAGAAGGAATAGCTAGTCTTTTTTTGCTATCGATTGTGTGACTGTACTCGCCTAAGAACATATTAGTTATCCACGATTTGGTCTATTTGTCCCCACTTATATCCACATTTCTACTCTTTGATTCCATTATATTCCGTAGGAAAACACTGTCAAGCAGATAATGAAATTTTGTACAAAAAAACTGTGCAAAATGATTGTTCATGCACAGTTTCTCTCTATTTTTTGGCTTAAACTAAACCTTTTTCAAAAATAATTTTTTTCTTATTTTTATCTTATTTTCCATTTTTAGAACAAATTTCTTACTCAATTATCAACACTTTGTTCACCCCATATCCACACTTTTTGTAGATATCCTAGGTTACAGTTATCAGTTAGACTATCTTCATATATTCATTTGCCAAAATTTTCTCCAAAAATCCATCCTTTAATCTTTTTCTATCTTCAAATTCTCCTCGGTCCATAACTGTATAGTTAATCTCTCTAGCCTGGTCTCTTTGAAATTTCTTAATAAACTTATCTAAGCGAGGTCTTGAAATTTTTCCCACCAAAAGTAAATCTACCTCTCTTGATGCCGGCTGCAAAATAGACTTGGTAAGCATGGCTAGCTTTATCCTGCCTAATTTTTCTATTTGTTTTCTAAGCTTGGTTGGGGAAAGAATTTCTGCTTTCAGAATTAGGCTTCTTAATTCTTCAAATAAAATAAAGCTATCATTTACTTGATAATATTTCTTTCTTTGTTTTTTACTCTTGCTGGATAAGGTAGATATCAAACCCAGCTTAGTAAGATTTTCAAGTTCTCTACGGACAGAATTTATCCTCTCTTGAATCTTTCTGGTCAACTCTCTTACATAGTAGGCTTTTTGAGGATTTTTTAGGAATAAAGTAAGTAGTTTTACCCTAGTTTTTGAGGAAAATAGATGGTTAAGCATACGAATTTATATTCGAATTATATGCTAATTATACTAGCTTTAGTATATTATAAGAACCTTTCGCTTCGCTCAAGAACCTTGTAATTCACTTTATTCATTATACTACTTTATAAAAATTGTACAAATTTTTGACTCAAAAAGATATCCACACCCAACCTCTAAATTGCTTTTCTCTATTAAATATGTATAATAAAGATAGACAATGGATGTCTTGCAACCAATTTCTAATAATATGTCAAAGGAGTTAGATATCAAAATTAAAGATCTAGTCATTTCCTCAACTAAAGCTTTTGTTAGCTCTTTTATTTATGAGCCTAAACTTCCTAGAGAGAAAAAGTATGGAAAAATTTTAGCTGTCTGTGAGATAGAAATAGACAGAGAAAAAGCTTCAAAAATTTTTGAAATTATTACATCCTACCTAACACAAGAATATTATAAGGGCTCCCCCAAAAATGCTTTGCAAAATTTTGAAACCTCTTTAAATAAAATTAATGAAGCTCTGGCCAGCCTTGCCCAAAAAGGAGAGATAGATTGGATAGGAAAGATCAACGTAAGTCTTTTATGCACTAAAGAAAAATCCATATCACTTAGTTGCTCAGGAAAAGCAAGGGTTTATCTTTTTAGAGAAAAAGATCTGACAGATATATCAGAGGGTGTAGCCTCAAAATCTCCTTCCCCTCTAAAAACATTCACCAATATAGTTTCAGGAAGCCTGGCACCTCAAGATAAGCTGGTTATTAGCACTTTGCCTCTTTTGGAAGTTATTCCCAAAGAAAAAATTAAAAAAACTTTAGAGCTTCCTCCTGATCTAGTTTGCTCTACTTTCAAGCAAGAGCTGCCTGATACAAATCTTGCAACTTTAGTAGTAGAGATAAAAAAAGCAGAAGAACCTGAGAAATTAAAGTCCATTACAGGAATAAGATATCCTAGCCTAGAAATAGAAGAAAAAGAACCGCCTGAGGAGGCAAAAACCAAAGTCCCGTTTAGAGAGACAAAAGAAAAATTTGCTAAAGTAGGCGAAACCACAAGCAGGTTTATTAGGGGTAGGGTTATTCCTCAGGCTTCCCAAATTTTTAGAAAAGTGTCAGGGGTAATAGAAAAAGGGAGACCTAGAGAAACTTTAAGAAGACCTAGAGCAAGTACTGCTTCGTTTAGTATAAAATGGGAAGAATTTAAAAAATTTCTCAAAGATATCCCAAAGAGTTTCATGCGACTTCCTAGAACCTCCCAAATATTCTTTATAGCTGCCTTGATACTACTAATCCTTTTTTTCGGAGGTATATCTGCCTTATCTTGTAAAAGAAAAGAGACCCAAAGACTAGCCCAGTATGAAGATCTTCTTTCTCAAGCCAGAGATAAAGAAAAGGCAGCTTCTGATGCTTTAATTTACAAAGATGAAAAAAAAGCAAAAACTTTGTTAGTCGAAGCAAAAAGCCTTGTTGATGAAATCTTAAAAGAAGAAAAAAGAGCATCCAAAAAGCAAAGACAAGAGGCAGAGGATTTACTTTCTAAAATCCAAGGGCAACTAGATAAAGCAGAACATATTGTAAAAATTACTGATCCTCAAGAATTAGCTAATTTTGAAGAAATGGAGCCAGCTTGGGATTTGCAAAAACTTGTCGGGATAAAAGACAGAGTTTATTCTTTTGACTCAAGTACTAATGCCATCTTAGGGCTGGACGAAGAAAATAGACAACTAGTTACTTTGCCGGCATCCTCTCAAGATATAGGTCATTTATTATTGGCTTCAAGTATAAAAGACAAAAACAAGATTGTATTTTACACTGACACTCCAGCCATAGCCGAGCTTGATATAGAGGAAAATGAACTAGAGAAAATAGAAATCGAATTTTCGTCATCTGATCAAAATATTCGGGATTTGACCACTTACCTAGATAAAGTCTATCTTTTAGATATAGCTCATAATCAAATTTATAAGCACTCTCGAACTATTTCTGGCTATTCTAGAGGTGCGGCTTGGCTTAACAAAGAAATTAATTTGGAAAATGCTCAGAGCCTGGCCATTGATGGAGATATCTGGATTCTAACTTCTGACGGAACTGTCTTGAAATTTTTAACTGGAGACCTTCAAGAATTTACTCTTGAGATGCTAACTAAACCTTTGGATAATCCAACCAGAATAATAACCTCTTTAGATTTAGAATATCTTTACATTGTTGATCCTAAAAATAAAAGAGTAGTAGTTTTTGATAAGAAAGGTAAAACAAAAAATCAGTATCTATCTGATTCTTTTGATGATTTAAAGGATATTTACGTAAATGAGGCTGAGGGCAAGATGTATCTTTTGAATGGAAAAAAGATTTATGGAATTGGGCTAGAGACTAATGATTAGACATTAAAGACCGGATTACTCCACTAGTTCAGCCCTTACCACTAGCCTTCTTAAATCTGTACCAAGAGGCCAGCATGTATAAAGAGTCAAAAATGGCTCTTTTTTATTTTGGGAAAGTATCTCTATATCACTAGATGAAACAATATCTTTGCCTATTACTTTATAAGTAGATTTACTTTGGTCATAGTAAATAATTATTAAATCATTCTCAGCTAATTCATTAAGTAAAGCAAAAATTGTTTTGTACTGCCCCCCATACCACCAAGGGTTAGAGCTATGTCCAGTAATGACGCAATTTCCCTCTTCCCCAGGCAAAGCTGTATCTGGCCAATGGACTACTCCATTTTCTAATTCCTTTGTTATTTCTTCATCTTCAGTTGATTCTAAAAAAATAATAGGAGCATCTACACTTATCTTGGGAATGAGTAAACGATTTTCCTCGGGCACAGGTCCTTCTGGTAAAATAAGACTATTTCTTTGGCTAAGATTAGCCTTCTTTACTTTATATTTTAACTTTTGATAGATAGCAGGACCGTTTACTACAAGATAGACTAAAGATAGGATAGCTAAAAATAATCCTAGAAATCTTAGGATTAAAAATAAAGACTTTTTATTTTTAGATATTTTCATGAATCACCATCAAGATTCACTACTTATTAGTGGCACAAACATACATCCTCCCAAATTCTTTTTTGTTATTTTTTTGTCTTTCTTTTCTACTAATATTAAATCTTGAAAAAATCGACCACCTACTGGAATTAACATCTTTCCCCCGTCTTTTAGTTGATCAACCAAGACTTGGGGAATATCTAAAGCTCCAGCAGTAACAATAATTCGATCATAAGGTGCTTCTAATCGGTGGCCTAAAGTACCATCGGCCACTAATACCTTAATATTCTTATAATTACATTTTTCTAAATTCTTTTTTGCTTGTTCAGCTAGCTCACGAATTCGCTCTACAGTATAAATCTCTCCCTCCTTGACTATTTCAGCCAAGATAGCTGCCTGATATCCTGAGCCAGTTCCGATCTCTAAAATCTTATGATTTGGCTTGACATCTAAAGTCTCGGTCATAATAGCTACCATATGGGGTGCAGAAATAGTCTGTTCTTGGCCAATAGGCAAAGGAGTATCTACATAGGCCTGACCTTGTAGATCTTTGGGAACAAACTTGTGCCGCTCCACTTTAAGCATAGCCTCAATTACCTCGGGCTTGGAGAGGTAACCTCTTTGTTTTAGACTCTCTATTAAATTTTTTCTTTCTTCTTCAAAACTCATATCCTAAATCTTATCACAAAAACAAAACACTCCAAAACAAGAGTGCTTTGCTTAATTTACTTAATTCGCTTAATTGGCTACTTTAATTCCACAGTAGCTCCAGCTTCTTCTAGTTTTTTCTTCATTTCCTCGGCTTCTTCCTTTTTCACCTTTTCTTTAATCACCTTGGGAGCAGCTTCTGTAGCATCCTTGGCATCTTTAAGTCCCAGTCCGGTAATTTCTTTGACTACTTTAATAACAGCGATCTTGTTTGCCCCCACTTCTTTCAGCTCAATGTCAAATTCAGTCTTTTCTTCAGCTGGTTTAGCTTCGGCCGGTGCAGCTCCAGGTGCAGCGGCTACAACCACAGGTGCTGCTCGTGATACTCCAAACTTCTCTTCCAAAAGCTTAACCAACTCATTCAATTCAAGCACGCTCATTTTCTCTATCTTGTCCACTAAATCTTTAAATTTAGCTGGCACTTTTATAGGCTTTTTAGGCTCTTCTTTCTTTGCTTCAGGCTTGGCTTCTTCTACCTTAGCTTCAACTGGCTTGGCCTCGGCCTTGGGAGCTTCTTTTGGTTTAGCTTCAGCTTTAGGAGCTTCTTTAGGTTTTGTTTCCTCCTTGGGTTTTTCTTCTGCCATATTATTTAATTAATTATTTAATTAAGTGGTTTTTTGACCAATAGCTCGCAATACTCCTACAAGATTATTCAAATTACCTCTTAATGCATTTACAAAACCAGACACAGGGGAAGAAATAGTAGAAACCATCTTGGCTAGTAATTCTTCCTTGGAAGGTATTTTAGCCAGTTCCTCAACTTCTTCTTTAGTTAGTAATTTATTATCTAAAATTCCATATATCATTTCCAAGGCCTCATGTTCTTTAGAGAACTCTCCTATAATCTTGGCAGGCATAACTTCATCTTCATATCCAAAAGCAATAGCCAAAGGTTTATCTGTCTCGGGTAATTCAATGTCTTTTAAATCCGACTTTTTCTGGGCAATCTTGAGTAAAGTATTTTTTACTATTTTGTATTCAATATCTTTTTCTCTCATCTTCTCTCTTAATTCTTGTATCTCTCCTACGGTCAGTCCTTTATAACAAGTAAAAACGGCTGATTTTATTTTATTCAATTTATCAATCAGCTCCTTAACTATTTTCTCTTTTTCTTTTCTTGTTTTAGACATAGAAATTAAAAAACTCGCTTCACCGAGACAGCGAGGAATTAATAAATTACTAGAATTGCCCCTCGGTAGGCCTGTTTAATCTCTAGATAACCTAGAGAACCTACTGTCTTTGGTCTAATTTAAGTATAAATATATAAAAAATTATGTCAAATTTTTGTTGTGGATAAGTAAAAAGGCGGGGCCAAAATGGCTCCGCCAAAAACTCAAAGATTTAATCGCTCTCTTACTCTTTTACAGCTGATCAAGAAGCCAAAAATTATACAGAGGATTCCCAAGACAATAAAAAATGGCTTGGTGAAAGACCATCCTTCAGGCACTCCTCCGGAAAGAGTAGCACTGATAGTCAATATTCCTATCACTACATAACTAAGAAGAGCTATAAAGTCCATAATAATCCCTCCTTTCCATTATTTCAAATATTTAACTTTTTTAGTATCATGCTCCTCCTTGGTCTCCGAGAAAAATGTCCTGCCATCTTCAGTGTGAAAAAAATATAAATAGTTAGTCTCTTCTGGATAGATAACAGCCTTTATAGCCTCAAGCCCAGGATTGCAGATTGGGCCAGGAGGAAGACCTTTGTGCAAATAAGTATTATAGGGTGAAACGGTTTTATAATCGCCTACTTCCAGTCTTTCCCAATCTCCCTTAGCATACTGTATGGTAGGATCGGCATCTAGTTTCATGTCAATTGCCAGTCTGTTCCAATAGAGACTGGCTATCTTGGGCATTTCATCATGCGTCTTTGCTTCTCGTTCAATGATCGAGGCCAGGGTAATAATTTCAAAAATGGTCTTATCTTGTTTTTCTATCTCTTCTTTTAAATCGAAGGTTAGCTTTTTGTCAAAATTTTCCAGCATCTTGCCTATGACATCATCAGCTTTAGATTCTTTATAGAATATGTAAGTATCTGGAAAAAGGAAACCTTCTAAACTTTGGCCTTGGGGTATCTCATCTAAGAAATTATACTCTTCAGATTTTAATTTGTCAAGGTTTCGAACATACTTCAAGAATTCTTCTTCATCAATCACTCCTGCCTCATCCAACCGTTTGGCAATCTGAATAGCTCTCCATCCCTCAGGTATAGTCAATTTTACTTGATTAGCTCTTCCACAAACAAACCAATCTACTATCTTTGGAATAGACATGGAAGGGCTAATGCTATAGATGCCAGCCTGCAGCTTGCTTCCTAGCTTTTTATAATAAATGTAAGTTTCAAAATAGAAAGAGGAATTTACTAAGCCTTGTTCCTCTAAAGAATGACCAATTTCTTTTACTGTATCTCCTTTTTCAATAACAAACATCTTCCCTGTCTCATCAGAAGAAAGAGGGGTATAAATTTTATAATTAATATAAAAATACACTCCCGCCAGAAGAACAATTAGTACTAAGATAAAAATGAGAAGTTTTTTTGCCATAAGCTTGACAAATAAATCTTATTTGATATACTTTGATGAAACTTAAAAGGAGGTGAAATGAAAATATTAGTGCTGGAGGATAATCCAGATGTGAGAAATGTTCTCAAAAAGTTCTTACAAATCAAGAAATGTGATGTCGATATCGCCATCACTATCCGGGAAGCCAGGCTCTGGCTTAGGGTGGAAAGAAACACTTATAATATCTGTTTTCTGGATAATAATCTGCCAGATGGAACCACTGTTGAAGACTCAGAATTATTGGAGATGATTCGAGAGCAAGATCCCAAACCGTATGTAGTCTTAATGACAGGAAAACCTCCGGATATTGAGGCGTCAGAGCTTCATGACCTGGGAATAGACGTCTTCCTGGCAAAACCTTTTGATCTCAAAAAAATAGGAGAAATTATAGAGGGAGCCGGTCGGGTATAATATACTCGGCCGTTTTTTTATAAATATTTTTGCTTCTTCTCTTTTTCTAGCTTCCCTACTATCTTCTTCACTTGCTGAGCTTTTTCTTTGGGACAAACTAACAAAGTCCTGTCAGTGGCTATAATAATAACATTTTTCAAACCTAAAGTAGCAATAAGCTTATCTTTAGGTCCCAAGATTAGAGAGCCTTGAGTCTCAATTCCCAAATGTTGACCCTTGATCAAATTCTCTTTTTCTTTAGATAAAATATCTTTCAAAGCTGCCCAATCACCCACATCAGACCATCCCAAATCAACAGGAATACAAGCTATTTTCTTTGCTCGCTCCATTATCCCATAGTCAATAGATATCTTTTTCATCTTGGGATACTCTTTTTGGATAGTCTTCCTTTCTCTTTTGGTTCCTAAACTTTTTTGGATCTTGACTAATCTTTTATAAATAGAAGGCTGATGTCTTTTAAACTCAGCAAGTATAGTCTCTACTTTCCAAATGAACATGCCACTGTTCCAAAAGTATTTTTTACTCTTAATGTATCTTTGAGCTGTCTTCAAATCTGGCTTTTCTTTAAAACTTTCTACCTGATAGATATTTTTGACTTTTAACTTTTGACTTTTGACTTTTATATATCCATATCCTAAAGCTGGATAAGTAGGCTTGATACCTAAAGTAACAAGATATTCTGGATTTTCTTTGAGAAACTTTTCTGCCAAAGTTAAGGTCCTAACTAAGTTTTTCTCTTTTTTAATTAAATGATCTGAGGGTAAGACAGAAACAAAAGCCTCTGGGTCAGACAAAGCTATTTTAGCACAAGCCAAAGCAATGCAAGGAGCAGTATCTCTCTTGGCTGGCTCTGAAATTATATTTTGTTTTGGTATCTTGGGAGCTTGTTTTGCTACTAAATTTTTATAAGCTTGGTTAGTGGCCACAAAAATATCTTTGTAAGAAAAAGCAGGCCTTAGCCGCTCAATGGACATCTGAAAAAGACTTCTATTCCCAATTAATTTCTGAAATTGTTTTGGCTGGGCTTTAGTTGACATAGGCCAAAGCCTAGTCCCGGCTCCCCCAGCCATGATTAGAATTTTCATGAAATTGATAATAACATACTAACATTCTAACATACAAACATAAAATTACCAACTCTTGTAAGACATATAAAATGTTGTCCTACAAAATAGAAACAGTTCTTTTTTCTTCCTATCCTTGACAGGATTTTTTAATTATGATAGAGTATTTTTAAGCTCATTGAAAACAATTTACAGCTTAATCAGTTTATTAAGCTTATAAGGGGGGGCCTATGAAAATTTTTCAGTTTTTCTTTGTTTTAGTTTTTCGGATCTTAGGTCGGTTGTACCGAGAGTTTTTACTAACCCTGAACCACTTAAATGGTTCAGGACAAAAAAGGAGGTGTAGAATGATCAGCCGTAAGTTAGTAAGCCTTATTGTTATTCTGTTTCTTTTTGTCTTTGGAATGACAGCAAACATCTTTGCCCAGACGAGAGTGGATACTGTGGGAGGATGGCATGGTCCTTATTTTGAAGCCTATTACTGGGATTCTTTATGGACAATTGGAGATTCGGGTTATATAGCTTTAAGTGATAAACATATTCAGGGTCAGCATTCTCTTGAACTTTATGTAATTGATGGAGATCCACCTAACATTGCTCCTGGTTGGGACGAAGTCTATTATAAAAAATACTTCGGCATCCCTACTCCAGATACTCTTTTTATGATGATATGCGCTGACAGTGCGAGCTTTAAAACAGAGGTTACCATTGGTATTAAAAATGATACTGTGTGGTCTGATACCTGGGCTTACGATTTCGGTACTGGACATGCTAATGTCTATCCTGATTGGCGTTGGTGCCCTTTTCCACTACATGGATTTGGAATAAATCCCCCTCCGGTTATAGATACTCTAATCATTGAAATAAGCTGGTATTCTGAGGTTTCAAATGGTAATGGAATCGGCTGGGTGTATGTAGACAGTTTAGTAGCCAAAACAAATGGAATAGATACTTTGCTTGATCCTATGGAAGGAGGTCAGGGAATAGAAGAAAGCTCAATAAAAACTAGCGCTCCTTTCCTCTTATACCAAAACTCTCCTAATCCTTTTTCTCAACTCACTACTATCAGCTATCAAGTTAACAAACCTTCAAGAGTAAATTTGGAAATCTATGATCCAACTGGAAGAGTAGTTGATATACTGAAAAACAAAAAAGAAGATAGGGGCTATCATACAGTGAGATGGAATAGAAAAAATATTGTAAGTGGTATCTATTTCTATCGTTTACAAGTGGAAGAATACTCGGAAACTAAAAAGATGGTATTGATAGAATAGAACAGAACTGTAAAACCCACCTGGGAGATTTAACTCTCCACGGTGGGTTTTTATATTTTTTATATTAACTTAAATTATCTGCAACAACGAAGATTTATTTTTGTATCTGTTGTTCCAGGAGCACATTCTTCATACTTAATACCTTTAACAAAGGGGTGACTAGAAGGACACTCGATATACGCCTCACCGGGGTCTTTCTCACAGTCTCCATAGCCTGACCAAATACAGTCCGACATGGATGCTTCCAACTTCCCCGTCACCTTCACATCGCCCTTAAAGAAGCCAGCCCAAGCATTATCAGTTCCCTGACCAAAAACCCCAGTACGATCACGACCCAGCATAGTCCTATAATCTTCAGTTGGTGTAAAACCTAGCGCTCCCCAAGTGTAATATGATGGATCAGCTACACCAACAGTTCCTACTTTTCCACGGACGGGCCCAAGGGGCTGATAATTCCTCCATTGAAATAGATCATCATAGCCACCATATACACCTATGGAAACATAAGCTCCTGCTGAGGCTTTCCCCTTCACCCCAACAGCTGAACCTTCACCTATGACGCCATAATTTCCCCCTGTTCCTTTAACACCTATAATGCTACTATATCCGAGTACTCCTGTCGTACCTACGCCAAAGACGCCATAATCCCCATATCCCACATATCCATAGCCAGTATCCTCTGAATCTTTGCCATAGACACCAGCCGTTGAGCCTTTGCCGTGGACGCCGTAAGTTCCGCCTTGGGCTCTTACGCCGATATTATTAGTGCTTTTTGCATAGATGCCGATACCTTGACCAGCTTCAAAGCGTCCAGCATAGGTATCATAATCTATAGTATGCGGACCCGAGGTGGTTGCATAAATGCCGTATTTTCCTCCAGTAGCATATACCCCATAACCCTGACCTGCTGTAAATTCAAGTTCTTGAGAATACGGTTTTTCTTCACTAGTCAAGTCAGTCACATCCAAACAATAGTGGTAAAAGATTGGTGTGCCGTTCTCATAACCAACGGCACAAAGAGATGATGTATATTCACAATTGTCTACTTTCTCTATAGTACCACTTTCACAAATGTGTACACTTTCTTCACAAGGAGGATCTGTTGGATCTGGACATATATCAACAATACAACCATTACACGATAGATCACAATATCCTCCATTTGTAAAAAATCCTAGTCCTTGGTTATAAGCAGCGTTACAAGAACTTTCCGAGCTAAAGCCTACAGGAAATGAATATGGGTCTAATTTACAAGCTTTTACTTCTGTAGGACATCCTGCACCTATCCCACCAGAGGCAAATACTCCATAATTTGCTCCTCTTCCTTTCACTCCGGTGCCTCCTTCATCAATTACCCAAATACACCCAGCATTCCTACAATCTGCAAAATTATTATACTCATCACATCCTGCACCACCCTCACAGTGACCTATTTCCATATTCCTTCCATAAACCCCAACTCCAGATCCTTTGTTGTAGCCATAGACGCCATAACCATCGTATCCTACGTAACCATAATTATTAGCATTATAAATTCCAAATACCCCAGCAGTTGAACCTTGGCCAGAGATACCATAGCCACCTGTATTTATAACGCTCATCCCCTCAGTACCATAATCTCCAGTAGCAGTATGGCCTGTGTCTAAAACCGATTGTAAATTAATACCTGGAATAATATTTCCACCCACATTCAAATCCCCAGTGATATTGACATTCCCCTCAAAATAGCCGGCCCAATGGCCATCTGGCACTGCCTGTTTTGGCCTAGCATACAAAGCAGCATCTGGATGGGAAACAGTATCTCCAATTGCCAGATATCCTTCTTTATACTGATTAACTGCACCCACATTTATCGGTGCTGGGACTTGGCCCTCTGGTGGGGGTAAGGTTGGCTCTTGCCATTGGGCAAGGGTAAAGCTGACTAGGCTTATTAAGCCAACTAAGCTGATTAATGTGACTAATGTGAGTTTGAGTTTTTTGGGCATGGTTTTTGGTTAAATATGAATTATAAGGTAACAATATTCTACCTCTCATTTTATCATACCTAACATTAAAAATCAACAAAATAAAGTTATCCACAAGTGGGTCTTTTAATTTGACATTTAATAATGGGTATGCTAGAATTTGATGACCTAATATAGATCCCTATGACTATAGCACAAATAAAAAAATTTCCTCAAAACCTTGTAGATTGTTTTATTCCTACAAAAACTAATAACTATACACCTTATGCCTTAGGACGTAAAGCACTATCTACTTATAGCGCTATCTTAATTGCTATAAAAGTAGTTGTCAGTATTCTTTTTATTTTCTATCCTAATTTAGCCTACCTTTCTGATGTCACCCCAGATAAGCTCATTAGCCTGACTAATCAAGCAAGACAAGCTCAAGGACTAAATACTTTAGTGGTTAATTCAAAATTAACTAGTGCTGCTCAATCTAAAGCGCAAGATATGTTAAAAAACAATTATTTTGCCCACATATCCCCTGCTGGAATTACTCCCTGGAAATGGATCAGAGATTCAGGATATTCTTATATTTATGCTGGAGAAAATCTGGCTATGGATTTTGTTACTGCCCAAGCAGTTCACAATGCTTGGATAGCCTCCTCTTCCCACCAAGCCAATATCTTAAGTCCCAATTTCAAAGAGATCGGCCTGGCTGTGGTCTGTGGATCGCTTAAAGAAAATGAAACCTGCGTGGTCGTCCAAACCTTTGGCTCTCAAACCTTAACTCAAGCAACTAAACCTACTCTAGCCATCTCTCCTGAGATTCCACCTAAAAAAGAAGTTCAACCTAAAGAGGTTTCATACCCATCAACCGATACCATCCCTCCAGAGCCTCCCCAAATTGTCTCTCCTCAAAAAGACTCTTTTATAACTAATTCTACTCCGACTATTTCCGGAAAGGCTGAGCCAGGTTCATTTATAGATCTATTAATCAACGGCAAAGCAATAGACAAAACTCAAACTAAAGAAGATGGAAATTTCTCTTACACTATTTTCTCAACCAGCTCTCTAAAAGATGGAAGTTACGAATTAAGGGCTAGAGCCAAAGACAAAGCAGGCAATATCAGCCAGTTATCTGAATTATCTAAATTTACCCTTGATACTCAGCCACCTATTATTGATATTGCCAACTCCTATGTTACTTTCAACAAAGAAAAGAAAAGACTAGATATATTTACTTATGTTCAAGAAGATGCAGAAAAAGTTTCAGCTTTAACTGGCTCTGATCAAATAGAATTAAATAATAATTTTGGTCTTTGGGCAGGAAGCATAAATTTAAAAGATGGCTCTCCTCCATCAGTTGAGATCAAAGCACAAGATAAAGCAGGAAATACTATCTTAGTCCCAATTCCTACTCAGGGAAAGATTCAGTCAGCCTTTATTGGCCCAACCAAAGAGACTGGCCAAAATTTGAATGTAAAAGCAAACCAACTTTCTAAAAAATTATATTTTGCAGCTCTGATCCTCTTAGCCTGTGCCTTAGCTTTAAATATCTTGGTTAAAATAAAAATACAGCACCCATCAACCATTGTCTCCACTTTACTACTTATTGGTATGGCCATATTCCTAATATTAATTTAAAAAAGCGCCTAATTGTCGAAATAGATTGACAGCGCGCTTTTTGTTTAATTATTTATCTGTCCAATATTATTTTATCTCTACTATTATTCGTCTTTGTCTTGGTCCATCAAACTCACAAAAGAAAATAGACTGCCAAGTTCCTAAAACCAAACTTGAATTTCTAATCGGGATAGTCTCCGAAACTCCAACTAAACTAGATTTAATATGTCCATCAGCATTCCCTTCAGTATGTTTATAACCTCTGCCTCGGGGTACTAACTCTTCTAGTTTATCAATAATATCTTCCACCACATTAGGATCTGCTCCTTCATTAATAGTAATGGCAGCTGTAGTATGAGGCACATATATTGAGCAGATACCTTCTTTTGTTCCTGACTCTTCAACTGCTTTTTCTATTTGATCTGTAATATTGACAAATTCTTGTTGTTTGGATGTTGAGATAGAAATTTCTTTAATCATACTGCAATATTATAACACATCAAAAGAAAAATAAAAGCGCTGACTGGCCTATATTATAGACCGATCAGCACTTTTCTGACTATTTCTCTTAAGTTCATGGCTTTTCCAGGATAATGCTTATTGATATTTGCGATTATCTCTGGATCGCTGTCGCAGAAGTAATCTATTTCATATTTTCCAATCATTTCTTTCTTGTCTCCATTGAAAACTATTATGTGATAAGGAACTCCGGCCCTACTGAGCCACCTTCTTGTAACCCATGAAAGATAGGAATCCTGTCTCGATGTTACCAAAATGATTCTATGCCCCTTTTTATATAATTCACGGATTACTTTTCTTGCTACCCGATTAACAGGTAACAAGCGTAAAAGAATCGCAAACAGAAACTTCCCAAAATAGGGAAATTTGTTAGTAGTTCTTGCAATAAGCTTTTCTAACTTGAACAATATTGGCCAACGGCTTGTGAGCACACCATCAATATCAAATCCATATCTACATTTTTTGATCAATCTTCCCCCTTTCTTAAAAGAACAATTTATATACTTAAATACCCATAAAATTTTATTATCTCTAACCTTAGCAAAATATTTACTTAATGTCAACCCCTTAGTACTCTAATACCAAGCATTAGGCCAATGGGTCAAGTTGTCGAAGCATCAAAAAATTACCATTGCAATCAAGTAAAATTTAGTTTAAAATAAAAAATAGCTTAAACAAGCCAAAAAATTCTTGTTTTTGGCTTGTCCACGGTTTAGGCCTTGACAGGATTTTTTCTTTATATTAAGATATAGTGTTAGAATAAAATAGCACGAGCACTTTGATAACCTATCAAGAGGAAGGAAGATGAATGTATTGGTGGTTAAATAACAAAGGAGGTATTATGAAGTACTTTTTAATCTTTTTGGCTGTCGTTGCAGTTCTTGTGTTTCCTTTAGTTCTTGGTGCAGAGATAAGTTTTGAGAGATGGTACGGAGGCTCTGACCCTGATATGGGTAATTCCGTGCAACAGACCACAGATGGGGGTTATATAATAACTGGCTGGACTCGCCCCTCCGTTTTAGGCACAGACGATGTCTATCTCATAAAGACAGACTCTCTTGGTGACACCTTATGGACAAAGACGTTTGGAGGTCCTGCCAATGATCAGGGTAATTCCGTGCAACAGACCACAGATGGGGGTTATATAATAGCTGGTAAGGGACAGTACTACAGTGGGTTTCCTTATAATGTCTATCTCATAAAGACAGACTCTCTTGGTGACACCTTATGGACAAAGACATACGGGGGCGATTTCAATGATGCGGGGCTTTCCGTTCAACAGACCACAGATGGGGGTTATATAATAACCGGCTATACAAACTCCTCCGGTGCAGGTTGGTCTGATGTCTGGCTCATAAAGACAAACTCTGTTGGTGATGCTTTCTTTACAAGGACGTTCGGTGGCACATACAGAGATCAGGGTCGTTCCGTTCAACAGACCACAGATGAGGGTTATATAATAGCTGGCTGGACAGACTCCTACGGTGCGGGTTCTTATGATGTCTATCTCATAAAGACAAACATAGTTGGTGTTGCAGAATGGACAAAGACCTTCGGAGGCACTCTCATTGATCAGGGCTATTCCGTTCAACAGACCACAGATGGGGGTTATATAATAGCTGGCTTGACACAATCCTACGGTGCGGGCAACAGAGATTTCTATCTCATAAAGACAAACTCTCTTGGTAACACCTTATGGACAAAGACATTCGGCGGTTATAACCATGATTATGGCTATTCCGTTCAACAGACCACAGATGAGGGTTATATAATAACTGGCGAGACACGCTCCTACGGTGCGGGCGGCTCTGATGTCTATCTCATAAAGA
Source organism: bacterium (assembly GCA_030603885.1). Taxonomy (GTDB): domain Bacteria; phylum Patescibacteriota; class JABMPQ01; order JABMPQ01; family JAUVWW01; genus JAUVWW01. The sequence continues at coordinate 22,336 of JAUVWW010000010.1, forward strand.
CAGATGCAAATGGTGATGCTCTCTGGACAAAGACATTCGGCGGTACTGTCGGTGATGTGGGTAATTCGGTTAGACAGACCACAGATGGGGGTTATATAATAGCTGGCTATACAGGATCCTTCGGTGCGGGTTCTTATGATGTCTATCTCATAAAGACAGGTGAAAGTGGGAATGTGGGGATAGAGACGCCTTTATTCACAGCAACATCAGAATCTTATTATATCAAACTACAGTGGCGACTTGAGATGGAAAATGCTTGCCTACAGTATCTTATCATCAGGAAATCTATCAAGGAAAATGAAGATTACTGCGAAATTGCAAGGATTCCCGGCTCTGGTTCTTCTCCTTCGCCCATGACCTATTCTTACAAAGATGAAGATGTA